>CAVOGC010000056.1:0-55129 GCA_963695105.1 uncultured Gammaproteobacteria bacterium | reverse complement strand
GCGACCGGGCGACGAATAAACTTGCGGCATGAAACCGTATCACGTTCATCCATGGGATCTCGACCCGGCGGCGGCGGTTGCCCTGCAACGAAACCTGCGGGCCCACCTGATTCTGACCGACCAGATCGGCCCGGTGCGCCGGGTGGCGGGGGTGGATGTGGGTTTCGAGGCGGGCGGCGGCGTAACCCGGGCGGCGGTGGCGGTGCTGCGCTATCCCGAACTGGATGTGCTGGAAACCGCCGTCGCCCGCCGGCCGACCACCTTTCCCTATATTCCGGGCCTGCTGTCGTTCCGCGAGCTGCCGGCGGTGCTGGCGGCGCTGGAGCGCTTGCGCGAGCCGCCGGATTTGCTGCTGTGCGACGGGCAGGGCATCGCCCATCCGCGTCGCCTGGGCATCGCCAGCCATCTCGGCCTGCTGGTGGATATTCCCTCGGTGGGCGTGGCCAAGACCCGGCTGTTTGGGACCCATGAGCCGGCGCCGGAATCGCGCGGGGCGTGGGCGCCGCTGCGGGCGGATGGCGAGGTCATCGGCGCGGTGCTGCGCACCCGGCCCGGCTTCAAGCCGCTGTACGTCTCATCCGGCCATCGCATCGGCCTGGAAACGGCCATCGGCTATGTGATGGGTTGCTGCACCCGCTATCGCTTGCCGGAAACCACCCGGTACGCCCACCGGCTGGCGTCGGGCTAGCGAGCGCCGCCGCGTTCACAGCGTCAGCAGGCGGTGGGCTTCCTCGAAAAAATCCGGTTTCGGCTGAATTTCGCTGGTCGGGAACCGGACCAGCAGCGTGGTGAGCCGGCGATCGTCGCCGAGCAGAGTCTCGTCAAACGCCAGGGTGCTGGCGACGCGGGACGAGTTCGGCGCCACTTTCTGGTTCATCTGGTCCAGGGTCAGCGTAACCCGATCCATGCGCAGGTGCTGCTCCGGTTCGCGCAGCGTGGAGGCGACTCGCTCCAGGTGGTCCTTGATGGTGGCCGAATCGGCGCGCATCTCATTGAGTTCCGCCTTGACCTCCCGCAGTTGCCGCTCGATGGCGGCGGGATCGTGCACCTCGGGAGACGCTGTTTCCAGCAGGGACTCCAGCCCCAGTTTGGCCGATTTCAACAGTCGGGCCTGCTTTTGCAGCAGATGTCGCTGTTCCCGCTCCAATTGCTCCCGTCGGGTCCGGATCGAGATCAGCCGCTTCAGCGCGATTTCGATCAGGTAGTCGAAAGCCTGTTTCTTGAGTTCCCAACGGGTTTCCGTCTCGCTTTCCGTGAGGAACGCCAGCCGGTGGTTGCGGAAATTGACCATGGTCTGCGCCACGTCCCGCCGGAGCATGTCGCCCTGCAAGTCCACGCCAAGCACCCTTTTTTCGATCCTGTCCACGCCAAGCGCGGCGTACAGCACCGCGGGCAGCAGGCCGGAATGCTGCTGGCGGTATTGGTTCAAAGCCGGGCCAAAGCTCAGAATCTCCCGCAGGTGTTCGGACGATGCAAACAGGGCGCGCAGGCGAGGGTCGGCGGTGAATTCCCGTTTGCTGACCTCAAAAGCGGGGGGCAGACTGTCGATTAGCGTGCTCACATGTTCGACCGACCGCTCCACGCCATGCCATAGAATCCGCTGGTAGTGATTGACGAAGCGCAGACGGGGGTCGGTGCCGTCCACTACCCGCTCGATCGCCGCCCGAATCAGGGTTGCATCGGATTTGCCGGACGGGGTGGGCGTCGTGGCGAAGATGGATTGCAGGAAGCGAAAGACCATTTCCTTACTCCTTACCAACCGGATTGGACGCCGGTCCGCCAACGGGCGCGGCGTGGTTGTGGGGTTGCCGCCGACGCCAGCGATCAAACCCGCACTCTTCTTATTGTCGCAAGTTGGGCCGAAATCCAGCGCCGGCCGGAAAATATAGTGCATGCAATCCGCTGGAACCCGGATAGACCACATTTCAGATAGGGTTAAGAGGGTTATAATCGGAACCCATCGGCGATGGGTCGGCGGGCGGACCGGATCGCGGCAAAAGGGGAAACCATGATGGAAATGATTGAAAACAAGACCTTCGACGAGATTCAAATCGGCGATCAGGCCAGCCTGACGCGGGCCTTGGATCGGGATGGCGTCGAGGCGCTGGCGGTGATTACCGGCAATCTCAATCTGATCGATCTCGATCCGGGGCCGGCGGACACCTCGATGTACGGACAGGGCGGCGGGCAAACCGGCTGGTCCGCCGTGCTGTTCGCCACGCTGGCCGGTACCCGGCTGCCGGGGCTGGGCTCCATCGCCCGCCATATCGATGTCCGTCTGCATCGGCCGGTGGCGGTCGGCGTGTCGGTCACCGCCACGGCGACGGTGATGGAAAAGCGGACCGAGACCGGCGTCGTGGTGCTCGACTGTCGGGCCGTCGATCCGGCCGGCGTCGAAGTGGCGACCGGCCTGATGGAAGTGCTCGCACCCACGGTGAAGCAGCGGCACGCACTCAAGGACTTGCCGAAGGTCCAATTGCGCCGCGACAACCGCTACCTGGAGTTGCTGAAAGCCTGCGAGGGTCTCCCCGCCCTGGGTTGCGCGGTGGTCCATCCGTGTAGCGCCGATGCGCTGCGGGGCGCGATCGAGGCGGCCGAGCATAATTTGATCACACCCATTCTGATCGGACCGGAGGACAAGATCCGGGTCATTGCCGCGCAAGAGAATCTGGACCTGACACCGTATCGGTTGGTGCCGTCCGAGCACAGCCACCACTCCGCCGAACTGGCGGTCGCCATGGTGCTTTCCGGCGAGGCGCAAACGTTGATGAAGGGCAGCCTGCATAGCGACGAATTGCTGGCCGAGGTGGTGAAGAAGGACGGTGGCCTGCGCACCGAGCGGCGCATCAGCCACTGCTTCGTATTGGCGGTGCCCACCTTTCCGCGCCCGATCATCATCACCGACGCCGCCATCAATATTCTGCCGACGCTGGAGGTGAAGCGCGACATCATCCAGAACGCCATCGACCTGGCCCACGCCATCGGTATACCACAGCCTAGGGTGGCGATTCTGTCGGCGGTGGAAACGGTCACCGCCAAGATTCCTTCCACTTTGGATGCCGGCGCGCTGTGCAAGATGGCCGACCGCGGCCAGATCACCGGCGGTCTGCTGGATGGTCCGCTGGCCTTCGACAACGCCATCGACGAGGGCGCGGCGCGGACCAAGGGCATCGTTTCGCCGGTGGCCGGCAAGGCCGATATCCTGGTGGTGCCCGACATGGAGGCGGGCAACATGCTGGCCAAACAACTGACCTTCATGGCGGGGGCCGAGGCGGCCGGTATCGTGCTCGGCGCCCGCGCGCCCATCGTGCTGACCAGCCGCGCCGACAGTGCCCAGACCCGGCTGGCCTCCTGCGCGGTGGCGGTACTATTTGCCGAGGCTCAGCGCAAGGGCGCGGCCCTGCTCAAGGCGGGTGGCGGCTAAGCGCCCGGACAAAAAACCTCGCTCCCCATGGGAGAGCGGCTGGGGTGAGAGTTGTTTTTCAACGCCTTAAGCCCCCATGGACTGTGCCAACACGCTTCTCAAGCAGCGGTGGCCGGCGGCGGCGACCACTGATACAACCAGGTTTCGCTCAGCGCCCCGGCGGCGTCGCGCAGGTAGCAGCGCAGGTCCACCGGTTCGGCGCCGCCGGCCACTAGATCGAAATGGCAGCGCCACAGCTTCGATTCCGCGATCGGTTTGACGACCGTATCGCGAATTTCCCCGCGCGAGACGACGACGACCGCTTGCGGCCTGGCGTCCTTGGGCAGACTGTCGAGCGGCCCGCCCTCGAAGTCGATCACGAACTTGCGCATTGGCTCGGTGAGTTTCTGGCCGGGCATCCCGCCCTTGCCCAGTCGAGTGGCGACGACCTCGGCGACCGTCGGCTGGACCGGCGGTTGCGCGCCCCAGTACAGGCGGTAGCTGAAGCTGATCTCCCGACCGGGTTGCGCCGGCTCCGCCGGATTCCAGAACGCCACGATGTTGTCCAGGGTTTCGTCGGCGGTCGGCAATTCGACCAGTTGCACCATCCCCCGGCCCCAGTTTCCCAGCGGCTCCACCCACAGCGACGGACGCTTGTGGTAGAAGGAAACGTCGTCCTGATAGTGGTTGAAATCCCGGTCGCGTTGCAGCAGGCCGAAGCCGCGCGGGTTGTCGTCCAGGAAGGAATTGACCCGAAGATAGTGCGGGTTGAGGATCGGCCGCCAGATCCACTCGCCCGTGCCGGTCCACAGCGCCAGGCCGTCGGAGTCGTGAATCTCCGGGCGGTGATCGTCGGACACCCGTCGGTCGTTCTCGCCGCACTGGAACATCGAGGTCATCGGCGCGATGCCCAGGCGCTCGATCGGACGGCGGGGGAACAGGTGGGTTTCGACCTGCATGGTCGTGGTGTCGCCCGGCTCGACCACGAAGGTGTAGGCGCCGGTGATGCTGGGGCCGTCGAGCAGGGCATGAATCGTCAATGTCTTGGCATCCGCCGCCGTCCGCTCCAGCCAGAACGCCCGGAAGGCGGGGAATTCCTCCGGGCGCTCCATGCCGGTGTCGATGGCCAGGCCACGGGCGGACAGACCGTATTGCTTGCTGGCGCCGACCGCGCGGAAGTAGCTGGCGCCGAGGAAGGAGAACATGTCGCGGTCCCAGTCGGCGCGGCTGTTGACGCGGAAGCCGGCAAAACCGAGATCGCCGACCTGTTCCGGGATTCGGTCCTTGACCCGCGGGCCGTACTTGAACATGTCCGGCGAGAAGGTGATCGGCCGGGCCTGGCCGGCGGCGACTTCGTACAGGGCGACGGGATGGTGGAAGTACAGTCCCAGGTGAAAGAATCGCGCCTGGAACGGCAGTTCGCCGCCGGCCCACAGGCCGTGATCGATGCGAAAGTTGTTGAGGGCCTGGTAGTCGTCCCAATTCATGGCCGCCAGCCACGGCGGCCGGGCGTCAGCGGGAGCGGTATACGGTTCCCGTGCCAACTGTTGGGCGGTTTCCCGTAACCAGTCCCGGCTGAACGGTTGCCCGTCGCTTGAGGGGGTGCCCGCCGTGGCGGCGCGGAAGGAAACCGGCGGCATTCCGCAGGCGGCCAGTTGTAGCAACCGCGTCAGTAACTCCCGTCGTGTCATGGCTGTCGTCGCAACCTGTCGTTGTTGTTGTGGGGACGGGAATTATAGCGCAGCGGTCGGTTTCGCATTTGCCCGCGCAAGTCATGCCGTTGCTACACATTCGGCTACTGACTGTCGGGTCTATATTGATTCATGCAACACCGTGCTGGCGACTTTTTGCAAAGGGGTATGCTCGTTGGTGGCTCAGTTCGTTTCTGGCATTGCGGAAGAGTGGTGGCTTGTGATCAACCACTGCTTTCCGTTCCATTGGTAGGTATAGGTGTAGCGAGCCTTGACTTGAGCGCCCGTGGTGCCATAGGTGAACGTATAGAGTCCAGTGTCAACCGCGGTGTTACAAGCAATCTCTATGGTTCTTGAGTCGATCACGCCCATGGGCTTGTTTTTAAGGAAGTGATGGAAATAATCTTCTTTCTCGGCCGAGGTGAGTCGCGGTTTGTTCGATACGGTGGGAAGAAGCACGGAGCGTTCGGCGTAGTTGGCGACGACTTGGTGTGGGTCACCGGTTTGCAGCGAGCGGTTCCAGCGGTCAAACAAGGCTGAAATTTCTTGCTCATCGGTGGCTTGGCAAACTTCCGTGCGTGCCGGCGCGGAAGCCGACCCCGGCGGGGCTGAGGCACAGCCGGCGAGAACGGTGGCAAAAACTGCTGGCAAGATGGAAATATTTTTCATTGGCGACTCTCTAATGGTTGCCAGAGTGGTAAAAGCCCTACAGTTCAATTCATTGCAATTTTTAATTCAGTGGAAAAAGATCAATTGATCTGATCTCGGTTTTTCGCAAAAAGACCTGATTCCTGCTACATGTTGTTCATTATCCGCACCATTGATTCTCACAAGGAATGCCATCGTTATCTCCATCCATCTTGACGCCGGGACAATTTCTCAAAAAGAAAGTGGCTTCGTCACAGGATTTCATTTGAGAACAATGTATTCTACCGTCACATTTGAAATTTGAGACTCTATTATTTTCTTCGCTGGAACTAGAAGATGAATGCCATCCGTCTTTTCTTTGGCTAGAGGAGGTGCTACGAACCACCGTTAATGAACCTTCAATTGGCTCGACTCTTTCGCATATAGTTCCATGCGGCACACTTCCGTATATAACGCTGCCATCTTTAGTAATACATTTTACTTCTTTTTCATATGCCAGGTTAGTTGAAGAGTTCTGCATGAGCGCTAGCCCATGTTTTTTATATAGATAGTTTCCATACCAACCAATAGTTACAATAATGGCAATCACGATAATCTTTTTCATAATCGAGGTGACTTTTCCTTTAGTGTAATCATTCAGTCCCCTCTCCCGCAAGCGGGCGAGGGGAGTAAACGCTTACCCTCATACAAGCTTCTTGTACTCCGGTTGGTAAACGTGGCTACGAATGAATGCCTCCATGTCGGCCGGACGATCAACTCGTGCCAGCCCACTATCAAATACGAGCTTTGCGACCCGGGCCGCCGTCTTGATCTCTGTTTCGAGAATATTCGCCTGCGGTGGATACAGGCGCCCCTGCTTCAGCAGTGCATCCGGCACTTGATCTGCAACTGCCGCCGCGGCCTCGATGAACATCTCGTCGGAAACACGTTTGGCTTGTGTCGCATAGATGGCCATGCCAACCGCCGGGAAAATGTAGAAGTTGTTCGCTTGTCCCGGCAAGAAGGTCTGGCCGTTGATGTGGACTGGCGGAAACTGAACTCCAGCAGCATAGATGGCCGTGCCTTTCGACCAAGTGTACGCTTGCTCGGCCGTGCACTCCGCACGCTCGGTCGGGTTCGACAGCGCCAGGATCACGGGGCGCTCATTAATCCGCGACATGGTTTCGACGACCTGTTGAGTGAAGGCGCCGCCGACCGTACTGACGCCGATGATCGTCGTCGGCTTGATGCTTGCAATCGCGGCGACAAAGTCTTTGGTCGGCGCGTGCGGGTGCGCATAAGGCATCTGGAAGTCCACGAGATCCGCGCGGGTCGATTCAAGCAGACCATTGACATCGAACATGTGCACCCGTGACTGGGCGTCCTTGAGCGTCATGCCTTGTGCAACGAGAGCCGAACAGAGCAGGTTGGCCAGACCGATGCCAGCCGAGCCCGCGCCCAGGAACAGATACTTCTCGTCCTTCAGTTGCGTGCCCTTGAGCTTGGTCGCGTTAATCATGCCGGCAAGGGTGATGCCCGCCGTGCCCTGCACATCGTCGTTGTAGACACAGTACTTGTCGCGATACCGCTCAAGCAGGTGTACCGCATCGACACCGGTCCAGTCCTCGAAGTGGATGCAGCACTTGGGGAACACCTCCTGCACCGCCTGGACAAACTCGTCCACGAAGGAATAAAGGTCGATGGTGGAAGGGCGCGTCTTGCGCAAACCCAGGTACAGCGGATCGTTCAAGTATTGCTCGTTGTTGGTCCCTGCGTCGAGGTACATGGGTAACAATTGTTCGGGCGGCACTCCTGCCGCCGCCGTGTAGAGTTGAAGCTTGCCGATGGGAATCCCCATGCCGTTGGCGCCGAGATCTCCCAAGCCGAGAATGCGCCCTCCGTCCGTGACGCAGATGAATCTCACATCTCTGACGGGCCAGTTGCGGAGCACGTCCTTCACCCGTCCTCGGCGAGCGATCGATAAATACATACCCCTGGAACCTCGGAAGATATGTCCGAACTTGAGACAAACTTCGCCGATGGTCGGGTCATAGATGATGGGCAGGAACCGCGCTGGATCGGACATGATCGTGCGGTAGAAAAGGGTTTCGTCGTGGTCAAGCAGATTGACGAGGTAGATGTAGCGATCGAGATCAGTGTTCTTGTGGCTGAGTTGCCGCATGACCCGGCGGAGCTGGAGATCTGCCGATTCAGTCACATCTGGAACCAGCCCCACCAGCCCCAGTGCCTGACGTTCAGCCTCGGTGAAGCCGGTGGACTTGTTCAGGGTGGGATCTTGCAGGATGTCGATGCCGCGTTTGCTGATGGCAGTGCTGGAATCCGACATGGGTTTCTCCTCTCTGGGGTTGGCGGTTGAATTCATCGCGTAAGATCGGCTAGTGGGCTATCGCATAAATTCTGACAGGTAACACCATGTTATGTGTTTGATAAACATCAAATTGAACCTGAAATCACCTGTCAAAACTTGTGCGGCAGCCCACTAGATCAACACCTTTCAGTTCGTCCGTAACGAAGCGAAGCTTCTCGTTGTTGGACGATCGGTTGTTGATCTCTTTACCTGCACATACTGGCCTCTCATTTCGTGGCCACGTAGAGCCTGACCATCTTCGCTGGATCGACGATGCGGTCGAACTCGTCTTCCGTCACGAAACCGAGATTCAGTGCCGCGGCCTTCAGCGTGAGGTCGTTGTCCATCGCGTGGTGCGCGATTTCCGATGCCTTGTCATAGCCAATGACCGGCGCGAGCGCCGTCACCAGCATTAGCGAGCGTTCTACGTACTCACCGATCTTTTTGTGATTCGGCTTCGTGCCCTCGACCAGAAACTTGCGGAAGTTGGCGCATCCGTCCGTCAGAATCGTGATGGAATGGATGATGTTGAAGATCATCAACGGCTTGTACACATTCATCTCAAGATAACCGCTGGCGCCACCGAAACCCACGGCCACATCGTTCGCCATGACCTGCACGGCGATCATCGTCAGCGCCTCGGCCTGGGTCGGATTCACCTTGCCCGGCATGATCGAGGAGCCGGGCTCATTCTCTGGGATCAGCAGTTCGGCGAAACCGGCCCGCGGGCCGCAAGACATCAGCCGGATGTCGTTGGCGATCTTGTAGAGGGACACGGCCAGCGTGCGCATCGTGCCGGAAAGATGCACCAAGGCGTCGTGGGCGCCCTGTACGGCGAACTTGTTCGGCGCACTGACGAACGGCAGACCCGTGAGTTTGGCGATTTCCGCCGCGGCCGTCTCGGCGAAGCCGGGCGCCGAGTTGATGCCGGTGCCCACCGCCGTGCCGCCTAGCGCCAGGCGATAAACCCCCTCCAACGCGGTGTCGATCCGCTTGAGATTGTCCGCGATCATCCCTGTATAGCCCGACCATTCCTGGCCGAGCGTCAGTGGCGTTGCATCCTGCATATGGGTTCGGCCGATCTTGATGATGTCCTTCCACTCTTCGACCTTGGTCGCGATCGCATCGTGTAGCGCCCGCACTGACGGGATCAGCCGCTGCTTCACGTTGACCGCCGCCGCGACGTACATGGCGGAGGGAAACGAGTCGTTGGACGACTGGGCCATATTGACGTGATCGTTGGGGTGAACCGGCGTCTTGCTTCCAAGCGGCGTGCCGGAGAGTTGGCAGCAGCGATTGGAAATCACTTCGTTCACGTTCATGTTGAACTGCGTGCCGCTGCCCGTCATCCACACATGCAGCGGAAACATGTCGTGATGCTGGCCAGCAAGGATCTCGTCACAGACCTGCACGATGAGCTTGTAGGGCTGTTCGGCGAGCCGCTTGCCGGCGTGGTTGGCGGTGGCCGCGGCTTTCTTCAGAATGGCATACGAGATGATCATCTCTTGTGGGATCAGATCCTTGCCAATACTGAAGTGCACGAGCGAACGCTGAGTCTGTGCGCCCCAGAGCTTGTCGGCGGGAACATCGACTTCGCCAAGGCTGTCGGTTTCCTTGCGAATGTCTGCCATAGTGTCCTCCAAATGTGATATGTCAATGCGCTAACGATCAAACCCGGTCACGCCGCGAAGTGGTGTCGGCTGGAGTGGCTTGTTGGAGGCCTGTTGCGTTTTTTTTCTCCAGAATGACCAACGCGATTCCACCGAGTATGGCTACGGACGCCAATACCAAACGTACTGTTAAGGACTCGCCGAGAAAAACGATGCCCCCCAAGGCGGCAATGACAGGAACGCTGAGTTGTACTGTCGCGGCATTAGTTGCTTTCAATGTGGGTAATGCCGTGTACCAAATGGCGTACCCTATTCCAGAAGTCAGCGCGCCCGATGAAACCGCGTACCAAAATCCAGCGTCATCCAGAGAAGCGCCATCATGCATCAATAGGCTCAATGCCGCCGCGATAGGAGCAGCGCGCAGAAAATTTCCCGCCGTTACCCTGGTGGGATCGCCCGCACCTTTCCCACGCAAGGAATAGACACCCCACGCAACCCCCGCGCTCAACATCAATAGGGAGCCAAACAGGGGCGGCGCGGAAAGACCTGGCAGCAACAGACCGACCAGTCCCGCGAGAGCGAGCACAAGGCCGATGAGTTGCAGTCTCAGCAGACGTTCCCCCACCCAAATGCCATGGCCGATCATTGTTGCCTGGACAGCGCCAAAGAGCAGCAGTGCTCCCGTTGCCGTGGGCAGGCTCACATACGCAAAAGAAAAGCCAGCCGCATAAATAAATAATGCAAATGCCGATAGCCAGTTACCCTTGCCGGTATGTGTGCCACGACTCATTCGCACGATCAGCCAAAGCATTACCGCGCCGGAGATCAGTCGGATTGTCGTAAAACTCGCTGCGTCAATGCTGGTGTGTTTTAGCGCGACACGGCAAAGCAGCGAATTGCCGGCAAATGCAATCATGGCCAGCGATGTCAGGGCAACTATGCGTATAAATGACATTTTATTCCTTTAACCAGTGCGCTATGGCGCCTAATGTCAAAGATTACCGCTGCCGAAGGCATCCGGTGCACCGCCTTGTTGGGTGAAGTTGCGCTCCATAATCCAGTTCTCTATTGTCACCGAACCCTTAACAACATGATTCAATCGGAGACATTGAAAGCCATGCTTTACATACAATGGCTTAATCAAGTGGCTTGCCTCAACATACAGTCGTGGCATCGAGAGCGCTTCAGCAATGCTGACGATATGGCTAAGCAGCATACCTGCCACGCCCTTTCTTGTGAATTCAGGATGGGTATAGTGACAATCTATATGCCCATCGTTGTCTAACTCCATGAATCCAGCGATCATCCGCGCTTGTCTGAACAAAAAGGGACGCTTGAGTTCACATCGCGCTTGCCACCATGCATAGTTTACTGGCACTGGCGCCCAGGCATTTACTTGATCGTCTGAATACATTTGAGACGCGATTTCGTGTACTGATCGAGAGAACAGTTCCGCAACCTCCCTGTATTCACCGGCGTAGTAGTCAATCATGTGTTGCGCACCCAATGTTCAAGGTAACTGGCGCTGCGCGGTTTTATCGCATAGTGCTTGTAGTGACCGTAGGGTTAGTCCTCTCACTTGAGGGGCAAAGAAAGTGGGCCACACCACATGACTGTGTTGCAAACCACGAGTTGGTTGAGGAAGTAGCCAACGAGCAAGCCGACAAACCCAAAAAGGAACAAGACGAACGGGTGAGTTGCGGCTTTCTTTCTTGCGACAATGGCGGTTACCAGTACACCGATGAAGGCTCCGGGTAACGAGAACAAATGACCCAAGCCTAATAGACCCTCCGGGCGCGTAGCATTCCAGTTAATCGACATAACCGCCAGCATTGAAATCGCAGTGGCCGATGCGGCGCCAAACAAGAATAGAGGCGCGGGGCGAAGTGCAGTGCAGGCACCCAAGATAACAACAGGAACAGCGATGTAATACCAAAGGCCCACGTACAACGCATCGCCCTTTAGTATTATCAATCCCACCAAGGCAAGTGCGGTCGCTATGGCAAGCGTAGTGTCGAGGATGCGTGTGAATGTCATTTGAGAGAGCTAACGCGGACATCATTGGCGGCGTGCCGCGATGTCCTGTGCATGGCGTAATCATTCGGTTCCCTCTCCCGCAAGCGGGTGAGGGGAGTAAACGCTTGGGTCATAGACACCTCCAAAGACAATAAGCGTACACACTTTCAATAGCGTTTAGCGGGATAATACCCTAGCTAAGCAGACCGTGGATCGGGGCGGTGTTTGTGCAATAATGGCACATAGCGCCATGCACAAAACTGTGGAGTCTAACGGGTTCGCTTGAGCTGCTTGGTTAGGCTCCATAGGCGTCTTCGCTCCAGCTAACGCCTGTTATTCCTGGACATTCGTCTAATATGAACTTGAGCGCGTTCAACAATGGTTTGGCGTTCTCGGGCTTTGCTTTATTCCGCCCAAAAAAACTTTTGGCCTTCGCGTTAAGATAGCAAAGCCATTTGTTGTTTGCGCCTTCTCTATTCCCACAACACAACCAGTACTCGTCTTCATCGTCTGTAATGTACTCTATGAACCATCCCCAATCTTCATAGTTAGGATAGGACGTTACTATTCCTTTCGCAGCAAGCTGTCGAGATAGCCAGAACGCCAACTCGGCGCCATATACCTTCGGATTGACTTGGGAATCATCCGGCAAAAATGGTTTGAATAGATCAGAATCAAATTCCACGGATGTTTTCATTATTGGGCCTAACGATCGCCATAACCAGACCCAAAAAGCAGAGCGACGAGGGAGCGGCGCTTTTTGGGTCTGGTTATGGCCTTGTTATGCGTTTGCTTGCCAGATACAGAGTGTCTGGACAAAAATCCTGCCCATGCATCCATTGTATGCTACCCAAAACGGGCTTTACTGATTTGAATATATTGATATCTCTTAATTCTTTGAATATTCCTTTATCCAAGTACGGGGCTACATCGAACACTTTTTCTTCGCCGTTATCGAATACTAAATTTATCGTGTAATTGTCGTTTGGGGTAACATCTTTCACTCGAGGGTTCATGGGGTCTCTCACTTCAAAGGGTCAATTTTGAATATCTCTTGGCCATTTACTGCCAATTCCCAATCAGCCATCAACTCATCTCTATGGATTTCTATCCACGCTTGAACGAGCCGCATTTTGTTGGTTTTTAGTTTTCCAGTGATTAGCTCTGCATCTGCGATAGAAAACACAGCTTCATCATCTTGATACTTGACATGAATGTGCGGCAACTTGTGCTGCTGATTATCGAAGAAATACATCGAAATGATGATGCCGTAGAACATTTAAATTATCGCCATTTCATTCTCTCATAGGGTTTTGCCCGTTTCGCGGGCGCGAAGCGTCCGCGAAACGTGTCGCTTCAACGGCGCGGCTTTGCCGCGTCCGCTTGGAAGCGTTGGTTGGGCGCTTTTTCCTGTCGAACATCAGATTCCTAAAATGCTCTGTAACCGTGGTCAGAAGGTGGGGTGCTCAAGGAGTAACGTGGCCAGTCTATTCATGGCTTGCATACCGGCGCGAACCTCCCGCACGC
Source organism: uncultured Gammaproteobacteria bacterium (assembly GCA_963695105.1). Classification (GTDB taxonomy): domain Bacteria; phylum Pseudomonadota; class Gammaproteobacteria; order Competibacterales; family Competibacteraceae; genus Competibacter. The sequence continues at coordinate 41,887 of CAVOGC010000056.1, read as the reverse complement.
TGGCGATATTCTCGGAGCTGACGTGCCCTTTTCGCGCACGGGGGTGAACACTTCTGTTGCGAAGAAGCCTGAGATCCCTAACTACCTGGGGTGTGAAGCTTGCGTCGTAGGCGGAAGCGTATGTTGAAACAGCCTTATCCAAAGCAGGACCGTCTTCTGCGAAGAAGTACTCGATAACCTTGTAGAGCAACTCGAACTTCTGAAAAAGGCTCGCCGCCCGGAGGGCATCGGCGTAGTAACCATGTGCCGCCGAGTGGTCGAACCCTAGGTTGTATGGGGTAGGGTCGAATGTGCCTCGAATTGAGTAGCCAAAGTTAATAGAGGTCCACATTCGCCTAGGCGTGCGTTTGAACTCCGCTTCTTCATCTGGATCTTCTGGGAAGACTTCGGGGGCATGCAGCAGCGTATGCTGCGGATCGATTGCGTCAATGGAGGTCTGCATATAGATCCGGTTCGCTATGTAAGTTGCTATTCGGTAAGCTTGCTCTTGTAAATGAGCTGGAGCAGGGTCAATCCGCCCCTCAGGTGTATAGATTAGATCCACGCTATTGAACTCAATGACTATTGCCTCAAGGGTGCCCTCGTCGTCTCTTTTCCATTGCACAGACACGTTGCCCACTGTCAAAGGCTGGACCCCCGATGCGAGGGGGGCGGTGCACCCTGACCGGACAGGGAGTGTGTAGACGACTTTCATGGTTCCCTTATGCCGTGACTGCGTTATCCATCGGCCCAACGCTACGCATCACCGGACGCAAAAAGCATAGCGAGGAACGAGCGGCGCTTTTTGCGATCCGTGTGTATGCGATTGTTATGTTTTTCTTAGATTCCATCTGTTGCCTATGTATTCTGTAGATTTGACATATTCAGCAACATGCCTTGCCGCACCCGACAGGTCTGGAAACAATGTAGAACTATTTATATTCATGTCCAATAGCTGTAAGAATAGCTTTTTCTTTATATTAGATGGAATTATTACTTTAACTATATTCCAGTCCCAAAATCCCTTTTCCTCCCCGCCGCCATACTTATATGATTTATTTGTGATCAAATCGAACACAACTTGAGTTAGAACTTCATCTGTACGAACACCAACGCCACTAGAAACCAAAAACGCTCCTTGTTGTTGATACAATCGCTTTTCTGCTTTTTCAGGCTCTAGAATAAAACAAGCCTTGTGTTTTCCCGACAAAAAGGCTTCATGAAAATATTTGTCTGATATGAATTCAGGCTGATGAAATCCATGCATTGAAATGTCGTAAGGAAATTCTGTTTCTTTCAGCTTGTCCAGTGACCCTTCATGGAGCAGACTTGGGTTGATCCTCCAAACAGCAGCATCTCTTTTCTCTTCGTAATTAATCACTGCAAAATACAATGCAATGAATGGAGATGTAGTTAAATCTAGCAACCTAGTAGGTGTGCCATAGTGCTGCATTAGCGCTAGCCACTCAAACGTTGTATTAGGTAGTTGGCTTGGCTCTAAATAATTTTGCGCTATCTTTTTAAACTGACGAATCAATAATATTTCATTCGAGCCATATTCGTCGTTTCCAAACCTATCCAAAGTGCTCACTAAAGCATAGTCAGCGTTAGAGTGACCACGAAAATACCCAAATGTACTACTCAACTTTCCTGTATGAGAAAACAATTCCATACATTCTTCGAAGCTTTTCACTCGAATGATTGCTTTATTGTTTTCAAGATATGAAGTTAATTTCTTCATTTTCACTCAGCGATTTTTAGAACATAACGCTCAAATCAGCGGCGCGGCCTTGGCCGCGTCCGACTGCATTTGTTTGTTATGGGGTTGTACTCCGATCATGAAAAATGGATTGCTGCTATATATACAGATTCATCGCCTAACACTTTTGTCTGATGCCCCTTGCCTGAAGTCATCCAGCATGAAAAACTACATCTCCGGCTTTTTTGCAAATATACCTTTTCCCATCCCCTCTTCGACCAAGCATTCCGAGTTATTAGATATTAACAAAAAAATTGACCAAGGTAAGTAGGTATTCGGATACGCGTTAACTTGATTGCAGGGCATGCGATCGAATGAAAGTTGTCAAATTATCCAGGGACGAGTCAGCAAATGATCATATCAAAAATCACCTCTATGTATCCTACCCTCCGCATCTGTCATGATGAGTGATTTTATGGTACGACTCATGAAGGGGCGTTCTTCCCGCCGAAAAAATCGCTGATATTCTAAGTAATCCGCTAACCCAATATATCAACCTGAAGCGTTGCCACGAAGTGATGCAATTTGAATATCCAGCCAGTCTATTGCGCCAACCAGATCTCCTTTTTTTACCATATAGTTAAATGCAATGCTTACAGCTCCGGACATGACTTGACTGATGATGTTCGAGTATCCTTTATAGACATCGAAAAATTTTTCTTCCAAATCATCAGCATCATTCAATTCTATTTTGCTTCCCAATCTAGCCCATACCGCTTCAATACGTGCTTTAGTAAAAACCCCAGTTTCTGGTCCACCCTCACTTTTTATAGCTTTGTTGGCAAGACCAATACCGGTATTAGCAAGCTCTAGAAAAGACTCTATTTCGACTTCCGAGATTTTTGATTCGTAAAACTCTACTCTATCTGCGTTAGCTGAAGCTTGTCGCGAGTAAACCATGGGTTTTCTTTCATCGAAAGCATAGCGAAGCGCCTCGTTGTAGCACTCCATACCTCGCGACCATCCTGGGTGATCTGGGTCACTAGACGAATATGCAACTATGAAGTGGGCGTCGCCTAATCGACTCCACCATAAAAATGGGTTGTATTTATGTGATTCTATTCCGGATGCACAATTTATTGCTTTAACGGCAAGTTCGCCGGCACGCCGATTTTCGCCGGCTTTTGAAAGAAGCAGCGCTCGCCAAGCAAGATCTTGCATATTTAGCTGTATGTTTCCAGCATTTGGTGGGATCGCACTCACCAAGAGCTCTATAGCGCAGTACAAGCGACTGCGCTCCTTCACAGTTAAAGAGCTACCTTTGGCAGCAACTATGTCTTCGAGATATCGCGCAAGCTTCGAGTACAAGTGCTGTCTTGGATAAGAAAGCCGTCCGAGATCGTTTTTGCTCCTGGTCGCCCGTTGCCCTGAACAAGCGCCCATAATGTCTGCTCGACCGCCTCGGCATCCAGCATATCCTGTTCCAAAAGATCTGATAGGGTTGGCAGCGCTAAAAAGGGGTGCGCGTACCGATGTAGGGCTTTGTAAGCCGAGCACTGACGAAGCTTCTGCGAAAGTACAGACAGTCCGCTTCGTCCATTCCATGATATAAACAGCTGCCATAGCTCATAAATAGGTTCTAAATGAGCTATTGCTTGCTGACCCTGCCCCCAAAGGTAGGGAAAATTTTCGATAGAATTTACAAGATTCCTCTTTAGTGCATCATAGAACTCTTTGATTTCATGTTTTTTTTCAGCTCGCGCTTCGGTAGAAATATTAGCTCCCCGTGGTAAAGCACTGTCCATGCGCTCCCGCTTGGCTTTCCAAAATAGGTCATCCATCTTCTTGATTGATTCTGTAACAGATAATTTGTTGCTAGCGGCGAGTATTTGCACCGCCGAAGGCACTTCACTGTTATCAACAAGTTCCTCTAGCAGTGACTCCAAAGCCGCGTCAAATGTATGTTCTTGTTCTTCCTTGCTGACGAATATATCCCTTTCTTGATCGCCAAAATATTTTGCCAGTTCTTGTTCGGAAATTGGCGGTCCCGAAATAATTTCGGGTGTGATTTTACTTAACTCTCTTTGAGCTTCTTGGTACTGGTCGATGGTAGCGATAAGCTCTGAAACTTCTTTATCCGTTAACGATGTGGTACCGCAGATGAGCCGTTCAAGCTCTTTCCCGTCAAAAAACACCCCTACGAATGCTTCGATTCTAGATTTCTGTTCGGGGCTCATACATCGGACCCTTCTTCAGAGTTAAGTAAATACAACCTCCCTCCAGACTCTTCTTTTAGTTTTTTATCGGTAGCCTCGATCAATTTATAAACTTCGTTGGATACACCGCCGGGAAAATATCTTTCTTCTGTTAAGCCTGCTAGTTGTAACTTCAAATCAAGCTCTTGTCGGTAATTTTCGAGTTGCCTGACTACAGGAGTATCAAAAGCGGCCAAGCAATGTTGTTTAGTTGGTGCAGTTATATACTGAAGAATACGGTCCACCTCTTTTATCTCCGACTCCACCAGCAGTTTAGAATTGTTAAACAAAATATCGAATCTTTCGGTTAGATCCTTGAACAACAAAAATCGAACAAGGGACAATAATCGCTTCAACATTTTTAGGCTGTCACGTGATCTCTTGTATTTGTTAAATTCCTTTAGAAGATGTAGCACATAACGCCCAGCCTCTTCTGGATCATCTAGTCGTGTTGGAACTAAATCTATCGCCGAAACTTGTCCTTGCTGCGCAGCAAATGTTTTATCAAAGCCAGCGCTGTAATAATTCCCAGTACTGTCGTCGCATACTATCCCTAGATTGGTAACCTCATAAGGCCTTTCATTCGTGGCAATATTCATCAAGTAATCCATTTTGAACGAACAGCTATCGTGTTCCTGATGGCTTAAGACGGAAGCTCTTGATTTTATTTCATCAAAGTCATATGGACTCAGATACTCGTTGTTAGCAATCTTTATTTTAGTGCAACAGCCAGAAAAAGACGGCTTTGATGCAAGGCCTAGAATTGATTTGGCGATCTTGTACGGATCATCGGCCGCATATTCGCAAAAATCTATATCGTTGATGAAACTAAAGACCTCTTTTACGGCATTACTACCGCTTATGTGCATAATTGATTTTTCTGATGTCTTTATTAGGGAGCCAATTTTCCAAATCCTTTCGAGTTCACTATCGCTTGGAAATAGCCGAACGAGATGAAATGGGATACGTACAAAAACAAAACTCGATTGTTTGATCAAAAATCCTGGGGTGTCGTCATCTGCGTACCAGCCGGGACTACTTCCCTGCTGGGTTTTGGCAATACCCTTTAAGGCTAGGCTAAGGTTATCTTGCGTAATCTTTTGCCTCTAAATCGATTGTTTTAGTTTCGAAATGAGAGCAGCCTTCTTCATCTGCAAAGACTCTTACAATTCCAACTCTCAATTTTTGCTCATCCTGGAGAACCCCATAACAAGTAATTATATGGTTTCCGTCTATCAACAACATTCTGTTATCGATAACGGCAATTAATTGATTATGCATGGTTTTATTAGCTGTATAACATTCATCGCGGACCCTACAGCCCTGGAAATCCCGATAGGCTTGTCGTCTTTCCAGAGTTCACCCATCGCCACGATGGGTGGATGGCGCAACAAACATGATGGCCGGGCAGCACACTTGCATTATCACTAATGACTGCGCTACTTCTTGGACTTCTGTCACAAGTATAGCTTTGCACCAATGGATCGCCAGAGTGGGCTCGTTTATCAGGAGAAACCGTGGGTCAAATACCCGCCGGAATCTCGACGCCAGCAGGCCGGACACGCCTGCGTCAATACTCCCATTGATCTAGGCTTACGAACTGAACCAGGGCGGGGAGGGCGTTGCCGCCCGCTGGACCGCCTCTGATCTCACCGTTATGATTGTCGTCGCATGAAGCAACCCCTGTTTCACCTCACCCCCCTGACCCGCCGCCGGCTGACGCAATTCCGGGCCAACCGGCGCGGCTGGTGGTCGCTGTGGCTGTTTCTGCTGCTGTTCGGCCTGAGCCTGAGCGCGGAATTCATCGCCAACGACCGCCCACTGCTGGTTTACCACCAGGGCGCGTTCTACCTCCCGGTGTTCAAGGACTACGCCGAAACCGATTTCGGTGGCGTGTTCCCCAGCACCGCCAACTACCGCGACCCCTACCTCGACGACCTGATCGAGCGGGACGGCTGGATGTTCTGGCCCCCGGTCCGCTTCCGCCACGACACCGTCAACTACGACCTGCCGGCCCCGGCCCCGGCCCCGCCGTCCGCCGAAAACTGGCTGGGCACCGACGACCAGGGCCGCGACGTGCTGGCCCGGCTGATCTACGGCCTGCGGATTTCGGTGCTGTTCGGGCTGCTGCTCACCCTCACCTCCTCGATCGTCGGCGTGGCGGCCGGGGCGGTGCAGGGCTACTTCGGCGGCCGGCTGGATTTGCTGTTCCAGCGCTTTCTGGAAATCTGGGGCGGACTGCCGCAACTGTTCATCCTGATCATCGTATCCAGCGTGGTGGTGCCGGGTTTCTGGACCCTGCTGCTGATCCTGATGCTGTTCGGCTGGACCTCGCTGGTCGGCGTGGTGCGGGCCGAATTCCTGCGCGCCCGCAACTTCGACTACGTCCGCGCCGCCCGCGCCCTGGGCATGAGCGACGGGCGCATCATGTTCAAGCACGTACTGCCGAACGCCATGGTGGCGACCCTGACCTTCATGCCGTTCATCCTCTCCGGTTCCATCGTCGCCCTCACCGCCCTGGATTTCCTCGGCCTGGGCCTGCCGCCGGGTTCGGCCTCGCTGGGCGACCTGCTGCGCCAGGGCAAGGACAACCTGCAAGCGCCGTGGCTGGGTGTCTCCGGCTTCGTGGTGCTGGCGCTGCTGCTCAGCCTGCTGGTGTTCGTCGGCGAGGCGGTCCGCGACGCCTTCGATCCCAGAAAGACGGCGGTTTGAACCGGTCGCGCCCGAACAGTTACGGCCGGGGGCGCGCTTTCAGGCATAATCCGGCGCAGTCCTTCCTGACCTCGCCACCCCCGAAATGCTCGCCATGCTCCCCGTCATCGCCCTGGTCGGCCGGCCCAACGTCGGCAAATCCACCCTGTTCAACTCCCTGACCCGCACCCGCAACGCTTTGGTGGCCGACATGCCGGGGCTGACCCGCGACCGCCAGTACGGCATCAGCCAGCGCGGCCCGCGACCCTGCGTGCTGGTCGATACCGGTGGCCTGAGCGGCGAGGATGCCGGGATGGACGGCCTGGTGGCGCGTCAGGTCTGGCGGGCCATCGAAGAGGCCGACCTGGTGCTGCTGCTGGTGGACGGCCGCGCCGGGCTGACCGCCGCCGACGAGGAAATCGCCGGCCAGGTGCGCCGCGCCGGCAAGCCGCTGCATCTGGTGATCAACAAGGGCGAACATCGCGACCCCCACCTGCTCAGCGCCGAGTTTCACGCCCTCGGCCTGGACTATCTGCACGTCGTCGCCGCCGCCCACAATCAGGGCGTCGAAGACTTGATGGAAGAGGTGCTGGCCGTGTTGCCGGCCCCCGACGAGGAGGACGAAGCGACGGCGGAACCGGCGGAAAAGGCCATCAAACTGGCGGTGGTCGGCCGGCCCAACGTCGGCAAGTCCACCCTGGTCAATCGTCTGTTGGGCGAGGAGCGGATGCTGACCTGCGACCTGCCCGGCACCACCCGCGACAGCGTGGCCGCGCCGTTCGAACGCGACGGTCAGCGCTATGTCCTGATGGACACCGCCGGGGTGCGCCGCCGCTCGCGGGTCAGCGAGGTGGTGGAGAAATTCAGCGTCATCAAGGCGCTGCAAGCGATCGAGCAATCCCATGTGACGGTGCTGGTGCTGGATGCCCGCCAGGGCATCAGCGATCAGGACGCCAGCCTGCTGGGTCTGGTGCTGGACAGCGGCCGGGCGCTGGTGCTGGCGGTCAATAAGTGGGATCGGCTCGATCCCGACATCCGCGCCCAGGTGAAGCGCGATCTCGACTGGCGGCTCAACTTCCTCGATTTCGCCAAAATCCATTTCATTTCCGCCCTGCACGGCACCGGCGTCGGCGAGTTGATGGTTTCGGTGCGGGAGGCTTACACCGCCGCCACCCGCAAGCTGGCCACCCCGGAGCTGACCCGGATTCTGGAGGACGCGCTGGCCGCCCACCAGCCGCCGCTGGTGCATGGTCACAGCATCAAGCTGCGCTACGCGCATCAGGGCGGACAGAATCCGCCGATGATCGTCATTCACGGCAACCGGATCGACCATGTGCCGGAAAGCTACCGGCGCTATCTCACCAACGTCTACCGCAAGCGGCTGGACCTGTGGGGCACGCCGATCCGGATCGAATTCCGGGGCGGCGATAATCCCTATAAGCCCGCCTCGGCGGGGCGCGGCCGACCCAAGGCCGGCGGGCGCCGGAAAGCGGGCCGCTGAGGCGTGGCAAAGGGGTAAAAATCAAACCGGCCGCTCCAGGCGGCCGGCGTTCGACGCGAGACGATCTCGCGGGTCAGTTCGAGGGCGTTGGTGCGTTGTCGGTCGGGCAGGTCTTGATGCCGAGCAGGCTGTAGGCCGGACACCAGTTCATCAGCGCGGTGGCGACCGGCACCACGCCGATCCAGCCCCACCAGCCGATCGTTCCCATTAGCGCCAGCACGATCAGCAGGGCGCCGACCACGAGACGGACGATCTTGTCGGCCGAACCGATATTCTTGACGATGTTCATGGCTTCGTTCTCCAGGATGGACGGATATAGCGCTCCCAGACCGGTTGTGGAATCTCCCCGCCGTGGATAAGGAGGGGTGGCGCGCAGCGCCGGGGTGGTTCGAAACGGTGATTCCACCCGTCAGACCGGAGCGCTATATTCAAAGATTGTACCGGTGGATCGCTTGGGACTGATTGCGAATTGTCAATTCAAGGAATTTCAGGCGCATGACGCCCGTTTGACCCGACGCGGCCGGCGCGGGTCGCCGCGGGTTCAGTAAAGGCTCCTGGCCCGGCCGAACGGCTCGTCCGGCGCCGAGCATTCCCCGCACCAACTCAGTTGCATGTTCCCGCGCACCTCTTCCGTCTGGATGCCCAGCGACAGCAGGTGGTTGAGCTTGGCATAGGCGGCTTCGGTCGTCAGGTCGAAACCACCGAGCACGCCCGTCCGGGCCAGCGCCGTGCCCACCGCGTATTTGCTCAGGTCAACCCGGCTTTCGAGGCATTGGGAGATGGCCACAATCGTGACGCCGCGCTCGGTCGCCGCCGCCAGCGTCGCCAGAAAACCCGGCGACTCGATCGGGGCGGCGCCGATGCCGTAGGATTCGAGGATCAAGCCCCGCAGGGGCGGTTCGAGCACCTTGGCGAGCAGGCCGGCCGAAAGCCCCGGGAACACTTTCAGCACCGCGACCTGCCCGTCGGTGGGCTGGAGGATCTGAAACACCTCGACGCCGGTTCGATCCAGAAGCGCGGCGCGGTTGATCTCGATGTTGATGCCGACTTTCGCCAACAGCGGGTAATTCGGCGAATCGAACGCATCCAGCGCCTCGCCCTTGAGTTTGGCGGCGCGGTTGCCGCGCATCAGCCGGCCGTTGAAGTACAGACAAACTTCGGGAATCGGGTCCCTGGCGGCCAGCAGCAGGGCCGTCAACAGGTTATTGCGGGCGTCATTGCGCATCTCGCGCAGCGGGATCTGCGAGCCGGTGACGATGACCGGCTTGGTCAGGCCCGGCAGGGCGAAGGAAAGCCCCGCTGCCGTGTAGGCCATGGTGTCGGTGCCGTGCAGCACGACGAAACCGTCGTATTCGCGGTAGTGGCTGGCGATCAGGCCGGCGATCCGATACCAGTCGCGGGGATGAAGGTTGGCGCTATCGATCAGATGGCTGCATTCGTGCACCACGTAATCCGGCATATCCCCGGCCAGATCGGGCGGGATCGTCTGCGCCAGCAGCCGGTCCAGGCCGGATTCGGGAACGTAGCCCTGGGGCGTGCGGCGCATGCCGATGGTGCCGCCCGTGTAAGCGATGAGGATGCGCTTTTGCATGAGGCTCGCTCCAAAGGATATTCAGGCGGCGAGCGCGGTCCGGTCATGAGCGCGTTGGCCGGACCGCGCCATCGGTTCAGCCTTCCGGTTCGGGAACGGGTTCGGCCGCGATTTCGAGCTTGGGTTCTTCCGGCGCCCAGGACTGCGGATCGAGCTTCAGATCGGCGAACTTGGCCGGATCGAACACCGGTCGCTCGACCCCACTGGCGATCTGAGCGTCGAAATCGTCCATCAGCCGCAGCCCGATCTTGAACAGCAGGGCCAGCGCGACGAGGTTCACCAGCGCCAGGAAACCCATGGCCACGTCGGCGAAGCCGAACACCGTGCCCAGATCTTGCAACGAGCCCCACATCACCAGCGCGAGCGTCAAGACGCGGTAGCCGGTGAACAGGGTTTTGTTGTGTGGGCTGAAGAAATTGAGGCTGTTTTCGCCCAGGTAGTAGTTGTACATGATGGAGGTGAAGGCGAACAGCATCAGCGCCAGGCTGACGAACGACCGGCCCCATTCGCCCACTTCGCTCGCCAGAGCCGCTTGAGTCAGGGCCACGCCGCCCAGTTCGGTGCCGGGTTGGAGCACCCCCGACAGCAGAATGATGGAGGCGGTGCAGGTGCAGAGAATGATCGTGTCGATGAACACGCTGAAGGATTGCACGATGCCCTGATTGACCGGATGGGGAACGTAGGCGACGGCCGCCACGTTGGGGGCGCTGCCCAGGCCCGCTTCGTTGGAAAACAGGCCGCGCTTGACGCCCATGATGATGGCCGCGCCGATGCCGCCGGCAAACGCCGGTTCCAGGCCGAAGGCGCTTTTGAAGATCAGCGCCAGAACGGCGGGAATGGCCTCGAAATTAGTGGCGATGACCACGATGGCCATGGCGAAATAGCCCAGAGCCATGACGGGAACCACGATCTCGGCGACTTCGGCGATGCGGCGGATGCCGCCGAAGATGATCAACCCCAGCACCGCGACCAGGCCGATGCCGGTCACGTAAGTCGGTATGCCGAAGGCGTCGCTGAAGGACGTGGCCACGGTGTAGGACTGCAAGGCGTTGAACGAAAAACCGAAAGTAGCCAGCAGCAGCACGGAAAACAGCACGGCCAGCCACTTTTGCCCGAGCCCGCGTTCGATGTAATAGGCCGGGCCGCCGCGGTAGGTGCCGTCGGGTTCGGCCTGCTTGAACAACTGGGCCAGCGAGCATTCGAAATAGCTGGTGGCCATGCCCATCAGGCCAATGATCCACATCCAGAAGATGGCGCCCGGACCGCCGAGGGTGATGGCCACCGCCACCCCGGCGATGTTGCCGGCGCCGACCCGTCCGGCCACGCTCAACGCGAGCGCCTGGAAGGAACTGAGATGACCGGCCTGGTGCTTGAAAGCCTGGCCGAGTATTCGGAACATCCGGGCAAAATAACGGAACTGTACGAAGCGCGAGCGAATCGTGAAGGTGAGTCCGAGAATCACGAGGACGGTGATGAGTACCTTGCCCCACAATAGATCGTTCAGGAAATCCAACATGCGGTCTTCTCCGGTGAGTGGATAGGCGTGCGCGGCGTGTGCCAGTATGTCGAACGCGAGTGGCGATTTTCTCCGCTGAGTGAATAAGTGCGCGCGGCGTGCGCCAAGGTGTCGAGCGCAAGAGCCGGTCAAGGGAAGCAAAAATAAAATCGGCGGCTCAACAGAAGTGTAAGTGGTCAATTGGGAAAAAGTTTCGCCGCAAAGCTCATTTGGCGCGAAATTATGCCCAAACAGGGCTTTCGCTTCTCCGTTCGCCCTGAGCCTGTCGAAGGGTCGAACGGTTCACCCCGAACGGTTCTTAACCCGAAGCGAAAGTCCTGCCTAAACTACGATGAGCGCTGGCCCGCGATCTTCCAGCGGCATGGACAGGCTACCTGTCCCGTAATCATTCAGTCCCCTCTCCCCTCGCCAAGGGGGAGAGCGAAGCGAAGGGGCTGGGTTGGGAGTGAGGGGTAAGCCTTTGCAACCATGGCCCTCACCCCCAACCCCTCTCCCGCAAGCGGGCGAGGGGAGTAAACGATTACTTGCCGGTTATTGCACGATAAGGTCCAGGAGATGAACGCTTATGCATTTCTCGCCGTGTTCTGCGGTGCGGGGTTCGGTGCCTGCTTGCGCTGGTGGCTGGGCATCGTCCTCAACCCCGTTTTTCCGACCCTGCCACTCGGCACGCTGGCCGCGAATCTGCTCGGCGGTTATCTGATCGGGGTGGCGGTGGCGTATTTCTCGATCAATACCAGCCTGCCCCCGGAAATCCGACTGCTGGTGATCACCGGCTTCATGGGCGCGCTGACCACCTTTTCCACTTTTTCGGCCGAGGTGGTCACCCTGATCGCCCGCGGCCAGTTCGGTTGGGCGATCGCGACGGCGGGCGCGCATCTGTTCGGGTCGCTGGCGCTGACCGCGCTCGGTATTCTGACGGTTCGGGGCTTTTTGTCCGGACCGTGAGCAGCGGCAAACCCGACGGCCGGACCGCGCGATCCGGTCGAGGTCCGCAAACACATCACTGATGGGAGGATTGGCGATGGAAGGTCTGTTTCTCAGGCTCTACCTGCGCGAGCATCAACGGCATCACGGCAAGCTGTTGTGGGAATGGCTGCTGGAGGAGGCCAATCGGATGGGTATCCGGGGCGGTTCGGCGTTCCGCGCGATGGCCGGCTTCGGCCGTCACCATCACCTGCACGAGGATCATTTTTTCGAGTTGGCCGGAACGCTCACGGTGGAAGTCGAGTTCATCGTCACCGATGCCGAGGCGCGGGGCCTGCTCGATCTGTTGCGCGAAAAGCGGATCCGCGCGTTCTACGCCCTGATCCCGGCCCGCTTCGGCGTGACCCTGCCCGATCCGGACGACCCGGACAAGCCGGACGCGCCGGACGCGCCGGACGCGGCTCCGACCCTGTAGCGGAGAGGCTCCACATGAAAGCGCTGCTCGGTTTGCCCCGAGCCGTCTGGTTGCTGGGGTTGGTCAGTTTCTGCAACGACGCGGCCAGCGAACTGGTGTATCCGCTGGTGCCGCTCTATCTCGCTTCGGTGCTGCTGGCGGGACCGCGGGCGCTGGGTATCATCGAAGGCGTCGCCGAGGCGACCGGCAGCCTGCTCAAGCTGTTTTCCGGCGTTCTCGCCGACCGGACCCGCTCCACCAAGCCGTGGGTGGTGGGCGGCTACGGGCTGGCGGCGCTGGCCCGGCCGCTGCTCGCTTTCGCCACCTCCTGGCCGCTGGTGCTGGCGCTGCGCTTCGCCGACCGGGTCGGCAAGGGGCTGCGCACCTCGCCACGCGATGCGCTGCTGGCGCTGAGCATCGACGGGGGGCAGCGCGGGCTGGCGTTCGGCCTGCACCGGGCGATGGACAATCTCGGCGGCGTGGTCGGGCCGTTGCTGGCGGCGGGCCTGCTGGCCGCGCAAGTGCCGCTGCGCGAGGTGTTTCTGTGGGCCGCGCTGGGTGGCGCGGCGGCGGTGGCGCTGGCGCTGGCGGTGCGCGAGCCGGCGCGGGAGGCGGTGCCGGTGGTGGTTCGCTTCAGTTGGACCTTGCGCGGCTTGCCGGGGCCGTTCCGGCGCTATCTGGTCGTGCTCGGGCTGTTCACGCTCGGCAATTCCTCGAACATGTTCCTGCTGTTGCGCGCCCGCGAGCTGGGGTTTCCCGAGTATCAGGTGCCGTTGTTGTGGGCGCTGGTGGCGCTGACCGCCGCTGTGTTTTCGACGCCGCTGTCGGCGCTGTCCGACCGGCTCGGGCGCGTCCGCCTGATCGTCGGGGGCTGGCTGATCTATGGCGGATTTTACCTGCTGCTCGGTTTTAACAGCCACGCCGTGCTGCTGTGGCCCCTGTTCGGGCTGTACGGCCTGTTCATGGCCGCCACCGAGGGCGCGGAGAAGGCGCTGGTCGCCGATCTGGCGCCGCGCGAGATGCTCGGCACCGCCTTTGGCTGGTTCAACATGATCGCCGGGATCATGCTGTTGCCGGCGTCGATCCTGTTCGGCTGGCTGTGGCAGCAGGCCGGCGCGCCGGTGGCGTTCGGCTTCGGAGCGGGGTGCGCGCTGGCGGCGGCGCTGCTGTTGCGGGGATGGGTGTTCGCGGCGGCGGCTCAGCGGTCCAGGTAGCGTTGCAGCAGCCCGTTGTAGGCATCGATCCGCCGGTCGCGCAGGTAGGGCCAGAGGCGCCGCACCTGCTCGGAACGGCCCAGTTCCAGTTCCACCGCCAGGGTGGCCGGCTCATCGGAGGGGGCGGAGGCGAGCCATTCGCCCTGCGGGCCGACGATGAAGCTGGTGCCCCAGAACTGGATGCCGGCGGTCTGATCGGAGGGATCGGGTTCGAAGCCGACCCGGTTGCAGGCGACCACCGGCAGGCCATTGGCGATGGCGTGCGCCCGCTGCACCGTCGCCCAGGCGTCCCACTGGCGCTGGCGTTCCTCGTCGTCGTCGGTCGGGTTCCAGCCGATGGCGGTCGGATACAGCAGCAGTTCCGCGCCGGCCAGCGCCATCAGTCGCGCCGCTTCGGGATACCACTGATCCCAGCACACCAGCACGCCCAGCCGCCCGACCGAGGTGTCGATGGGCGTGAAGCCGAGATCGCCGGGCGCGAAGTAGAATTTCTCGTAGTAGCCGGGATCGTCGGGGATGTGCATTTTTCGGTACAGGCCGGCGATGCTTCCGTCGCGCTCCAGCACCACGGCGGTGTTGTGGTAAAGCCCCGGCGCCCGTCGTTCGAACAGCGAGGCGACCAGTACAATTCCCAGTTCCCGAGCGACCGCGCCCAGTTCCTCGGTCGCGGGGCCGGGAATCGATTCGGCCAGATCGAACAGATCGGGGTTCTCGGTCTGACAGAAATACGGGCCGGCGTGCAGTTCCGGCAGCAGGATCAATTGTGCGCCGTGACTGGCGAGGTCGCGGATGCCGGCGATGCCAGAAGCTAAATTGGCGGCGCGGTCGGCGCTACAGGCTTGCTGCACCAGAGCCGACGGTCAGGGTTGTTGGGGGCATGGGTTGAGCCTTGGGGCGGAGTTGAAGAGCGTTAGCGGAATGTATCGCCGGTGTGGCAAAGTGAATCGTGGGTATAGTTTAAGCTCGTTCAGGCCGGTTTCCCTCCACTCGAATGACCGCGATGACCCCGCAATGCTTCATCCAGAAATGGCGCGATGCCGTGCTGACGGAACGCACCGCCGCGCAGTCGCATTTCAACGACTTGTGCGCGCTGCTGGGCGAGCCGACGCCGACTGACGCCTGGTGGAATTGCGTGCCGGAAGTCGTGCCCGGCTATCCCGACCGCTTGCTGCCGGTAGACGATCGCGCCGCCACCGAGCTGAAAAAGCGCACGCTCACCCACTTGTACAACCAGCGTCCGGCGTGGCTGGCCAACGCTCATCGCGTTCTCGATGAGGCCGTCGCGGCGGTTTACGGCTGGCCGGCTAATTCGAGCGATGAGGAGATTTCGTGGCGGTTGCTGGCCTTGAATCGGGAGCGCGCCAGTACCCAGTCCCTTTGACGTTTGATTGACAGGAGAACGAACCATGTCAACACCTTTGGCGGAACGAGAATCGTTGAATCTTCAACCTCGTCACCGTTGGACCGTGGCGGAATATCACCGCATGGCGGAAGTGGGTTTATTGAACGAAGACTCACGGGTGGAATTGATTGACGGGGAGATTATCGAAATGGCGCCGATTGGGAGTTCTCATGGAGGCGAGGTCAAATATTTCAATAATAAGCTTGTTTCGCTATTACATGGAAAAGCGATTGTATCCGTTCAGGACCCAATCATCCTCGATGGCCATGCCGAACCTCAGCCCGATATTGCCTTGCTGCGTTGGCGGGATGACTATTACAGAACCGCTCATCCTCATGCCGAAGATGTCTTGCTGCTGATCGAAATATCCGACAGCACGCTCCGCTACGATCGCGATGTCAAAATTCCTCTGTACGCAAAAAACGGCATCCCCGAAATCTGGTTACTGGATATCCAGAATCGACAATTGGAAATCCACCGCGAACCGATCAACGGCGAGTACCGGCAACGGGATTGCCGCCGTACCGGCCAGATCGCGCCGATCCTGTGTCCCGATGCCGTGATCGATCTGGCCGAACTCTTTCCTAATTCCTGAGCGACGTTTCTGAATGACCGAATTAGCCTTTACCGCCGACAGTACCGAACGTGTATCGCTGAAAGTCTTCACCGAAAAGGCGTATCTGGATTATTCCATGTACGTCATTCTCGATCGGGCCTTGCCCCACATCGGCGACGGTTTGAAGCCGGTGCAGCGGCGCATCGTCTACGCCATGTCCGAATTGGGCCTGAGCGCCGGGGCCAAGCACAAAAAATCCGCCCGTACCGTCGGCGACGTGCTCGGCAAGTACCATCCGCACGGCGACTCGGCCTGCTACGAAGCCATGGTATTGATGGCCCAGCCGTTTTCCTACCGCTACCCGCTGGTGGACGGGCAGGGCAACTGGGGCTCGCCCGACGATCCCAAATCGTTCGCGGCCATGCGCTACACCGAGGCGCGGCTGACGCCGTTCGCCCAGGTGCTGCTGGCGGAACTGGGGCAGGGCACGGTGGACTGGGCGCCCAACTTCGACGGCACGCTGGAGGAACCGGTGCTGCTGCCCGCCCGCCTGCCGAACGTGCTGCTCAACGGCGCGACCGGCATCGCCGTTGGCATGGCCACCGATATTCCGCCCCACAATCTCGGCGAAATCGTCGCCGCCTGCGTTCACTTGCTGGACCATCCCGACAGCGACGTGGACGCGCTGTGCGACCTCGTGCCCGCGCCGGATTATCCGGGTGGCGCGGAGATCGTTACCCCGCGGGAGGAACTGCGGAAGCTGTACCAGACCGGCAACGGCGCGGTGCGGCTGCGCGCCCGCTTCGAACGGGAAAACGGCGACGTGGTCATCATCGCTCTGCCGCATCAGGTGTCCGGGGCGCGGATCATGGAGCAGATCGCCGCGCAGATGCGGGACAAAAAACTGCCGATGGTCGAGGATCTGCGCGACGAGTCCGACCATGAAAATCCGACCCGGCTGGTGCTGGCGCTGCGCTCCAGCCGGGTGGACGTGGATTTGCTGATGGACCACCTGTTCGCTACCACGGATTTGGAAAAGAGCTACCGGGTCAACCTGAACATGATCGGTCTGGACGGCCGGCCGCAGGTCAAGAACCTCAGGCGGATTCTCGACGAATGGCTGCGCTATCGTCTGGCCACGGTGCGGCGGCGGCTGGAACATCGGCGCCATCAAGTCGAACAGCGCCTGCATATTCTCGACGGCCTGCTGATCGCCTATCTCAATCTGGACGAGGTGATCCGCATCCTGCGCACCGAAGACAAACCCAAGCTGGCGCTGATGGCCCGCTTCCAACTGACCGATATCCAGGCCGAGGCCATTCTGGAGACCAAGCTGCGCCATCTGGCTCGTCTGGAGGAAATGAAACTGCGCGGCGAACAGGACCAGTTGCGCAAGGAACTGGAGCATTTGCAACAATTGCTGGGTTCGGAAAAGCGTTTGAATGGGTTGATTCGCAAGGAAATTCAGGAGGATGCCCAGCGTTGCGCCGACCCGCGCCGCTGCCCGCTGGTGGAACGGCGGCCGGCGCAGGCGCTGGATGAAACCAGTTTGACCCCCAGCGAACCGATGGTGGTGGTGCTGTCGCAAAAGGGTTGGGTGCGGGCGGCCAAGGGCCGCGAGATCGACGCCGCGGCGTTGAATTATAAATCCGGCGACGGCTTCCTGGCCCAGGCCCAGGGGCGCAGCAACCAGTCGGCGGTGTTTTTGGACACCACCGGGCGGACCTACACCCTGCCGGTGGCGGGGCTGGCCTCGGCGCGCGGTTACGGCGAGCCGCTAACCGGCAAGCTCAGCCCGCCGGACGGGGCCGGCTTTGTGAACATGCTGCTGGGCAATCCCGAGGATCTCTACCTGTTGGCCACCGACGCCGGCTACGGCTTCATCTGCGCCTTCGACGACCTGCTCAGCCGCAACAAGGCCGGCAAGCTGGTGCTGACCGTGCCGGAGGGCGCGACGATTCTTCCCCCGCTGCCGGTGACGGGGCTGGAAACCCAGCGGCTGGCGGCGGTGAGCAGCGGCGGGCGCCTGCTGTTGTTTCCGGTCAAGGATCTGCCGCGTCTGCCCAAGGGCAAGGGCAACAAGGTTCTCGATCTGCCGGGCGGAGAACGGTTGACGACGCTGGCCCTCGTTCCGCCGGAACGAAATCTGGTGCTGACCGCCGGCAAGCGGGATCTGAAGCTCAAACCGGCCGATCTGGACGGCTACGCCGGCGAGCGGGGCCGGCGGGGCAAACCGCTGCCGCGCGGCTTTCAGCGGGTGGAGCGGATGGCGACCGGAGAGTGAGCGTTCCACCACCAGAGTCGATACCCCAGCAATGCGGCGACCAGCCCGGCATACAGCAGCGGTTCGCTGATGTCGGCCTTGACCAGCCACCAGTAATGCACCACGCCCAGCACGCCGATCAGGTAGACCAGCCGGTGCAGCCGTTGCCAGTTGCGCCCCAGCCGTTTGATCATGCCGTTGGTCGAGGTCACCGCCAGTGGGACCAGCAGCAGGAAGCCGGCGAAACCGACCGTGATGTAGGGGCGCTTGGCGATGTCTTCGAAAATGGCCGACAAATCGAAGAATTGATCGAAGACCAGATACACGCCGAAGTGCAGGCAGACGTAGAAAAACGCAAACAGGCCCAGCATTCGCCGGAACTTTTGCAGCCCGTTCCAGCCGGTCAACCGCCGTAGCGGCGTCACCGCCAGCGTCAGCAGCAGGAAGCGCAGGCTCCAGTCGCCGGTGCGATGACTCAGCGTCTCGACCGGATTGGCGCCCAGTCGATCCTGCCAGGCCAGCCAGCACAGCCAGGCCAGCGGCAGCAGGCTGGCGCAGAAGACCAGGGATTTTCCATAAAGCGTGGTGAGGCGGGTTTGGCGCGCGGTCATGGCGGACAGGCTTCGAGGTGGCTGGATGAACCCGGATGGACGATGGGTTGGCGGCCTTTCGGTCCGCTTGCCTATCGGAACCCATGCGCCGGGAAAGTTCCCGTCCTGGGTGAGGGTGGCTTCATGCCCGTTCGGTTGCGCGCATAAAAAAAGCCGGAGCTTGCGGGCTCCGGCAAATAACCACCAAAGGAAGGTTTGGAGAAGAACAACATCTAACGATGTCATCCATAGGTTAGGCGATTTTGTTGCAGTGCGTCAAGATTTTTTTGCGGCCGAAATAAAAAATGCCGGGGCAATGAGCTGACCCGGCAAAAAACCACCAAAGGAGGATTTGAAGACACATTCACTAGGAATGTTGCGATGCAGTATATGGTTGATATTGCACCGCGTCAAGCGCCTTTGCGGTATTTCTTAATATAAAAAATCATTTGTTTATTCTAAATGGTTTTAAATTCGGGCCGGCGGCTTGCCAGTTCCGGGGCCGGCGGCAAGCTCATCCATGCCGCAGCACGATCTTGCCCATCTGCTCGCCGGCCAGCAGCCGCTGGTGGGCCGCGACCGCCTGATCGAACGGGAAAACCCGGTCGAGCGCCGGTTCGATGCGGTGTTCGGCGACAAAGCGCAACATGGCGGCGAACTCGGCGGGCGAACCCATGGTGGAACCGATGATGCGCGCCTGCCGGAAAAACAGCTTGGCCATCTCCAGCCCCCGCGGCGGATTGCCGGCCGTCGCGCCGTAAACCACCAGCCGCCCGGCCGGTTTCAGCAGCGAAAAGCAATCCTTGAAAGAGGAGCCGCCAGTGCCGTCGATCACCACGTCCACCCCACCGCTCAGCTCGGTCAATCGTTTGGCCCAATGCTCGTCGCGGTAGTTGACGCCGCCGGCCGCGCCCATTCGCCGGGCCTGTTCCAGTTTGCCGTCGTCGCCGCTGGTGACGAAAGTCCGCGCGCCCAGAGCCGCCGCCCACTTCAGCGCGAAGGTGGCCACGCCGCCGCCGATGCCGGTCACCAGCACGGTTTCGCCCGTTTGCGTCGCGGCCTGGGTCATCAGCGCCCGCCAGGCGGTCAGCCCGGCCAGAGGGATGGCGGCGGCCTGTTCCCAGCTTAGATGCGCCGGTTTGGCAAAGACGTGGCCGGCGGGAACGCAGAGGCATTCAGCGAAGGCGCCGGGGTCCGGCATGCCCAGCACCCGGAAGGTCGGGCTGGGGAAGCGGGGGTCGTCACCCCAATCGTAGGCGGGGTAGACGACCACCGGCTGATCGAGTAATTCCGCCGGGGCGTCGGGGCCGAGCGCTTCGACCGTGCCGGCCCCGTCCGAACCGAGGATGCACGGCAGGCGGATGCCGGGATACTGGCCGAGGGTAATCCAGACATCGCGACGATTGAGTGCCATGGCGTTCAGGCGCACGCGGACCTGTCCGGGACCAGGTTCCGGCGTGGCGATTTCATCGATGCGCAACTGCTCGGGGCCACCGAGTTGCGGGAGGGTAAGTGCTTTCATGGCGCGCTCCTTTCGGGTGGTCGAGTCGGGGTTGCGGCCGGGCGCGCGGCGGAGGGCGCTAATGGCCGGCCTTCATTCACTTTCCAGCAAAATGTTCTAACTTTACTAGCGAGCATAGCGCGGGCGACCGGCTCCATCCATGCACGCCTTCCGACAGGACCGCGCGACAGCCAGCCTGTACAACGTCTCGGCCTTGCCCATACTACTTAAAAAAAACCGTTCATAACGACCGCGACCGGCGGTACTGGTTGTACCATCGGACCCTCGCCGCCCCTCCAGGCCGAGGGTCATCTTTCACCACCAGACGATTGCGAAGAGAAGCACGATGACTGACAAGCCAATTAACATGACGCGCCCGCTGGATCTGACTCACGAGAAGCGCAACGTAGGTCCGCAACGCATCCAGAGACCGATCTACGCGGATCTGCTGCCGACCTGCAACAATGCCTGTCCGGCGGGCGAAAACATCCAGGCCTGGCTGACGCACGCGCAGGCGGGACGTTTCAAGGAGGCTTGGCAAACCCTGACCCAGGATAACCCGCTGCCGTCGGTGCACGGCCGGGTGTGCTACCACCCCTGCGAGAGCAACTGCAACCGCGCCAAGCTGGATTCCTCGGTCAGCATTCACGCCGTCGAACGCTTCCTCGGCGAGATGGCGCTACAGGAAAACTGGCAGTTCGAAGTCACCGTTCCCCCCAGCGGCAAGCGGGCGCTGGTGGTCGGCGCCGGTCCCAGTGGCCTGTCCGCCGCCTACCATCTGGCCCGTCTCGGCCATACCGTCGAAATCCATGAGGCTGGCCCGATGGCCGGCGGCATGATGCACTTCGGCATTCCCGCCTACCGCCTGCCGCGCGACGTGCTGGATGCCGAGATCAAGCGCATCGAGAACATGGGCGTCAAGATCGTGCTCAACCACCGGGTCGACGATCTGCTGGCCGAGAAACAGGCCGGCAACTTCGACGCCATGTTCGTCGCCGTGGGCGCTCATATCAGCAAGCGCACCGAGATCCCGGCCCGCGACGCCGGCAAAATGTTCGACGCCCTGAGCTTCCTCAAGGACGTGGAATCCGGCAACGCCCCCAAGCTGGGCCGGCGGGTCGCCATCTACGGCGGCGGCAACACCGCCATGGACGCCGCCCGGGTCGCCAAGCGACTGGGCTATGAGCCGTTGATCATCTACCGCCGCGACCGCGCCAACATGCCGGCCCACGAGTTCGAGGCCGACGAGGCGCTGGAAGAAGGCGTCAAGATCCACTGGCTGCGCACCATCAAGAACATCGAGGAAACCACCTTCACGGTCGAGGTGATGGAAGTGGACGAGAAGGGCCGGCCGCGCCCGACCGGCCAGCTTGAGACCCTGGAGGCCGATGCGCTGATCATGGCGCTGGGCCAGGACGTGGACACCAGCTTCATGACTCGGATGCCGGGCGTGGAACTCAAGAGACGACGGCGTGGTGATGGTCAACGAAAACATGATGACCGGCTATCCGGGCCTGTTCGCCGGTGGCGACATGGTGCCTTCCGACCGCACCGTGACCATCGGGGTCGGCCACGGCAAGAAGGCCGCCCGCCACATCGACGCCTGGCTGCGCGGCGAAAGCTATGCCAAGCCGCCCAAGCACGCGCTGGCCACCTTCGACAAGCTGCACGTCTGGTATTACACCGACGCTGCCCAGCGCCCGCAGAGCCATCTGGATATGAAAGTTCGCCAGAGCAGCTTCGAGGAAGTGGTGGGCGGCCTGAACCAGAAAGAGGCGCTGTACGAAGCCAAGCGCTGCCTGTCCTGCGGCAACTGCTACGAGTGCGATGGCTGCTACGGTGCCTGTCCCGAGGACGCGGTCATCAAGCTGGGGCCGGGCAATCGCTACCGCTACAATTACGATCTCTGCACCGGCTGCGCGGTGTGCTTCGAGCAATGCCCCTGCCACGCCATCGAGATGATTCCAGAGCCGCCGGCCGAAACGTCGGAACCAGCGGTTTGACAACGAGAAACCATCGTCCGCGGTATCCAGCGGGCCTAGAGAGAAGCGCAAAATGACCGAACGGCAAGTCACCACCATCGATGGCAACGAGGCCGCCGCCTACGTCGCCTACCGGGTTAACGAAGTCTGCACCATCTATCCCATCACTCCGTCCTCGACCATGGCCGAGTTGGCGGATCAATGGGCCTCGGAAGGTGTCAAGAACATCTGGGGCAGCGTCCCCGCTGATTATGGAAATGCAGAGCGAGGGCGGCGCGGCCGGCGCGGCGCACGGCGCGTTGCAGACCGGTGCGCTGACCACCACCTTTACCGCGTCGCAGGGGCTCATGCTGATGATCCCCAACATGTACAAGATCGCCGGTGAGCTGACCGCGGCGGTGTTCCATGTCGCCGCCCGCTCACTGGCGACGCAGGGCCTGTCGATCTTCGGCGACCATCAGGACGTGATGGCGGTGCGCCCGACCGGCTTTTGCCTGCTGGCCTCCGGTTCGGTACAGGAAGCCCACGACATGGCGCTGATCGCCCAGGCGGCCACCCTGGAAGCGCGGGTGCCCTTCATTCACTTCTTCGACGGCTTCCGCACCTCGCACGAGGTGAATAAGCTGACCCTGTTGTCGGACGAAGACATCCGGGCGATGATCAACGACGATCTGGTGCTGGCGCATCGCGCCCGGGCGCTGAACCCCGACCGGCCGTTCATTCGTGGCACCGCTCAGAACCCCGATGTCTATTTCCAGAGCCGTGAAACGGTTAACCCGTTCTATGCCAAGGTACCCGGCATCGTGCAGGCGGCCATGGACAAATTCGCGGGCATTACGGGACGCCGTTACAACCTGTTCGACTACTTCGGCGATCCGAATGCCGAACGGGTGGTGATCCTGATGGGTTCCGGCCAGGAAACCGCCTGCGAAACCGCCGCCTATCTCAATGCGCGCGGCGAAAAGGTGGGGGTACTCCAGGTTCGTCTCTACCAGCCGCTGTCGGCCAGTCATTTCCTGGCGGCGTTACCAGCCAGCGTCAAGTCCATCGCCGTCCTGGAGCGCACCAAGGAACCGGGCACCACCGGCGAGCCGATGTATCTGGAAGTCGTCAATACCCTGGTGGAAGCGCAGACCGACGGGACCTTGCCCTCACCGGTTATGCCCCGAGTCATCGGCGGTCGCTATGGACTGTCCTCCAAGGAATTCACTCCGGCGATGTGCAAGGCGGTGTTCGACGAATTGCGCAAGGACAAGCCCAAGAACCATTTCACCGTCGGCATCATCGACGACGTGGCCCACACCAGTTTGGATGTCGATGCCAGCTTCATGATCGAGTCCGACAAGGTGGTGCGCGCGATGTTCTACGGACTGGGCGCGGACGGCACGGTCGGCGCCAACAAGAACTCGATCAAGATCATCGGTGATGATCCGGAGTTTTACGCGCAGGGTTACTTCGTCTACGACTCCAAGAAGTCCGGTTCGCAGACCGTCTCCCATCTGCGTTTCGGCCCCGATCCGATCCGCTCGCCCTATCTGGTGCAGTCGGCCAACTTCATCGGCTGCCACCAGTTCAACTTCCTGGATCGCGGCGATGTGCTCAAGAACGCCGCGTCGGGCGCGGTGCTGCTGCTGAACACCAGCCCACACGAGCCGGAGCAAGCGTGGGACAAGTTACCGCGCTCAGTGCAGGAAGAGATCATCGTCAAGAAGCTCAAGTTCCACGCTATCAATGCCGAAAAAGTTGCCCGCGACAATGGCATGGGAACGCGGATCAACACCATCATGCAGACCTGCTTCTTCGCCATTTCCGGGGTGCTGCCGCGCGATAAGGCCATTGACAAGATCAAGTACTCGATCAAGAAGTCCTACGCCCGCAAGGGCGAGGAAGTGGTGCGCAAGAACTTTGAGGCGGTGGATAACACCCTGGCCAACCTGCGGGAAATCCAGGTGCCCAGTCAGGCGAGCAGTACCCGCGAATTGCCGCTGGTGGTGCCGGCCAATGCACCGGAGTTCGTGCAGAAGGTGACGGCGATGATGATGGCCGGACGCGGCGACGAACTGCCGGTCAGCGCCCTGCCGGTGGACGGCACCTATCCCAGCGCCACCACCCAATGGGAAAAGCGCAACATCTCCAACTTCGTGCCGATCTGGGAACCGGACGTCTGCATCCAATGCGGCAATTGCAGCTTAGTTTGCCCGCACGGCGTCATCCGCTCCAAGTTCTACAACGAGGCCAGTCTGGACAACGCCCCGAAGGCATTCAGGACCGCGCCGATTGACGCCCGGGGTTTCCCGGACATTCGTTACACCCTGCAAGTGTATCTGGAAGACTGCACCGGCTGCGGGTTGTGCGTTGAGGTCTGCCCGGCCAAGAGCAAGGAACAGACCGGACGCAAGGCCATCAACATGGCGCTCAAGGAGCCGGTGCTGGAGGACGAGAAAGCCAATGTGAGTTTCTTCGAGACGCTACCGGAGATGGATCGTGGCCGGGTGGACTTCTCCACGGTGCGCGGGGTGCAGTTCCTGCCGCCGCTGTTCGAGTTTTCCGGCGCCTGCGCCGGCTGTGGCGAAACCCCTTATGTCAAGCTGCTCTCGCAACTGTTCGGCGACCGGTTGCTGGTGGCCAACGCCACCGGCTGTTCCTCGATCTACGGCGGCAACCTGCCGACCACCCCGTGGTCAATCAACAGCGAAGGGCGCGGCCCGGCCTGGTCCAACTCGCTGTTCGAGGACAACGCCGAATTCGGCCTGGGTTTCCGCCTGACCGCCGACATGCATCTGACCTACGCCCAGGAGCTGTTACGGGCGCTGGCATCACAGATCGGCCAGGAACTGGTGGGCGATCTGATTGAAGCCGACCAGACCGCCGAGATCGACATCCGCCAGCAGCGGGGCCGAGTGGCCGAGCTGAAACAGCGCTTGCGGGAGATCAAGGACCCGCGCGCCCAGCAGTTGCTGTCGGTCGTCGACCAACTGGTCCGGCGCAGCGTGTGGATCGTCGGCGGTGACGGTTGGGCCTACGATATCGGCTCCTCCGGCGTCGATCATGTGCTGTCCAGCGGCCGCGATGTCAACATCCTGGTGATGGACACCGAGGTGTATTCCAACACCGGCGGCCAGATGTCGAAATCTACCCCGATGGGCGCGGTGGCCAAGTTCGCGGCGGCTGGCAAGCAGGTCGGCAAGAAGGACATCGCGCTGCAGGCGATTTCCTACGGCAACGTCTACGTCGCGCGCATCGCCATGGGCGCCAACCCGCAGCAGTCCCTACTGGCCTTCCGCGAAGCCGAGGCGTACCGGGGACCGTCGCTGATTTTGGCCTACAGCCACTGCATCGCCCACGGCATCAACATGCAGCGCGGGCTGGACCAGCAACATCTGGCGGTGGAGTGCGGACACTGGCCGCTGTTCCGCTACAACCCGATGGTGCACGAGTCCAACGAGAACCCGTTCGTCCTCGATTCCGGGCGTCCGAAGATCCCGCTCAAGACCTACGCCTACAACGAGGTGCGCTACAAGGTGCTGGCCCACACCAACCCCAAGGAGGCCGCGCATCTCATGGATCTGGCCCAGCAGGGAATCAACCGGCGCTGGTCAGTGTATGAGGATATGGCGGCCCGCAGCGGCGACACCTTCCAACCGAAATACAAACCCTAAGGGCGCATGGCGGTTTCGGGTGAGCCGGAACCGCCAGCCATCGGCATTCTGCACGCAGAAGGAATCATCATGGATTTAACAACCACTTACATGGGGATGGAACTGAAGCATCCCATCGTGGCGTCGGCCGCGCCGCTGTCGGGGAACGTGGCCAACATCAAGCGCCTCGAAGACGCCGGCGCGGCGGCCGTGGTCATGTTCTCGCTGTTCGAGGAGCAGTTGAAACACGAGAGCGCGGCGCTGGAATACCTGATGACCGCCGGCACCGAGAGTTTCGCCGAGTCGTTGAGCTACTTCCCGGAGGTGGACGATTACACCGTCGGCCCGGACAACTACCTGGAACTGCTGCGGCAGGCGTCGGCGGCGGTGGACATCCCGATTATCGGCAGCCTCAACGGCATCACCAACACCGGTTGGATCGAATACGCTCAGTTGATGCAGGAGGCGGGAGCGAAGGGGATTGAGCTGAACATCTACTACATCCCCGCCGATCTGACCACCAGCGGCCGCGAGGTCGAGGAGCGCTACGTCGAGATCGTCAAGGCGGTGAAGGCGGCGGTGACCGTTCCGGTGGCGGTCAAGCTGAACCCGTTTTTCAGCGCCATCGGCGCGATGGCCAAGGCGCTGGACGATGCCGGCGCCGACGCCCTGGTGTTGTTCAACCGCTTCTACCAGCCCGATTTCGATCTGGACAAGCTGGAGGTGGCGCCGAACCTGCAACTGAGCACGCCGGATGAAATCCGTCTGCCGTTACTGTGGATCGCTATTCTGCATGGACGGTTGCGCGCCTCGCTGGGCGCGACCCGCGGCGTGCAAAGCGCGACCGAGGTGGTCAAGTATCTGATGGCGGGCGCCGACGTGGTGATGACCACCTCGGCCCTGCTCAAGAACGGCATCGATTATATGACTACCCTGCAAAATGGCTTGCGGACCTGGATGGAGCTGCACCACTACTCGTCAGTGAAGCAGATGAAGGGTTCGATGAGCCAGCGCAACGTCGCCGATCCGACCGCGTTCGAGCGCGCCAACTACATCAAGACGCTGGAAAGCTATAAGGGCGACTACCTGTAAAGACGCCTGCCGTCTGATTGACCTCTACACATCGCTTGGAGGTCTTGCGGGGATTGCGAGGACGCAATCCCCTTTTTTTGCCGCCGTTTCAGGAGGGTCTGCGATATTGGCGCGGGACTTCGAGCAAACGGATTTGCGGGTCCGCCCTTGGGGTCACATGCACTTTTGGCGCGGCGGCGTTGGAGTTGCGGGCCAGCGTTCGAATCATACCGGCTGAGCACGCCCCGGACCGCGCTTCTCGTGGAAAACCTCCACGAACCGCGCCAGCCGTTGCTCGGCGATGGCGGCTCGCAACTCGCGCATCAGGTCCAGGTAGTAGTACAGATTATGAATCGTGTTGAGCCGGGCGCCGAGAATCTCGTTGCACCGGTCCAGATGGCGCAGGTAGGCGCGGCTGTAGTGCCGGCAGGTGTAGCAGCCGCAGGTTTCGTCCAGCGGCCGGGTATCGGTTCGATACCGACTGTTGCGGATGCGGATGTCGCCGTGATGGGTGAACAGATGGCCGTTGCGGGCGTTGCGGGTCGGCATCACGCAATCGAACAGATCCACGCCGCGGCGCACCGCCTCGACCATGTCTTCCGGCTTGCCCACGCCCATCAGGTAGCGCGGCGCGTCTTCCGGCAGCAGCGGCACGGTGCAGTCCAGCATGGCCAGCCGTTCCGCCAGCGGTTCGCCGACCGCCAGCCCGCCGATGGCGTAGCCGTCGAAGCCGATGTCGCGCAGCCCCTCGGCCGAGATACGGCGCAGGGGTGGGTACATGCCGCCTTGGACGATGCCGAACAAGGCGGCGGGGTTGTCGTCGTGGGCGGCCTTGCTGCGCCGCGCCCAGCGCAGCGACAGTTCCATCGACGTGCGCGCTTCGGTTTCGGTGGCCGGGTAGGGGGTGCATTCGTCGAAGATCATGACGATGTCCGCGCCCAGCGCCCGCTGCACCGCCATCGACTCCTCCGGCCCCAGAAACACCATCCCGCCGTCCACCGGCGACTGGAATTTTACTCCGGCCTCGGTGATCTTGCGGATCGCCGCCAGGCTGAACACCTGAAAGCCGCCGGAATCGGTCAGGATCGGCCCGTCCCAGTGCATGAAACCGTGCAGGTCGCCGTGCTGTTCGATGATCGCCGTGCCGGGGCGCAGCATGAGATGGAAGGTGTTGCCGAGGATGATTTCGGCGCCGGCGGCGCGCAGTTCTTCCGGCGTCATGGCCTTGACCGTGCCATAGGTGCCGACCGGCATGAAAGCCGGGGTTTCCACCGTGCCCCGGTCGAAAGTCAGCCGGCCGCGGCGGGCGGCGCCATCAGTTTGCAGTCGCTGAAACAGCATGGGTGTGGGGCGAACCGTGCGGTGGGGTGGCGAGGGCGCTTATCTTGGCGGCAAGGGGCTGGGCTGGCAAGGTGTGTTGCGCCGGTTTTGCCGAATCTCCAGAATTGGCATGTCGTTCTCATGGCGCGGCCGAGGTGGATCAAGCGGCGCCTTCCCCATTCCCTTGAGATCCGTACAGGGCAAGACTCAAGATGAAATCTAACCGCGGGACCCTTCTATTGTCATGTTGGCTGGCCGCGCTGGCGGTCGTGCCCGCCTTCGCGCTCGATCCGCAACGGGTCACGGTCGGCCCGGCGACGTTTCAAGTCGAGATCGCGCAAACGCCGCAAGAGCGCGAGCGCGGCCTGATGTACCGTCGGGAGCTGCCGCGCGACCGGGGAATGCTGTTCGTGCAGCCGCCGGGTCCGGCGGTGTTCTGGATGAAGAACACTTATATTTCCCTGGACCTGCTGTACTTCGACGCCAACGGCTGGCTGTCGCAGATCGAGGCCGGCGTGCCGCCCTGCGCGACGCCGAACTGTCCGCTGTATCCCAGCGATACCAGCGAGGTCCGCTATATCCTGGAGATCAACGCCGGCGAAGCGGCCCGGCGCGGCATTCGGGTCGGCGACCGGTTGCGATTGGAATGAGCCGGCGGAGTAGCGGTTATTTTCCCTATGCCGGGTTGGGAAATTACTGCAAAATGCCACGATTTTAGCCAACCGACGAGTGATCCCATGAACGGCGACATCCCGCGTTTCATTCGCTGCGGCCGGGCATTGTGCGGCGATCTGCTTCAGGCCGAACGGCGCGAGTGGTGGCTGACGAACGGTTTGGGCGGTTACGCCGCCGGCACCGTGGCCGGCACCCTGACCCGGCGTTACCACGGACTGCTGGTGGCGCCGGTGCGGCCGCCGCTCGGCCGCTGGCTGGTATTCGCCAAGGCCGACGCCACCCTGGTGGACCGGGACCGGGAAATCGCGCTGTTCAGCAATCGCTGGGCCGGTATCGACGTGGTCAGCCCGCGCGGCCACGTTCACCTCGAATCGTTCCGCCTGGAAGGACGGATGCCGGTCTGGCGTTTCGCGATCGGCGATGTCGTGGTGGAGCAGCGCATCTGGCTGGAGCCGGGCGCCAACACCAGCTACGTCGCCTACCGGCTGACGCCGGAGAGCGCCGCCCGCGACCTGAAGTTGCGGGTTCGCTTGCTGGTGAACGGACGCGACCATCACGTCAAAACCCGGATGAATGAATTCCAGCCGGTGCTGGAGGCCCCCGATCCCGCGTTGCGGCGAGTGCATACCCCGGATTTCACCCTGCGGCTGTGGATTCGCGGCGGGGTCATGGTGGACGGCGTCAACTGGTTCGAGAATTACGACCTGCCGGTCGAACACGAACGCGGCCTGGCGCACCGCGACCATCATTTCTCCCTGGGAGAAGCGGTGCTGGCCTTGCGACCGGGCGTCTGGACCGGCGTCGTCGCCAGCCTGCACGAGGAGGCGGAACTCGATCTGGAAGCGGCGCTGCGGCGGTTTCTGGAGCGTGACGCCAGCTTGCTGGAGCAGGCCACCACCCAGGTTCCCGAACTGCGACAGGCCCCGGACTGGGTCCGGCAACTGATGCTGGCGGCGGACAGCTTCCTGGTTGCCCGGCCGCTGCCGGATTTGCCCGAGGGCGAGACGGTGATCGCCGGTTATCCCTGGTTCGGCGACTGGGGCCGCGACACCATGATCGCGCTGCCGGGGCTGACGCTGGCGACCGGTCGTTGCGATATCGCCCGCCGCATCCTGTTGACCTTCGCCCGCTTCGCCGACCGGGGCATGTTGCCCAATCTGTTTTCCGCCGAAGGCGAGCCGCTGGCCTACAACACCGCCGATGCCGCGCTGTGGTACGTCGAGGCCTGGCGGGCCTATCTGGAGGCCAGCGCCGATACCAAAACCCTGGCCGAGGTGTTTCCGGTCCTGCAGGAGATCGTCGCCTGGCACGTCACCGGGACCCGCTACGGCATTGGTCAGGATGAAACCGACGGCCTGTTGCGCTGCGGCGAGCCGGGGACGCAGTTGACCTGGATGGACGCCAAAGTCGGCGACTGGGTGGTGACGCCGCGCATCGGCAAGCCGGTGGAAATCAATGCGCTCTGGTACAACGCCTTGCTGTGCCTGGCCAGTTTCGCCCGGCGCTTGCGGCGGTCGCCGACGCTTTACGATGATCTGGCGGCGCAGGCGCGAATGGGATTCCGGCGCTTCGTTCGATCCGATGGCGAAGGCTTGTTCGACGTGCTGGATGGACCCGACGGCAACGATTCGCGCCTGCGCCCCAATCAGTTGCTGGCGGTCAGCCTCCACCATAGCCCCCTCGATCCGGCGGTGCGGCAGGCGGTGGTGCGGGTCTGCGGCCGGGAGTTGCTGACCTCCCACGGCCTGCGTTCCCTGGCATCGCGCCATGCCGAATTCCGGCCTCATTACCTGGGCGACCCGACGGAACGGGATGGTGGCTACCATCAGGGGCCGGTTTGGGGCTGGCTGCTGGGGCACTACGCCTTGGCCGAATACCGGGTTCATGGCGACGCGGCGGTGGCGCAGGCCTGGCTGGAGCCGATCCGCGATCATCTGTTCGACGCCGGGCTGGGCACGGTCAGCGAAATCTTCGACGGCGCGCCGCCGCACCATCCACGCGGAGCGCCGGCCCAGGCCTGGTCGGTGGCTTGCGTGCTGGAAGCCTGGCAGCGCTTGGAGCGGCTGCGGCTACGGAAAGAAGCTTCTCGTTCCGAGCCACCGGCCGCCGCTTGATTCGAGGCGGGGCCGGCCGCCCACCGCGCGGTTGACCGGCCCCGCCGCTGTTCTTATCCTTAACCACCCTCCCTGTCGTTATCCTTCTTGTCCCGGTTCTTGCCATTGTCCTTGCCGTTGCCGCCACGGTTCGGTTCGGGCGGTGGTAGCAGGCTGATCACGGTCCAGCCGGCCGCGGGTTGCAGCGTTTCCCGGGTCGAGAACACCCGGAGCTTGTCCTTGGGGTCGAGCGCGAACAGCGGGATGGCGCGATCGCCCCATTTTTCGCGGAAGGCGGCGAAGTCGAAATTGGCGGTCAGCGGCGTGGCGCGGATGGTGTGGCCCTGATCCAGCCGGTCTTGCAGTCGGGCGAAGGTGACCTGTTCGCCGAACAGTCGGGCGGTGCGATAGGACGGAATCACCCGGTTGCGGTTGATGCTGTCCTGCTCCTCGTCCAGGCGCAAGGTGTAGACTTGATCGGCCCCAAACAGCGGTCGGTAGTACAGGCTGGCAAGGGTATTGCGCTCCATCCACAGCGACATGGCCAACAGCTTGCCGATGCCGGTGAGATCCAGATAGGTGTCGGCGTGTTCGGACAGGACGTTGCCGTGGTAGACGGGGATGCCGGCCATGCGGGTGGCGCGGAGATTCTGCCAGACCGGATCGGCCAGAATCACCGGGATCTCTCTTTCGTGCAGCGCCTTGGCCACCGCATGCCCGACCCGGGTGGCGCCCACCATCAGCACTCCGCGCGGCGGCGCCGCCGCCAGTCCCAGCTTTTTCACCACGGTCTTGGCGGTGAGGCTTTGCAGGATGACCGTGACCAGGATGACCAGGAAAGTCAGCGCCGCCAGGGTGCGGGCCTCGGCATGGCCCAGTCGCTCCAGTTGCAGGGCGAACAGCGCGGAGACCGCCGCCGCGACGATGCCGCGCGGGGCGATCCAGGCCAACACCGCTTTTTGCCGCCAGGAGAGCTTCGAGCCAATGGCGGAGAGCCACACCGTGACAGGGCGGGCGACGAATAGAATCGCCAGCATCACGCCGAACGCGCCCCAGCCCATGCCGACGAAGGCATGAGGATCGAGCCGCGCCGCCAGCACGATGAACAAGATCGAGATCAGCAGCAGGGTGAGGGTTTCCTTGAAGTTGAGGATGTCCTCGATGACCAGATGACGGGTGTTGGCCAGCCGCATGCCCATGACCGTCACCGCCAGCAAGCCGGATTCGGCGGCGAGGGCATTGGACAAGGCGAACACGCTCAGCACCAGCGCCAGACTGCCAATGCGGTGCAGGTATTCGGGCAGTAGTTGCCGCTGTATCAGGTTGGTGAGCAGCCATGCGCCGGCCAGGCCGAGCAGGGTGCCCGCGACGACGGTGACGCCGAACAGCAGCAGGGTATTTTGCATCTGATCCTGCTCGGAAATGGTGAACTCAAACACCAGCACCGCCAGCAAGGCGCCGATGGGGTCGATCAGGATGCCTTCCCAGCGCAGGATGCTGGCGATTTCGTGCTGGGGACGAACGCTGCGTAGCAGCGGCGCCACCACGGTGGGGCCGGTGACGGTGACCAGCGCGCCAAACAGCAGGGCCATGGACCAGGGCAGGTCCATGCACAGGCGGGTGGCAAGCGCGATGAGCAGCCAGTTGATCAGCGCGCCGAAGGAGACCAGGTTGCGGACCACGCGGGCTCGGCCGCGAATTTCCGCGAAGCGCAGGGTCAGTGCGCCCTCGAACAGGATGACGGCGACGCCGAGCGAGACCATGGGAAACAACAGGTCGCCGAACAGGTGGTCGGGGTTGAGCCAGCCGGTGACCGGGCCGGCGATGATGCCAACGGCCAGCAGCGGCAAAATGGCGGGCAGGCCCAGCCACCAGGCCAGCCATTGCGCGCCGACGCCGACCAGCAGGATGACGGCGATCGTCAGGGGAATGAGGTCGTGCATGGAGTTTCGCGAGAGGTGGGTTGAGAAAAACCAGGCGTAACCGGTTTAGGGCCAGTCGCGCGGAGATTTGTGTGGAGTTCGGAAGGAGCGTCCATGCAGGATATTAGCAAGAAAGATGCCTGTTTTTGATGACAAGCTGATTTTTAATAGGGCTGGGAGGAAGAAAGAGCGCCTTGTGTCCAGGTACGGGATAGCTCGTCACACTTTGGGAGATGAGCGCGGGCGGGAATGGTGCGCTACGAACAGGAAATCAACTGTGGGGCGCGCATGGAAAAGTGTTCGCTCTTCGCGTAACAACTTGGTTGGATCGAGAAGATCAGGCTCTGTTCAGGGGGTTCCGAACAGCATGTTTTCAAACGGATTCCGGTTTTTCCAACGGTAAGCACCGAAATCGCGTTGGTCGGTGGAGAGAATCCGACCGTGGCCCAGGGATTCAGCCAAGATGACCAGGGAGGCATCGGCCATATCCATCGGCAAATTGGTGTATTGGTGCATGAGTTCCTCGGCGTGTGCCAGCATGGCATCCTGTATCTGGAAGAGGTTGCATCCACCCTGTCGGAGGCAGCCTACGAAAGCCAGCATGAGAGGCGTTCCGGCTCGTTGTTGCAGTAAATGGCAGGTTTCGGTCACGACGGGCCATGTGGTGATCAGCGGTTCCCGTAAATGCCGCACGCATTCGCGGGCGCGGATATGGTGTTTGTCCGCGCGATTGAAGAATGCCACCCAGAAGCCTGTATCGGCAATGATCATGCGTCACTGTTCCATAGGTGCTTCTTGTAGTCCACCGAGAGATTTTCGTCGCCCGCAAAGCAGCCGATCAATCCGGCTTCTTCAAAAATACGATAAATGCGCTGACCTTCGGGTTCCGGAGGTGGCGTTTCAATAACTTGATCGATGGCATTGGCCAGGATTTCAGCCACCACTTCCGCCAGGGGTTTTTGCAGTTTTTCCTGCAAGCGCAACAGGCGTTCGGCGTGAAGTTCGTCCAGTTCGGTTTCGATGCGCATGGTTTTGCTCCCAACGGCGAGCGTGGAGTGTATCCGAATTCGGTAGTGGGCTAAATGTGGATATCTTCGCGACTAAGCCATGAAAAACCAATCAGTTGTGGTCCTTTTTATCTATTTTGAGAGCACTACTGACTTGTCCGGGATTCAAGTCCCGCACGCGGCGATTCAGCGCCGGGTGATCACCCCTGATGAGGTAGCTACAGGTGTCGGTATCGAGCAGAAAACGGGGAGTCATTCCCGCCACCCGGCAAAGGGATTACGGTCAACCGTTGGCGAATCGCGTCGATCCAGCGAAAAACGCTCGATTTCATCCCGATCCTCGGTCAGCACTCGGTCGAGCAGTGCCAGAAAATTTACCCCGGATACTGAGAGTCTGTACAAAAACTCCCCTCTCCTCGTGGGAGAGAGGTTGGGAGTGAGGGTTTCGTTCTCGTTCCCACGCTCCGGCGTGGGAATGCCGTCGAGCCCATTCTCGCGTTCTCGTTTCTCGTTCCCACGCTCCAGCGTGGGAATGCCGTCGAGCCGCTCCAGCGGCCCGAGTCAGCTTAGCGAAACCGCGACGCTGGAATGTCGATGCTTGCCTCGTCCCGAAAAGCACGAAACGCACGCAGCTTGAGGGTGAACAACCGATCGGATGGGTTAGACATGGGCGAGGCGCCGATCACGATGGCTGATCCCAGGGATTAATCAACATCAACGGAGCCGTCGCAAAGTCCCGAACGTTGCGCGTGACCAACGCCAACCCGTGCTCAACCGCCGTTGCCGCGATGATCGAATCGAAGGCCGCCATCGGCGTGCCCACCGCCTCAACACGGGCGCACAGCTCGCCCCAGTAGCCGGCGGTATCACGGGTAAAGGGCAGAACCCGCTCGCCAAGGCTTGCTTGAAGCTGCTCCAGCCAGACCGACAATTCGTTCTTACGCCGAGAGACCGGCAATTTGGCGACACCGCGTCGCAATTCTCCCAGCGTCATCGCCGCGACAAACACATCGTTCTCGACCCGCGTATCGACCCAAGCCAACACGGCGTCATGGGGCGCCGGTTTGACCAATTCCGACAACACGCAGGTATCGAGCAGATATTTCACAACTCGATCTCGCGCACGGGTTCGGCCGAGCGTTCCAGGTCCAGCGGCTCGCCGCGCGGGGCATTTCGCAGCACCTCCCGCAACGAGAGTCCGGAGTACATCCGGCGAAATTCGGGCGCGGCGATCACCACCACGGCTTCGGCGCCGCGACGGGTGACCAGTTGTGGCCCTTCCGCAAGGGCACGATCCACCAGTTCGCTGAAGCGGCTTTTGGCGTCCTGTAATTGCCAGGTATGGATGTGCATGGGAGGCCTCTCTGGCTGAAAGAACAAACTGGTCAGTCTGGTCAGATTGATGGGATTGCGCGCAACTGTCAACCCATCATCGGAAACCGGTTGCCAAAATGACTCAGCAATCGTTTAGCTTGTTGCCAGTCACTCGCCGATGTGGGCCAGTACCTTGGCGACCAGACCCGGACTCAGAAAAAGGCCATCAGCTTGAGCCTCTTAGCGAAACCGCGACGCTGGAGCGTCTGGACCTGCTCCCACGCCGGAGCGTGGGAGCCAGATGAGAAGCCGCGGAGCCTTCAGCAATTCTTCGACTCCGCGGCTGGCCATCCCTGGCAAGGCTATTTGGCGCTCCCGTCCGTGCGAGTCCCGGAAGCGGGCTCATGATCACCCGCGCATCGCGCCCGCCGCCTCCGTGGACGCGGCGGCTCTGGATCAGCGGGCGGGCTGGCGAGGCGGAACCCCGTGTTGTTGTTGCGGTTCGTCGGCGTGTTCCTGTTGCGGTTGGCGGAACGCACCCTCGCGGGTTTGTTGTTCCAGGAGCCGCCGCGCAACGACCGGAGGCCGCCTATCGGTCCGCTCCCCGGATGAAGGGTATCGCATTGAAAATGCTTTGGCATAGGCCGAGCGTGTCGGCGTGGCGGGCGTGGCCGAGCCAGGCTTGCACGCTGGGGTCGATGGCGGCCAGCGTGAGGCGACCTTGGGCATAGGCGCGGGCGAAACCGCGCAAGCGCCGCCGAAAGCGCAGGCCGTTGTCGTTGCGCAGCCGCCGCCGGTGGGGATAGACCAGATAACCAAGCAGATTGAGACCGTCGCGGGTGCGGCTGACCTGGGCCTTGCGCGGGTGCAGGCGCAGCCGTTCCCGGTTGAGGTAATCGGCCAAGGCGGCGGCGTGGTCGTGCAAGTCGGCTTTGGTGTCGGCGAGCAGGACCATATCATCCACGTAACGCAGATAGGCGGGGACGCGGCGCTGTTCCTTGAGCCAGTGATCAAGGTCGTCGAGGTAGAGGTTGGCGAAGAATTGGCTGGTGAGATTGCCAATGGGGATACCGTGCCGCCGTTCCAGCGGGGTGAGCAGGTCGTCGCCAAGGAACCAGGCCGGTTCGCCGGCCGCTTCGGTGGGGCTGCCGTCGATGATCTGGTCCAGCAACGCCAGTACCTGGGGATCGGCGATGCGCCGCCGCAGTTTGGCTTTGAGCCGGGCATGGTCGATGGCGGGAAAGTAGCGCTGGATGTCGAGCTTGAGGACGTAGGGGTAGCGTTGCGCCCAGCGTTGATAGCGATCCACGGCGGCGTGGGTGCCTTTGCCCCGGCGGCAGGCGTAGGAGTCGAAGATGAAGGTACGGTCCAGCGGTGGTTCGATGACGTTCATGACGGCGTGATGCACCACCCGGTCGCGGAACGGGGCGGCGGCGATGAGGCGGGGCTTGCGTTCGTAGAGGGTGAACAGCCGATAAGCGCCGGGTTGGTAAGCGCCGTCGTTCAGTTCCCGTTGCAAGGCCAGCAGTTCGCGTTCCAGATCGAGTTCGAAGGCGACCGCGCCGGCGCTGCGGGATTTGCCGCGCCGGGCTTGTCGCCACGCCTGCCACAGGTTGTCGAAGGTGATGAGCTGCGGCCAGAGGTCGCGCAGGCGTTTCATGGTTCGGCGGTCCGGGCGCGCAGCCAGCCGCCGATCTGCCGGCCCAGATCGTCCATCAGCCGGGCGCCGTGCTCGTAGCGGTTGAGCGGGATGACCCGCAGTTCGTGGGCCAACCGCCACAGGTGCCGTTCGACTTCCAGGGTGCGGTTGGCGGTGGCCAGCGCCGCCCGTTTTTCCCGGCTGTAGGCAGCTTCGACCAGCGCTTCCAGCACTCGCAACAGGCCACTTTCCAGCCGCTCGCCCAAGGTAAACCGCCGGGCGCGGGGGAATAAATCCAGTTGCGGGATCAGCCAGGCCAGCAACTCGTGGCAGGCTTGCACCGCCCGGGGTACCGCATCGCGCGCGTTTTCATCGGTCATTGTGGATAACTTTTCAAAAAATCGCCCGCGCTTCGCGCGGGGATAAAGGGTAAAAGAATAAAGATCAAAGGCTTATAAGGATCTGGCGAGGCGGAACCCCGTGTCGTTGTTGCGGAACGACGGCGTGTTCCTGCCGCGGTAGGCGGAACGCACCCACGCGGGAATGTCGTACCAGGAGCCGCCGCGCAACGACCGGAGGCCGGATGTATCTTTATAATTACATTCCTTCTCCGCTCCACGTAGTCCTTGTCATACAGCGAGCAGGTCCATTCCCAGACGTTGCCTAACATGTCGTTGAGTTGCCAATCATTCGCCCGGAACCGCCCCACCGGGGCCGGGTACCAGTAACCATCATTACAGTCATGCTTGTCCGTCCAGGTTTGCCCGCTCGGCGATTTCGACTGATCCGCCACATTGGCATACCGAGCAGGCTTGATCCGGGTCGTTCCCCCAGTACCGCGCCGTCGTCGTTCCCGCCCGCGCCGCGTATTCCCATTCCGCTTCGGTCGGCAATCGATAATTCTGCCCTGTGTCCCGGTTGAGCCAGACCGTGTAAGCTATCGCATCATTCCAGCTCACGCAGACCACCGGATAATTGTCGCGTTGCGTGAAGCCCGGATTCCGCCAATCGGTTCCCGCTCGCCAGTCCGCCTTTCCATCGGTAGCACTCCAAGCAAAACAACCTTCCTTGCCACCCGCATTCCGCTCGGCGTCCGTGCGGTGATTCGTGGCCTCCACAAACCGCTTAAATTCCCCCACCGTGACTTCGTCTTTGCCGATCTCGAAGGCGGTGACACAGGCTTCGTGTTGCCGTTCGTCTTCGTCTCGGCCCGTCTCCGACCCCGGACTGCCCATCTGAAAGCAGCCCGCCGGTATCCGCACCAGGTCCGGTTCGATCAGCGACCGACGGGGTGACGTCACCGGCGCCACCACCGACGTTCGGGGCGCCGACGCCGATTTCAGCCGTGCCCGCGCCATCCGGGCGTACCGCCCCTTCGGATAATCGGCTAGATACGCCTCGAAACACGCCGCCGTTCCGCATTTCTCCGCCGATTGCCAGGCGATCAGGTCGTGGTTCACCGTCGGCTTTTTGGGCGCGGGTTTGGGGGCCGGGGGGCGTTTCTCCGCCTCGGCTTCTCGTCGGTACTGTTCCATTAGCCGCCGCACCGCCTCCGGGTCCGGGTCCGCGCTCCATACCGGCCAGTGGCTTAGCCCTAATACAATCCCCAGTCCAATCCAATGCCATTTGCTTTGCATCATTGTCTCCCTCATGTTCGTGGGCGGTGTCTTACCGTCCGCCGCTCAAGCGCGTTCGTAGCGCGAGGTATTCGGGGCTTTGCGGGTCCCACTGGCTTAGGTCGTCCGCTACCCGTTCGGCCAGCGCCCTTTGGCCTTGCTCCAGAAAGGCCAGCGCCGTTGCTTGCATGATCGTGGCCTGTTCCCGCCGAAATGCTTCCACCCGTCCTTCCCGATCCGATGCCTTGGCATCCTCCAGAGCCCGCCGCGCCGCTTGCGTTTCTCGCGCTTCCAATAATTTTTTGGCCACCGCTAATTGGAGATCGAGTTGCTGCCGGCGGGCCATGTCTTCCGGGTCCGGGGGCGGCGTGGCGGGGGTTGGCGGTTCCGCTTGCAACGTAATCGGCAGTTCTTGCACGCCCGCCACCAGATGGTGCCACGCCCGGTGGGTTCGATAGCCGGGGGCGCTGATTTCAAGATCGAAATCGCCCGGCGTCAGTTCAATCCCGTCCCGATACGCCGGGCCAATGTTCATGACGCGGATTTGAGCGGTCGCCGGCGTGGCCTTGACCGTCAGATAGGCGCGTGGCTCCACAATGGGCGGGGTCGTGACCACCGGCGGCGATTCGGCGACCGGCGGGGTCATGCTCGCTGGCGGCGGGACCGGCTCCAACCTGATCACCACATCGCTGCGTCGCCCCGCCATAATCCAGACCGATTCCTGGCGCGGCTGATAGCCCTCCAGGATCGCCTCGACCGTAACCCGTCCCTCGGGGTGTACGAAGTCTTGCGGCGCGAAACCCAGCAAGGCGTTGTTCACCCGAATCGTCGCCCCCGGCGGCTCGCTGCGAACCGCCAGAGTGCCCTTGACCGGCGGCGGAACCGGCGGCGGAACCGGCGGGCGGGGCTCGGCGGCGGGGGCGGTGGTTTGCATCCGTTGGGCGGATTGTGGCTTTGGCGTGGTCCCGTTGGAAAGGATCAGCCACCCGCCCCACATCAGAATCACCAGCGACAGGGCGATCGCGGCGGCTCGCGGGTTCAGCTTCCTGGGTGATTCGAGCGCCGCCCGTTTATCCGAAGGCGGGTTTTTTGCCTCCGCCGCCAGCACGGTTTCAAGTTCTTGTTTGAATGCCTTGGTGGATTGCAGGCGTTGTTCCGGCTTCACCGCCAGAGCGAGGCGCAGGACGTTGTCGAGAGCGGGCGGCAGTTCGGGAACATGACGCCGGGGCGGCTTGAGCGTGTCGTTCTGTTGGCGATCCGGCGCGGGCGGCGGAGTGTGTCCGGTGAGCAGAAAATAGAGCGTGGCCGCGGCGCCGTACACATCGGTCCACGGACCTTGGTTGCCCTGAATGTGCTGCTCGACAGCCGCATAGCCGCTGGTATAAATCACCATGCTGCGGCTGCGGTCGCTGACCACTTGCCGCGCCGCGCCAAAATCGAGCAGGATGATCTGACCCTGGTGCGTGCGGTAGAGGTTGCGCGGCTTGACGTCCCGGTGCATGAAACCTCGGTCATGTACTTCCTGCAAACCGTCCAGCACCGGCAGCAACACATTGAGCGCCATCCGCCAGGGCAATTTCCTGCCCGGCTGCCGGGCCAGGTAATCGTGGAGCGTTTCGCCTTCGTAGTAATCCATCACCAGATAGGCGGTGGCGTTCATCTCGAACAGATTGAGCACCCGCACCAGGTTGGGATGCTTCAATTGGGCCAGGGTGTGAGCCTCTTTGGTGAACGCCTTTAAGCCATAGCCGAACAGTTCCGCATGTTCCCGCGAGTTCAGCACCAGCGTTTTCCGGTCGTTGGCGCGATTGACAAAATCGCTCGGGAAATACTCCTTGATCGCCACTTCCATGCGCAGCTTCAGATCGAAACCGCGATAGGTGATGCCAAAGCCGCCCTGTCCCAGCTTCTCGCCGATCACATACCGCTTCAATTGCGTCTGCACGGGCAACAGCGACAGCGGGCGCAGGCCCTTGGGGTTGTATCCGCAGCGTGGACATTCCTCGTCTGTCGTCGCGCGCTTACGGAAACAACCCGGACACTCCGTGTTGTTTGGTGACATCGATACCGCCCCTCTGGAGAATTTATAACGCTCTATTTTTATTATGCTTTAATGGCGGGGCTCATTGGAATGCCGTGTAGACGCGCTTGACGCCGAAACCCGGCATGACTTCGGGATGGCGTCGCGCTTTATCCTCGTCCGCTCGATTTAAACCGAAAAACCCAACGGGAATCGGTCTGTGGTTGCTGGAACAGCTTCCCGTCAGCGCGCCGTCGGGCGCGGGCCGATCCCTGGCCCGACAACTCGACGTGTGCGCCGTTTACTCCACCTTCACCGTCCCCAGCGCCCCACGCCCGAACTGCCACGGTTTGTACATATCCTCCACGTACACCGCCGGCTGCCGGTAGACGCCGGGCGTCACCGCCCGCGCCAGATAGGCCAGGGCGAATCGCCGCTTACCCCCCGAATCCAGATCCAGCGCCGCCACGAAGCGGTCGTCCCGAATCTCGGTGTGCAGCGTTTCGGTCAATTCCGGCAGCCAGGCCAGTTCGGCGGTCGAGGCGTTGTGCGCCAGCCGGGCGTTCTCGATTTCCAGCCCCGCCGGCAGCAAATCCACCACCAGCGCCTGCTGCTGCTCCTTGCCCGCCGCTTCGCCGCTGATCACCGCCACCAGCAGATCGTTCTGGCGGATTTGGTCCGGGTCCACCGCCTTGCCGGTCCGGGTGTAGTAGCGGCGGCTGATGGTAAAGCCTTCCTGGGCCGGCGGTTGCGGCGCGACCGGCACCCCGCTCCGGTTCAGGGTGTACCAGGCCGGTTGTCCGCCCTGGTTGGTCACGGTCAGCCCTTGGGCCAGCGTTTCGCCCGCCAGCGACTGGTAAAACGGATCGGCGGTCGTCGTCCGCCCGTCCACCGCCAGTTGCAGTTGCCCCGGCTGTTGCAGCAGCGCCCGCGCCGCCAACAGCAGCCAGGCCTGTTCCTGAGTGCTGCTGTAGCGACGGGTGTTGAAGTCGGCGGCCACTTGCCCGGCCAGGTCCGGCACCCGCTCCGGCAGCAGCTTCACCTCGGCCAGCAGCGCCAGCAGCGCCGCCCGGTCGCGCAGCGGGCTGCCGTAATCGCGCGTCGTCGTCCGTTCGGTCCGGTTCAGCGCGGCGGTGAAGGCTTCCCGCGCTCGGCCCAGTTCACCGTAGCGGGCCAGCGCCGCGCCCAGTTGGGCTTGCGCCAGCCCGTTCGGCAGTTTTTGCAGGTAGTTGTCGTGCAGATAGCGCAGATCGCCGATGGCCGCCTGCTGCACCCGCGCCAGCACGTACAGGTTGTAGGCCCGCCAGCCGAGTCGTTCGGTGTCGAAGTCGCCTTCGTTCACCCGCTCCCGCAAGCGTTTCAAGCCGCTCTGATAAGCCGCCTCCGGCACCAGATACTGCTCCTGCCGGGCGCGGACCAGGAAATCCATGGCGTAGGCCGACAGCCAGTCCTCG
>CAVOGC010000055.1:0-326882 GCA_963695105.1 uncultured Gammaproteobacteria bacterium | reverse complement strand
GTTGTCTCAATCAGGAGAAAGCTATGCTCACCGACATACAACTCGACGAAAATGCCCGCTGGAAGCAAAGATTTCGTGCCCCAATTGTAGCATGGACACAAATTGCTCTTGCCAACCGCACACGGGGCTTGGTTGCCACAAATATCTCCGGAAAGTTCCAGCTTCACACTTGGGATGTACGGTATGGTAAGTTGCGTCAATTCACAAACCGGCCTGCGGGAATCCTATTTGGCGCAATCTCGGGTGACGGCCGCTACATCTATTTTCTGGATGACAAGCAAGGTAATGAGATTGGACATTTTGTCCGACTACCATACGACGGCGGGGATCCGCAAGACCTCACGCCGGATTGGCCGACCTATTCGACTTTGGCTTTTTCGTCCAGTGGTTCCGGAAGCCATTTTGGGTTCACGGCGGCAGGCTCGGAAGGCTTCCATATCCACAGTGTAGAGACAAACGCCAATGGGGAAATCCATGCGCCTCGGCAGTTATTTCACAGCCAAAAAATTACGCTTGGGCCGACCTACTCTTTCGGAGGCGAAGTTGCCATAGTCGCCACCACCGACCACACTACCCTGCAACACTACAAGCTGCGTTCCTTCGACATCGCTAGTGGCGCGCAGATTGCTGAACTCTGGGACGGTGCCGGAATCAGTCTGAACGTCGTGGAGTTTTCGCCTCAGCCGGGCGACCTGCGAATGGCCGGGACAACCAATCGTACTGGAGTCAAACGCCCTTTCATTTGGAATCCACGCACCAACGAACGCATTGACCCCGATTTGCCCAACCTCATCGGAGAAGTCGTCCCCTTGGATTGGTCACCTGATGCCAATAGCCTATTGTTGTGCCAATTCACCCAAGCCATTCAACAACTCTACCTTTACGACCTTACCACCCAGGCCCTGACCAAACTGAATCACCCGGGTGGCACGTATGGATTCTTCGCAAATTCAGGAACTTATTTTGGCAGTGGAGAGGAAATCTTCGCCCAATGGCAAGATGCTACTCACCCCTCGCAACTGATCGCCCTTGATGCGCGGACGGGCGAGAAAACACGCAACTTATTGGCTGCTGGTGAAGTGCCAGCGGGCCGGCCATGGAAATCCATCACGTTCCCTGCATCTGATGGACAGATAATTCAGGGTTGGTTGGGCCTGCCAGAGGGGGACGGCCCTTTCCCAACTATTCTGCATACGCACGGCGGGCCAGAAGTTGTGGCAACCGAGTTGTTTGGGCCGGGAAGTCAAACTTGGCTCGATCACGGCTTTGCTTACCTCACGATCAACTATCGTGGCTCGACTACCTTTGGCCGCGAGTTTCAAGAGAAGATTTGGGGTAACCTAGGTTATTGGGAAATTGAGGATATGGTTGCCGCCCATGATTGGTTGGTCACAGCAGGTATCGCAAACTCAGGTGAAATCCTGCTAACCGGCTGGTCGTATGGGGGTTATCTGACCTTGCATGGACTGGGCAAGCGACCAGACCTTTGGGCGGGTGGCATGGCCGGCGTGGCCATCGCCGACTGGGTATTGGAGTATGAGGATCAAGCCGAAGCATTTCGGGGCTACGAACACGCCTTGTTCGGCGGGGCGCCCGAAGAGAAGCCGGAGCAATATGTCAATGCCTCGCCTATCACTTATGCCGAAGCGGTCCGAGCGCCCGTGCTCATCATACAAGGGCGTAACGATACGCGCTGTCCAGCCCGCCAAGTGGAAGTGTACGAGGCACGGCTGAAGGCACTAGGCAAAGCAATAGAGGTGCATTGGTTCGACGCCGGGCATATGGGCGCCGGAATAGAACGGGATATACATAATCACGAAATCATGTTGAGATTCGCTTACAAAATATTGGCATAGTATCCGAGCATTCTCATGAGCAAGCCATCCAACCACTG
This sequence comes from uncultured Gammaproteobacteria bacterium, assembly GCA_963695105.1. GTDB lineage: Bacteria > Pseudomonadota > Gammaproteobacteria > Competibacterales > Competibacteraceae > Competibacter. The sequence continues at coordinate 324,988 of CAVOGC010000055.1, read as the reverse complement.
CGTACAGGCGACATTGTTTCTTTGCGCTTCACAAAGCATCTGACGCGAAGCATTAGTCACATCAAATTTATGAATTGAAGGAATCAAGATGGCACACTTGAAATCGACCCCACAATCCAGGGGGTACGGCTTTGATCCAAGCCGATCACTTCTCGTTCTACCCTCAAAGAAAACGCATTCGATGTATCTAATCGCTGGTGCCGACCTCACGATAAAAATCGGGTGGTGCTCCTGACCTGGATGTGTTGATCTGCAACAAATTCAATATAAAGCAGTTAATGAGCTAAATATCCACATCTGAAGCACTACCGAACATTTGATTGGCGACCTAAAAATTTTTCAGATTCTTACGAATAAATTCCGAAACCATTTCCACAATATGGCCGATCAGGTTATTTTATTGGTTGTTGGCTTGTGCAACCTTAAAAATGACTATGTTGTTCAATAGATTATGAAACTTATTTTGGAACAGGTCTATTGGGTAGTGCGCTAAAAGTGGATACCGGCGCAAACAAATCATTTGCAATCAACTAGTTGCTATTTTTCATAACCACGTTAAGAACACTACCGTCTATTGAACACCTTGACGATGTTTGGATGGCGCAATTGCGCGATGATCCGCGCTTCGTGGTAAAACCGCCCCACCGCTTCCGCTTCATCGAGAGCGTGGCGCGCAGCATCTTCAGAGCGAAGATCGCGCCCAGTTCCCGATGGCGGACCCGGTAAACGAGGCCCATACCGCCTTGGTCCAGTTCGCCCGTCACCTCGTATTTACTGACGATAATCATTGCGTTGTCCGTGCCTTTCTCCGTTTCCTCTCAGGGTAAGTGCTTGCGTTGCAACGCCTGTTCCAATTCCTGGTCTGGATCGAACGGCGAGTCGGGTTCTGGTGGCCGCGGGACGGGAGCGGGTGGCGACTGCAGCGCCTTTTCCAGATCGCGCTGTATCTCCAGTCGATCCGGCGGCGAGGCGAGTCGGGCCGGCGCGGAGATGATCGGCACGGGTGGTGGGGATGGCAACAGCTCCGGCAATATTTGGATTGACTTCGGTTCGGGCGGCGGTACCGGCCGCGACACCGGGGTTGGCGTCTTTGCGGCGGCGGACGAGTCGGGTATGGCATGTTGTGGCGGCGTGGCGTGGCCGGGAGCACCACCGGGCATGGCGGGTTGAGTGAGTTCGGCGGAGCCGAGCCAGGGTGCGAGAGCCTGGCGCATGGTTTCCAGGGTGGGGATAATCGGAAGCCAGATCCAAGCTGCCAGCAACCCTAAGCCGATGAGGGTCGCGCCTGCCAGTAACGGAACGGACCAGCGCGGTCTCGGCGAACTGTTTTCACTCGCCTTGGCCAGTGCATCGAGCAATTCCCCGGCGGTGGCGAAGCGTCGGTTTCGATCCTTGGCCACTGCCTTGGCCACCAACTGACGGAACGCCGCCGGCACACGGGATGGGAAATGCAGTGCATAGTCTTTCATCCCGTGAAGTTGCCTGGTAATGATTTCCTGTTGGGTCAGTCCGGTGAAGAACCCGCGCCCCGTGATCATTTCGTACATCATCAGGCCCAGCGAAAAAATATCGGCGCGTCCGTCCACGGTCAGGTCGCTGCGTATCTGTTCGGGTGCGCTGTAGGTCAACGTACCGATAAAGATGCCGTTGCCCGTGTACTGAGTTTGCTGCTCGCCCAGTAGCTTGGCGATGCCGAAATCCATCACCACCACGCGGTCCGTGTCGTCTTCGATCAGGATGTTTTGAGGTTTGATGTCGCGATGACGACCGGAGGCTGTCGGGCTGGCGCGTAAGCCAGAGCCTGTCCGACCTCTGCCGATGGCCAGTACGCGCGAAAGCGGCAACAGTCCTTCCCGGTCGAGGATTTCCCTCAGGTTATGCCCCTGCACATATTTTTCATGACGAAGTAATGGCAGTCGCCATCTTGGCCGACATCGAACACCTTGACGATGTTGGGATGGCGCAATTGCGCGATGATCCGCGCTTCGCGGTAAAATCGCGGGACCGCTTCCGCTTCATCGAGCAGCATGGCGCGCGGCATCCTCAGCGCGAAGACCGCGCCCAGTTCCCGATGGCGCACCTGGTAAACGACACTCATGCCGCCGCGACCCAGTTCGCCCGTCACCTCGTAGTTACTGTCTATGATCAGCATCTTGCTTGGGAGGCTGCTTGCAATCGGCGGTGTGGGCGGCAAGTCAGTGGTCGGAAGAAAAAAGATTTCTGGCATCCTGTCCAGGCATGGGCCGGCCAGTCATATTCAACTTGGTGGTGGCCCTGATATACATATAGCCTACTGCCACAATCGCGCTACCTTCTTCCTTGGACCTTACTCATGCCCGATTCCAAACACGATACCAACCCTCCAACCGCGTCCGAGACCCCGGAGCGTAAGAAGGCCAGCCTGTTCGAAGTCCTGAACCGGCCGATTCACTTCCCGTTCCGCAAGGACCGCGCGTCCGAGGCGGTGGCCGAGCCCGCCGAACCCAAGCCCGAGCGCTTCGCCCGGCTGCGCGACCGGCTGCGGCGCACCCGCCAAAGCCTGGTTTCGGGGCTGTCCGGCCTGTTCGCCGGTCGTAAGCTGGACGACGAGGTGCTGGAGGAACTGGAAAGCCGCCTGCTGCTGGCCGATGTCGGCGTGGAGGTGACCAACCACCTGATAAAAAGCTTGGACGAGCGGGTCTCGCGCCAGCAACTGCACGATGTTCCGGCGCTGCTGCGGGCGCTGCGCGAGGAATTGCTGGACATCCTCACTCCCTGCCAGCAGCCGTGGCAACCCAGCGAAACCCGGCCCTACGTCATCCTGACGGTCGGCGTCAATGGGGTCGGTAAGACCACCACCATCGGCAAGTTGGCCAAAAAGCTGCAAGACGACGGGCATTCGGTGCTGCTGGCGGCTGGCGATACCTTTCGCGCCGCCGCCATCGAGCAGTTGCAGGTCTGGGGTGAGCGCAACCGCATTCCAGTCATCGCCCAGCACAACGGCGCCGATGCCGCGTCGGTGATCTACGACGCCATTCAGGCCGCCAAGGCCCGGGCGTTGGAAGTGGTCATCGCCGATACCGCCGGCCGGCTGCACACCCAGGCGAACCTGATGGAGGAACTCAAGAAGATCAAGCGGGTTTCCGGCAAGGTCGATCCCACGGCCCCGCACGAAGTGTTGCTGGTGGTGGATGCCAGCACCGGTCAGAACGCGCTGAATCAGGCCGTGCAATTCCACGAAGCGGTCGGCGTGACCGGTCTGATCCTGACCAAGCTCGACGGCACCGCCAAGGGCGGCATCGTGTTCGCCATCGCCCGCCGGCTGGGTTTGCCGATCCGCTTCATCGGCGTCGGCGAAAGCATCGAAGACCTGCGGCCGTTCGACGCCGCCGAATTCGTCGCCGCCCTGCTGGACGAAGAATCCGGCGGTTGATCGAGCCCGCACGGCGGCGCGGGAACTTTTCAGCGGTTTTGGCACTCTTAGGCCGTGAGTGCTAAAATCATCGATGACAAATTATTTTGCAAGGGAGAGGTGAATGACGATGACAACGACTGCGCTGGTTCCGCGCATGCAAAATCTGCCGGTACCGGTCGACAGTCTGGAGAGCTACATCCAGGCCGTCAGCCAGGTGCCGGTATTGAGCGCCGAGGAAGAACAGGATCTGGCTCAACGCTTGCGGCTGCGCAACGACCTGGAAGCGGCGCAACACTTGATCGTGGCGCACCTGCGCTTTGTGGTGCATATCGCGCGCGGCTACCTGGGTTACGGCCTGCCGCTGGGCGATCTGATCCAGGAAGGCAACATCGGCCTGATGAAAGCGGTCAGGCGTTTCGATCCGGCGCACGGCGTGCGGCTGGTCTCGTTCGCCGTGCATTGGATTCGGGCGGAAATCCACGAATTCGTCCTGCGCAACTGGCGAATCGTCAAGATTGCCACCACCAAGGCCCAGCGCAAGCTGTTTTTCAAGCTGCGTGGCTCCAAGAAGCGGCTGGGCTGGCTGAACGGCGAGGAAGTGAACACGGTCGCCCGCGAGTTGGGGGTCAGCCCCGACAACGTGCTGGAAATGGAATCGCGCCTGAGCGGCCACGATGTTTCATTCGACCCGGCGCCGGAAGCCGATGGGGACGACGAGTCCGAAAGTTATGCCCCTTCGGCCTACTTGCGCGACGAGCAGGCCGATCCGTCGGAGACGCTGGAGCGGGACGACTGGGAAGATCAAACCGTCAATCGGCTCGGCTCGGCGCTGGAGCGGCTGGACCCGCGCAGCCGGGATATCGTGCAGCGCCGCTGGCTGAACGACGACAAACCGACCCTGCACGAGCTGGCCGCGGAATACAAGGTGTCGGCCGAACGCATTCGCCAGTTGGAAACCAATGCCATGAAGAAATTGCGGGCCGCTCTGCCGGTCGCGGCCTGAACCCGACCGGATTCCCAAAACCCGCCCGAGCGGCGGGTTTTTTGTTGCCTGCATTTTCATATGCGCTCGAAGGGATTACATTTTGTATTTCCTGCTTGCCAAACCGGTCTTTCATGAGTCAGTCAGCCGCTGTTTTATCGCGCAATGTGGCGCTGCGATCCTTCAATACCTTCGGATTGCCAGCCCGCGCCGCCTGGTTTGCCGCCGTCGAGACGCCGGCCCAGCTCATTGCGTTGACCACCTCGCTCGAATGGCGGTATTTGCAGCGCTTCGTTCTGGGTGGCGGCAGTAATGTCATTCTGACCAACGATTTTGAGGGGTTGGTGCTGCATGTGCGGATTCCGGGGCGGGAATTGCTGGCGGAGGAGAGCGATGCCTGGATCGTGCGCGCGGGCGCGGGCGAGAATTGGCACGATTTCGTGCGCTGGACGCTGGAGCGCGGCTGGCCGGGTCTGGAAAACCTGTCGCTGATTCCCGGCACGGTCGGCGCGGCCCCGATCCAGAACATCGGGGCTTACGGCTTGGAAATGGCGGAGCGGTTCCAGCAGTTGGAGGCGGTGGATCTGGAGACCGGCGCGATGGTGACATTCGACCGCGCCGCCTGCCGGTTCGGCTACCGGGACAGCGTGTTTAAAGGGGATGCGGCCGGGCGCTATTTGATTGCCAGCGTGACTTTCCGGTTGCCGAAACATTGGCGGCCGGAAACCCGTTACGCCGGGCTGGCGCGGGAACTGGAACAACGGCGAATTGCCAACCCCACGGCGCGGCAGGTTTCCGATGCGGTGATGGCGATCCGTTCGCGCAAGTTGCCGGACCCGGAGCGTTTGGGCAATGCCGGGAGTTTCTTCAAGAACCCGGTGGTGGACGCGGCGACCTTTGCCGGCCTTGCGGCGAGGTACCCCGAGTTGCCACACTATCCGCAGGCGGACGGCGCGGTGAAGCTGGCCGCCGGTTGGTTGATCGAACGCTGCGGCTGGAAGGGGTGCGATCTCGGTCCGGTGGGGGTTTACGAAAAGCAGGCGTTGGTGCTGGTCAACCGCGGCGGGGCGTGTGGCGCGGATGTGCTGCGGCTGGCCGGGGCGATTCAGGAGTCGGTGCGGGCGGCGTTTGGCGTCGAACTGGAGCCGGAGCCGGTGGTGCTGTGATTTGGATGTTTACCCACAGGTGGCCGCGATGGTGAAACTGGCTACCGACTGGCTGATTGAGCTTGCAACTCACTGAACAAAAACATTTTTTAATCAGCAGCCCATTACGCTATGCGCCATTTGGCGCACATGCCTCTCGCAGGGTGATGCCAAGCGCCGTGGCGACCGCGTTCAAGGTGACCCCAGCACAGGCCACCAACGCCTCAAGCAGCATATCACCCGAGCAGGCGCTGAGCCCGTTGCCGCCGGTGGCGGGATGCAAGCCAGCGATCACAGGTCCCTTCCCCGTTTCGATCTTGCATCTGACGCCTTCGCCGAGGCTTCCTTACGCGCGCAGCGTGATCAACGCTGCCTCCGGTGCTTCGCGGTAGCGTTCCTTCAACGGAGTCTGGATCGATCGCAAGTCTTCCGCATTCATGACGACGCCTCTTTTTAAGTGCTTGACGATGCAAGGTCGCGTGGCCCAATCCAAAAATGGGGATTGTGCGCGACTTCCCATAGATGGCCATCCAGGTCTTTGAAGTATCCGCTGTACCCGCCCCAAAATACTTTCCGTGGTTTCTTTACGAGGGTTGCGCCAGCCTCAATGGCCTGGTTTATGACTTCATCCACTTCCGCCTCCGACTGGACGTTGTGGGCCAGTGAGAATGACTCAAAGCCATGTCCTTCCGCGGATACCGTGGCATCCTCAGCCAATGCCTCGCGTCCATATAACCCCAACCAAGTGCCGTTGAGCGTGAAGAATGCCACTGTCGGGGGAGATTCCATTCGAGGAAAGCCAAGGCCCTCTTCATAGAATTTCACGGATGCCGCAAGATCGCGAACACCTAAGGTAATCATGCTGATGCGAGGTTTCATGGGTGGTTTCTCATTTTGTGTGCATAATGCTCCAGCCCAGTGATGAGCCGCTTAGCAGACCTTCCGCCACAACCGGGTGTGAAGCCCCGCATACACAGCACTTCGCGCGCAGTTACCCCGAATCCAAGCGCAGATCACCGTGACCTCCTCAGAAGAATCGGAACCCGAAAAGCCCGCCTTCTTCCTTCGCGTCTGTGAGCACAACTGGGAGGATATATTCACGAACCTTGAAACCTTCTGTGCTTTCCTTGAACGCGTCATCTTCGTTCATGGTGACGATATATTGGAAACCGAGTGCCTTCGCCGTTTCGGCTCCGACTTTAAGAGCGCTCACGAGTTGGCGTCCGTCTACTCCGTCAAAAAGGTGGCTGTCGTGGACGAGGAAGCTGGGGCCACTACCTCGTTTTACGCAGAGCCGCATAAGCATCATATCGAAACAAAAGATCTGCATGTTTTTGATCCCTTTGCTGCGTGAACCCTGCATAGGGAACTGGAACTGCGGGCCGTTGGAGGTTTCGTCCACGGTCATGCTGCCGGCTGATTCGTAAAGGCGATTGGAGGTTTCTTCAAAGGCGAGGATGGCTTCGGAGAGGCGGGCCTTTTGCTCCGCGAAGTCTCGGCGAAGGCGGAGAGTGAGGCGGTTGCGCTCGATATCCAGTTCGTTCTTGGTGCCTTCAAGCTGCTCGGCGGCGTCAAATCGCTGGCGCAATGATTCGACTTCGGCTTCTTTGCGAGCGGTTTCCGCTTGGAGCTTGGAGAACTGCTCAAGGGCTCCGTGGCTCTTCAGGATATTCATCACCTCGGCACGGCGTTCGTCGAGGCGCTGCTTTTCGTGATCTCGCACGATAATACGCTGTTTAGCAGCGATAAGTTCTCCGGCGAGATAGTCGCGTCGGTTACGGACGACGGATTCGTGGAAGGATCGCACCTCGTCATAGCGCTTGATTGCGAGTTTGGGCAAGGACACTCCCGCCTCGGCATAGATGCTTGCCAGTTCATCGATGGGCGGCGGGGCTTCGGAGCGCATCGCGGTTTCCAAGTCCCGGATAGTTGCGGTATCGATAACGTTGGCGTTGGAGAGATCGTTGATCTGGCGGGTGAGTTGGTCGGCTTCAGACTCCAACTCGGCGTATTGGGGCAGAACGCGGAAGTCGGCTAACCGGGCTTGCATTTCTTTCAGCCGCGCCTCGGCAACCGCAACTTGAGTGCGTAGGTCGGACGCTTTACCAATGATGTTATCAAAGGCACCGGCCCCCACCGCCTTTTTGAGTTCGCTCAGGGTCCTCTCGCGGTCACGAACCTTCTGCCATTCGCTGGCGATTTGCCAATCGAGACCGAGAAGGTAGAGCAAGGCCACTTGGAAATCGCCCGCTTGCTGCATGGTGGCCTGTTTCTCCGGCGTAGTGAACGCTCCGCTGCCTTGGCGGCGCACGAAGTAGGCGAAAAGCGAGCGGAAAGTCGGTGCACGGCCCTCATTTTCGGGAAGATTGTGCAGCCCAAACATCTTTTCGCCGAGCAATACTTTCCACTCGGTGTTGGATAGACGGGTTTTGCCATTCAGGAAACTGGCCCCTTCCACATGCACCTTCGAACTGTCCTTGCCGGAACGTTGCACCGTAATCTTTTCCCCACCAAGGTCGAAAGTAAGGCCAAAGAATTGATTGACGAGCGTTTCGGAGCGAAAAAGGGAATCTTTCCCGGCATCTGCGCCGGTGAGGAAGTGGATGATCTCGATCAGGCTGGTCTTACCCGCTCGATTACGGGTCTGCTTGTTCGTGGCTCCAGCTTCCTTTTGGGCGAGGAGGATATTCAGGCCGGAGTGAAACGCCAGCTCCTTGAACCTGGGCAGACTGCTGAAAACGCGGTGGATCATAGCGTCTTACGGCCCAGAAGTCCGTTTTGGAATTCAATTGCCTCCATGAGAAATAGGAGGTCGAGTGCAAGGATGTATGCGTCGTAACGCAAAGCGGGTCTCTTACTGTCTTTGATAACGACCGGGCGCGAGATTTCTTCCCAGAGCGCCGACACAGTCTTGGGCTGGGACAAGTGCGCGAGCAGCCGTGCCCCGACGGTGAGCAGGGCGCGGTCTTGGGAGAGGTGCTTGGTTGGCAGGATCATACCTGGATGTCTCTCGGTTCCTCAAAAATGTCGCAACGTTCAAAGTAATAGGCCAGCACTGCGAGCACCGCCATTTCGTGTTCCGCCGTACCACGCTGGCTGCCGCCAACCCACGTTTGGAGGTCGGAGAACATCAGGTTGGGGTGCAATTGTCCGCGCAGACGCCGGTATTCCTCTCGAAAAGCGACGGCCAAGCGTTCTCCCAAGGTCTCGTCGTGCCAAGCCTCAATGAAGGCGGAGACCAATGGAGCCTTGGCCATGCCGTTCTTGACAAGGATAGCTACGCTCTCAGACAGATCGTTGGCCTCAATCTTGCTAGGTGGTACATCTTTGACGGTGGCATTTGAGGAGATCGCCTTGCCTGCCAACGATTCGAGTACAACCTGGATATCCTTGAACCCGAGCTTAGCCTTTGTTTCTTCAGTAAGTGCCGGGCCAAACCAAATGGCCAAATCATCCGAGGATAGGCGACGGAAAACCAAGCGAAGTTCTTCCAGTCCCCAAGGGTCCAAAGTGATACCTGGATTGTCTTTCTCGAAATCGAGGAGGATCTGTTGGACATGGGGTGGAAGTCCATCCGTTGCGTTGTGGACAAAGGCCCATTTACAAAAGTGCTTGCCCCAGTGGACCTTTGCGCCATCAAAGTCCTCCGTGATCTTGGCAATAGTCTTGGCTGCCTCCATCTCATTGGGGGCATAAACTTGAAACAAACGCCGCTCCGATTTTAGAAAGCCATCGTTCTTGCGGTCGCCGATATTGCCCCACGGCCGGCAAGCCATGAAATCCGCCTTGTAGGCCAAGCCCATCAAGCGCTCGAAGAATGTCTGGAACTCGTCTCCCTTAGCTCGGAGAAACGCGACCTCAAATTTTACTTCGTAGTAGGCATCTTGCAGGTTCATAGTTTATATCTATTTGGTATTTTATTTTTAAGATCAATAGGTTTTTCTCTTAAAGTTTATCTCTAAGTAGGCAACTTACAACATGATAAAGATTAAAATATTTGGATAATTTATCTATAATCGATTGATATTTATATGATATATTTTCAACCTTAGGTAGCCTTGTGCTGAGTAATAGCTCCAGCCAGCGCGATGACCGGCGCGGGTTTGCCGCCCAATGGACCATCACGACTTCAACTCCGGCTCCAGCACCGCCCAAACATTGTCCAGAATTCGCGGTTGCGCCTCGGCGCGTGGGTGCAAGCCATCGTCCTGAATCAGCGCCGTATTGCCCGCCACGCCGTCCAGCAGGAATGGAATCAGAGGGATAGCGTAGTGCTTGGCCAACTCTCCGAACGTCGCCTGAAACTTTTGCGCATACAGAGGGCCATAATTCGGCGGAATGCGCATCTCCGCCAACAGCACCCGCGCGCCGGCCTGTTGGGCCTGTTCGATCATCTGTGACAGATTGCGGCTCATCGCCATCGGCGGTTGTCCGCGCAAACCATCGTTGGCGCCTAGTTCCAGAACGACGATGGCGGGGCGATGCAGCTCCAGCGCCGCCGGTAACCGGCTCAGACCCCCGCTGGTGGTGTCGCCGCTGATGCTGGCGTTGACCACCCGATAGGGGAAGCCGCGTTCCGCCAGCCGGCGTTGCAGCAGGCTGACCCAGCCCTGTTCGATCGGAATCCCGTAACCGGCGCTCAGACTGTCGCCCAACACCAGAATCACCGGCGATTCGGCGCGGGCCGCGGGACTGAGCAGGACCGCCAGCCCCAACAGCAAAATCGGTAACCAACATGAGCGATTCGTTTTCATCATCGGAGAACCTGGCAATGCGCGTGGATAATGACCTGGAAGCGGCCAGCGGCATAAGCGTAACCGCCGCGCCGTCGGCGGACAACCAGGCCGCCGGAGGTATCGTGCGGGCCGAGCGGCTGAGCAAGCAAGTCGTCAGCCCGGAAGGTCCGCTGCTCATCCTCGACGACATCAACTTCACCATCGTCAAAGGCGAAAGCGTGGCGGTGGTCGGCGCCTCCGGCTCCGGCAAATCGACTCTGCTGGGCCTGTTGGCCGGTTTGGATGTGCCCAGCCAGGGCCGGGTGTGGCTGGCGGGGGTCGATCTCGGCGGTTTGGACGAGGATGGTCGCGCCCTGCTGCGAGCGCGGCGGGTCGGTTTCGTGTTCCAGTCCTTCCAACTGCTGACCGGATTGACCGCGCTGGAAAACGTCATGCTGCCGCTGGAACTGGCCGGTCAGCCCGACGCCCGCCGGCAGGCGCTGGATCTGCTGGAGCGGGTCGGCTTGCAGGCCCGCGCCCGGCACTATCCCTCGCAACTGTCCGGCGGCGAGCAGCAGCGGGTGGCCATCGCCCGTGCCTTCGCCGGCAATCCCGACGTGCTGTTCGCCGACGAACCGACCGGCAATCTGGATCAGAAGACCGGGCATCGCATCGTCGATCTGCTGTTCGCGCTGAACCGGGAACAGGGCGCCACGCTGATTCTGGTCACCCACGACCCCGAACTGGCCGCCTACTGCGACCGGGTGTTGGAACTGGACGACGGCCGCTTGCGCGCGGAGCCGGCGCAACCCCTCCACCAGGTTTAAGAGCCTATACGAAAAATAACCGTATGAATAAATTTGAAAAAACTCAAAGGTTCCCTGCCGAATCCCCTCTCCCTTCAGAAGAGGGTGAGGGGGCTAATCGATTGAAAATACATTCTCACCCCCAACCCCTCTTCCACGGGGAGAGGGGGGTTCCGTACAGGATTTAAAGCCATGCCACAAACCGCGACCACGGGTTCCCCGCTTGGAGCCGATTCCCCGAACTGGCGCAACGTCGGCCGCATGGCCTTGCGCGCCCTGCGCCGCGACTGGCAGTCCGGCGAACTGCGGGTGCTGGCCGTTGCCCTGCTGATCGCCGTCGCCAGCGTCGCCGCCGTCGGCTTCTTCACCGACCGCATTCAGCAGGCGATGGAGCGCAAGGCCAGCGAACTGCTGGGCGCCGACTGGGTGGTGTCCGCGCCGAACCCGGTCCAAGCACTGCTGGCCGAGGAAGCGCGACGGCAAGGTCTACGAGTCGCGGAGACCCTGGGGTTTCGCAGCGTGGTGCTGGCCGGCGACCTGACCCAACTGACCGAGGTCAAGGCGGTCGGTCCCGGCTACCCGCTGCGCGGCGTCTTGCAGATCAGCGACCGGCCGTTCGATACCCCTCGCGCCGTCGATTCCATCCCCGATCCGGGGCAGGTCTGGCTGGACGAGCGGCTGTTGCAGGGGCTAAACCTTCAGGTCGGGGACGTGGTGAACCTCGGCAGCCGCGAGTTCCGGGTCGGGTCGGTGCTGGCCTACGAGCCGGATCGGGCCGGCGATCTGTTCAGCATCGCGCCCCGCCTGATGATGAATCTGGCCGATATCCCTTCGACTCAACTGGTGCAGGCCGGCAGCCGGGTCGAATACCGCCTGCTGCTGGCGGGCGAGCCGGCGGTGCTCGATGCCTTCAAGACCTGGGCGCAACCCCGGCTGGCCAACGGCGAGAAGCTGCAAGGCGTGCGCGATGCCCGCGCCGAACTGCGGGTGGCGCTGGACCGGGCGCAGCGATTTCTGAGTCTGGCGGCGCTGGTCAGCGTGATCCTGGCCGGGGTCGGGGTGGCCATCGCCGCCCGCCGTTTCGCCGCCCGCCACTGGGACAGTGTCGCCATTCTGCGCTGCGTCGGCGCCACCGAGGCGCTGATCGTCCGACTGTTTCTACTGGAACTGCTGGCGCTGGCGCTGCTGGCCGGTGCGGCGGGCCTGCTGGTCGGTTATCTCGCTCAGTACGGCTTGAGCGGCGTGCTTGGCCAACTGGTCGGCAACAGCGAACTGCCGGCGCCGTCCTGGCAACCGGTCCTGCCGGCGCTGGCGACCGGTTTCGTGACCCTGCTCGGCTTCGGCCTGCCGCCGCTGCTGCGGCTGCGGGAGGTGCCGCCGTTGCGGGTGCTGCGCCGCGATCTCGGTCCGGTCAACCCGCGCCTGCTGGCGCTGTACGGTCCCGCCGCGGCGACGACGCTGGCGCTGCTGGTCTGGCAGGCCGGGGAATGGCGGCTGGCGCTGTACGTCTGCGCCGGAGTCACGGGAACGGTGGCGGCGCTGGCGCTGGCGGCCTGGGGGCTGGTGAAAGCCTTGGGCTTGCTGCGTGGCCAGGTCGGGGTGGCCTGGCGCTTCGGGTTGGCCAACATCGCCCGGCGGGGACCCGGCAGCGCGGTGCAGGTGGTGGCGCTGGGGCTGGGGTTGATGGCGCTGCTGATGCTGACCCTGGTGCGCACCGATTTGCTGACCAACTGGCGGGCCAGCCTGCCGGCCGATGCGCCCAATCACTTTTTGATCAACATCCAGCCCGGCGAGGTGGCCGGCGCGCGCGCCTTTCTGCGCGAGCAGGGTTTGCACGACGTGGAACTGTTCCCGATGGTGCGCGGGCGGCTGACGGCGATCAACGAGCGGGTGGTGGGACCGGACGATTACGACAATCCGCGCGCCAAGCGCCTGGTGGAAAGGGAGTTCAACCTGTCCTGGACCGACCGCTTGCAGGAGGACAATCGCATCCTCGCCGGTCGCTGGTGGGACGCGGGCGATCATGGCCAGGGCGTCGCTTCGGTGGAGATCGGGCTGGCGGAGGAACTCGGCATCGCCGTGGGCGACACCTTGCGCTTCCAGATTGCCGGTCAGGAATTGCAGGCGAAAGTCGTCAGCCTGCGCAGCGTCGAGTGGGATTCGTTCCGGGCCAACTTCTTCGTGGTGTTCCCATCCGGCGTGCTGGATAGCTATCCGGCGACCTGGATCACCAGCTTTCATCTGCCCGCCGGACGGAAGCCGCTGCTGGCCGACCTGGTGCGCCAGTATCCGTCGGTGACGGTGCTGGACGTGGATGCGCTGATGAGCAAGGTCCGGGAGATCATGGACCGGGTGATCTCCGCCGTCGAGTACGTGTTCCTGTTCACCCTGGCGGCCGGGCTGGTGGTGCTATACGCGGCGATTCAGGCCACTCAGGACGAGCGCCGGTTCGAAAGCGCCGTGCTGCGCACTCTGGGCGCGCGCCGGGCGGTGGTGCGGGAAAGCCTGCTGGCGGAATTCGCCACTTTGGGGCTGTTGGCCGGGGTGCTGGCCGCCGCCGCCGCGACCGTGCTGGGCTACGTGTTGGCCTCGCGGGTCTTCGATTTTCCCTATCAATGGAATCCGTGGATCTGGCTGCTCGGCGGCGGCGTGGGGGTATTGGGAGTGGGTTTGGCCGGACTGTTGGGCGCGCGCTCGACACTGAACCAGCCCCCCTGGCGCAGCCTGCGGGAGTTGTAGCGTCCCCTCGGTGGGTTAGCGCCACGACCGGCCGGGAACCACCGAACTCAGCACGAACAGGGCGGCGGCGGCCAGCACGACCGAAGGTCCGGCCGGGGTGTCCCAGCGCAGCGAAGCCCACAAGCCGAGTCCCACCGCCGTACAACCCAGCCCGCTGGCCAGTAGCGCCATGCTTTCCGGCGAGCGGGCGAACCGCCGCGCCGCCGCCGCCGGAATGATCAGCAGCGAGGTGATGAGCAGGATGCCGACCACCTTCATCGCCACGGCGATGACGATGGCGACCAGCAGCATGAACGCCAGCCGGACGGGAAAGACCGGCACGCCTTCCACCTGCGCCAGCTCCTCATGAACGGTAAGCGCCAGCAGTGGCCGCCACAACCAGGCCAACACCCCCAGCGCCAGCAGGGCGCCGCCCCAGATCCAGTACAGATCGATTCGGCTGATCGCCAGAATATCGCCGAACAGATAACCGGTCAGATCGACCCGCACCGTTTCCAGGAACGCCAGCGCGACCAGCCCCAGCGACAGCGCGGTGTGGGCGAGGATACCCAGCAGGGTATCCGTCGCCAGCCGGCGCTGCCGTTGCAGCAACACCAGCACCAGCGCCACCAGCAGGCAGGTCGCCGCCACGCCCAGTTGCAGGTTGAGATTCAGCACGGTGCCGAGCACGATGCCCAGCAGCCCTGAATGAGCCAGGGTGTCGCCGAAATAGGCCATGCGCCGCCAGACGATGAACGCGCCCAGCGGGCCGGCGGCCAGCGCCACGCCGACGCCGCCGAGCAGGGCGCGCGCCAGAAAATCATCCATGATCCTGCTCCACGGGCGGACGGCGGACGTCCTCTCCTCCCCGCTTGGGAGAGCGGGGAAGGTCTGGCACCACGGCGCCGTGCAGGTCGTGATGGTGGTTGTGGTGGTGGTGGTAGACCGCTAGCCGCCGCGCGCCGTCAATGCCGAACAGTTCCAGGTAGGCGGGATCGCGGGCGACGTGGTCGGGATGACCGGAGCAGCAGACATGCCGGTTCAGGCACAGGACGTGATCGGTGGTGGCCATCACCAGGTGCAGTTCGTGCGAGACCATCAGAATCCCGCAGCCGCGCTGATGGCGCAGGCCGCCGATCAGGTCGTACAACTCGTATTGACCGTTCAGGTCCACGCCCTGAATAGGTTCGTCCAATACCAGCAAATCGGGCTCGCGCAGCAGGGCGCGCGCCAGCATCACCCGTTGCAGTTCGCCGCCGGAAACCGCCTGCACCGGCGAGTCGAGCACATGGGCGGCGCCGACTTCGGCCAACGCCGTTTGCACGCGCGCCCGCGTCGCCGGGGTGCCGAGAGTGACGAAGCGCCGCACGGACAGCGGCAAAGTGTCGTCCAGCGCCAGCCGTTGCGGCATGTAGCCGACCCGCAAGCCCGGCCGTAGCCAGACCCGGCCGCTGTCCGGTCGCAGCAAGCCCAGCAGCACCCGTACCAGAGTGGATTTGCCGGCGCCGTTCGGGCCGATCAGGGCGACAATTTCTCCGGCCGCGACCCGCAGGTTGACGTTGTGCAGGATCGGGTTGCCCCGGATGGCCAGGCCGATGTTTTCGGCCGTCAGCAGCGGTTTAGCCATGGCGCGTCGGTTCCTCCAGGCAGTCCGGGCAGCGGCCGAGAATTTCCACGATCTGCGCCAGCACCGCGAAGCCGCGGGCGTCGGTTTCGGCGCACAGCAGCTCGTCGATCGCCGGGTTGCTCAACTCGCTGACTCGGCCGCAATCCCGGCAGATCAGAAACTGACCGCTGTGGTGGCTGCCCGGCTGGTGGCAGCCGGTGAACACGTTCAGCGAGCTCAGCCGGTGGATCAACCCCTGCGCCAACAGAAAGTCCAGCGCCCGATATACGGTGGGCGGCGCGCCCTGGCGGCCGTCGTCGCGCAGCACGTCGAGAATGGCGTAAGCGCCCAGTGGCGTGGAGCTGTTCCAGATAATTTCCAACACGCGCCGGCGCAAGTCGGTAAGGCGGGCGCCGCGCTGCTGGCACAGGGTTTCCGCCCGCGCCAGCGCCTGTTGCGCGTCGGCCGGAGGTGGACAGGAAAGATCCACGGTTTGCCGCATGGGGGCTCCGTCACTTCAGCTTGACCGAATATTCAAAATGTTATTTTATAACATAACAGAGGAGTGAGGCGATGCAGTTTAATCCGATTGGGCCGGGCGTACTGAAAAAACTGTTGGGAGGGCTGTTGCTCCTGCCGCTGGTCGTTCTGGCGGCCCAGCCCCAGGTCGCGGCCAGCATCAAGCCGGTGCATTCGCTGGTGGCCGGCGTCATGCAGGGCGTGGGCGAGCCGCTGCTATTGGTGGCCGGCGGCGCTTCGCCGCACGACTACAGCCTGAAGCCGTCGGAGGCCCGCGCCATCAACCAGGCTCAAGTGGTGTTCTGGATCGGGCCGGACCTGGAGAGCTTTCTGCTCAGGCCATTGGACAATGTCAAGGATAAGGTCCGTGTCGTGGCCCTGCTGGACGTGCCGGGCATGACGCTGTTGCCGTTGCGGGAGGGCGGCGCCTGGGAACCGCATCCACACGGCCGAGACGGACACGAGCACGAGCACCAGCAAGCGGCGGATGACGATGATCACGGGCACGGGCACAACAATGCCGACCACGACACTCATGTCTGGCTGGACCCGGTCAACGCCATTGCCATGGTGCGTCAGATCATGGCCGTGCTGGGTGAGGTGGATCCGGCCCATCGTGCCGATTACCAGCGCAACGGCGCGGCGCTGATCGAGCGCCTCGCCCAGTTAAACCGGCAACTGGCCATGGAGCTGACGCCGATCAAGGAACAACCTTACCTGGTGTTTCACGACGCCTATCAATATTTCGAACAGCGTTACGGCCTCAACGCGATCGGTTCGGTGGTGGTGAGCGCGGAGCGGCGGCCCGGTGCCAAGCGGGTGGCGGAGATTCAGGCCCGTATCCGCGATCTTCAGGCGCGCTGCGTGTTCAGCGAGCCGCAGTTCCAGCCGGCGCTGGTGGAAACGATCATCGCCGGTGGCGCTGTCCGCCGCGGCGTGCTCGATCCGCTGGGCGCGGAACTGTCGCCCGGTCCCGACGCCTATTTCCAGCTTTTGCAAAGGCTGGCCACCTCGTTGCGGGCCTGTCTGAGCGATATCCGAGCGATCGATCCCGCAACTTGAACGCCGGCGCCACAGTTTCCTTCTAGAATAAACCGTGCTTGACGCATAACCGCCGGCTGTTACATCGGATGACCAGGTGCAGCCGGTCGTTGGATTATTGAGGCACTCTAAAAACGCAAAGGTGGATAACGATGACTGAAACGCTTACGGGCTTTACGGCCTATCGCGCGGATAAAGGGGAGGAGTACATGAACGACCAGCAAAAAAACCATTTTCGCACCATCCTGTTGGCCTGGAAGCAGGAACTGATGGAAGAAGGCCGACGCGCCGTGACCAGTATGCAGGACGAACCGTTGAACCTGCCAGACCCGAATGACCGGGCCAGTCAGGAAGAAGAGTTCACGATCAACCTGCGCGCCCGGGACCGGGAGCGCAAGCTGTTGCACAAGATCGACAAGGCGCTCGGCCGGCTCGCCAGCGACGACTATGGCTACTGCGAGGGCTGCGGCGTGGACATCGGCCTGCGCCGGCTGGAAGCACGGCCCACGGCGGAATTGTGCATCGACTGCAAGCACCTGGAAGAGGAAAAGGAAAAAAGTCAGGCGGCGTGAAACCAGGCGCTCATGCCTCTATCCTGGAACGAAATCAAGGATCGTGCTCTGGCGTTTTCCCGCGAGTGGGCCGATGCGTCGCCCGAGAACACGGAGGCCAAGAGCTTCTGGGGCGGTTTTTTCGCTGGCGGACCTGGAAGAGCAATAAGCTATGCCAAACCCGCCAGCATGGCCTGGCCGGGTGGGGAGCGGGGCTCCAACCGGCCGGTGCGGCCCTCGCCGGCGTAAGTGAGGGTGATTTCCAGATCGGCTGGCGGCAGTTCGCCAGGGCCGTGTTCCGGCCACTCGACCAGCAGCACCGCTTCGCCGTCGATCTGATCGCGCAAACCCAGATACTCCAGCTCCTCGGGGTCGACCAGCCGGTACAGATCCCAGTGAAACAGCCGCCAGCCATCCAACTGGTAAGGTTCCACCAGCGTAAAGGTGGGACTCTTCACCGTGCCGCAATGGCCGAGGGCGCGCAGCAGACCCCGCGCCAGCGTGGTCTTGCCGGCGCCCAGATCGCCGCTCAGGGTGATAACGCAGCCGGGCGTCAGCCCGCTGGCCAGCCGCGCGCCCAGCGCCTCGGTGGCGGCGGCGGAATCGAGATGGCATTCGAACATGGTTTATAAATTCACCAGTTGCCGTAAACAGGGCAGCAGATCGGTCGCCAACAGGCCCCGCTCGCCGCCTTCCCGCGCCGCCAGATCGCCGGCCCGCCCGTGCAGATATACGCCGGCCTTGGCCGCCGCGAACGGCGGCAGTCCCTGCGCCAGCAGCGCGGCGATGACGCCGGTCAGCACGTCGCCCATGCCGCCGCTGGCCATGCCCGGATTGCCGGTCGCGCAGAGCGCCACCAGCCCATCCGCCTTGCTGGCGATCAGCGAGCCGGCGCCCTTGAGCACCGCCACTCCGCCGAAGCGCAGCGCCAGTTCCTCGACGGCGGCGAAACGGTCGGCCTCGACCTCGGCCGGGGTCATCTTCAGCAGGCGGGCGGCTTCGCCAGGGTGCGGGGTCAAAACCCAGTGGTCGCGGAAAAGCGGCTCGGCGGCCAGCAGGTTCAGCGCGTCGGCGTCCACCACCAGCGGTTTGTCGCTGGCGAGGACGGCGTGCAGCAGAGTCCGGCCCCAGACGGCGCGGCCCAATCCCGGTCCGATGGCGATCACCGTCGCCCGATTCAGCAGTGGGGCCAGTTCGGCTGGCGTTTCGACCCCGTGGAACATTAGTTCCGGCCGGGCCGCCGCCTGCAAGCCAGCATGGGCGGCCCGGGTGGCGACACTGGTCAGCCCCGTGCCACAGCGGGCGGCGGCTTCGGCCGCCAGCCGCGCCGCGCCGGCCATCCCCAGCTCGCCGCCGACCACCAGCACATGACCGAAGTGGCTCTTGTGGGCGCTGCGCGAGCGGCGTGGCAATAGTGTCGGCAAGTCCTCGCCGCCGTAGCGCCAGCAGGCGGGGTGCAGCGCCGGATAAATGTCGGGCGGCACGTCGA
This sequence comes from uncultured Gammaproteobacteria bacterium, assembly GCA_963695105.1. GTDB lineage: Bacteria > Pseudomonadota > Gammaproteobacteria > Competibacterales > Competibacteraceae > Competibacter. The sequence goes on along the minus strand of CAVOGC010000055.1, from coordinate 306,022 downwards.
GATACGCGAAGCCGATGTCGCCGCAACAGGCCGGACCCTGTCCGGTGAACAGGCCCTGCTTGAGGCCGATGAAGGTCAGGGTGGCCGCCGCCTGGACCGCCACGCCCAGGATCGCGCCGGTGTCGGCGTGCAGGCCGGACGGGATATCCAGCGCCAGGATATCGGCGGGGTTGGCGTTCATGGCGTCGATGGCTTCCCGCCAGAGCCCGCTGACCTCACGCTCCAGGCCGGTGCCGAGAATGGCGTCGACGATGAGATCGACCTCGTGCAGTTCGGCGGTGTTGAACGGCACGATGACGACCTCGGCGGCGCGGGCGTCTTGCCAGGCGGTTTGCGCGTCGCCGCGCAGGGTGGCCGGGTCGGCGACCGCCAGTACGCGGGCATCGAGACCGGCCTGGCGGGCCAGCCGCGCCACCACGTAGCCGTCGCCGCCGTTGTTGCCACCGCCGCAGACCACCACGATCCGCCGCGCCTCCGGCCAATGCTGGCACAACAGTTGGAACGCTGCTTCGCCGGCCCGGCTCATTAGGGTATAACCGGGAATGCCGCGCTCCTCGATGGCGATGCGGTCCAGTTCCCGCACCTGAGCGGCGCGGTACAGTTCGACGGGCAATTCACGCATGGTAAACCTCCTTCGCCGCCTCGATTGGGGGCACAATAAACGACTCTTCTCCCCTCAATTCTAGTCGCCTCCATGACCGTTGCCCTAGACAATGCCCAGCTTGCCGAACTGGCCGCCGCCATCAAGGCGTGGGGACGCGAACTCGGTTTCCAGCAGGTCGGCATCGCCGACGTCGACTTGGGCGAGCACGAGGCGCGGCTGCTCGAATGGCTGGCCGCAGGCTTTCACGGCGAGATGAGTTACATGGCCCGGCACGGGCTCAAGCGCGGCCGGCCGGCGGAACTGGTGCCGGGCACGGCGCGGGTGATCGTGGCGCGGATGGATTATCTGCCGCCGGTCGCCGCCGCGCCCTGGCGCGTGTTAAGCCAGCCCGAACTCGGCTATGTGTCGCGCTACGCCCTGGGCCGGGATTATCACAAGGTCTTGCGGCAGCGCCTGCAACGGCTGGCCGAGCGCATCGCCGCCGCCATCGGCCCGTTCGGTTATCGGGTGTTTACCGACAGCGCCCCGGTGCTGGAAAAGGCGCTGGCGGAGAAGGCCGGGCTGGGCTGGATCGGCAAGCATAGCAACCTGCTGGACCGCCGCGCCGGTTCGTGGTTCTTTCTCGGTGAGATTTGCGTGGACCTGCCGCTGCCGGCGGACCGGCCGGCGAGCGCGCACTGCGGCCGTTGCACCGCCTGTCTGGAACTCTGTCCGACCCGGGCCATCGTCGCGCCGTACCGGGTGGACGCCCGCCGCTGTATTTCCTACCACACCATCGAGCTGCGCGGGCCGATTCCCCCGGAGTTTCGCCGCGCCATCGGCAACCGTATTTACGGTTGCGACGATTGCCAGTTGGCCTGCCCGTGGAACCGCTTCGCCCGGCCGAGCGTCGAGCCGGATTTTTGCGTCCGGCGCCGGCTGGACGCGCCGGGGTTGATCGAACTGTTCAGTTGGGACGAGACGGAATTCCTGCACCGCGCCGAGGGCAGCGCCATCCGTCGGATCGGCCACGAGCGCTGGTTGCGCAACATCGCCGTGGCCTTGGGCAACGCGCCGCGTTCGGCGGCGGTGGTGGCCGCTTTGCAAGACCGGATGGCGCATCCGTCGGCGCTGGTGCGGGAGCATGTCGCCTGGGCGCTGGCGGAGCAGGGGAGAAAATCGGCGGAGACGAGCGACGTTTAAGGCGTTTGTGGTCTGAGCAACGTTTTTGGAGAAGTGGAGATTCTCGTGCGCCGCCCGCGCGGAACCTTTTCACTGGTTCGCGCAAGCGTCACTCGTCGTCGCCGAACTGGTAATCCTTGAGGCGGCGCTTGAGCGTGGACAGCGGGATACCCAATTCGCGGGCGACGGCCGCCTTGTTGTTCTGGTTGCGCTCCATGGCGTCCAGAATCATTTGCCGTTCCATTTCCTTGAGGTGGGCGCGAGCATCCGCAGCGTTCGGCTGCGACGGGGCGGAGATCGGCTCGGCCTGGACGGGAAAGGGGGCCGCCGAGGCGGCGGGCGCCGCTGGCGCCGCTGCTACCTCGCGCGGCAACCGCAGATCCGCCGGACCGATCTCCCGCTCGCCGCACATCACCGCCGCTCGCTCCAGCACGTTGCGCAGTTCCCGCACATTGCCCGGCCATGAGTAGGCCTGCAGCGCCGCCATGGCCGTCGCCGAAATCTGGCAGTTCAACTGCAACTGCTTGCACAGATGGTGGGCGATCTGCGGAATGTCCTCGCGGACCTCCCGCAGCGCGGGCAGCTCGATCGGCACCACCGACAGGCGGTAGAACAGATCGGGGCGGAAGGCCCCGGCGTGAACCATCGCCGTCAGGTCGCGGTGAGTAGCGGTGATGACGCGCACGTCCACCCGGGCGGCTCTATCGGACCCGATGGGCATGACCTCGCGGCTTTCCAGCACCCGCAGCAGTCGCGGCTGCAAATCCAGCGGCAGTTCGCCGATCTCGTCGATGAACAGGGTGCCGGTGTGGGCCTGGCGGAACGCGCCCTCGCGCGAGCCGGTGGCGCCGGTGAATGCGCCCTTGACATGCCCGAACAGGTCGTTGCGCACCATCTCGGGATCGGTGACCGAGGCGTCGAATACCACCAGCGGCCCGGTGCGGCCCGACAGGGCGTGCAGGGTGCGGGCCACCAATTCCTTGCCGACGCCCGATTCGCCGTGCAGGTGCACGGTGGCCGGCGTGGCGGCCACGGCTTGAATCATGCCGTACAGCTCTCGCATCCGCTCGCTCGCGCCCACCAGCTCGCCCAGCCGGTCCTGGCGCGAGACCGCGACCTTGCGCTCCTCGATGTGCTGGCGGATCAGCAGGCGGGAATAACCGAGCCGGCATTCGGCGTTCGGGGGGATGTAGGCTTCGGTGATGCGCACGTCGTTGATGAACGTGCCATTGGTGGAGTTGAGATCGCGCAGCATCAGCCCGTTCGGGGTCATGCGGATTTCGGCGTGCCGGCGCGAGACCGCCCGGTCGCTGAGCACGATGTCGTTGTCCAGGGCGGAGCCCATGCATACCGTCGGCAGGCCGAGGCTGGTTTCCAGGCCGGCGTCCGGGCCGGCGACCACGCGCAGTTCGATCGCTTCGAACTTGACCCGTAGCCGAGACTGGGAAGAGGCGACGATGATCTCGGTGCCATCGCTCGATGGAAAGGATGAGGACATTGCAATCACCGGGGGAATCGTTGATGCGCTTATATTAGTTCAATCCATGCCGTGGACAATTACCAATCCGCAAGATGGCGGGCAGCGGGGCGGAATGTCAAGCGACAATACGCCTGATATCAAAAAGCGCATCAAAAAAGATGCGTTATAAAGAAACATTGCCTGTGGTATGGGAGCGCCTCCTGTAGCTCGAAAGTACAGAAAACGCCGACACAATCGTTCGGAAATTTTGCGGTAGGGGTAGTTTTGGTCTCACTGGCGGTTAAAGCTGGATCAGATGTCGACGGCGTCGAAATCGCGGGTCGGCTTAAGGTCGGTCATGGTATGGAATTTTACGCCGTTGCGTGGATGGAAGGTATATTGCCTGTTATCGGGCGATACCTCTCGGGATTCGTCCAGCGCCGGAACGATGGCGATGCCGCCGCGCTCAAGTCCACCAGCCGGTTGTGGACGGCGCGGGAACTGGTGTCGAAGGGGGCGCCGGCGGTGTGGAACCGGGGGTTGAAACCTGCCGGACCGCCTTTGGGGCGGAACGCCAGTTTTGTGTGGGTTGCGGATTATCGTGATTGCCAAGAATACGTCGCACCTTGAAGGGGTTACAATATAGGACAGCTGGCGGCCACCTGCCGCGGATTCCTCCACTGCTCGATTCTTATCGTCGTCCGAATTTGACTGTGTTGTCATGAACGATTCCGCTCCCCCGTCTTGCGCTTTTTCCATCCTTGCTCGGTCCCGAGGACCCGCCGCCGTTTATCGTGGTCAATCCGGACGGGCAGTCTCCGCTGGTGCTGGTTTGCGACCACGCCAGCAACGCGGTGCCGGCCGCGCTCGGCCAGCTTGGCCTGGGGCCGGCGGAACTGGCTCGGCACATCGCCTGGGACATCGGCGCGGCCAGCGTCACCCGACGGCTGGCCGCGCGGCTGGACGCGCCGGCGGTGTTGTGCGGCTACTCGCGGCTGGTGATCGACTGCAATCGTCCTCCCGGCGACCCCACTTCGATCGCCGAGGTCAGCGACGGGACCTTTATCCCCGGTAACCGCGCGCTCGGCGACGCCGCCGCCGAGGCGCGGGTGAACGCGGTGTTCTGGCCTTATCATCAGGCGATCACCCAGATGCTGGCGCAGCGCTGGCGGCATGGCCATGGCCGGGCGCCGGCGCTGATCGCCATCCACAGCTTCACGCCGGTGATGAACGGCTTTCGCCGTCCGTGGCATCTCGGCGTGCTGTGGAATCGCGATCCCCGGCTGGCTGGGCCGGTGCTGGACCGGTTCCGCGCCGATCCCGAATTGTGTGTCGGCGACAACGAACCCTATTCTGGACGCGAGGTTGGTTTCACCATGGACACCCACGGCGGCGCGGCCGGTTTGCCGCACATGGAGGTGGAAATCCGCCAGGACCTGTTGGCCGATGAGGCCGGTCGGGCACGGTGGGCTGAAGTGGTTGGCGGCGCCCTGGCGCGGGTGTTGCGAGAGGAAAGCTTGTACGCGGTTAAACATTACTGAGCGCCGGCATCATTGCGGCTCAGGCTGACGTATACTTAAATTTACAGACGTATAAAATATAGCCCGGAGAGGCACTGATCATGGCTGCGACGGGAGATGAAAACAACGCCGTGCCGGTGAGGTACCCGCGAACTCGCATGGTGGCGCTGGCGCTGCTCTACGTGACGGTCTGGGTGGCCTTTTGGCATGCGTCGACCGCGCTGAACCTCATCGGTGGGATTAGCCTTTGGTATCCGTCGGCCGGGCTGACTTTCGCCGTTCTGCTGGAGCATGGCGCGCGCGCGCTGCCCTTGCCGGTCGGCGCCGCCTTGTTGGCCGGTTTGTCCCTCTGGTCCTGGGACCAGTGGCCCTATTATCTGCTCAGCGCTTTCATTCCTCAGCTCGGCTACGCCGTGGTCGCTCATGTCTTGCGAGGCTACGCGGATCGGCGTTTTCATGGACGGTGGAACTTCAACGAACCGCAACGGGTGGCGGCCTTCCTCGCCGCCGCCGCCGTCGGGTCCCTGTTCGCGGCGCTGATCGGCGTCCAGATTTTTAATTTCGCTGGCCTGCTGCCGTCGCGAGCATCGTTGCCGCAGGCGATGTTGGGCTGGTGGGTTGGCGACTTTATCGGGGTGGTCATTTTTGCGCCGCTGGCCTTGATTTTCGCCGCGCCGCTGGCCCGGCGGTTCGGTAAGGGGGAGCCGCCGCGCCTGCCCAAATCCTGGGCAGCGGTCGACCCACCGTCGGTACGCCTGATGTTGCTCCAGGGGCTGGTGGGGGTCCTGCTGCTGGTGGGTTTGTTCTGGATCCCGTACCGGTTCTGGCAGAATCAGCCGTACCCCTTCATGACGCTGCTGTTGCTGCCGGTACTGGTCTGGACCGTGGCGACGCGCGGCATCCGCGGCGCCCTGGTGGTCGTGCTGCTGTACGAACTGGGCATTGTGGCGATGGTGGCGTTGTTTGGCCAGATCGATCTGAAGTTTCAGTATCAGATCGTGATGGTGGCCGTGGTGGCGTCCAGCTTGTTGGCCGGCGCGGTTTCCCAGGCCCGGCTGGCCGATATTGCGCGGTTTCGCGATTTGGCCGAAGTGTCCAACGACCTGCTGTGGGAGTTTGACGCCGGTGGTCGGTTGTACCAGTTGAGCGGGCGGTTGGCCCGGACCGTCCCCGCGCGGGAGGATCAGTTGCAGGCGCACTGGAGCCAGTATGTGATCCCGCAGGAACAGGATACCGATCTGGCCACGCTGCGGGCGACGGTTCAGCAGCGGCGGCCGTTCCAGCAAATGGTGCTGCGCGCGCGCCTGCCGGGGCAGGAACAGTCGGTTTGGACGCGCAATAGCGGGTTACCCGTGTTCGACGAAGACGGCGAGTTTTTGGGCTATCGCGGCACCACCACCGATATCACCGCCCATAAGAAGGCCGAGGCGCTGCTGCGGAATTACGACCAGACGCTGGAAGCCGAGGTGGCGGAGCGCACCCGCGTCCTGACCGAATTCAGCAAGCGCAACTGGCATCTGGCCAATTTCGACAGCCTGACCGCCCTGCCTAATCGCAATCTGTTCTTCGAGCACCTGCGCAAGGGCCTGCAGCAGTCCCGGCGGCAATGGCGGCTGCTGGCGTTGCTGCTGGTCGATCTGGATGGCTTCAAGGAGGTGAACGATACTTTCGGCCACGATATGGGCGACGAGTTGCTGCGGAAAATCGCCGAACGCTTGCAGCACTGTGTGCGCGCCACCGATACCGTGGCCCGCCTGGGCGGCGATGAGTTCACGGTGATTTTGACCGATCTCGAGCAGATCAAAGGCGCAGTCGCCGTGGCGCAGAAGATCATCGAACGCCTGGCGGAGCCGGTGCCGCTGGGAGAAGCGAACGGCATGGTTACGGCCAGCATCGGCATCGCCTTGTACCGACCGGAGTCGCCGGACAGTCTCGAACTGGCGATGACGCTGCTGCGGCAGGCCGACGCCGCCATGTACGCCGCCAAGCGGGCCGGCAAGAATGCCTGGCGGTTCGCCGAGACGGCCAATTCCGACCCGTTGTGAGTGGGCCAGCCGGGGCGCTAGACCGCTTCCAGGTGCTCGATACACAGTTGCAGCCGGCGCTCGCCGCGCCACTCGTTCACATCCAGACGGTAGGCGGCGCGCACCCGCGCCGTGCCGGGATTGAACCCGGCCGCCCGCCGGAAGGCGATCGCTTCCAGCGCCAGCGCTGTTCCCGGCGGCCGCAACCACAGTTTGAGGTGCTGGTCCTTCATGATGCGATGCGAAGTCACCTCGAACAGCCCGTCGAACAGCGGTTCGGGGAAGCCCTGCCCCCAGGGGCCGGCCTCGCGCAGCAGTTCGGCGATCTCCAGGGAAAACTCCGCTGGCGCCAGTTCGCCATCGCTCAGCAAGCGGCCATGCAGGTCGTCGTCGCTCAGCCACTGGCGGGTTTCGGCGTCGAACGCCTGGTTGAACGACTCGAAGTGCTCCATGGCCAGCGTCAGGCCGGCGGCCATGGCATGACCGCCAAAATGGCCGATCAGACCGGGATGCCGGGTCGCCACCGAGGCCAGGGCGTCGCGCAGATGCATCCCCGCCACCGAACGCCCCGACCCCTTGATGTTGCCGTCCCGATCCGGCGCGAAGACGATGACCGGGCGGTTCAACTGCTCTTTCAGGCGGCCGGCGATGATGCCGACCACGCCCTGATGCCATTCGGGGTCGAACAGACAGAGCCCGAAGGGCAGATCCGCCGTGGTCGGCGCCATCCGGTCAATCCACGCCAAGGCCTGCGCCTGCATCTCGGCGGTTAACTCGCCGCGCTGCCGGTTGATTTCATGCAGCCGGCGGGCGATGCGCCGGGCAGTGTCCAGATCGTCGCTGAGCAGACATTCGATGCCCTGGCTCATGTCTTCCAACCGGCCGGCGGCGTTGAGCCGGGGACCCAAATAGAAACCGATATCGCTGGCGCTCAGCCGGTCCCGCGAGCGACCGGCGATCTCGCACAAGGCGACGATGCCGGGGACGCACTGGCCTTGGCGAATTCGTCGCAACCCCTGCTCGACCAGGATGCGGTTGTGATGATCCAGCCGCACCACGTCCGCCACCGTACCGAATGCCACCAGATCGAGAAACTGGGCCAGATTCGGTTCGGCCAGCCCTCGCTCGGCGAACCAGCCGACCTCCCGCAACCGCGCCCGTAGCGCCATCAGCACATAAAAAATCACGCCCACGCCCGCGAGATTTTTACTGGGAAAACCGTCGCCCGGCTGATTGGGATTGACGATCGCGTCGGCGGCCGGCAACGTCTGGCCGGGCGAGTGGTGATCGGTGATCAGCACTCGCATGCCCCGCGCCTGGGCAGCTTTCACGCCTTCATGGCTGGAGATGCCATTGTCCACGGTGATGAGCAGATCGGGCTGATCCTCGGCGGCGACCGTCACGATTTCCGGGGTCAGGCCATAACCGTGCTCGAAGCGGTTCGGCACCCGGTAACTCACCCAGGCGGCACCCATGGCCCGCAGCGCCCGCACCGCCAGGGCGCAACTGGTGGCGCCGTCGGCATCGAAATCGGCGACGATCAGGATGCGCCAGCGTTCGCGTAAAGCGGTATGCAGCAGATCGACCGCCTTTTCCATGCTCAGGAACGCACCGGGTGGAGTCAATCGCCGCAGCTCCCGTTGCAATTCATCGGCGGAATGCACGCCGCGAGCGGCGTAGATGCGCTGGAGCAGCGGGGCGACGGGTAACTCGGCGGCGAGCGGCGCGGCGCGGCGGACGATGAGGGTAGACATGGCGAGTCGGCGGAGGTGGATTCGAGTCGGGTGGCCGTGCGCCCGCCTGGGGTCGGACGGCGGAGGCGATCAGCGCGGGTGACGGGTCATGGCAGCCGGGCGCGCCGCCAGAAACGCCAGCGCGCGGCGCTGGTTACGGTGTGGCGGCGACCGTTGCCGGGATAGAGGTGCAGCGCCGTCAGCTTGCCGGCTTGCAGCCAGCGCCGGCAGGGCGCGAACCAGTCCCGCTCCAGCGTGACGACATGTTCGACCCAGCGCGTGGGGTCGCCGTCGGCGGCGTCGTGACGGGTCGCTTCCAGCACCACCAGGCTGTCCGGTTCCGTGGCGGCGGCTTCCCGCCAGTCTTCGGCCCGTTCGGGCAGGGGATTGATGGCCGCTCCGCTCAAACGCGCCAGCCCGCGGACCAGCGGATCGCGGGCGTACAGCCCGGCGGCGGGGGCGCGGGCGCCCGTCGGACAAAGACCGCCGCCCCAGAGCCAGAAGCCATTGATCATTGGCTGGCCGTGCTGCTCCCGCGCCTGGTTGAGCGGGTGGCCGTGAAACAGCATTTGGACTTCGGTCAGCAGGGTGTGCCAGCGGCGGGCGTTCGGCCCGCCCGGCAACAGCGCGTTGATGTTGCGGCCGATGGCGGCGCTCAACGGTTGGGTGCGGATGCCGGGATCGGCTGGCAGCCGCAGATACCAGCGATCGGGGCAGGGAGCTTCGAGCCGCAGGCCGTCTTCGGCGAAGGTCTGGTTGAACGCCGCAACCAGCGCCGCGGCTTCGTCCGGTTGGATAGCCAAAAGCCGGGCGTCCGCCAGAAACACGCCGCCGTGCAGGTCGGCTCGCAGGTGTATCGGGTCGGCGCGCAGCCACCAGTCGCCGCCGGGTGCGCCGCCGTCGGCCAGGCGAGTGATCGCCGCGATCGGCAGATCGGCGCCGGCGGGAACGGGCAGGCCGAACCGTTCGAACAGCGCTTCATCCGGGGTGGCCGGGGCCGGGCCGGCATCGGCGCGGGCCAGCAGCCAGGCCAGCGCCGGCGCGGCCGGCTGGAACAGCGCCGGATCGGCGCCGTCGGGCCGTTGCAGCAGGCCGGGGGCCAGCATGTGCAGGAGAGTAGCCACGAAGCTCGTCGGTCCGGGTGGTCAGTCCGAATTGAGGTGTTCCATGCGGATGCGGATCACCGGCGCGTGGATGCTGTCCAGCGCCTCGATGGCGGCGATGGCTTCGTTCATCCGCTGTTCCCGCACCCGGTAGGTCAGCAGGATGACCGGCACGTCGCGGGCGCCGGGCATCGGCTCTTTTTGCAGGACGGCCTCGATGCTGATGTCGCGGTCGGCGAGGATGCGGGTCACGTCGGCCAGCACGCCGGGCCGGTCCCGGGCCTGCAAGCGCAGATAGTAGCAGGTCTCTACCTCGGCCATCGGCAGCACCGGCAGGTCCGACAGGGCATCCGGCTGGAAGGCCAGGTGCGGGACGCGGTTGTCCGGATCGGCGGTCAGGGTGCGCACCACGTCGATGATGTCGGCCACCACCGCCGAGGCGGTCGGCTCGGCCCCGGCCCCGGCCCCGTAGAACAGGCTCTGACCGACCGCGTCGCCCTTCACCAGCACCGCGTTCATCACCCCGCTGACGCTGGCCAGCAGTTGCCGCTGCGGGATCAGGGTCGGATGGACCCGCAGTTGCGCGCCGCGTTCGTCGCGGCGGGCGATGCCCAGGTGCTTGATGCGATAGCCCAGTTGTTCGGCATAGGCCACGTCCTCGCGGGTGATGCGGCTGATGCCCTCGATGTAGACCTTGTCGAATTGCAAGGGGATGCCGAAGGCGATCGAGGCAAGAATGGTCAGCTTGTGGGCGGCGTCGATGCCCTCGACGTCGAAGGCCGGGTCGGCCTCGGCGTAGCCGAGCGCCTGGGCTTCGGCCAGCACCTCCGGAAAGTCGCGGCCCTTGTCGCGCATTTCGGTCATGATGAAGTTGGCGGTGCCGTTGATGATGCCCGCCACCCATTCCAGCCGGTTGCCGGCCAGCCCCTCGCGGATGGCCTTGATGATCGGGATACCGCCGGCCACCGCCGCTTCGAAGCCGACCATCGTGCCGGCGGCGCGGGCGGCGGCGAAGATCTCGTTGCCGTGCTTGGCGATCAGCGCCTTGTTGGCGGTGACCACATGCTTGCCGTTGGCCAGCGCCCGCAGCGCCAGGCTGCGCGCCGGTTCGTAGCCGCCCAGCAGTTCGACGATGATCGAGATCTCGGGATCGTCCACCACCTCCAGCGCTTCGCTGGTTAGTTTCATGCCGGCGGTGCGGGCGGTGGTGGTGTCCAGATTGCGGGCGGCGGCGTGGGAGATCACGATTTCGCGCCCGGCGCGACGGCTGATTTCCCCGGCATTGCGCGTCAGCACATGGGTGACGCCGCCGCCGACCGTGCCTAGGCCGAGCAAGCCGACTTTGACCGGAGGATAGCTGCTCATGACTTTCAAACTCCCGCCGCCCGCGCCAGCGGAGGGGCGACGAGGTCGCGGCTGTCCTTGCGGAACATCTCGCGGATGCCGCGCAGCGCCTGCCGGGTGCGGTGCTCGTTTTCGATCAGGCCGAAGCGCACATGATCGTCGCCGTACTCGCCGAAGCCGATGCCGGGCGAGACGGCCACCTTGGCCTCGGCCAGCAGCTTCTTGGTGAATTCCAGCGAGCCCAGATGGCGGTACTGCTCCGGGATCGGCACCCAGACGAACATGGTGGCCTTGGGTTTTTCGACGTTCCAGCCGATGGCGTTCAGGCCGTCGCACAGCACGTCGCGGCGCTTGCGGTACATTTCGCGAATCTCGGCGACGCATTCCTGCGGGCCTTCCAGCGCGGTGATGCCGGCCACCTGGATCGGCGTGAACATGCCGTAGTCGAGGTAGGATTTCATCCGGCCCAGCGCGGCGATCAGCGTCGGGTTGCCGCACATGAAGCCGACCCGCCAGCCGGGCATGTTGTAGCTCTTGGACAGGGTGAAGGATTCGATCGCCACTTCCTTGGCGCCCGGCACTTGCAGGATCGAGGGCGCGGTATAGCCGTCGAACACCAGATCGGCATAGGCCAGATCGTGGATCACCCAGATGCCGTGCTCGCGGGCGATGGCCACCACTTTTTCGAAGAAATCCAGTTCCACGCACTGGGTGGTGGGGTTGGCCGGGAAGTTCAGCACCAGCATCTTGGGGCGCGGCCACGAGTCCTTGATCGCCTTTTCCAGTTCGGAAAAGAAATCCACGCCGGGAATCAGGGGTACATGGCGGATGTCGGCGCCGGCGATGACGAAGCCGTAGGGATGGATCGGATAGGCCGGGTTGGGCACCAGCACGGCGTCGCCCGGCCCCATGGTCGCCAGGGCCAGATGGGCCAGTCCTTCCTTGGAACCGATGGTGGCGATGGCTTCGCTGTCGGAGTCGAGTTCGACCGCGTAGCGGGCCTGGTACCAGTTGCAGATGGCCCGGCGCAGGCGTGGGATGCCGCGCGACACCGAGTAGCGGTGGGTATCGGGGCGCTGAGCGGCTTCAACCAGCTTGGCGACGATGTGCTTCGGGGTCGGCTGGTCGGGGTTGCCCATGCCGAAGTCGATGATATCCTCGCCGCGGGCGCGGGCCTTGGCCTTCAGATCGTTGACGATGTTGAAGACGTAGGGTGGCAGGCGTTTGATGCGTTGGAAGTCGGCGTTCAAGAGTGCGTTTCCACAGGGGCTGAATCACGGGGGTTCCGGCGGGCGGGCCGCGCTCGGGCCGGAGGCCGACGGGAAGAGCGGCGGTTGCCGGGCGGGTTAAAAAGTCTACCTATAAGCGAGGCAAGCTGTCGAGCTGAACCGCGCGGCGCGGGCGTGGGTTCCGCGGGGACTGGCGGCCCGCCAGCCCCGATCGGTTCAATACCCGGCCGCCGATCCGCCGGCCCGGCGGGTGTCGGGAAAGCCGTACAGCCCTTCCGGCGCGCGGACGATGCTCTGGGTGTCGCCCATCGCATCCTTGACCACGACCTTGTGTCCCCATCCTTCCAGCAATCGCACGGTGTCCGGGCTGAGTCCTTCCTCGACCCGCAGTTCGTCCGGTAGCCACTGGTGATGCACGCGCGGGGCGACCGTGGCTTCGGCGATGTTCATGCCGTGGTCGATGACGTTGAGCAGGATTTGCAGCACGGTGGTGATGATGCGGCTGCCGCCAGGACTGCCGGTGACCAACACCGGTCGGCCGTCCTTGAACACCAGGGTCGGAGTCATCGAGCTGAGCGGGCGCTTGCCGGGGCCGACCGCGTTGGCGTCGCCGCCGATCAACCCATAGGCGTTCGGTACTCCCGGCTTGGCGGCGAAATCGTCCATCTCGTTGTTGAGCAGGATGCCGGTGCCGGCGGCGACGATGCCGGAGCCATAGCCGAAATTCAGGGTATAGGTCACGGCGACGGCGTTGCCGTCCCGGTCCACCACCGAGTAGTGCGTGGTCTGCCCGCTTTCGTGGCGCTGGGGCTGGCCGGGTTTGATCTCCGTTGCCGGCTTGGCCCGGTTCGGCTCGATGCGTGCCGCCAGTTCCTTGGCGTACGCTTTCGCGGTCAGGCCGGCGACCGGCACCTTGGCGAAATCCGGATCGCCCAGATATTCACTGCGGTCGGCATAGGCGAGCTTCATCGCTTCGGCCATGCGGTGGATGGTGGTGGCGCTGTTGTGGCCCAGTTCGCCCAACGGCCAGGTTTCCAGGATGTTGAGGATCTGGATGAGATGCACGCCGCCGGAACTGGGCGGCGGCATGGAAACAATTTCGTAACCCCGATAGCTGCCCCGCGCCGGCGCGCGGACCAAGGCCCGGTAATTCTTGAGGTCGTCCAGGGTGATCAAGCCCTGGTGGGCTTTCATGTCGGCGACCAGTTTTTGGGCGATGTCCCCTTCGTAGAACGCCTTGGCGCCCTGCTCGGCGATCAGTTTGAGCGAGGCGGCCAGATCCGGTTGCGCCAGCGTTTCGCCCGGCTGGTAGGTGGCGCCGTCGGCCTTGAAAAAGATGTTCATGCTCGCCGGCCAAGGCGCCATCCGCTCGCGGGTTTCCCGCAGCGACTGCGCCAATTCCGCATCGACCGGAAAACCCTGTTTGGCCAGTTGCGCGGCCGGTTCGACCAGTTGTCGCCACGGCAGGCGACCGTGGCGTTCGTGGACCAGCGCCAGTCCGGCCACCGTGCCCGGCACGCCAGCCGCCTGATGGCTAAAGCGAATGCGCGGTTCGTCCACGTCGCCCTGCTCGTTCAGGTACAAATCCCGACTGGCGGCGGCGGGCGCGGTTTCCCGGAAGTCGATGGCTTCGGACTGCCGGGTTTGCGCGTTGTAGGTCAGCATGAAGCCGCCGCCGCCCAGATTGCCGGCCTGCGGCAGGGTAACCGCCAGCGCGAAGCCGACCGCCACCGCCGCATCAACCGCGCCGCCGCCCTTTTTGAGGATATCCAATCCAATTTCGCTGGCCCGCGCTTCCTGGCTGACCACCATGCCATGCGGGGCGAAGATTGGATGGATGCGGTCGCGGGGGGAGAAGATCGTGGGTTCGGCCACGGCCGCGCCCGGCGGCGGGAGGCAGCACAATCCCAATAGCAGTAGCACGGGCGCACGAAAGATGGGGGATGGAAAGCGCATGGCGGCGTTTAGGAAAATGGCGGAGGACGCTGGCGACGCGGCCCGCCGGGCTCGAACGCCGGGCGGGGTCATGTAAACCGAAACAGGTTTAGAACAGCTTGAACGCGGAGCCGAGCAGCGCGGTGGCCGCTCCGAGCAGGGCAACGATGCTGATCACCATGGCTACGGTGACGCGGGTTGTCGACGATCCGCCCGCTTCGGCGCTCAGGTTGACGGTGGCTTGTCGGACCACACGTTCCGAGGTTTCCCGGGCAATGGTTTCGATGACCGGCTGAATGCCGCCGCGAACCATCTGAATGATCTGCTGCTTGAAATCTTGGCTGCCGATGGCCAAAGTCAGCGTTTCCTGGCTGTGCCGGTCGACTCGGGCCTCGATCTCCTTGAGCAATTCTTCCCGGTTGACCTCCAGGCCGTGGGCGACATTGCGCTGGGAAACACCTTCGCTGACCTCGCGGGCGGCCTGTTCGGCCACGGCCCGGGCGCTTTCCTGCGCGGTGGTGCGCGCCGTGCGTTCGGCGGTGCCTCGGGCGATTTCGGTGGCGACCTGTTTGGCGGCTTCCTGCGAGGCGCGCACCGCCGCGTGCGCGGCCCGCCGGCCCAGATCCTCGGCGACGCCGCGCGCGGTCTGAACCGCGATCTCGCGGGTCAGGTTGGGCACCAGTTCCTGGATGATGTCCCGGGTCACCTTTTCGGCGACCGTCCAGGCCACTCGTTCGGCGATTTGTTCGACTTCCGAGGCGGAGGAAGCCTCGGCCATTTCGGCGGGAACGCGGATCGGAGCTTCGGCGGCGGGAGCGGTTTTTTCCGGGGTCGCCGCGATCTCGGGAAGCACCGTCGGCTCTTTTTCGACCACGCTGGGCGTGGGGACGGTCGTCGCGGGCGCGACCGGTTCTTCCATGGAGATGGCCGCCGTGCCCGCGCTGACCATTTGCATGACCGCATCCAGTTGGTCCGGGGTGTAAGGTTTGGAGAGAAATTCGACCGCGCCGCTTTCCTTGGCGTCCCGCTTGTCTTCGTCGGTGGCGTTGGCGGAGCACATGACGATGGCGGGAGCATCCTGGTGCTGTCCGGTGATGGCGCGGCTGGTTTCGAAGCCGTCCATGCCGGGCATCATGACATCCATGAAAATGATGTCCGGTTTTTTGGTTTCCAGGTACTTGATGCAATCCTCGCCCGATCCAACCCAGTCGACCTCGATGCCGCGCTCGAGCAACAACTTGCGTAAGGTCAGGTGGGCGACTTTGGAGTCATCCACCACCAGCGCCTTTTTGATGTTCATGCAGGCCTCCTACGGCACGAGAATCGTCGAATAATCTTGGTATGTCCTGATATTAGGACGAGTGAACGTTTTTTTTCGATCCGACGCAACTGTTATGCAATACTTAAATATTAAGACTATGGTTATAGTCAGAATCTTCGCGAAATGCACAGGTGAGGATTCGCGCGGGAACGATCCAACCTTGAACCGATACGATACTTTAATAATTCCATCGGAGGAACCATGCCATGAAACGAACCATGCTCGCACTGATCGCCCCGCCCGCGGCGGTCGCCCGTTACGGCTGCGTGACCTGCACCGCGGCGCCAATCGGCGTGTTCTGGTTGGGGAGTCTGGCCGGCATCGGTTACGGCTTGGCCGGCGGCACGCTGGGCGATCTGTTCGGTCCGGGGTTTCTGATTGCGGCCGGCGTCCTGTTGTGGTTGATCGCCGCGGCCTGGGCGCGCCTGGTGATCCGGGGGGTGGAAAGCGATCTGCTCCATCGCGCGGACAGCACGCACGATCATCAAGTGGAGTCGCCGATCGACGAGGACCCGTTCCACCAACTTCGGAGCAACTCCTAAGCGGGTCGCGCGCGCGGCCAGGGAGGTTGCGGCTTCCCTGGCCGTGGTTCAGGGCCGCTCATCCGCGGTTTCTTTCGCTCGTGGCAACAGGTCCTCGCGGCTGATGCCCAGATACAGCGCGCTGGCGCTGGCGATGTAGATGGACGAGTAGGTGCCGACCACGATGCCGACGATCATGGCGATCGAGAAGCCGCGCATCACCACGCCGCCGAGGAAGTACAGAACGATCACCGACAGCAAAGTGGCCAGACTGGTCATGAGGGTGCGCGAGAGCGTCTCGTTGATCGAGCGGTTCATGATCTCCAGCACCGAGCCCTTGCGCCGCTTGCGGAAGTTTTCGCGGATGCGGTCCAGCACGACCACGGTGTCGTTGACCGAATAGCCGATCACCGCCAGCACCGCCGCCAGTACCGTCAGGTCGAATTCGAGCTGAAACAGCGAAAACCAGCCAACGGTGAAAATCACGTCGTGGATGGTGGCGGCGATGGTGCCGACCGCCAACCGCCATTCGAAGCGGAACATGACGTAGACCAGAATGCCCGCAAGCGCGCCCAGCGCCGCCAGACCGCCCTGTTCCACCAGTTCCTGACCTACTTGCGGTCCGACGTACTCGGCTCGCGCCAGGGTGATGCCGCCGCCGCCGCCGGCATTCTGCAAGGCTTGCAGCACCTCGTTGCTCAAGGCGGCGGCATTGCGCTGGTCGCGCGGTGGGATGCGGATCAGCACATCCTTGGAGGTGCCGAAGTGCTGGGTCTGGGCGTCGCCAAAACCGGCCTTGGCCAGGGTTTCGCGCACCTTGGGGATCTCCACCGGCTCCGGGTATTGCACCTCGATCACCGTGCCGCCGGTGAAATCCAGTCCCAGGTTCATGCCCCGGACCAGCAGCGAGCCGACCGCGATGAGCAGCACGGCGACGGACCAGACCATCGCCAGTTTGCGCCAGCGCAGAAAGTCAATATTGGTGTTGTAAAGGTTCAAGCGCCACATAGAAGCCATTTCCCGTGCCGGCGGATCAGACGGCCAGTTTTTGCAGCTTGCGGCCGCCGTAGATGAAGTTGACCAGCGCCCGCGAGCCGGTGACCGCGGTGAACATCGAAGTCAGGATGCCGATGCTGAGCGTGACCGCGAAGCCCTTGATCGGGCCGGTGCCGAAACCGAACAGCATGATCGCCGCGATCAGGGTGGTCAGATTGGAGTCGAGGATGGTGTCGAAGGCCCGGTCGAAGCCGGCGTGGATCGCCGCCTGCGGACTGTTGCCGTTGCGCAGTTCTTCGCGGATACGTTCGTAAATCAGCACATTGGCATCCACCGCCATGCCCATGGTCAGCACGATGCCGGCGATGCCCGGCAGGGTAAGCGTGGCCTGCAGCATGGACAGCGCGGCCACGATCAGCACCACGTTGGCGGCCAGCGCGGCGGTGGCGATGACGCCGAACCAGCGGTAGCGCCCGATCATGAACGCGGCGATTACCAGCAGCGAAACCATTGCGGCGCGGAAGCCCTGCTCGATATTTTCCTTGCCGGCGCTGGGGCCGACGGTGCGCTCCTCGATGATCTCGATCGGGCTGGCCAGCGCGCCGGCTCGTAGCAGCAGAGCCAGGTCGCGGGCCTCGCGGGTG
Organism: uncultured Gammaproteobacteria bacterium; assembly: GCA_963695105.1. Lineage (GTDB taxonomy): Bacteria > Pseudomonadota > Gammaproteobacteria > Competibacterales > Competibacteraceae > Competibacter. The sequence goes on along the minus strand of CAVOGC010000055.1, from coordinate 288,428 downwards.
CTGTCCAGCCCGGTAATCTGGAAGCGCCGGCCCAGCCGGTCGCGGATGGTGGCGATGTTGATCACTTCCTCGACCGTGTAGGCGGTTTTCTTCAACTCGCCGTCCACCCGTTTGGTCTCGGTTTTGTTCTCGATAAACACCACGCCCATGCGTTTGCCGATGTTGTCCTTGGTGGCGTTCTCGAAGCGATTGGCGCCCTTGCCGTCCAGGGTGATGAACACCGCCGGTCCGCCGCTTTGCTGGTCCAGCCCGGAGGCGGCGTCGACGATGGAATCGCCGGTTAGCATCACGCGCTTTTGCAGCAGCACCGGACGGCCCTCGCGATCCTTGTACAGCCGCGAGTTGAGCGGGATGCGGCCGGTGGCGGCGGCCTGGGGCCAATCGTTTTCCTCGTCCGCCAGCCGGAATTCCAGGGTGGCGGTGGCGCCGAGGATTTCCTTGGCGCGGGCGGTATCCTGCACACCGGGCAGTTGCACCACGATGCGGTCGTTGCCCTGCTGCTGAATGATCGGTTCGGCCACACCCAGTTCGTTGACCCGGTTGCGCAGGGTGGTGATGTTCTGTTGCAGCGCGAAGGCGCGCTTTTCTCGGATTTCCGGTTCGCCGAGAGTTAGTTTGAGGTTGAGCGGGTCCGGTTCGCTCTGTTGCAGACTCGGCAGTTGCTTGCGCAACACCTGGGCGGCCTTGTCGCGTTCGGCGCCATCCTTGAACTCGACTTGCACGCCGCCGCCCGTTGCGCGGCCCACCGAGGCGTACAGCACCTTTTCGGCGCGCAGTTGGGCGCGGATGTCCTCGACATAGCTTTCCTCGACCTGATTGACGGTGGCGTCCATGTCCACCTGCATCAGGAAATGCACGCCGCCGCGCAGATCCAGGCCGAGATACATCGGACTCAAACCCAGCGCTCGCAGAAATCCCGGTTCCGACGAGGCCAGGTTGAGGGCAACGATGTAATCGCGGCCCAAGCGGTCCTTGAGGATGTCGGCGGCCTTGAGCTGTTCTTCCGGGTCGGCGAAGCGGATCAGCAGGCGATCAGCCTCCAACTCCAGCCGCTTGTGGGGCAGCTTTTCGGCATCGAGCAGGGCGGCGACCCGATTCTGGAACACCGGATCGATGGCGGTGTTGGCCCGGGCGCCGGAGATTTGCACCGCCGGGTCCTCGCCGAACAGGTTGGGCAGCGCAAAAATCAGGCCCCACAGTATCACCAGGCCGATCAGCAGGTATTTCCACCAGGAGTATTGATTCAGGTTGTAAGGCGTGGCCATGGAACGGCGTTTCCCGCGTGGCGCCGGGTGGCGCGGTTACAGAGTGCCTTTATAGGTGCCCTTGGGCATCAGCGAGCTGACGGATTGCTTTTGAATCCTGATCTGCACGTTTTCGGCGATTTCAACCTGCGCGAAATTCTCACCTACCTCGGTGACCCGGCCCAGCACGCCGCCGCCGGAGACGATTTCGTCGCCCTTCTTGATCGCATCCACCATTTGCTTGTGCTCTTTGGCGCGCTTGGTCTGGGGGCGGATCAGCAGGAAGTAGAAGGCGCCGATCAGAATAATGGGAAACAGCAGGTTCATCAGGCCCAACTCGCCGCCGGAAGGGGCGCCGGTCTGCTGGGCGGCGGCGGCGGGGATCAGGATGTTCAGGATGCTTTCCACGGTAGTTCCTCTTGGTTTACCGGTCTCCGCCCGCGGTCGCGCTGGCGAGAAGCGGGGCGGCCGTTAACGGCGCTGGGCAGCGGAGTTCGCACGGGGACAGGCAGGGGGTCTGATTTAAAGCGCGTCATTATACACAGGCGATGAAATTTGCCCGCGTTTTTCGTTGTAGCCGCAAGCGCTTCCAGTCGCCTTGCGGCGCGGCGGCCCGCCGCACTCGCCCTTGAAGCCGACGCTCTCGGTTGAGAACGCCGATGAAGGCCCAACCGTCTCCTCCCTCCATGGAAGAGATCGAGGTCGGGCGGCATGGGGGTGGATTAGGTGATCACCGTCGGTTCGTTGCGCCCGGTGCGCTCGCGGATGCCGGCCAGGCTGTCGGCGATGCCGATCAGTTCCGCCAGCGCCTGCTGGGTGTCGAGATCGTGCTTGGCCGGATCGGCCTCGTAAGCTTCGACGTAGATCCGCAGGGTCGCGCCTTCGGTGCCGGTGCCGGACAGGCGATAGACGATGCGCGAGCCGTCCTTGCAGCCGATGCGAATGCCCTGTTTCTCGCTCACGCTGTCGTCGATGGGGTCGAGATAGCGGAAGTCGTCGGCGTAATCGACCGTATACGAGCCGAGCCGCTGGCCCGGCAGGGTGGCGCAGGCGGCGCGCAGGGCGTCGATCAGACCGTTGGCGGCGGCGCTGTCGACCGCTTCGTAGTCATGGCGGGTGTAATAATTGCGCCCGTAGTTCCGCCAGTGCTCGCGCACGATCTCGGCCACCGACTGCCGGCGTTCGGCCAGGATGTTCAGCCAGAACAGCACCGCCCACAGTCCGTCTTTCTCGCGCACATGGTCGGAGCCGGTGCCGAAACTTTCCTCGCCGCACAAGGTGATTTTGCCGGCGTCCAGCAGGTTGCCGAAGAACTTCCAGCCGGTCGGCGTCTCGTAGCAATTCAGCCCCAGCTTGGCCGCGACCCGGTCGGCCGCCTGGCTGGTCGGCATCGAGCGGGCCACGCCGGTCACGCGGGAGCGATAGCCGGGCGCCAGATCGGCATTGGCCAGGATCACCGCCAGGCTGTCGCTGGGCGTGACGAAGAAATGCCGGCCCAGCACCATGTTGCGGTCGCCGTCGCCGTCCGAAGCCGCGCCGAAGTCGGGCGCGTCCGGGCCGAACAGGTGATCGGCCAGCCCTTTGGCGTACACCAGATTCGGATCGGGGTGGCCGCGACCGAAGTCTTCCAGCGGTACGCCGTTGACCACCGTGCCGACCGGCGCGCCCAGGCGGTGCTCCAGGATTTCGCGGGCGTAGGGGCCGGTCACCGCGTGCATGGCGTCGAAGCTCATCCGGAAGCCGGATTGGAACAGTGCGCGGATTCGGTCAAAGTCGAACAATTGTTCCATCAGATCGGCGTAGTCGCGCACCGAATCGACGATTTCAACCCGCATTTCGCCGACGAAGGCAGCTCCGATCTGGTCCAGGTCGATGTCCGGCGTGTCCAGCACATGGTAGCGGTTGATGTGCAGGGTGGCCGTGTAAATGGCCTCGGTCACTTTCTCCGCGGCCGGTCCGCCGTTCGGCGTGTTGAACTTGATGCCGAAATCCTCGTCGGGTCCGCCGGGATTGTGGCTGGCCGAGAGGACGATGCCGCCGCAGGCGCCGTGCTTGCGGATCATGTGGGAGACCGCGGGGGTGGAGAAAATGCCGCCCTGACCCAGCAAGACCTGCCCGCAACCGTTGGCGGCGGCGATGCGCAGGATGGTCTGAATCGCCTGCCGGTTGTAGTAACGGCCGTCGCCGCCGACCACCAACGGCGCGTTCTGGTAGCCGTCCTGCGTGTCGAAAATGCTTTGCACGAAATTTTCCAGGTAATGCGGTTTTTCGAACACTTTGACTTTCTTGCGCAGTCCCGAGGTGCCGGGTTTTTGATCCTGGAACGGTTGGGTGGCGATGGTTTCGACGCTCATGATTCAGGACTCTCCTTGGGGTTTTTCAGGATGCGGCTCATTATGCGCCTGTTGGCAACAGGATAGAACAGACGGCGGGCTCTGGTGGGCCGACGGCTGGGAGAGCCCTCTAAAGGCGGCGCAGGTCGAGGGTGTGGGGGGTCAGGGCGGCCGGTGGCGGTTCCAGCGGCGGTGCGGCGGGAGCGGTTTCGAGCTGTTCGATCACGAAGCGTTCGGTCCGGCGGAACGCTGCTTCCTCCAGGTCGTGGGGCAAGCCGTCGTAACCGCCGCCCCGCGGTCGCCACTCGTGCAGGGTGAGCCGCAACGCGCCCGGTTGGCGGGGGTGACTCAACAGCAGTTCGATCGGACCCTGCGCTTCCAGCAGCGGATGCAGGCCGGTCCAGGGTTTGAAGCGGCGGTAGCGCAGCCCGTACAGCCAGGTTTCTCCGTCCATCTCGTCTTCCCGGCGTAGCGGCAGCCGGTAGCCGTTCACCGTCAGCCGCCAACCGGCCAGATCCGGATCCTGTTGCCCGGTTTCGGAGTCGGAGCACAGGCTGATTTCCAGTCGCGCGCTGCTGGCGTCCACCAGCCGCGAATGGCCGTGCTCCTGAGTCAGCGCGTCGCCCAGCAGTGGCCAGAACTCCAGTCCGCGCCGGACGGTGAGCCGGCAGCCACCGAATCTCGCCTCGGCCAGCCAGTGGTGGTTGTCATCCAGCAGTTCGGCGATCAGTGCCTGGCCCAGCCCCAGACCAGTGCGAGCCAGTTCGTCCAGCACCTCCCACAGATCGGCGCGCAGGTAGTAGGGCAGGGCGAAGCGGTCGTGCAGTTCTTGGCCCCAGCGGGTCGGTTCGGGATAATCCGGCGTCTGGGCCAGCATGGCGGCGATGGCTCGCAGCAGCGCCGCCAGGGTTGCCAGCCGTTCCGGGGTGGGTGGCATGCGAAAGGCGCGGAACTCCACCAGCCCCAACTGACCGCGGCCGGGCAGGTAGGGGTTCCACAGCTTTTCGATATTGATTTCGGCGCGGTGCGGGTTACCGGCCGGATCGGCTAGAAAGGGCGACAGGCTTTGCCAGAGCAGTTCCGGTGTCGGGTTGCGCTGGCGCTGAAGCAGCGCCAGGGCCAGCGCCATTTCCTCAAAGATATCGGTGGTCCGTTCGTCGGGGCGCGGCGCCTGACTGGAACTGCCGACAAAATCGCCGGCGAAATAAAACGACAGGGCCGGGTGGCGGTTGAAGTAAGCGAGCAGTGCCGGCAGCAAATGAGGCTGGCTCAGAAATGGGCTGCGGTCCGGGTTGGGGCCGCCCAGGGTCAGTTGGCCGCCGCCGCCGGAATCGGTGCACTGGCCGTTGTAATGCAGTCGGTAGGGGGCAAGACCGGCGGCGGTGGCGGCGGCAAACCAGGACCGGCTTTCGTGCAGGAAAGTGGCGACATCCGCCGCCGGCGCCATGTTGGTTTCCACCACGGCCGGGTCGGGCGTCAGCGTGGTCCAGGCCACGCTGGCGTCCACTGGCGGGGAAAAGCCGGTGAGGATCAGTCCCGGCAGCCCGGCGGTCTTGGCCGCCGCGCCGACCGCCGCCAGCAACTGTTGGAACATCTCGACCTCGGGGCAGGCCGGCAGCTCCACGCAGGGCGCGGCGACCGCCTCCAAATCCTGTTCCGGACCGGGCCAGCCGATGCCGAGCAGGAATGTGCCCTGTTCGGCCAGTTCGTCGCGCGGTCCCTGTGGCGGAATCGGCTGGCCGTGCAGGCTGGGGCGGGCCAGCCTCGGGTCCCGCTCGGGGTTGGCCAGCAGCGGCAGCCGGTCGCGGCGGAACACGATGCGCAGGCCGGGGTAGGTCTCGACCGCGAACAGCAGCGCGGGCCAGCCGAGCGCGCCGAGTCGTTGGGCGAGTTGTTCCCAGAAGTCCTCAAGCTGGCCGGTGGACAGGGCGGCGGGCGTGCTGGCCAGCAATGGGTCGGGCGGGCCGGACCAGACTGCTTGGTTGTCCCGGCGTCGATACAGTCCCAGGCTCCAGCGCGGCCGATCTTCCTTGGGGTACTGCCGGCCCAGGGTCCGCAGGATCACCGCGCCCGGCGTTTGCTCAAGGGCTTGAGCCAGCATGTGCCGGGCGCGCGCTTCCTTGGTTGGGCCGAGGGCATTATGCAGCCATTCCGGGGCTTCGGAGGTACGGTCGGTGAAGGTCGGCTCGGCACCGATCCAAATCGCCAGATCGCGGCGTTTGATGAGTTCGTCGTGGGAACGAATGGCCTGACCGAAAGCCGGATCGGTTGTTTTCATGGCGCCCATGCTGTCCGGGAACAAATTGGCGCGGCATTCTACGAGATTTCAGGCGTGGAGGTAACGCTAATTACCGGCCATCGGCCGAATGCGGGCGGATTGGCGGTTCGGGCGACCGGTCTACGGACCAATGACGGCGCGGCCGATGGCCCAGATTTCGATGTCCGCCGCGCCACTGGCCCGTAGAATGCGGGAGCACTCGGCAACGGTGCTGGCCGTGGTGACCACGTCGTCCATCAGCGCCACCCGCCGTCCCGACAGGGGCTGGCCGGCGGCGAACGCCCCCCGCGGGTTACCGTGGCGACGGCCGGCGTCCAGTTGGGTTTGCGGGGTGGTGTGGCGCACGCGGCGCAGGCCATCGGCCAGCAGCGGCACGCGGAAGCGGTGGGCGCTGGGGCGCGCCAGCTCCAGCGCCTGATTGAATCCGCGTTCCCGCAGGCGCAGCGGATGGAGCGGCACCGGAATGATACAATCGGGCGGCGGCGCGCCCCGCTCGGCCAGCGCCGCCGCGAACAGCTCGCCCAGCAGTCGGGCATGGCTTAGCCGGCGGTTGAATTTCAACCCAAGGATTAAAAAATCCACCGGCGGTCGATAGCGAAAAGGCACGAAGGCCCTGTCAAAGCTGTAAGCCCGTGCCCGGCAGTGCTCGCAGTTTTCAGCGGAGCCCGCCGCCAGCGGCAGGGCGCAACCCGGACAGGCCGGCAGGTTGCGCGGCAGGTCGGCGCCGCAGCCGGCGCACAAATCGCGGTTGCCCGCGCCGGCGGCCCCGCACAGCAGGCAGGTCGGCGGCAGGAGCCCATACTGCAGGGCACGCAGCCAGGCGAGGCTCATGGCCCGCCGCTCTGGGTTGCCCGCGCCGCGGCAGGTTCCCGGACCCGGCTGGTTTTCCGGCGAGGTTCGGGTTTATTGGTTATGGAAAGGGGTTTGCGATGCATATCCTGGAACAAAGCGAAAATACCGCTATCGGCAAGGTGGCGCGCGGTTCGTCCGCCAGGCGGGCTTCCACCCTGATGAATTACGGCAACCTGATTGCGATTCTAGTGCCGTTTCCCCTGCTGATTTTCTGGTTCGGCGCCTCGATGCTGGTGTACGCGATGAACCGCCATCATCCCGACCCAAAAGTGGGGCATTACACCCAGCAGGCGGCCTATCGCTTCTACGGGGTCACCGGCTTTTTTGTCGTGGTCGCGACTTTTATTCCCGGCGGTGGCTGGGTCTGGTATCTGATCGCCTGGATTTTGGCGGCGCTGGTTCTGGTACCCTGGTCGATTATGGACTTGCGGCGCATCCACCGCGATGAGTGGGTGGATATTCCCCTGGACGATGCAGGTCATCCGCTGTCCGGCGCCATCCTGTCCCAGGGCGGTTGACGCCGGCCGCCGCGAGGGCGCGCACTGTCCGCCTGAATGGCTTCAGGAAGCGACAACCATGAACGATGAGATTCATGAGATTCTTTCGCTGGAAGACATTGGCCTGCCGGCGCTCCTGCAGGAACGCGGCAATGTCGCGATCGCGCTGCTGGACGAAAATTGTCGCATTTTGGCGGCTAACCGCAGCTTCCTGCGACTGGTGCCACCGCCGGAAAGGGTTGGCCAACCCTGGAATGCGCGCACACTCTTTATCAGCCCCCACCTGGAGGACGTACAGGCGCTGGTGCCGTACCAGGGGCGCGCGCTGCTGTTGTATCGGGGCACGCTGCACATCGCTCGCGCGGACCGGCAAAACCACGCCCTGCAGGGCCATGTCTACCGCTGGCCGCAGGGGCGGTTGTTGGTGGCGGCCGAGTGCGATGTGGAGGGGTTGGAGGCGCTGGGGGCGACAGTGCTGCAACTGAATGCTGAACTGGCCAGGCTCCAGCACCAGTGGTCGCGAGCCAACCGGGAGTTGCAGCGCAACGAAGCGATGTTCAGAGCGCCGACGTATTTCGATTCGCTGACGGAGGCCGGCAACCGGCGGCGGTTGGAAGAGGCGCTGGCGGCGGCGGTCGAACGCAGCCGCCGCCAGCGTCATCCGTTCTGTTTGCTGGTCGCCGATCTGGATCATTTCAAGCAGATTACCGAGCGCTGGGGATGCGCGATCGGCGATGAGGTTTTGCGAGGTTTCGCGGCGCTGTTGCGCGAACACAGCCGACAAGGCGATCTGGTGGCGCGGTCCGGCGGAGATGGGTTTGTCGTACTGTTGCCACAGACCTTGTTGGGAGCCGCGGCGGTGATCGCCGAGTGTATTCGGCAGCGGCTGGAATCGCGGTCGATCCTGCCGCGGCATGGGCCGATCACCGCCAGCTTCGGGGTGGCGATGCGGACCGAGGGGGAAGGTGGCGCGGAACTGCTGCGGCGCGCCGGGCAGGCGTTGTACCGCTCAAAGCGGGAGGGCCGCAACCGAGTGACTCAATCGATCGCCTCCGGCCAGCACGCGGCTCGGGATGTGAGCAGTTGCTGAGAGTGCGGTGGGATTCCGGAGCGTTTCGGGGCGTGTGAATTTTTGGCACGTTTAATGCATAATTTTCCGATAGCTCATAGTCCAACCCGAGGAACCTCCACATGTTGCAAACCGTTGCCACCGTCCCCGCGCTTCGCATGATCGAGTTGTTGGAACTCATCGAACTCGCTAACCGGCACGACGCCGAGCCGCGTCTGAGCGAATACTTGCAGAACTGCCGCCGCACCGGCTACGAACCGCCGCTCGAACTGCTCGAGTTGGCGCGTGACCATATCGGGCGCAAACGTGTTTGCTAGCGCTGCCGTCCAGCGCGCAAAACGGTCCAATCCGGCCGTGGCCGGGCTGAAATGAACCGTCTGGGGTCAACTGCCCTGGTGGCTGGGGCAGGCCGATTTACCCTCATCCGGTTGCAGGGGAACCGCTCACGACCGAAACAGCCGCGAATACTGGGTTTCGTGCAGCGCTCCGGCCAGAGCTAGCCCCGGCGCGGCGGCGCCGATGTCCTCGTCCGCCAGTGTCAGACCTTCTTCCACCGCAATGGCGATGGCCGGGCCAGCGGCGGCCAACAGGCGCTGGCAGGCGGTTTGACCGAGTGGAAGCAAACGGGCGGCGGCGACAACCTGGTTTTCGGTCCAGGCCCAGGCGTGGCCGGTGGCGGCTTCCGGCAGCGGGATATCCCACTTGACCGCCGCCAGGCCGAACAGGGTGGCGAAGCACACTCGGGGCGCGTTCCGCCATGGTTCCGCTTCCGCGATGCCCAAGTCGGCCAGCAAGCGTGCCAGCGCCGTGCCGAGATGGCGATCTTCCCGCTGCAATTCCGCTGCCTCGCGCGAGGCGTATAGCCGGGCGTTCCAGTGGCGCACTCCCTCCGGGTCGGTGGCGCGCCAGGCCCGGTACAGCCGGGCAAACACCGGCAGATCCAGACGCCGCAGGCCGTGACCGAGCAGGCCGAGAATCCAGTCGCCGGCGCTGGCTTCGTCCCGCACCCAGCCGCGCTCCACCGCGCATTCCAGTCCCTGCGAATAGGCGTAAGCCCCCACCGGCAGGGCAGGGCTGCACAGTTGCAGCAGGCGCGGCAGGCTGGAGAGCGTTAGCGACATGCAGGGAAAGGGCGGTGGGAGCCGGGGCGCGGTTGGTGGCGGCTGGTCAAGGAGGCTGATCTAGACATGGTGGTGGTGCTCGCCGCCGTAGGCACCCGCTTCCGGCTCGAACGGCGCCTGCTCGCGACTTACCGTTAGCCCCAATTCCCGCGCCATGTTATCCAGCACATGATCGTGTGGATAGCGCAGCCAGCCGGGGCCGAGCTGCAGGGCGACGTGGCGGTTGCCGAGGTGATAGGCGGCGCGCGCCAGCAGCAGGGCATCGTCGGCGCGGGCAGTGGAGACGGCTTCCGGGGCGGCGCGTACTTCCACGACGAGGCCGCAGTTGGCGCGCAGGCGGTCGCCGTGGCGCAGCACCGTGCCGCGCGGCAGAAACAGCCCGGCGTCCTGGCCGTTATCGAGCCGCGTTCGCAGCCGGCTCTTTTGCCGTTGTTCAAACGGTAGGGTTAGCGTGGCTTGAGCGGAGACCGGCTCGTGCAGGCGTTCGGTAATCTGTAGTTCCGGATTTTCGTCGGTGTTCATCTCTCGGATCATCATGGTCAAGGCGAACTCGATCAAGCATAATCGCGCGGTTTGCGAATTGCTCGCGTCCGGCGCGCTTGATTAAAAGGATTCTCATCGAGGGCCTCGTCCCACTCCACACTTACGCTTGAATGGCCGATTGGATTAAACATGATTCCAACATTGAGGTTTCGGATAAATTCACGCCGTCGCGCAGTGGCTCGGGCGATGCTTGGGTTCGCGGCGCTCACGCTGCTGGCGGTGGGCAACGCTTGGGCCGGCATTTTCGAGGAGGGCGATGTGCTGATGGTGCAAGGGGCGCCGGGCGTCATTCATTTCAACCACGACCCCGACCACGCCGACTACTCCTGGATAGTTGGCGCGGAGTGGCAATCCTCTTCGCGCTGGCTGGTCGGCGCGTCTTACTTCAACAACAGTTTCGATCAGAAATGCCAGTATTTTTACTTTGGGAAATCCTGGCCGCTGGAATCCATCGACAGCAACCTGTACTTCAAACTGACCGGTGGTGTGCTGCTTGGCTACAAGGAACCTTACGAGGATAAGATCCCATACAATAACAATGGGGTGGCGCCGGGCGTGGTGCCGTCGCTCGGCTACCAGTTCGGCGATTTCAACGTGCAGCTCAACCTGCTTGGCACGGCGGCGGTGGCGTTCACCGTCGGCTACGATCTGTTCAAATAGCGCTGGGTGGATGGAGTTTCGACCGGGGGCCGGCTTGCGGTAGCGAGGCTGGCTTGGTGAAATTTCAATCTGGTAGCATGGGGCTGTTGCCTTTACGACTTTCTGGAGTCATGCCGTGCCGAAATTGAAAAGAGCCGCCCGGAAGAAAATTTCCGCCGACCAGCGGCGTCACATGATTGCGGAAGCCGCCTATTTTCGCGCCGAACGCCGGGGTTTCCAAGGCGGTTGTTCCATGGAAGACTGGTTAAACGCGGAACACGAAATCAATCAGTTGTATTTCCAGCCGGAGCCGCCGCCCCGCGGCGCCCTGGTGTTCCTGGAGGCTGTGGCCAGGCAGCCCGTCAAGGGGTCGAACAGCTTGCCGGCGCAACTGTCGGCGGCCTCCCATGAGGCTGGGAATCCTCCCGCCGGGGCCTGACATGACCGTCCTCCCGCCGCCTCGTTCCACGGCGGCAACTTCCACGGCGGCAACTTCCAAAACCCCAGCACGACCAATGCGGCTGCTCCGACGAACGGAGTCAGCGCCGATGGAGCCAATGGGCTGGCGGTATCAGAGCCTCGAGACGCGCAAGTCAGGCTGGGCCGGCTGGTTCCGGTTGCGCGCTTTCAGCGGGCGGTGTTGCCGGCGCCGCGTACCACTGATCCTTGGGCACGAGCTTGGGTTCCGGCGGGTCGCTGATGTAGGCCGGGGTCATGATCGCCACGCCGTGTTCGTTGAATATGTCCAGAATGTTCTGATGCAGCGCCGAGTAAAGCCGGGCCATGGCCTGGGGGTCCTTGCAGTAAGCGTTCAGTTCGTAGGTGACGGCGAAATCCCCAAGCGCCGTTTGCAGCACGAATGGCGGCGGTTGTTTGAGCAAGCCCACCGTGCGGTCAGCGGCCATTCGCAGCATGGCTTCCACCTGTCGCCAGGGCGTCTCGTAGCCGATGCCGACCGTGGTGTGCAGCACCAGGCCCTGCTCTCTGGCGAGGGTGCTGTAGTTGATGACCTCGCCGTTCAGGATCGTGGTGCTGGGGAGGACGATCTCTTCGTTTTTGGGCGAGCGCAGCCGGGCCACCAGCACCCGCATCTCCATCACGTCGCCGACGGTGCCGTTGATCTTGACCCGGTCGCCGATTTTGAACGGGCGCCGGTAGGCCAGACTGTAGCCGGCGATGATGTTGGCGATGATCGATGACGAACCCAGCGAGATAATCAGACCAAGAAAGATCGAGATGCCCTTGAAGGCGTCGGATTGCGAACCCGGTACGTAGGGATAGGCCATCACCACCGCGAAGATGATGACCAGTGTGCGGGCAATCCGGTAAGTCGGCCACGCCCATTCCCGTTCGAAGGACGCCAGCCGAATTGCCCCTTGGTCGATGCTGCTGAAGAAGGTTTCGATCATCTTCAGGATGTAGCGGGTTACCAGGATCAGGAGTGCAATGAAGATCAGATTCGGCACCGCGGCGAGCACGGCCAGGGTCATGGCGTGCAAGGGGTTTAGGATCAGATCGAGCAGCCACGCCGCGAATGATCGTGTCCAGGGATACAGGCCGAGGACGAAATTGAGAGAGAGGAATACCAGCACCGCCTTGAGTAGCACGAAAATCGCCTTGAGGGCGCCACGCAATGCGTTCGCCAACTGTTGGGCTCTCAAGAACCGCGCCGATTGCGCCTCCAACGCCTTGAGATGGGCCTGTAGCCGCAGCGCGACGATGTCGTCCAAGCGGCGAAAGCCCCAGTGGAAACTGAACAACAGCCCCACGGTCACCAGCATGGCCGCGATGGCGTACAGCGAGTTGATCAACAACACGCGCGGGCTGCGGTCGTGGCGATAGGATGCGATCACTTCCATAAATCGTAGTTTGACCACCTCAGCCAGGATTTCCCGGCTGACCCCCTCCAGGGCGGCGTCCGGATCAATCAGGCTGAACAGGAAACGGTCTCCCGCGCGCAGGTCGGTGCGGTCGCCTTTGTCTTCCGTCCGCACCGCTCCGGCGGGAATGGCGGGGTCCTTGGCGGCGGCTACGATTCTGTCGGCGATTTCCTCGGCGCGCTGTTGCGCCGGGAAGGCCTCGACGCCCCGCACGCTGAGAATGACCCGCCCGTCCACCGATACCTCCGCGCGTTCGTACTTGCCGGCCGCGAGAGGGTAGGCGCCGGTTTCCCCGCCGGGAGCGGCGGTTGCGATGGCAATCCAGGCCCAAAGCGCGAGGCCGGCGACCAGCAGCCAAGCGGTCGGCCGGCTACTTGCGGGTTTTTTCGCAAGCGTCGCCTTGGCGGAGCCATCCCGCCGAAAAACGGAATCATTGAAACCGTGCATTGCCATTGATCTCTTCCAAGTGGATAGCCCGCTCAACCCGCGAAATTACAACCCGAAGACTGGAAAAATTATAGAGCTTTCCAGACCGGGAAACCCCGCTGACCACCGTGGGCGGTCGATCTGGCGCCAGCGTTTGCCTGCTTGTGGAGGCGGGTTGTGCTTCGGACGTACAGCATCGGATTTGTCGGACTGCCGCGGGTGTTGCTTGTGCGGGCAACATGTGTCGCCCGTGTCGCCCGTGTCGCCCGTGCCGGTTGGCCTGGTTGCCGTCGACAGGTGGTGGGCTGCATCACCTGACGCGGCGATGACCCAGCGGTGGCGGGATTATTATCACTATCCGCTGGGTTATTACTATCCGCCACCGCCATCGCCGGGCTATTATCAGCCGCCGTACTATCGCTGTTGGGGGAGCCCATCGGCGACTGACGCCGCTGTTTCGGGCGTAGCCGGCTTCGAAGGTGACCGAATAGTACTTCGGGCGTGGGTGCTGGGCTAAGAATGAATATTAATCCAAAAGGTTGATGATCTTTATGTCCCACGTTTGGAACGTCACCGATAGCAGAGAAATCACGGCTTAATGAATTGATTGGGGAGACTGTCAAAGGTGTTGGTAGAAACTGAGAGGCCGTCAATTAATAGAGGTTGGCTATTATTGATAGGCTTGTTGGCATCCGCCGTTGACTTGGCGGTTTTTTTTGTCCTCTTTAATCAATCTGATTTATTGGTTGTTGCGCATATCGCAGGTTTTCTGTCGGCAGCAGCCACCCAATATTTATTGATTCAAGCTTGGTTAAAGAGAGTTAACGGTTTTAGACAAAAATTAAGTTGGTCGATAGAGTTTTTTATCATTACTTTATTGATGCTTTTTTTGCGAGGTGGAATCCTATCCTCTTTGATTAGTTTTCCAGAGATATCCTCTAATTTAGCTATATACTTTTGCATTTTTATCTCTTCAGTATTGTATTTTTCCGCCAACTACGGTGTTTTTTATTTAGAGTTTCAAAAAAAATCTGTTAATAAGTGGCGCTATTATTGGATTGGATTTATTTTATATTCAATTATTCTGCGGCTTTTATACTTGAGCGCGCCAGAACTTTTTTACGAGGAGGCTTATTATTGGAATTATGCGATGCATCTGGATATAGGATATTTAGATCATCCGCCGATGGTTGCCTGGATCATTGCGCTCTTTACTAACCTGATCGGAAATAATGAATTTGCAGTTCGGTTTGGCGCTTTTATATGCTGGTTTATAACAGCCATTTCTTTATACAAACTAACTGGTCTTGCCTGTAATAAATCGAAAGATAATCAAACAGTCCTGCTGATCGCCGTACTACCCGCCTACTTCGCGGTAGGTTGGGCGATGACCCCCGACGCTCCGTTAGTAGCTTGTTGGGCAATGGCTCTTTATTTTTTTTATCAAGCACTGATTCGTGAATCACGAGTCGCTTGGGTAGGAGTCGGTCTTGCGATTGGGCTGGGCATGTTGGCAAAATATACTATAGCCCTATTGGGCATCGCCGCATTCACTTTTGTGCTGATTGATCGCGATGCGAGGAAATGGCTTATGCGGCTGGAACCCTATGCTGCGGTTGCCATTGCCCTGATAATATTTTTACCCGTTATTATCTGGAATGCTAATCATGAGTGGGCCTCGTTTTTGTATCAGAGTCGTGGTAGGGTAGCCGATCAATTTGAGTTTTCCCTGCCTTATCTGATAGGGACGATAATCCTGATTATTACACCCACTGGCGTCCTGTCGCTAACCGCGATCCTTTTATATAAGAAAATTGTTTTATCAGGAGGTGGCGAGACTGCTGGTCATCCAGTGGATACGCAAGCGAAGCGTGGTTACGCTTTATTGGTAATCCTGACCTTATTGCCGGTTTCAGTGTTTGTATTACTCAGTTTGTTCAGAGAAACCAAGTTTCACTGGACCGCGCCATGCTGGCTGGGTATCGTTCCTTATATGGCGCTGACCGTAGCGGATAACTTGCGATTCGGTTTGAATAGACTCTTTGGATGGGTCCAGCGTGCTTGGCCAGCGACGATTGTTATTTGTCTACTTCTATATGGTGTTTTTTTGCATTACTTGGCGCTGGGGTTTCCGGGGTTTTCTTATCCATACAACTATCATTTATTGGGATGGAACGCTTTTGGGCGTGAAATTCAAACACTGGTAGATCATCTTGAGCATGAGACAGGTGAAAAAATATTAATTGTTGGCATGGATAGGAATAGAGTAGCCAGTGGCCTTGCCTTTTATCGCACTAAAGCAGTTGAGTCTTCCAGCAAAAAATTACAGCGTAATCCTGCATTTCAAACATCCAGTTGGCATCTATTTGATGGGAATGGCCTGATGTATGAACATTGGTTTCCCATGGATGAGCAAAATAACAAGACCTTGTTATTGGTTGGCAGAAATAGAGCCGACTTAACTAGTGAAAACGTCCTTTCCCGTGTAGAGCAAGCGCAAGAGATTAAAGAGATTAAGATCTACAAAAATGGCCGGCAGATCGGTCTTTATTACTATCGCATGGTGAAAGGCTATCGAAGCCAACCTGCCGCCGATAATAGGCCGTCTGCTACTAACCACACTACTAGTTAGCTGTAAATATTTTCCGTGTTCCCCAGTAAACAAAACATCCAAGCCGCTTTCTCCACCGATGCCATCAAGCTATTAATTCGAGTCTTGGTGACGTTGTCGATTTTCTTGCTTATCCTGCGCTCGATCAATATCCAACAGGTATGGGAGACGCTGAAGCAGGTCAAGTTGGATTTGTTGGCGGCAGCACTCATGGTGCAATTCGGCAGCACCACAGTATCGGCCTATCGCTGGCAACTCATTATGCAAAACCTCCATTTTGGTCAGTCTTTTTCGTTCTATTGGCGTAGCTATTTTAAGGCTATGTTCTTCAATCAAGGGCTACCGACCAGCATTGGAGGCGATGCTGTGAGAGTGCTTGACATGGCCAGCCAAGGCTTTCGTAAAAGAGACGCTTTATATGGGATTGTTCTGGATAGGGTTTTGGGCTTGGCCGCTTTAATGTTTCTTAATTTGCTAGCATATGTATTTAATCCGGATTTGCTGCCAGTTCAGGTTTATCATGTGACTTTAGTGTTAGTCGCTACTGGTGCGATTGCCGTTGTGTTTGTCGTCTCTCTAAAGTATCTTCCCTGGCTTGATCGTTATCCTAAATTATCTATCGTAAAAGCAATCTCCGCAAGGTTGCATCAAGCGTTTTTGTTTAATCGTGTGCTTTTGCTAATCTCATCGCTGCTGATTCCATTGCTTGCGATGTTGGTTTTTTATATTACTGGTTGGGCGCTGAGCTTGCAATATGATTTGGTGACTTACTTTGTGATCGTGCCACCGGCTATTTACTTAACGATTATTCCTATTTCCTTGGCTGGATGGGGAGTGCGTGAAGGCGCTTTGGTGGGATTATTTTCCTTAATAGGCGCTGATAAGTCAGCGATCTTGGCGATGTCGATTATATATGGATTTACACTAATTATAGTTAGCTTGCCTGGATTAGCTATCTATCTTAAAGGTCGTCATCGTGTGTTTTAAGCGAATGAATAACGAGGCAGGCAATATGATGGCCGACTGGTGGATATTATGAAAATCAATGTCATGCGCAAGATCGATTATCTTGCTGGGATTCCACTCTGCTTTTTTGCGACTGGTCTTATCCGCTTCGTCGGCTTATTTTACAAGAAAAAGAATGTATGTCCGCAAAAAACGCTCTTTATTGAATTATCGGAAATGGGCAGCACGATCTTGGCGGATCCTGCCATGAGAATAATGCAGCAAAAGGGTGACTCGGAACTGTATTTCCTGATTTTCAAGGCCAACGTAGCCAGTTTATATCTATTAAATACTATTCCAAGAGCCAATATCTTTATTATCCGGGAAGATCGCTTGTTAAATCTGATGGTTGATACGCTGCGCTTTCTGTTTTGGGCGCGCCGTTGCAGGATCGACACCGTTATCGACTTGGAGCTGTTTTCCCGTTATACGGCTCTGTTGACAGGCTTTTCTGGGGCGGTGAATAGAATCGGCTTCCATTCATTTTACAATGAAGGGCTGTATCGGGGAGAGATGTTGACCCGTCGGGTAGCCTATAACCCGCATTTGCACATCGCCAAGAATTTTATAGCCTTGGTTAATGCAGCCTTGGCGGATTCGGAAGAGATGCCTTTTTCCAAGACGCTGATATCCGATAGCGAGATCGAGTTAGCTAAGGCCGAGGTCAGCGAAAATTCCCTGTCAATGATGAATGATCGTATCCGTGGTGAATATCCTGCCTACGATGAAAAGCGTTGTAGGGTTGTACTGATTAATCCTAACGCCAGCGATTTGTTGCCCCAGCGGCGCTGGATGCCCGATTATTTTGTGACGGTGATGCGCGGCTTGTTGGTTGATGATGCAGATCTGCTGGTCTTGATTACGGGTGCTCCGGCGGAACGGGACGAGGCGGAAAATTTGAAGCGGCAGGTAGGGCACGAGCGCTGCGTTAATTTTGCCGGCTGTCTTTCGCTGCAAGAATTGCCGGCGCTATACCAAATCGCCGAAATCATGCTGACCAACGATTCAGGACCTGGTCATTTTTCCGCGGTGACCGGGCTGCGTACCTTTGTCATCTTCGGTCCCGAGACGCCCCGACTGTACGGCTCTCTGGGCAACAGCACGCCGATTTATGCCGGGCTTGCCTGTTCGCCCTGCGTGAGCGCCGCAAACCATCGGCGGACACCCTGCACTGATAATAGGTGCCTAAAGGTTATCAAGCCGGAGATGGTGCTGGAACGATTGCGCGATGCGCTGAAAAAAAGTGTTCCGCGTGATGGCGTTGTGTGAAGTGCTTCATCTTTAAATTCAAATAGATATCATATTCGGAGACGAAAAATTACCGGTGAATGGCGGCCCCGAGTATCAACATAATCTCTCTGAACCCTGCGGATATGCAATATAAAGCACCTGTCGGAAGTTGATCGGTCATCACCGTCCCTCTCTCTCAGAAAACTTCTGCTGACACTCGTCAGCTAACTCTCCCCTAATTCTTGATCGCTATCTTCAGCACAACGCGAATATCCGCGTGACCTGAAGGAGTGATCCTCATGAACCGCAAAATCTATCGAGTGGTCCTGGCCGCGCTTGCCACCACTGCCATCGGCAGCGCCTATGCGGCGGAATCCGTTGAGAACGACGCCTTGGCCATCGCAGGCGCGAAGATCAGTCTGACGCAGGCCGTGGCCGCCGCCGAACAGCATGTCGGCGGCAAGGCTTCCCAGGCCGAGTACGAGCACGAAAAAGGCCAATCGGTGTTCGAGGTGGAAGTGGTCAAGGACAAGAGCGTCATGGACGTGAAGGTTGACCCGATGAGCGGCCAGGTCATCGCCGCCGTTGAGGATAAGGCCGATCACGGGACTGACCATGACCGGGACGACCACGGCAACGACAATGATAAGGATGATTGAGCGTCCAGGTCGTTGTGATGTCGAGGTAGCGTCACTACCCCGGCTTTTCCCTCTAGTGGATCGGAACAGACGCCACTGAAAGCCCACGGGAGAATCGACATGAAAACCCTCATGCGCGAAGACGCGATGCAGATGCTGAACAAGGTCCCGGAAGTTACGCTTTACTTCTGGATCATCAAGATCATGGCAACGACCGTTGGCGAGACCGCCGCCGATTTTCTCAACTTCAATTTGCATTTCGGCCTGACCGGCACATCGGTCGTCATGAGTGTGCTGTTAGCGGTTTTCCTGGTCGTGCAACTGCGAGCCCGTCAATACGTACCCTGGATGTATTGGTTGGCGGTCGTGCTGATCAGCGTGGTGGGCACGCTGATCACCGATAACCTCGTGGACAATTTCGGTGTCCCGCTGGAAACGACGACCATTGCCTTCAGTCTGGCCTTGCTGGCAACCTTCGCCGTCTGGTACGCGAGCGAGAGAACGCTGTCGATCCATACCATCTTCACGACAAAACGCGAGTTGTTCTACTGGGCGGCCATTCTATTCACGTTCGCGCTGGGCACCGCGGCAGGCGACCTTGCCGCGGAAGGTTTAAATCTCGGCTATGCCAACTCGACACTGATGTTCGGCGCGCTGATCGGTATCGTCTCTTTCGCGTATTACGGCTTCAAGGCCAATGCCGTTCTGGCGTTCTGGATCGCCTACATCCTGACGCGGCCGCTCGGCGCATCATTTGGCGACTACCTATCGCAATCCGTTACCGACGGCGGCCTGGGCTTGGGTACGGTGGTCACGAGCGCAATCTTCCTTTCGACTATCGCGGGTCTGGTGATTTACCTGACCGTCACCCGGCGGGACGTGCTCGGACAACCCGCCAATGAATCCATCTGACGGTCTCGATCAGCAGCCGATGTGACAAGGCTGATCGCGCCGCTGATGTGTCTGTTGTTTCCGCCCTATCGGACGATCTTTGCCGGGTTGATCCGAAGAGGATGGGCAAGAGAATGACACCGCTCATCAACCGCGAGAATGATCATGCGTATCCTGCTGGTCGAAGATGACTCGATGATCGGTGAAGCGGTATCCGTCGCCCTCAAGGATGCCGCTTATGCCGTGGATTGGGTGAAGGATGGCGCCACGGCGAGCAATGTGCTCGAAAGCGCTGAGCACCAGGCCGTGTTGCTCGATCTGGGCCTGCCCAAGCGCGATGGACTGGACGTGCTGCGCCGCCTGCGCCAAGCGGGTAACGCAGTGCCGGTCATCGTCATCACGGCGCGTGACGGGGTGGACGACCGGATCAAGGGGTTGGATTTCGGAGCCGATGACTATCTGGTAAAGCCTTTCAATCTCAACGAGCTGCTGGCCCGGTTGCGCGCGATTATCCGCCGCCAGGGCGGGCAAGCCACAGCCTTGCTCACCAACGGCCAGGTGACCCTTGACCCGACCACCCGCGAAGCGCGCCGCGGTGATGTCGTGGAGGTGCTGAGCGCGCGTGAGTTTGCCCTATTGCAGGCACTCTTGCTGAGGCCCGGCGCAATTCTCGCGCGCGCCGAACTGGAGGAGCGTATCTATGGCTGGAACGAGGAGGTGGAGAGCAATGCGGTGGATTTCCTGATTCACGGTGTGCGCAGGAAGCTGGGTTCCAACATCATCAAGAATGTCCGCGGCGCGGGCTGGATGGTGGAAAAACCGATATGAAACGATCCTTGCGGCGGCATCTGTCGATGACGTTGGGAAGCGTCATCGTGTTTGCCGGTCTGGTGGCGGCTTTGGCCTCTTTCGGCATTGCATATTTCGAAGCCACGGAATTTCAGGACGACATGCTACGGCAGGTTGCCGCGCTCGATGTCGGCGACACGGGCCAATTTTCATTGCCGAAGTTATCGCTTCAAGATACCAAAAGTATCCCGATCAGCGATCCTGAATCCCGCATCATCGTTATTCATTTGCCGCGGGATTCAATGCCGGCTTGGATTCATCTGTCGCAAAACTCAAGGCCGGCGTGGTTTGCCGGCGATCTGTTGCCGGGCCTCCATACCCTAAATAGCGATTCCGGGGATCTGCGGGTATTTGTTCGAGATACGGAAACGGGGGGGCGTTTGGTGGTGGCTCAACTCACCGCCGCGCGCGACGAGATTGCGGTCAACAGCGCCCTGCAGACACTGATTCCCTTGCTGCTGCTTCTGCCATTGTTGGTTTGGCTGATCGTGCGGATTGTTCGCAGCGAGTTGGCGCCCATTACTCAGCTCTCCAGAAGCCTCGACGAGCAGCCGGCGGATCGGCCTCAAGCCATCGCCGACGATGATCTCCCGGATGAAATCACCCCTTTTGTACATGCCATCAATCGCTTGCTGGCGCGGGTCAATCTCTTGATCGGGCAGCAACGACGTTTCATCGCGGACGCCGCCCATGAACTTCGCAGTCCGCTGACCGCGCTGTCCTTACAGGCCCAGAACCTGTTGCACGCTGGATCGCTGGATGCCGTGCGTGAGCGCGTGGTTCCGCTTCAGGACGGTATCGAGCGCGCGCGCCATCTGACTGAACAGTTGCTCAGCCTTGCCCGAACCCAGGCCAGCGATGCCGAAGCGTCAGCGGTCGACGTTTCGGTGCTGGCGCGCGAACTGATGGCCGAACACCTGCCCTTGGCCGAGGCCAAGGGTATCGACCTGGGCCTTGAGGAAACGGCATCGCTTTCCATGCGCGGTTCCAGGGAAGCGCTGCGGTTGATTGTGAGAAATGCGCTGGAAAATGCGCTGAAGTACACCCCGGTAGGCGGTGAAGTGACACTTCGACTGCTATCCGATGAGAAGGACGATGTCATCGAGGTCGTGGATAACGGTCCCGGGATTCCAGCCTCGGAGCGCGAGCGGGTGCTCGATGCCTTCTATCGGATGTCTGGCGCCGACGGCGAAGGCAGCGGGCTCGGATTGGTGATCGCCCGGGAAGCGGCGATCCGCTTGGGAGGCATGTTGAGTCTGCATGAGCGACATGACGGAACCGGCCTCGTCTTTCGCTACCGTCAGGGGCGCGAAAAATGAGCAGCGCCTTCGACTCATCTGAAGGTGGTCTCGTTATCTTCATTCGAGTGAAGCGCCAACTTGCATTGCACCGCTTCGATATCGACGATATTAAGCGACTGGCAAGGCACGGCCCCTCAAATCCCATTGTTTAGAGTCCACTATCCCACGACCGTGAGCATAAAAATCACCATGGATTCGCATTCCCTGAAATCTTCCGGTTTTTCCCGGTGGCTGCTGTTGGGGTTGCTGCTGATTTTTACCCTGGTCTGGTTCAGTAACCTTGAATACCGCAAACTGGCTCATCCCGACGAGGGGCGTTACGCCGAAATCCCCCGCGAGATGGCGCTGTCCGGGGACTGGGTGACGCCACGCTTGAACGACCTGAAATACTTTCGAGAAGCCACCCTTGCAGTACTGGGCGACGGCGGCGGCGTTCCGGGTGTTCGGCGAGAGCCAATGGGGCGCGCGCTGGTGGCCGGCGACCACCGCCTTCGGCTGTGTGCTGCTGATGTTCTGGGCGGGTCGCCGCCTGTTCGGCGAGGAGGTCGGTTTGGCGGCGGCGGCGGCGCTGGGAGGATGTACCGGGTTCGTCATCAATGCCCATATCAACACCCTGGACGCGGGTCTGGCCGCATTTCTCACTGTCAGTCTGCTCGGTTTCCTGCTTGCCCAGCGCCTCGGCGCGACGCCGGTGGAGAATCGTAACTGGATGCTGGTCGTCTGGGCGGCGATGGGGCTGGGCGTGTTGAACAAGGGCCTGATCGGCGTTGTGTTGCCCGGCGCGGTGCTGACGATCTACATGCTGATCGAGCGCGACTGGCGGTTGCTGACCCGCCTGCACATTGGGAAGGGTCTGGTGCTGCTGCTGCTGATCACCATCCCCTGGTTCGTCGCCGTGTCGCTGGCCAACGATGAATTCGCCCGCTTCTTTTTCATTCACGAACACTTCGCGCGCTTTCTGACCAAGGTGCATCGACGTGAGGGCGCCTGGTGGTATTTCGTCCCCATCCTGCTGTTCGGGGCGATGCCGTGGCTGCCGTTCATCGCGGTCCGGCTCCGCGACGGCTGGCGACACGAGGGAGGACCGGGAACGCTGCAACCGCGGCGGTTGTTATTGATCTGGGCCGCGTTCATTTTCCTGTTCTTCAGCGCGTCGGGTTCCAAACTGCCATCCTACATTCTGCCGGTATTCCCCGCGCTGGCCTTGTTTGCGGCGGTGGAAATGCGGCGGATGGAGCCAAAAATCCTCACCCGCCTCGCTTGGGGACTGGCGGCGGCTGGCGGCGCATTGCTGTTGGTGGTCCTGATTGGCGGCGAGCGGATCGCCCGTTCGTTTTCCAACGAGGAATCGCCGTTCGAGATCGTGCGCAACGTCGTGCCCTGGATCGGAGCTTCGGTCTTCATCTTTACCACCGGCGCGGTGGTGGCGGCCTGGTTGTTCCGCCGCCACGTCCAGTCGGCCGGCATTGTCGCGCTGGCGTTTGGCAGCCTCGGCGCCGGCATCCTGGCGATGGACGGCTATGACGAACTGTCCCGCCTCTCGTCTTCGTATCAGATCGTCCGCGAGATCGAAGCGACGCAAGGACCGCTTGACCGGGCTTTTCCCTTCTACAGCGTTCAGATGCATGATCAGACCCTGCCGTTCTACCTGAAGCGGCCGGTCACGCTGGTGCAGTACATCGACGAGTTCGCCCTGGGCCTGGACGCGGAACCCGACAAGGGAATCCAGCGGGTCGAAGACTGGAAACAGCGCTGGGCCGGGCTGGAGCGGGGGTATGCGATGATGAATCCGGCCAACTACGAGCGTTTCGCCGCCGAGGGCGTGCCCATGCGAGTGCTGGCCCGCGATCCGCGTCGGGTTATCGTGAGCCGCCGATGACCACTGCCAGCTTCGGGCTGATTCTGACCGGCGTGTTGCTCAACGCCACCGCGCAACTGCTGCTCAAGGCCGGGACCAACACGCTCGGCGTGATCACGCCCACCGCCGCCAACGCCTTGCCGCTGGTCGGCGCGATCACCACCAATCCGCATTTTCTCGGCGGCTTCGCCTGTTACGGGATCAGCGTCCTGGTCTGGATTCTGGCGCTGTCGCGGGTACCGGTCAGCATCGCCTACCCGATGCTTTCCATCGGCTACGTCGTCAACGCCCTCGCCGCCTGGTACCTGTTTGGCGAGGCACTTAACGGTGGGCGCTGGTTGGGCATCGGTTTCGTCATCATCGGCGTTTATCTGCTTGCGAGATCCTGAATGGCATCGTTTTCCTCCGACCCCCTCACCTCCAACCTCTCTCCCTCAAGGGAAGAGAGGATTACTCATCCCCATCTCCCCTTTACCCGGCCGACCTTGGACGAGGACACCATCGCCGGCGTGGTCGAAGTGCTGCGCTCCGGCTGGATCACCACCGGCCCGCAGGTTAAAAAGTTCGAGGCGGCGCTGTCGGATTATCTGGATGGCCGGCCGGTGCGCGTCCTCAACTCCGCCACCGCCGCGCTGGAAGTCGCCCTGCAACTGTGCGGAATCGGTCCCGGCGACGAAGTGATCACTCCGTCGCAAACGTTCTTCGCCGCGCCCAACATGATCGCCAAGGTCGGCGCGACCCCGGTCTTTGTGGATGTCGAACTAATCAGCCGCAACCTCGATTTCGACGCGGTCGAGCGCGCCATCACCCCACGCACCAAGGCGATCATGCCGACCCATTTCGCGGGACTGCCGGTGGACATGGATCGCCTGTACGCGATTGCGGAGCGGCACGGACCGCGGGTCATCGAGGATGCGGCGCTGGCCATCGGGTCGAGCTGGCGCGGCCGGCGGATCGGCGGGTTCGGCGATCTCACGGTATTCAGCTTCCACCCCAACAAGAACATGACCGCGATCGAAGGCGGGGCGCTGGTGCTGAACGACGAGGCGGAAGCGCGCGAGGTGGAAATGCTGCGCTTCCACGGCATCACCCGCTTGCCGGACGGTACCCGCGATGTGGCTTTCCCCGGCGGCAAGTTCAACCTGCCCGATGTCAACGCGCGGATCGGTCTGGGCCAGCTCGCCCGGCTGGAGGCGTTCAACGCCCGGCGCCGCGAACTCGTGGCCGACTATTTCCAGATGCTGCGCACCGATCCCCCCTGTTTGTTGCCGCATCCGGGTTATCCGGGCGACGAAGCCGGGCACAGTTGGAATATGTTCGCGCCGCTGTTGCCGCTGGACCGGCTGCGTATCGACCGCCAACAGTTTCGGGACGCCTTGGAGGCGCGCGGCATCGGCACGGGCGTCTCCTACGAAGCCGCGCATCTCACCACCCTGTTCCGCCGCCGTGGCCATCGCGAAGGGGAATTGCCGAATACCGAGCGCATCGCCCGCGAAACCGTCACCTTACCGTTGTTCCCGGCCATGAGTCGCGCCGACGTGGAGCGGGTCTGCGCGGCGGTCGCCGAAGTGCTGGCGGAGGCGAGGATTTGAGATGAGCGCGCCGCTGCTTTCCGTCATCATTCCGGTCTACAACGAGCAGGAGACCCTGCCGGCGCTGTTCGCGCGCCTCTACCCGGCGCTGGACGCGCTGGGCGTGTCCTACGAGGTGCTATTCGTCAACGATGGCAGCCGCGACCGCTCGGCGGCGCTGCTGAAGGACCAGTTTCTGGCCCGGCCGGACGCGACGCGGGTCATCCTGTTCAACGCCAACTGCGGCCAGCACATGGCGATCATGGCCGGCTTCGAATATTGCCGGGGCGAGCGGGTGGTCACCCTGGACGCCGACTTGCAGAACCCGCCGGAGGAAATCGGCAAGCTGCTGGCGGCGATGGATCGCGGTCACGATTACGTCGGCGGCATTCGGGAAAAACGCGAGGACAGTCTGTGGCGGCATGTCGCCTCGCGACTGATGAACCGGTTGCGCGAGCGGATCACCAAAATCCGCATGACCGACCAGGGTTGCATGTTGCGCGCCTATAGCCGCGACATCGTCACAGCGATCGTGTCCACTCGCGAGGTGAGCACCTACATCCCGGCGCTGGCCTACACCTTCGCCGCCAACCCGACCGAGGTCCCGGTCGCCCACGCCGAGCGCGTCGCCGGCGAATCGAAATATTCGCTGTACAAGCTGATCCGGCTGAATTTCGATTTGGTGACCGGTTTCTCGCTGGTGCCTTTGCAGATGTTCTCGCTGGCGGGCATCGCGCTGTCGCTGGCATCAGCCGGGTTCGTGGTGTATCTGGCGATCCGCCGGCTGATTGTCGGCCCGGAAGCGGAGGGGTTGTTCACTCTGTTTGGGATCGACTTCCTGCTGATGGGAATTCTGCTGTTCGGCATCGGACTGCTGGGGGAATACGTCGGTCGGATCTACCAGCAGGTGCGCGAGCGCCCGCGCTTTACCGTGCAGGGGATTCTGGAACGGCGCGAGGAGGGAAATTGATTCCATGATTCAGCATCTCTCGGAGCCCTCACCCCCAACCCCTCTCCCAGTGGGAGAGGGGGGGCGCGTACCCCGAGCCGTCGTGTTCGCCTATCACAACGTCGGGGTGCGCTGCCTCAAGGTGCTACTCGCGCACGGTGTTGACGTGGCGCTGGTTTTCACCCATACCGACAACCCCGGCGAGCAAATCTGGTTCGACAGCGTCGCTGCCACCGCCGCTGATTACGACATTCCGATCATCCGGCCGGAGAATCCCAATACCCCGGACGAATCGCGGCGAATTCGCGACTTGGCCCCCGATTTCCTGTTTTCTTTTTACTACCGACAGATGCTGCGGCCGGGGCTGCTCGCCATCGCCCCGCGTGGGGCGCTGAACATGCATGGCTCGCTTCTGCCGAAATACCGTGGGCGAGTGCCGGTCAACTGGGCGATCCTGCATGGCGAGATCGAGACCGGCGCGACGCTGCACTACATGATGGCAAAAGCCGGATGCCGGCGACCTCGTGGCTCAGACCGCCGTGCCGATTCTGCCCGACGACACCGCCGGGAAGTGTTCGATAAGGTCACCGTCGCCGCCGAATTGACGCTTGCACCGCGTGCTGCCCGCGCTGCTCGCCGGCACGGCGCCACGCTTGCCCAGGATCTGAGCCAGGGTCGCTACTTCTCCGGCCGCAAGCCCGAGGACGGGCGCATCGACTGGAACTGGCCGGCGGCGCGCGTTCACAATCTGGTCCGCGCGGTGGCACCGCCGTATCCGGGCGCGTTCACCACCGTGGCCGGCCAGCCGGCCCGGATCCTGGGCAGCCGGGTGATCGATGCGGTTACGTCGGCGACAGCGGCCGTGCTCGAACGGACTGGCGACCGGCTGATTGCCCGTTGCGCCGGTGGCGGACTCTGCTGGTTCTCTGCATTGGAGATTGCCGGCGAACGGGTTACGCCCGCGTCGTTGGCCGAGCGACTCGGTCCCGGTCCGTGGCGGTTGGGCGATTGAGATCGCCGGGCGATGCCCGCTTCAAATTCGTCTTCAACCCATCGGAACCCTTTCCGCAATGAAAAGAGTCCTCATCCTCGGCGTCAACGGCTTCATCGGCCACCACCTGTCCAAGCGCATCCTGGCCGACACCGATTGGCAAATTCACGGCATGGACATGCAGGACGACCGCGTCCGCGATCTGCTCGACCATCCGCGCTTTCACTTTTTCGAGGGCGACATCACCATCAACCGCGAGTGGATCGAATACCACGTCAAGAAATGCGACGTGGTGCTGCCCTTGGTCGCCATCGCCACGCCCGCGACCTACGTGCGCGAGCCGCTGCGCGTGTTCGAACTCGACTTCGAGGCCAACCTGCCGATCGTGCGGTCCTGTGTCAAGTACCGCAAACGCCTGGTATTCCCCTCGACCTCCGAGGTTTACGGCATGTGCGCGGACCCGGAATTCGATCCCGAGGATTCGCCGCTGGTCTACGGGCCGATCAACAAGCCTCGCTGGATCTACGCCTGCGCCAAGCAAATGATGGATCGGGTGATCTGGGCCTACGGCATGGAGCAGGGGCTGGACTTCACCCTGTTTCGCCCGTTCAACTGGATTGGTTCCGGTCTCGATTCCATCAACACGCCCAAGGAAGGCAGCTCCCGGGTGATCACCCAATTCCTGGGCCAGATCGTGCGAGGGGAAGCGATCAAACTGGTCGATGGCGGTACCCAGCGGCGTTCGTTTACCTACATCGACGACGGCATCAATGCGCTAATGCGGATCATCGCCAACGATCGGAGCGTGACCAGCGGCAAGATCTACAACATCGGCAATCCGCGCAACAACCTGTCGGTGCGCGAACTCGCGATCCGGATGCTGGAACTGGCCGCGGAATACCCGGAATACCGGGACAAGCGCGGCCAGAGTGCAATTGCTCGAAACTACCGCGAATGACTATTACGGTCAGGGCTATCAGGACGTGCAACAGCGGGTGCCGAAGATCGCCAACACCTGCGTCGATCTCGACTGGCGAGCCGAAAGTCGCCATGGACGAGGCGCTGCGGTGGATTTTCGAGGCGTATCGCGCCCATGTGGCCGACGCCGGCACTCTGGTTGACTGAATCATGTCAGCGCCATTGCTGGCCCTCAAGGTCGATGTCGATACCCTGCGCGGGACACTGGAGGGTGTTCCACGACTGGTCGAGCTGTTTCGCCGACATCAAATCGATGCCACGTTTTTATTCAGCCTGGGTCCCGATCACACCGGCTGGGCGATTCGGCGGGTATTCCGGCGCGGCTTTCTCGGCAAGATTAAACGCACGTCGGTCATCGAGCATTACGGATTGAAAACCCTGCTGTACGGAACGCTGTTGCCCGGTCCGGACATTGGTCGGCGGGCGGGCGACGTTATGCGGCGGGTGCGCGATGCCGGTTTTGAAACGGGCATTCACTGTTGGGATCACGTTCTCTGGCAGGATCGTGTCGTCGGGGCTGATCACGAATGGACGGCGCGGCAAATGCTGAAGGCGGTGGATCGTTACGCGGAGATTTTCGGCGCGGCGGCTACCGTGCATGGCGCGGCCGGTTGGCAGATGAACAATCATGCGCTGCGACTGACTGAGGAATTCGGCTTTGCCTGGGGTTCGGACTCGCGCGGCACCCATCCTTTTCTGCCGATAGTGGATGGCGAAACGATTAACTGTCCGCAGTTGCCGACCACCCTGCCGACACTGGATGAGTTGATCGGTGTGGACGGAATAACGCCAGATAATGTTGTCGACCGGTTGTTGGCAATGACGCAAACATCGCTGGTGACTGGTCATGTCTTTACCCTTCATGCCGAGCTTGAAGGGTTAAAATTGTTGCCGGTTCTCGACCGGTTACTGGCCGGTTGGTGCACTCAAGGCTATCGCCTCGGCGCGTTGCGAACGCTGGCCGGCGAGATGTCGCGGGATGCCTTGCCCCGGCATGAAATCGTCGACGGAACCGTTCCAGGGCGTAGTGGAACCCTGCTGGTTCAGGGGCCGGCTACCGTCGATTGATGCATGGCACCGGTAGTGCCGGGACGTGCATGCGATCACCAGCAATCCAATCTGAAGCGCTTGCCGACTGCTGCCGCAAGGCCGTGGCCGGGTCGTGGCGGGGAGCTTCAAAACAGAAAATACCGCTGTGCCAGCGGTAGCACCCTGGCCGGTTCGCAGGTGAGCAACACCCCATCGGCTCGCACTTCATAGGTCTGCGGGTCCACTTCGATATGGGGTAAATAGTTATTGTGAATCAGATCGCGCTTGCCGATGGCGCGAGTATCTCGAACCGCCGCCAGCATCCGGTTCAGACCCAGCGCGTCCAGTGCGCCACTATTCAACGCGGCCTTGGAGACGAAGGTCAGACAGGTGGCCGCCAGCGCACCGCCAAAGGCGCCGAACATCGGTCGGTAATGCACCGGCTGCGGCGTCGGGATTGAAGCGTTGGGGTCGCCCATCGGCGCGGCGATGATGAAGCCACCCTTGATGATCAGTGCCGGCTTAGCCCCGAAGAACGCCGGTCGCCACAGCACGATGTCGGCCAGCTTGCCGACTTCCAGCGAGCCGACCAGGTGGCCGATGCCGTGCGTGATGGCCGGATTGATGGTGTATTTGGCGATATAGCGCTTGACCCGGAAGTTGTCGGTGCCCTCACCTCCCTCTTTCCCGGAGGGAGAGGGGAGATGACCGCGTTGCACCTTCATCTTGTGGGCGGTCTGCCAGGTGCGGGTAATCACCTCGCCGACCCGGCCCATGGCCTGCGAGTCGGAAGCGATCATCGAGAACGCGCCCAAGTCGTGCAGGATGTCCTCGGCGGCGATGGTCTCGCGGCGGATGCGCGAATCGGCGAAGGCCACATCCTCGGGAATGCCGGGATCGAGGTGGTGGCAGACCATCAGCATGTCGAGGTGTTCATCCACGGTGTTGACCGTGTACGGCCGGGTCGGGTTGGTGGAGGAGGGCAATACGTTGGATTCGCCGCAGGCGCGGATGATATCGGGAGCGTGGCCGCCGCCGGCGCCTTCGGTGTGGTAGGTGTGAATCGCCCGGCCCTTGAACGCGGCCAGGGTGTCCTCGACGAAGCCGGATTCGTTCAGCGTATCGGTGTGAATCGCCACCTGCACGTCGTAACGTTCGGCTACGCTCAGGCAAGTGTCGATCGCCGCTGGCGTGGTGCCCCAGTCCTCGTGCAGTTTCAAACCCATCGCCCCAGCTTCGAGTTGCTCTTCCAGCGCCGCCGGCTGGCTGGCGTTGCCTTTGCCGAGAAAGCCGAGGTTGACCGGCAGCCCTTCCGCCGCTTGCAGCATTCGCCGCAAATTCCACGGGCCAGGCGTACAGGTGGTCGCATTGGTGCCGGTCGCGGGTCCGGTGCCGCCGCCGAGCATCGTGGTCACGCCCGACATCAGCGCTTCCTCGACTTGTTGCGGGCAAATGAAATGGATGTGGCTGTCGATGCCGCCCGCCGTGGCGATCAAGCCCTCGCCGGCGATGGCCTCGGTGCCGGGGCCGATGACGATATCCACGCCCGGTTGTACATCGGGATTGCCGGCCTTGCCGATGCCGGCGATGCGCCCGTCCCTGATGCCGATGTCGGCCTTGACAATACCCCAGTGATCGAGGATCAGCGCATTGGTGATCACGGTATCGACCGCGCCGCCGGCCTGCGGGCGCTGCGACTGGCCCATGCCGTCGCGGATCACTTTGCCGCCGCCGAATTTCACTTCCTCGCCGTGGATCGTGCTGTCGCGCTCGACCTCGATCCATAGTTCGGTATCGCCCAATCGTACCCGGTCGCCAGTGGTGGGGCCGTACATGTCCGCGTAGGCGCGGCGGTCGATGCGGCTCATGATTGCTGCTCCAGTGGCCCCATCACCTCGGCACGGAAACCATGGACCTCCCGTGCTCCCGCGTAATCCACCAACTCCACCTCGCGTTCCTGGCCGGGCTCGAAGCGCACGGCGGTGCCGGCGGGAATGTCCAGCCGGCAGCCACGCGCCAGCGCCCGGTCAAAGCGCAGCGCTGGGTTGGTCTCGGCGAAGTGGTAATGCGAGCCGACCTGGATCGGCCGGTCGCCGGTATTGGCCACGCTCAGTCGCGTGACGCGGCGGCCGGCGTTGAGTTCGAGGTCACCGTCGGCGGTGACGATTTCGCCGGGGATCATGGGCGTTCTCCTCAGGGAATCGGGTGGTGCACGGTGACCAGCTTGGTGCCGTCCGGGAAGGTGGCCTCGATCTGCACGTCGGGGACCATCTCCGGGACGCCTTCCATCACGTCGTCGCGGGTTAGCAGGGTGCGGCCGTGGCTCATCAGTTCCGCCACGCTCTTACCCTCGCGCGCGCCTTCCAGCAGGGCGCAGGAAATATAGGCGACCGCTTCCGGATAGTTGAGTTTCAGGCCCTTGGCCTTGCGCCGTTCCGCCAGCAGGCCGGCGGTGAACAGCAGCAGCTTGTCTTTTTCACGGGGCGTGAGTTCCATGAGTGTTCTCGCATGGGGTCAAGTGGTCCAGAAACGGGAAGGGCAGGGCGGGCGGTCTAATAGAGCCGGTCTGAGCAAGCCCCATGCCAGAGTCAGAAGCTGGCGGGCGCGGCTCGCCGATGGACCCAGATAGCGGCAAACCAATACGCTGTCCAACTGGCTGACGGACACCAGGGCGGCATCGCCGGCCGCCGGCTCCAGGGCAGCGCGCAAATCAGCCACCAGGCCCGGCGGCGAGCCAGCGGCGAGCAGGGTGGCGCTGGCCGGCTGGCCTTGCAGTCCCCAGCCAGCGGCGAGCACCGGATCTCCACCAGTATAGCGGCCGTGCTCCAGGTAGAGCGGTTCACCGTCGCGCCACAGTTCGAAATCCTGCCGGCACTCACCGTGTTCAAATCCCTCGCCGGCCGCCGGCCGACCCAGGCAGAGGATTTCCCAGCCCAGAAAGCGCGCGTCGCCCTGTAAGTCGATCCGGGTCGAGGCATGTGCCCGAGCACCCTGGTAGACGATGTTCTCCTGCGGCAGCCATTCCAGCGCCGCGCCGGCGGCGACGGTCAGGTGTTGGAGTTGTCGGGCGAACGGGCCGGCGCTGCGGTAAAATTTACCGGCGGCCGGGGTGGTGAGCAGCGCGTGGGCGCCCGGATCGAGGGTAGCGTCGATCCGCAGTTGATCGCCGCCGACCACGCCGCCGGGGGGATGAAGAATCGCAACGTGGCAGACATCCGCCCCTTCGGGATAGAACGACCGTTGCACTTGCAAGGGGCCGTGATGCGCATATTGCCCCAGAATGGTGCGCTGGGCCTGACGCTGAAAGCCGAGATTCAGATGGGCTTGCCAGCCCGTGGCGGATGCGGTCGAAGTCATGGCGCCGTGCGACAAGTCAGATGAACCAAGAGGGCGGGTTTGTGGCCCCGGCTGAAAATTGCCCCGAACCCGCTGAACCCGGCAGCGTGATCGCGGTCCCCGTTCAGTGAAGCCCGCATCGGGCCGGATCGGGTGTTGCCGCGGGACAGGGTCGCTGACTTGGAGGCTCGATAGCTTGGAACAACCCTCATGATGAGTTCATCCGTTGATGGCGATATGATGTTTGAAGCGAGTTCCGCCGCATCCTCACTCTACACCGAAACCATCGGGACCGGACCGGATGTGGTGCTGGTGCATGGCTGGGGCATGCATTCCGGCGTCTGGGAAGACGTGGTGGAATCTTTGCTCGATCACTATCGGGTGACCCTATTGGATTTGCCGGGGCATGGCTATAGCCGGTTGCCGGCCGCGGGTCACACCTTGAGCGATCTGGCTTCCGCGCTGGCGACCGCGACGCCGGCGCCGGCCGCCTGGGTGGGTTGGTCGCTGGGTGGGCTGGCCGCGCAACAGGTGGCGTTGGCCACGCCGGAACGGGTCAGCCGGTTGGTGCTGGTCAACAGCACGCCCTGTTTCGTGCAACGATCCGACTGGCCACACGGTATTGCCCGACCGGTACTGCACCGCTTTGCGGAGGAGTTGCGGCAGGATTACCGCGCCGTACTCAAGCGGTTTATCGCCCTGGAGGTGCATGGCAGCGAGTACGCCGGGGCTCAGTTGCATCGACTCAAGACCATGTTGTTTCAGCACGGACAGCCGGACGTGACGGCGCTGGAAGATGGGCTGACGATGCTCGAAACCAGCGACCTGCGCGCCGAGTTACCGCGCATCGCCTGTCCGATCCTGCTGTTGATGGGGCAGCGTGACCAACTGGTGCCGGCGGCGGCCGGTGAAGCCATGCGGGATGTGCTGTCGGATGCGCGCCTGCATATCTTTCCTCGCGCCGGCCATGCGCCGTTCTTCTCGCACTTGCCGGAATTCGTGGCCGAACTGCGGGCGTTTCTCGATGAATGAACCTTCCGACGGACTCTTTACGCTTGACCGGAAGCGGCTGCGCCGGGCGTTCGAACGGGCGGCGGCCAGCTACGATCAAGCCGCTTTCCTGCAACGAGAAATCGGTAACCGGCTGCTGGAACGACTGGACCTGATCAAACTCAAACCAGAGTCGATCGTCGATGTCGGCTGCGGAACCGGGGCGATCACGGCGGCGCTACTGAAGAAATATCGCAAGGCCCGGGTGATCGGACTGGAACTGGCGCCGGCCATGGTGGCGGCGGCCCGCAAACGCGCGCCCTGGCTGCGCACCTTGCACGGAGTGGTCGGTGAAGCCGAGGCGCTGCCGCTGGCCGACGCCAGTTGCGACCTGATTTTTTCGAACCTCGCCCTGCAATGGGCGCTGGATTTGGATCGCGTGTTTGCCGAGTTTCAACGGGTGCTCAAGCCGGGCGGCGTGCTGCTGTTCAGCACGCTGGGACCCGATACTCTGCTCGAACTGCGCCGCGCTTGGGCGGTCGCCGATGCTTATCACCACGTCAACGCTTTTTTCGACATGCACGATATCGGCGACGCCCTGATGCGGACCCGTCTGGCCGAACCGGTGATGGACACCGAGCGATTGACGCTCACCTATCGGGATGTGGATGGGCTGATAGGCGACCTCAGGGCGCTCGGTGCCGGCAATGTGACCGCCGGCCGCCCCCGCGGACTGACGGGTAGGGGGCGGATGCGGATCATGCGGGAGACCTACGAGCGGCATCGTCGTCCCGATGGTTTGTTGCCGGTCACCTGCGAGGTGGTCTATGGCCATGCCTGGGGGCCGCTTTCCAGTCCGTCGCGCTCCCGGACGGCGGGTCCGGCGGTTTTCCCGCTGTCGCAACTGCGCCACCGCGGCTGGAAAGAAGACTGAACCCACATTTCGCCGCCTTTGCATCAATTCGCAGGGTACAAATCCCTAGTTTTGCACAAGGGTATTGACAAGAATCGCATATCCCGTTACTTGTTAATAAGGCAAGGCAAAGCGGGGGAATTCCCGGATTATGTTCGCGCTCGAAAGTGGTACGGCAGAGTGTCAATTCTGTTATGTGCTTCGCCCCAACCGGTCGTTGTCGTGGCGGCAAAATCTCGGGGTGTTCGGCGGTTTGTGCCTGGTGACCCTGATGTTGGTGATCCCACTGGTGGCCATGGGTTTCTGGCTGGTGTTGCCGTTCGCCGGTCTGGAGCTGCTGGCGGTGGGGATCGGGCTATACTATGTGACCTGCCGCTGCCATGAATGTGAAGTGATCTGCGTCGCGGCGGACAGCATCCGGATCGAACGGGGTCGGCGACGCCCCCATCAGCGCTGGGTGCTGACCCGGCATTGGGCGCGGGTGGTGCTGACGGGCTGTCCCCAGCAGTGGTATCCGAGTCGCTTGCAGATCCGTGCCCAAGGCAGGGCGGTTGAAGTTGGTCGCTTTCTGGTCGAAGAAGAGCGATGCGAGCTTGCCCGGGAACTGACCCGTTGCCTTCGCATCAATCCATCAATCTCGCCACCTTGATATAGCCGGAGTCAATCCGGCTGTTTTGTGTGTTTTACACCAAGCGCCGCCGGCATCCACAAGACCGGGCGCGTCAAGCTATCCAGACGAGGAGGAGTATGGCAACCAGTCGCATTGCGCACGGGGGCGGTATCGCCTTGAGTGCGGCACTATTGTTGGCGTGGAGCATGGGCGCTCATGCCGATTTGACGTTAAACATGCCGCGGGGCGTCACCGCCATCAGCCATGATGTTTACGATCTGCACATGCTGATCTTCTGGATTTGCGTGGTCATCGGCGTGGTGGTGTTCGGGGTCATGTTCTGGTCGATCTACCATCACCGCAAATCGCGCGGCGCGGTGCCGGCCCAGTTCCACGAGAGCACCTTGGTCGAAGTTTTGTGGACGATTGTCCCGATGATGATTCTGATCGGCATGGCGGTTCCCGCCACCGGCACCTTGGTCCGCATGGCCGACGCTCGGGACGCCGAGTTGACCATCAAGGTCACCGGCTATCAGTGGCGCTGGCAGTACGATTACCTGGACGATGGCGTCAAGTTCTTCAGTACCCTTTCCACTCCGCAGGCCCAGATCCGCAATGTCGCCGCCAAGGGCGAGCATTATCTGCTGGAAGTGGACAACCCGCTGGTGGTGCCGGTCGGCAAGAAAATCCGCATCCTGACCACCTCCGCCGACGTGATTCATTCCTGGTGGGTGCCCGATCTGGGCTGGAAGAGAGACGCCATTCCCGGTTTCATCAATGAAAACTGGACGCTGATCGAGAAACCAGGCGTTTATCGCGGCCAGTGCGCCGAACTATGCGGCAAGGATCACGGCTTCATGCCGGTCGTCGTTAAGGCACTGCCCGAGGCGGAATTCCAGCAATGGCTGGAGCAGATGAAGAAAGACTCAACCTCGCAAACCGCGCAAAACGACTCGCGCGCTCCCATCGTTCCTGGAGGTCAGACTCTATGAGCACGGCATCGCATACCACCGATCACGATCACGCGCCACGATGATCACGCTCACGGACCGGCACACGGCCTGAGCCGCTGGTTGTTGACCACCAATCACAAGGATATCGGCACGCTTTATCTGCTGTTTTCGTTGATGATGTTTTTCATCGGCGGAGCGATGGCGCTGGTGATCCGCGCCGAGCTGTTCCAGCCGGGCCTGCAGATTGTCGATCCGCACTTCTTCAACCAGATGACCACCCTGCACGCGCTGGTGATGATCTTCGGCGCGGTGATGCCGGCCTTCGTCGGATTGGCCAACTGGCTGATTCCGATGATGGTTGGCGCGCCGGACATGGCGCTGCCGCGCATGAACAACTGGTCGTTCTGGATCATGCCGTTTGCGTTTACCTTGTTGCTGTCCACGCTGTTCATGCCCGGTGGTGGCCCGGCCGGCGGTTGGACTTTGTATCCGCCGCTGGTATTACAGACCGGCAACGCCTTTCCGTTCGTGATCCTGGCGATCCACATGATGGGTGCATCCTCGATCATGGGTGCGATCAACATCATCGCCACCATTCTCAACCTGCGCGCGCCCGGCATGACCCTGATGAAGATGCCGCTGTTCGTGTGGACTTGGCTGATCACCGCGTTCCTGCTGATCGCGGTCATGCCGGTGCTGGCCGGCGCGGTGACCATGCTGCTGACCGACAAGTTCTTCGGCACCTCGTTCTTCAACGCCGCCGGTGGCGGCGACCCGGTCATGTTCCAGCATATCTTCTGGTTTTTCGGCCATCCCGAGGTCTACATCATGATCCTGCCGGCGTTCGGGATCATTTCGCAGATCATCCCGACCTTCGCCCGCAAGCCGCTGTTCGGCTACGCCTCGATGGTCTACGCCACTGCCTCGATTGCCTTCCTGTCCTTCATCGTCTGGGCCCATCACATGTTCACGGTGGGGATGCCGCTGGCTGGCGAACTGTTTTTCATGTACGCGACCATGCTGATCGCGGTGCCGACTGGCGTGAAGGTGTTCAACTGGGTCTCGACCATGTGGCGCGGTGCGATGACCTTCGAAACACCGATGCTGTTCGCCATCGCCTTCGTGATTCTGTTCACGATCGGCGGCTTCTCCGGGCTGATGCTGGCGATCGCGCCGGCCGATTTCCAGTACCACGATACCTATTTCGTGGTGGCGCACTTCCACTACGTGCTGGTGCCGGGCGCGGTGTTCTCGATCATGGCCGCGGCTTATTACTGGCTGCCGAAGTGGACCGGCCACATGTACAACGAAAAACTGGGCAAGCTGCATTTCTGGTTGTCGGTGATCGGGGTCAATGTGTTGTTCTTCCCCCAGCATTTCCTGGGGTTGGCCGGCATGCCGCGCCGTATCCCCGACTATGCCCTGCAGTTCACCGAGTTCAACATGGTGTCCACGGTCGGTGCGTTCCTGTTCGGCTTTTCGCAACTGTTCTTCCTGTATAACGTCATCCAGACCATTCGTGGCGGCGCGAAGGCGACGGACCAGGTCTGGGAAGGCGCGCAGGGCTTGGAGTGGACGCTGAGTTCGCCTCCGCCGTATCACACCTTCACCACCGCACCCGAAATCAAGTGAGCGTGCAGGCAGAGCTAAAAAGCGCGGCCAAACCCGTTGATGCCGACGACCGTGCCGCGCGGGTTGGCCGCACGGCGTTCGCGTTGGCTGTACTGGCCGCGGTGTTCTATGCCGGCTTTATTTTGATGATGGCGGTCTCTTCTTGATCATGGAGGGGCGATGACGATGGAAACTCGGGAGGCGGGCTTGACGGTCGCAAACCGGCGGATGGTGCGACGCCTGCTATTGTTAACGGCGGCGATGTTCGGTTTCGGCTTCGCCTTGGTGCCGTTGTACGATGTGTTTTGTGAGATCACCGGTTTGAACGGCAAGACGGATGGCCGCGCGGCGGTGGCGGGGCCGATGAAGATCGATGAATCGCGCACGGTGACCGTGGAGTTCGTCGCCAACTTGAATATGGGTGCGCCGTGGGAATTCGCGCCGCAGATTGCTCGCATGCAGGTGCATCCAGGTCAGTTCTACCAGACCCATTTTTGGGCCAAAAACGTGGCCAGTCAGCCGATGACGGGTCAGGCGATACCCAGCGTTGCGCCGGGATTGGCGGCATCGCATTTCCAGAAGATCGAGTGCTTTTGTTTCAACCGCCAGCGATTCCAGGCCGGGGAAGGGAAGGAAATGCCGGTCACATTCCGCATCGACCCGGATTTGCCGCCCGACGTGCGCACGGTGACACTGTCCTACACTTTTTTTAGAATTGACGACGCGGGCGGTTGATGGCGGATGACTGCCCGCCCGCAATGAACGCTACCTATGGGGGGATAAGCCAATGACGCACGCGGAGCATGCGCCAGACCATTATTACGTACCAAATCAAAGTCACTGGCCAATCATTGCCACCATCAGTCTGTTCACGTTGATGCTGGGCGGGGCCACGCTGCTGAACGGAGGAGGCAGTACGCTGCTGCTGACCGGTCTTGCACTGATTGTGATCACCATGTTCGGCTGGTTCAGCACGGTGGTTCGCGAAAGCGAGAAGGGGCTTTACAGCGACCAGATGGACCGTTCCTTCCGCTGGGGGATGGGGTGGTTCATCTTTTCGGAAGTGATGTTTTTCGCGGCGTTTTTCGGTGCCCTGTTCTACGCCCGTGCCTATTCGGTGCCGTGGCTGGGTGGAGAGACCAGTCACGGCGTGCTGACCCACGGCCTGCTCTGGTCTGGTTACGAGGCGGCTTGGCCCACCAACGGCCCGAGCGACGTCGGTGGCTTCTTCGCGCCGATGCACCCCTGGGGGCTGCCGGCCATCAATACGCTGATCCTGCTTAGCAGCGGCGCGACACTCACTTGGGCGCATTGGGGCTTGATCGAGGAGAATCGCCCGCAGTTGCTGAAGGGACTGGCGGCGACAGTCGCCTTGGGCGTGCTATTTCTGAGCCTTCAAGTCTACGAATACAGTCATGCCTACCATGCCTTGCACCTGACCCTGGGCAGCGGTATCTATGGGTCCACCTTTTTCATGCTAACCGGATTTCACGGTTTGCATGTGACCATTGGGGCGATCATTCTGGCCGTGATGCTGTTTCGCAGTCTGGCCGGACACTTTACCCCACAGCGGCATTTTGCCTTTGAGGCGGCGGCTTGGTACTGGCACTTCGTGGATGTGGTTTGGCTGGGATTGTTTATCTTCGTCTATTGGTTGTAAGCCGCCAGTGGGTTCGGCTACAGGCCATGCGGGGAAATTATCCCGGTGGCGTAGGCGAGCATCAGCAGGATGAACAACCCGATCGATAGTGCTATCCGCACGGTCAGCGCCTTGACCGTGCGGGGGCTGCGTCGCCCTCCATCCCGAATCAGGAAGACCAACCCGGAACCCAGACTGGCGAGAATCATCAGACAGGATGAGGATGACGATGATCTTGAATATCATGGATGGCGTCGTTCCGGGCGGTGTGGAGGACAATTTCCGCGAGTATACCCGAAACGGCGAGCCATTGACGGTACGCCCCACAGTGAGGGTTTGACGCGGGATGCGATTCGGAGTGTGGCGTTTCTGTCCGGGCTGGGCGTCCACCATCGCCGTGCTATTGTTGTTGCCCGTGCTGCTGGCGTTGGGCTACTGGCAGTTGGACCGGGCGTGGCAAAAGGCGGAACTTCAGACCACCTTCGCCGGGCGGTTTGCTGAGCCGCCGGTGGCCCTGACCGAGGTTGACCCCGCCGATTCCGCCAACCGTTACCTCCATGTGATCGCCAGCGGCCGTTACGACGGCGAGCATCAATTGCTACTGGACAACCAAGTGCGCGATGGCCGGCCGGGATATCATGTGCTGACACCGCTGCAGATGGCCGGAGGCGCCATCCTGGTCAACCGCGGCTGGGTACCCTTGGGGGAGTCCCGGCAAGTGTTGCCGGATATTGGTGTGCCGGCGGACAGAGTGATCGTCGGCGGTTGGTTGTCACAGCCCGTGTCCCCAGGACTGCGGCTGGGCGATGCGGCTGGGGCTGACCGGCGCTGGCCGCGGGTGATACCTTATGTCGATTACCAACGATTATCCGCAATCCTCGGGTATC
Organism: uncultured Gammaproteobacteria bacterium; assembly: GCA_963695105.1. GTDB lineage: Bacteria > Pseudomonadota > Gammaproteobacteria > Competibacterales > Competibacteraceae > Competibacter. The sequence goes on along the minus strand of CAVOGC010000055.1, from coordinate 248,706 downwards.
CGTTGCAACCGGCGGTGATCCTTCTGGCTCCGGAAGCGCCGGAGGGTTACTGGCGTGACTGGCGGCCCCAGTTCGGCGGTCTTGGGCCGGAGCGTCATCGCGGTTATGCCGTACAATGGTTTGCTTTGGCGGCGGCCTTGATCATTCTTTACGTTTTCGCCAGCGTGCGCCGGTTGCCGCGTTCGGAATGAGTCCTGTAATGAGCGTTGATTCGGTTTCAGTCAATCTTCCTTCAATCCCGGCATCTTGGCGGCGGCGGTTGTTTCTGCTGTTGGTCATTGCCTGTTTTGCGCTGCCGCTGATGGCCGCCTGGTTGCTGGTCGACCGTTGGCGGCCCGTCGGGTTCCGTCCAGCACGGCGAATTGCTGGATCCGGCCCGTCCCCTGGACTTGCGGTTTGATCCGGTAGAGAAGAGTCGCGTCGATCATGCGGCGTTGCGCGGGCATTGGGTGCTGGTTTATCCCGGTTCGGCCGGGGGGTGCGATTCGCGTTGCCAAACCGCCCTGTATGACATGCGGCAAGTACGGTTGGCGCTGGGCAAGGACATGAGTCGGGTAGTCACTCTGCTGCTGTTGGATCGAATGCCCGAGGACGGATTGCGCCATTGGCTGGCCGCCGAGCACGCTGCCATGCTGCTGGGTTCGGCCGCCGCCAAGACCCGAAATTCGCTGTCCAAAGCGTTCGGTCAGCCGGGGCCATCCGGCGATTGGATCTATTTGCTGGATCCCTTGGGCAACCTGCTGATGCGTTACCCGGTCACGGTCGATCCGAGCGGTATGCTCAAGGATCTGAAACGGTTGCTGCGCTTGTCCCAGATTGGATGACACAATGCGGTCAATGACTTTCCTTCGCTTGGCTTGGGCCGCGTTGGCTCTGACCTTTGTGGTGGTGGTGCTCGGGGCCTACGTGCGCTTGTCGGACGCCGGGCTGGGCTGCCCGGACTGGCCCGGTTGCTACGGACGCCTGGACGTGCCGGACGAAGTCGAACAAATCGCCGCGGCCAACGCCGATTATCCCCATCGGCCGGTGGAGCCCGCCAAGGCCTGGAAGGAAATGATCCACCGATATTTCGCCGGAACCCTGGGGCTGTTGATCCTGGCGCTGGCGGTCTTGGCTTGGCGTCGGCGGCGCGAACCGGACCAGCCGGTTGCGCTACCGCTGGCCTTGCTGGGGCTGGTCGTTTTTCAGGCACTGCTCGGGATGTGGACCGTGACCTGGCAGTTGAAACCGGTGGTGGTGATGGCGCACCTGCTGGGTGGTCTGGCGACGCTGAGCCTGCTGGCTTGGCTGGTTTTACGGCAGGGTCGTTACGGGACCAGCATCCCACTGGCTGCCGGCGATCGGGCACTGCGGGGTTTTGCCGTGCTGGGGTTGTTGCTGCTGGTGGGTCAGATCGCGCTGGGCGGTTGGACCAGCGCCAACTACGCCGCGCTGGCCTGCCCGGATTTTCCGACCTGCCAAGCCCGCTGGTGGCCGCCGCTGGATTTCCGGGAGGCGTTCACCCTGTGGCGAGGGCTGGGGATTTCCTACGAAGGCGGCGTGCTGGGCAACGATGCCCGGGTGACCATTCACATGATGCACCGGCTGGGGGCCTTGGCGGTGCTGTTCTATCTCGGCTGGCTGGTCTGGCGGTTGTGGGCTCCAACCCGGGGTCGAAACTTGCGGGTGGCCGGTCTGGCGATTGCTGTTTTGCTCTGCATCCAACTCGGCCTCGGAATCGCCAATGTGCTGATGCAGTTGCCGCTGCCGGTGGCGGTTGCCCACAACGGCGGCGCGGCGCTGCTGCTGCTGGCGTTGGTGACGCTTAACCATTTGCTCCGGCCGGAAACCGCATCATGATGTCCACCTCCATTCAGACGCTGCGCGCCGGGCTCCGCCGCCACGGGCGGGACTATCTGGAGCTGACCAAGCCGCGAGTGGTCGCCCTGATTACCTTTACCGCGATGGTCGGCATGCTGCTGGCGACGCCGACGATGGTTCCGTGGCCGATCCTGCTGTTCGGATCGACCGGTATCGCGCTGATGGCGGGTTCCGCCGCCGCCATCAATCATCTGGTGGACCGGCGAGTGGACGCCATCATGGCGCGCACCTGTCGCCGACCCTTGCCCAGCGGCCAGTTGGAGGCGTGGCAGGTGCTGAGCTTCGCCTTGGCCATCGGCGCGCTGGGTCTGGTTCTGCTGCTGGCGTTCACCAACCTGCTGACGGCGGTGCTGACCTTTATCTCGTTGATCGGTTACGCGGTGATCTACACTCTGTTTCTCAAGCGGGCGACACCGCAGAACATCGTGATCGGCGGCGCGGCCGGCGCGGCGCCGCCGCTGCTCGGCTGGACGGCGGTGACCGGTCAGGTCGATTCGGGCGCGCTGCTGCTGTTTTTGATCATCTACGTCTGGACCCCCCCGCATTTCTGGGCGCTGGCGATCCATCGCCGCCGCGATTATGCCGACGCCGATATCCCCATGTTGCCGGTGACGCACGGCGTCGCTTTCACCCGGCTGCACATTCTGCTGTATACCATTCTGCTGTTCCTGGTCACCTTGTTGCCCTTCCTGACCGGCATGAGTGGCTGGATTTACCTGACCGGCGCCGTCCTGCTCGGTATCCGCTTTCTCAGTTATGCGACCCGCTTGTTCGCGACCGGCGATGATCGGTTCGCCCTGCCAACGTTTGGGTTCTCCATCGTTTATCTGTTCGGGCTGTTTGCCGCGCTGATGGTGGATCACTACTCCTCCCGCGTGCTCCAGTGGTTCTAGCGCCAAAACAAGCCGCTTCCCCAAGGTCGAGTCGCCAAGGGCGGTTATTTTTCAGAATATTAGCTAATGCTGATTGAATAAACCCTTTGGTTATTAGTAGAATAGACCGCCGTCCAGACCCACCGGACCCGCTTCCCAACAATGATAAGCATCGGAAAACAACCGAAAAGCTTCTAACTTATGGCTTGCTAAGGAGACTTGGATATGGCCCAAAGCTCAGCACTGCCGGTCGAGCAATATAACTACGACATCGTCCGCAAGTTCACCATCGTGGCCATGGTGTTTGCGGTGCTCGGCATGACCGTCGGCGTCTTCATCGCCAGCGAACTGGCCTGGCCCTTCCTCAATTTCGATATTCCCGCCCTGACGTTCGGCCGGTTGCGTCCAGTTCACACCACGCTGGTAATCTTCGGTTTCGGCGGCAGCGCGCTGTTTGCCACCTCCTATTACGTGGTCCAGCGGACTTCCCAGGCGCGGCTGGCCTTTCCCTGGCTGGCCGAGTTCACCTTCTGGGGCTGGACCGGTGGCGTGGCGCTGGGCGCGCTGACCTACATGCTGGGCATCACGCAGGGTCGTGAATACGCGGAATTTGAGTGGCCGCTGGACATCGCCATCACCCTGGTCTGGGTGTCCTACCTGGCGGTCTATGTGGAGACCCTGCGTCGTCGCAGCCAGCCGCATATCTACGTGGCCAACTGGTTCTATCTGGCGTTCATTCTGGCCGTCGCCCTGCTGCACATTTTCAACAACCTGGCGGTGCCGGTCAGCCTGACCAAGTCCTACAGTTTGTTCGCCGGCGTGCAGGATGCCATGACTCAGTGGTGGTACGGCCACAACGCGGTGGGCTTTTTCCTGACCGCGGCCTTCCTCGGTATGATGTACTACTTCGTGCCCAAGCAGGCTGGTCGGCCGGTCTATTCCTACCGCTTATCGATCATCCACTTCTGGGCGCTGATTTTCCTGTACATGTGGGCCGGTGGTCACCATCTGCACTGGACCTCGCTGCCCGACTGGGTTTCAACCCTGTCGGCCACCTTTTCCATATTGTTGTTGATGCCCTCCTGGGGCGGCATGATCAACGGCATCATGACCCTGTCGGGCGCCTGGGACAAACTGCGTTCCGACCCGATCATGTTGTTCCTGATCACCTCGCTGTCGTTCTACGGTATGTCCACCTTCGAGGGTCCGCTGATGTCGTTGAAGAGCGTCAACGCCCTGTCGCATTACACCGACTGGACCATCGGCCATGTGCATTCCGGCGCGCTGGGCTGGGTGGCGCTGGTCAGTTTCGGCGCCTTCTACCATCTGATCCCGCGCTTGTGGGGCGCCAAGCTGTATAGCCAGACCTTGATCTATGTCCACTTCTGGCTGGCCACCATCGGCATCGTGCTGTACATCACCTCGATGTGGGTCGCCGGTATTGGCCAGGGACTGATGCTCCGTAGTTTCGACGACTACGGCAACCTGGCCTACACCTTCATCGAGACGGTCGAATTCATGCATACCCCGTATATCTGGCGGGCCTTGGGTGGCGCGTTCTTTGTCGCCGGCGTGCTGGTCATGGTCTACAACATGGTGATGACCCTGCGGGCGGCCCGGCGCGAGCAGGCGGCCATCGAGGCCAAGCTGGCCGCGAAAATGGCGAAAGCCTGAGCGGACGAGAGTGGAGATAATCAGCGATGCGACATGAACAAATCGAAACCAATTCCGGCCTGATGATCGTGCTGATCCTGGTGGTGATCAGCATCGGTGGCCTGGTGGAAATCGTCCCGCTGTTTTACATCAATGAGACGATCGAGAAGGTGGACGGAGTGCGCCCCTACACCCCGCTGGAGATGCGCGGCCGCGACATCTACGTTCGCGAGGGCTGCTATTTGTGCCATTCCCAGCAGATCCGCCCGTTCCGCGACGAGTGGTTGCGCTACGGCCATTATTCGCTGGCGGCGGAATCGCAGTACGACCATCCGTTCCAGTGGGGCTCCAAACGCACCGGTCCCGATTTGGCGCGGGTGGGCGGCAAGTACTCCAACCAGTGGCATGTGCAGCACTTGAAGGCGCCGCGCTCGGTGGTGCCACAGTCCATCATGCCCAACTATCCGTGGCTGCTTGAGACCGATCTGGATTATTCCGACTTGGCTGGCCGGATGGGCGCTCTGCGGGCGACCGGGGTTCCCTACTCGCTCACTCAGCAGGAATACGACGCGAATGTCGGCAGGTTTGGCAAGACGATCGCCGACCAGTTGGATATCAGCCAAGCGCAGGACAGCCTGTTGAAACAGGCGCGCGAGAAGGATTTCGACGGCATTCCCGGTCAGATCACCGAGATGGAAGCGCTGGTCGCGTACCTGCAAGTGTTGGGCACCATGGTGGATTTCACCAAGTACGACGAAGGCTACTTCACCACGTTCCGCTAACGATCTAAACCGCGCCCTCCTCTCGGGGGGCGGCGGATGGAGCCTCTGCCTGATGTTCGACTGGCTGATGTGGTTCACTCACATGGAGAATTCCAAGCCGCTGGCGCTGGTGCTGTTTTTCGGGGCCTTTTGCGGCATCCTGATTTATGTCTTCACGGGCAGACAGCGCGCCAAACGGCTGGAATCCTATAAATACATGCCGTTTGACGAGGAAGAACCCCAGCAGCCCGAACATCGCGATTTCGCCCGTGGCTTGCCACGGGCGCGGATTGAAACCCAATCCCGTAAGGTGATGGACAATGAGTGACAACACCCCCAATGTACAACAACAACAATCCAGCGCGGTGCAGACAACTGGCCATGCCTGGGACGGTGACCTGCAAGAGTATAACAACCCGCTGCCCCGCTGGTGGCTATGGTCTTTTTACGCAAGCGCGGTGTTTTCGATTCTGTATTGGCTGATCTACCCGTCCTGGCCGGTCGGAGATACCTGGATCAAGGGTTTCGGCACCGTGAATTACACCGTGACCGACAAGGCGAGCGGCAAGGAAGAAGAACGCGAGCATCGCTGGAACACCCGCGCCCTGTTGCTGGAAGACTTGGGCGCCGCCACCAACGATCCGCAGCGCAAGGACATGTTGGCGAAAGTGCAGGCGGCCAGCTACGACCAGATCGTCAAGGACCCCAAAATGATGGAGTTCGTCCGCTCGGTCGGCAAGGGCCTGTTCGGCGACAACTGCGCGGCTTGTCACGGCCGCGGCGGCCAGGGTGTGGTCGGCATGTATCCGAATCTGACCGACGACGACTGGCTGTGGGGCAGCGGCATGGACAAGATCCACGAGACTCTGGTGCAGGGCCGCAAGGGCTTCATGCCCGCGTTTGGAGCGGTGCTCAAGCCCGATCAACTGGACGATGTGGCCGAGTACGTGCTGACCCTGTCGGACGAGGCACAGCCGAGCGAAGCGGCTGAGCGCGGCCGGGCGATTTTCCAGGGGCAGGTCGGCGGTTGCTACTACTGCCATGGCGCCGACGCCAAGGGTATCGCCTCGCAGGGCGCAGCCAATCTGACCGACAAAATCTGGGCGATAGCCGATGTCCCGGCACAAAAGTCCGTGCAGGATAAAAAGGCGGTGATTAAGGACTTCGTGGCCAAGGGCGTGAATAATACGCGGGTGATGCCGGGTTGGCAGGATCGTCTGTCACCGACCGATATCAAGTTACTTGCGGTTTACGTGCATCAGTTGGGCGGCGCCCAGTAAGACATCACACCGGATAGCGCACCGGTTTGTCGAAGTTCACCCCCCGCGTCGGGGGGTGAAGCGTTTATAGCCCCGGCTTTTTGCCGGCGTCTCGATTTTTCGCATACCGTCGCGGCCCAGCGTTTTTGATGGATCGCAATGACGCCGGACTTTAGAAGCGGCCAGCATCATCGTTTGCGCCGTTTCAACCGTCAGTTGGGTGGACCATGTCCGAAGAGAGCATCTCGCTTTATCAAAAGCGTATTCAAATCTATCCACGCTCCGTCAAGGGTCGTTTCCGCAATCTCAAGACCGGGATTCTGGCCTCTGGCGTATGTCGTTTATTACCTGTTGCCCTGGGTGCGCTGGGAACGGCAGAACGCGCCGAACCAGGCAATTTTGTACGATTTACCGGGGCGGCATTTCTACATTTTCGATCTGACCATCCAGGTGCAGGATATTTTTTGGCTGGCCGGGGTGCTGATCATTTTCGCGATCCTGCTGTTTTTCGTGACCGGTATCGCCGGGCGGGTTTGGTGCGGTTATTTTTGCTTTCAGACCCTGTGGACCGATTTGTTCATGATGGTCGAGCAATGGGTGCAGGGCGAGCGCCCGGCGCGGATGCGGCTGGACAAGGGGCCTTGGAACCGTGAAAAGCTGGTGAAAAAGGGCGGTACTTACGGTCTGTGGCTGCTGATTGCGTTCTGGACCGGTTTGACTTTTACCATGTACTGGGTCGATGCGCCGACGCTGGTGGCTGACATGGTGCTGGGACGCGCACCTTACGCGGCCTATTTCACCACCTGTTTTTTGGCGACGACCACCTTCGTCATGGCGGGGTTGGCGCGCGAGCAGGTTTGTACCTACATGTGCCCCTACGCGCGGTTTCAGAGCGCCATGTTCGACCACGATACCCTGATCGTTTCCTACGACGAACGGCGGGGCGAGGGCGCCCAGGGCCGAACCAAACTGAGCAAGGGACTGAAAACCCGCGAGGAACGGCAGGCGCGAGGCGTGGGCGACTGCATCGATTGCGGCTACTGCGTTCAGGTCTGTCCGGTGGGCATCGATATTCGCAAGGGCCTGCAATATCAGTGTATCTCCTGCGCGCTGTGCGTCGACGCCTGCGACACCATCATGGATAATCTGCAATGGCCGCGCGGGCTGGTGCTCTATACCTCCGAGAATGCGCTGAACGGCAAAAAGACGCGCCTGCTTAAACCCAAGACCATCGGTTACGGTGTGATCCTGACGGCGGCGACCACCCTGCTGATCTGGAGTGTGCTCACTCGCGCGCCCTACACCGGAACGGTGGAACAAATCCGCCAGCCGCTGTACACCCAGTTGTCGGACGGCGGTATTCGCAACAATTACGAGATCAAACTGAACAATAAACTGACGGCGCCGATGACCGTCGGCATTCGCATCGAGGGGCTGGCCGGCGCGAGCCTGAACATGGACGGCATGGAACGGATCGAATTGGAACCGCAGGAGCGCATCAAGCTGCTGGCGCGGGTCCAGATTCCGCCGGTCGAAGGGAACGTCCCGCCCGGCGACCAAGTGATCTTCGTTATCGAACTGCTGGCTGGTGTGCAGGCCGAACCCATCCGGCGACAAGTGCCGTTTTATACTCCGGCGGGCGGTCGATGAGCGATCTGTTGTTCGGCCTCGCGGTTGGCGCGGTACTGATCGTACTCGCCAACCTCGGACTGATCCGCTTCGCGCGCTGGAATGCGAAGCAGGCCGCCGCCGTGGTGGCGCTGGCGACGGTGGGCCTGTACGTGCCCTATGGCGTCATCCGCTGGCCGGGCGGCGATGTGTTCGCGATCCATCTGGGAATTTATCTGCTCAGTTCCCTGGCTTGCGGAATGCTGCTCGGCGTCCGCGCCGGCGACCGGGGTCTGCACTGGGGGCCGGCGGCCATCGCCGGGTTCTTCGTTTTCGTGGCGGTATCGGGCGCGGTTTTCGTCTCGGTCGCCGAGCGCGGGCTCAACCCCGCCCTCTGGGGTTGGCTGTTTCCCGAGCCCAGCGACCGGCGCGAGGTGAGTTCGGTGTTTCCCGGCGTGATCGCGCGCGATTTTCATAAGAAGGAAGCGCTGTACAACCAATACTTGCAGCAGGTCGAGCGCCAGCGGCAGCGCGGTTGGCAGGTTCGCAAGGGTTGGATGAACGAGCCGATCGCCGGCCAACCCGCTTTGTTCCGGACCACGGTGCAAACCCGCGACGGCGAACCAGTCGTCGGCGCGACCCTGGTCGGGCAGTTTCTGCGGCCTTCCACCAGCACGCTGGATGTGGATTTCAGCCTGACCGAAACCGCGCCGGGTGTTTATGAAGCACCCGTGAGCTTGCCGGTCGCCGGCCACTGGAATTTGGTGCTGCAAATCCGCAAGGGAGAGGATCTGCACGAAATCCAGGCCAATACCCGGGTGCGGGATCGCTAGCCCAGCCGCGCCGATCCCTCATCGCCTATCGTCTTTTTCCGCATAACGACCCGAATAGTCCCTCGATGTCCGTAATCGCCGAGTCGCTCGCGCCAGACCGCGCTGCCGAAACCGCCTGTTTCCACTGCGGTTTGCCGGCGCCGTCGGGCGCGAGCCATGCCGTGGTGATCGATGGCCGCCGCCAGCCGATGTGTTGCCAGGGTTGCGAAGCGGTCGCGGAGGCTATCGTGGCCGCTGGCCTGACCGACTTTTACCGCCATCGCACCACGCCTTCGCGCCGACCGGAAGATCTGATTCCAGAGCCGTTGCGCGGGCTGGAGTTGTACGACCGGCCGGATTTGCAGAAAAGCTTCGTTCGCGCCGGCGGCGAGCATACCCGCGAGGCCGCGCTGATTCTGGAAGGCATCGTCTGCGCCGCCTGCGTCTGGCTCAACGAGCGCCACGTCAACGCCCTGCCCGGCGTGCTGGAGTTTCGGGTCAACTACTCCACCCATCGCGCCCAGCTCTGCTGGGACGAGCGCCAAGTCAAGCTCAGTCAGGTTCTGGCCGCCATCGCCGCCATCGGTTACATCGCTCATCCCTTCGATCCCAGCCGGCAGGAGGCGTTGCAGAAACGCGAGCGCGCCGTGGCCTTGCGGCGGCTGGCGGTGGCCGGTCTGGGTTCGATGCAGGTGATGATGCTGGCGGTGGGTTTGTACGTCGGCGAATACCAGGGGATGGAAGTCTGGACTCGCGATTTTCTCCGCTGGATTTGCCTGGTCCTGGCCGTGCCGGTGGTGGCCTACTCCGCGCGGCCGTTTTTCGACGCCGCCTGGCGCGATTTGCGCCGCCGGCAACTCGGCATGGACGTGCCGGTATCGCTGGCGGTGTTCGCCGCCTTCGTCGCCAGCGTCTGGCACACCTGGCAAGGCAACGGCGAGGTCTACTACGACTCGGTGACGATGTTCGTATTTTTTCTGCTGGCCGGCCGGTTTCTGGAAATGACCGCCCGCCACCGGGCGGGACAGATTTCCGAGGCGCTGGTGCGGATGCTGCCGGCCAGCGCCACCCGGCTGGATACCGATGGCGTCGAGCAGGTGGTGCCGGTTGCGGAACTGGCGCCCGGCGATCGGGTGCTGGTGCGGCCGGGCGAAACCATTCCGGCCGACGGGCGGATAGAAGAGGGGGCCAGCAGCGTGGACGAATCGCTGTTGACCGGCGAGAGCCTGCCGCTATCCCGCCAGCACGGCGACGCGCTGATCGGCGGTTCGATCAACGTGGAAAGCCCGCTGGTGATGCGAATCGAGAAAGTCGGCGCCGAGACCGTGCTATCGGCCATCGTCCGGCTGCTGGACCGCGCCCAGAGCGAAAAGCCGCGACTGGCGCTGCTGGCTGACCGCATCGCCGCCTGGTTCGTCGCCGCGCTGCTGGGGGTGGCGGCGACGGTGTTGCTGGTCTGGTGGGCGCTGAGCGATTTCGATACCGCCTTTCGCATTACCTTGTCGGTGCTGGTGGTGACCTGTCCCTGCGCCTTGTCGCTGGCCACCCCGACCGCTATCGTGGCCGCGACCGGCGCATTGACCCGATTGGGTGTGCTGACCACTCGCGGGCATGCGCTGGAAACGCTGGCGCGAGCCACGATGGTGATTTTCGACAAGACCGGCACCCTGACCTACGGCCGGCCGCGGGTCGCGGCGGTCGAACCGGAAAGTGGCCTGGAGGCGCGGCGCTGTCTGGCGTTGGCGGCGGCGCTGGAGCGCGGTTCCGAACATCCGGTCGGTCGCGCCCTGGCGGAAGCAGCCGACCCCGCGGCGCCGACCGCCACGGGCCTGCGCAACAGTCCGGGCGACGGGGTCGAGGGCTGGATCGAGGGCCGCTGCTACCGCGTGGGTCGTGCTGGGTTCGCGGCCGGATTGAGCGGCGCGGCGGTCGCCGGGCGCGCCGATCTCGACGCCGCCAGCACCTGGGTGGCGCTGGGTGACGACACGGGACTGCTGGCCTGGTTCCAGTTGAGCGATACGCTGCGGCCCGGCGCGGCGGAGGCGGTGGCGGACTTGCAGGCGCGCGGGTTGCGGGTATTGCTGCTGAGCGGCGACCGGCCAGAGGCCGTGGCCCATGTCGCCCGCGAGGCCGGTATCGCCGAGGCGACGGGCGGACTTTCCCCTCGGGATAAATTGGAACGGTTGCGGGAGCTGCAACGTCAGGGCGCAGTGGCGGCGATGGTGGGCGACGGCGTCAACGACACCCCGGTGTTGGCGGCGGCCCAGGTGTCGCTGGCAATGGGCAGCGGCACGCAACTGGCTCATGCCACGGCGGATATGATTTTGCTGTCGGAACGGCTCGAACATCTGGTGCGCGGCGTGGATACGGCGCGGCGAACCCTGACGATCATGCGGGAGAATTTCGCCTGGGCGATCGGGTACAATCTGATAGCGCTGCCGCTGGCGGCCGGCGGCTGGCTGACGCCCTGGATGTCGGCGCTCGGCATGTCGTTCAGTTCGCTGCTGGTGGTGGTGAACGCACTGCGGCTTCGGCAATCCTGAGAGGAGAAGGATGGCGTCATGCGAATCCTGTATCTGTTGATTCCGATGGCCCTGGGGGTGATCGGCGTGGCGTTGTGGGCCTTTTTGTGGGCGGTCCGGACCGGGCAGTTCGACGATCTGGAAGGGCCGGCCCACCGCATCCTGATGGACGACGACGACCCGCGCATCCCTCCTTGCCATCCTCGGCGGGATCCTGATAAATCCTTGAATGAATAGATGGAATTGATTTAGTATTTCAATAGAAACCGTAAGGAGAATAACGATGTTTACCTTTCAGAATTTCCCGCTCATCATTATCATCGCGCTGCTGATCGTCTCCTGGCTGAGCTTTCTGTCGGTCGTGCCCTGGAGCACTCTGTTCTAAATCTTCCGCGATTTTTCCCCTGAACGGCGCGCCGCGCGAGCCGTTCGGATAGCCCGCAAAACCGCCGCCTTTCTCCTCGCCGGGCAAGGCGGCTTTTCGTTGCGGCATTGAGGGCGATCATGAGGCGACAGGCGGCTGAACCATGACGGATACGGAACTCGAACAGGCGCTGCTGGCGGTTCTGGCGGATGGCGCGGCGCACGCCGAACGGGAGCTCATCGAACGCCTGGTGGTGGAGCCGGCAACGCTGGCGCAAGCGGCGCACGCCTTGCGGGATCTGGGTCTGGAGCCGCGGGTGTTGCCGGGCGGTGGTTACTGTCTGGCGGAACCGCTGGAACTGCTCGACCGCAAACGGATCGCCGCCGGCTTGAGCGACGACGCCCGGACCCGGTTGAGCCGGCTGGAGATATATCCGCTGCTGGATTCCACCAACGCCTATTTACTGGCCAAGGCCGGTGAGGAATGGCCGGGTGGCGCGGTTTGTCTGGCCGAGCGGCAGCACGCGGGGCGGGGCCGTCAGGGGCGTTCCTGGGTTTCGCCGTTCGGCGCCGGCCTGTTCGCTTCGCTGCTGTGGCGGTTTGACGGGGAGCCGGCGGCGCTGAGCGGCTTGAGTCTGGCGACCGGCATCGCCGTGGCCCGGACCCTGCGGGCGCTGGGCGTGGTGGACGTCGGGCTGAAGTGGCCGAACGATGTGCTGTGGCGGGAACGCAAGCTGGGCGGCATCCTGCTGGAATCCGGTTCCAGCGCGGGAACCCTGCACGTCGTGGCCGGCATCGGTCTGAACGTGGCCCTGCCGCGACAGGCGGCGCTGGCCATCGATCAGCCCTGGGTCGATTTGCGGGAGATTCTGGGCGCGGAAGGGGTGTCTCGCAATCGCTTGGCCGCGCTGTTGATCAATGAATTGGTGGAGATCTTTGATCGATTCGAGCAGGGCGGCTTTGCCGGTCTGGCCGAGGAATGGACATGCTTCGATCTGACCGTCGGCCGTCGGGTGCGGCTGCACTTGCCGAATGCCGCCGTGACTGGTGTCGTGCGTGGGGTGGACGCAAGCGGCGCGTTGTTGCTGGAAAGCGCAGACGGCCGGGTCAACGCCTATCTGGGCGGAGAAATCAGCTTGAGGCTCGAACCGTGATTCTGCTGGCGGATGTCGGCAACAGCCGGGTCAAGTGGGTGACCTGTGAGGGAGGCGAGTTGCAGCGGCGCGGTCAGGCCAGCCGCGGCGAGGAAAGCTGGACCGAACTCGCGGCTCGACTGTGGGCGGATTTGCCGCGGCCGGCGCGAGTGATGATCGTCAGCGTGGCCGGACCCGAGGCCCGTGCCGGGCTGGCGGAATGGATCGGTCAATGCTGGGGAGTTGAGACGGAGTTCGCGGTTTCGACGGCGGCGGCCTGCGGCATTCGCAATTCCTACGCCGAGCCGGAACGAATGGGCGCGGATCGCTGGGTGGCGATGATCGCCGCGCGGGCGCTGACCGACCGGAGCTGTTACGTGGTGGATTGCGGTACGGCGCTCACCATCGATGCCTTGGCGGCGGATGGCCGGCATCTGGGCGGGGTGATCATTCCGGGAATGCGGCTGATGCGCGAAGTGTTGTATCGGGAAACCCGGCAGATTCCCCCGGAGACGGGAGAAGCGCGGTTGTTCGGCCAGAGCACCCGCGACTGCGTTTGGGGTGGAGCGGTGTATGCGGTCGCCTCGGCGATAGACGGTATCACCGAGCGGATGATCGCCGAGCACGGTGTCGGGGTGCGCCTGCTGACCGGCGGCGCCGCGGAAACCGTGTTGCCCCACTTGCGGGCTGAGTATCGACTGGAACCGGATTTGATCTTCACCGGCTTGCGGATCATCGCCGCGCGGGGTCAGGCGGTGTAGCCTGGATAAACCTTGAGAGTGAAACAGAGTATTTGCGCCTTGCGGCGGTCACCCTGACGGGGGCGGGCTACCGCCACGCCACCACTTCGTCCAGCCGCCGCCGTGGGCTGGGTTCCGGCAGCTCAGCCGGATAGCCCAGGCTCAGCAGGGCAAGCGGTGTCAGCCCCGCTTCCAGTTGCAGGATCTCGCGGATGCGCTCTTCCTCGAAGTAACCGATCCAAATGGAGCCCATACCGGCGGCGACGATGGCCAGTTGCGCGTAGGCGGCGGCGATGGTGGTGTCCTGCAGGGCGTACAGCGCCGCGCCGCGCTCGCCGAAGGCCGTGGCCGAGCGAGCCGGGTCGGCGCAGAACACCAGGCAGGCCGGCGCCTCGGCGATAAAAGTTTGCCCGTGTGCGGCCTGGGCCAGCGCTTCCCGTTCGGCCGGGTCGCACACGACCACGATGCGGTAAGACTGCAAATCGCCGGCCGAGGGCGCGGCGCAGGCCATTTCCAGAATGGCATGCAGCTTTTCGGTTTCGACCGGCATGTCCGGCTGGTACTTGCGAACCGAATGGCGGTGGCGGACGGTTTCAAAGAAATCCCACATGGCGCGACCCTCTCGGCAATCGAGCAGACATCGTTCGGAGGCGTTGAAAACACCCTCCCCCGCAGAGCAGCGACAGGGATGAGGGGAAAGACGGATCGTTCAGCCGGCGCCCTTAACCAGCGCGTTCAACTTCGGTAGTTCCGGAGATTGCGGGTAGTTGCGCTCCAGCACCCGCAGACTGTCGTTGGCCAATTGTGGCATGTCCATCTTGATGTAAGCCTGAGTCATGATGCTGAGCGCATCCTCGGTGGCCGGGGTGCGCGCGTAGGTTTCCAGCACGTAGGTGGCGCGGTTGAGCGCGGCGACATAGGCGCCCCGCCGCAGGTAATAGTCGGCCACGTTGACTTCGTAAGCCGCCAGGCTGTTGTGCAGGAACAGCATGCGCTGGCGGGCGTCCTCGGCGTACTTGCTGTCGGGGAACTTGCGGGCCAGTTCGGCGAAATCGCTATAAGCCTGACGGGCGGTGTTGGTGTCGGTCTTGTCGCGGTCGGTGGGCGCAAGCCTTTCCAGCAGGCTGTTGCTGCGGTTGAAGTTCGCCAGGCCCTTCATGTAATAGGCGTAATCGACATAGGGATGCCGCGGGTTGGCCTTGATGAAGCGGTCGGCGGCGGCAATGGTGGCATCCGGCTCGTTGTCCTTGTATTGGCAATAAATGGTGTCGATCTGGGCCTGCTGGGCGTAACGGCCGAACGGATAGCGGGCCTGGATCTTGTCCAGATACTCGATGGCGGTCTTGTAGTTACCCGAACTCATGGAGTCCTTGGCTTCGCTATAGAGCTGTTGGACCGACCAGCCCTGGGTTTCGTCGATCTTTTCCGGCAGCAGCGAGCAGCCGGCCAATAGCACGGCCACGAGCGGACCGGCGAGAAGCAGTTTTGATATGCGGCGCATGGATAATGGCATGGAGCGGCGGTTGTCGGGAGTAGAATGCGTGATCAAAGTGAGTATAACCCCCGAGCCGCCAAAAGCCATCATGCCCCCGACCGAACGGATCGACTGCCAGATTCCCCTCACCTGCGCCGGGATGCGGCTGGATCAGGCGCTGGCCGAGTTGTTGCCGATCTATTCGCGCAACCGCCTGCAACAGTGGCTCAAAGCCGGCCGGTTGCGAGTGGACGGCGCCGTTCGCCGGCCGCGCGACCCGGTCGCCGGCGGGGAAACCGTGAGCGGCGATCTGGAATTCGAAATTGAAACCACCGCGCTGCCCCAGGCGATTCCGCTGGTTGTGCTGTACGAGGACAGCGATCTGCTGGTGATCGACAAACCGGCCGGGCTGGTGGCGCATCCAGCCGCCGGCAACCGCGACGGCACGCTGGTCAATGCCCTGCTGCATCGCGCGCCGGAACTGGCGGCGCTGCCGCGCGCCGGTTTGGTGCATCGGCTGGATAAGGACACCAGCGGTCTGCTGGTGGTGGCGCGCAGCCTGCGGGCGCACACCGCGCTGGTCGCGCGGATGCAGGCGCGGGCTATCGAGCGGGAGTATCTGGCGGTGGTCAACGGCGTGCCGGTGGCGGGCGGAACGGTGGACGCGCCGGTGGGCCGCCATCCGGTGGATCGCCAGCGCATGGCGGTGACGCTGGGCGGCAAGCCGGCGGTGACGCATTACCGGGTGCGGCGCCGCTTCCGCGCCCACGCCCTGTTGCGGGTCAAACTGGAAACTGGTCGTACCCATCAGATCCGGGTCCACATGGCCCACATCCGTTTTCCGTTGCTGGGCGACCTGGTCTACGGCGGGCGACCGCGAGTTCCGCCGGACGCTTCGCCGGCCTGCCTCGCGGCGATCCAGAACTTCCACCGGCAGGCCCTGCACGCGGAGCGGCTGGCATTCACTCATCCAGTGACCGGCGAGCGGCTGGAGTGGCGGGCGGAGATCCCCGCCGATCTGGCGGGTTTGCTGGGAGCGCTCGGCGAAGATGCGGCTCCCCGACATGAATGAACTCCTCCCCGAACATCTGCTTGTGCCCGACTGGCCCGCGCCCGTCCGAGTGCGCGCGGTCAGCACCACCCGGCGCGGTGGCGTCAGCCCACCGCCGTATGTCCGTCTGAATCTGGCCGGGCACGTCGGCGACGATCCGGTTTGCGTCGCCGAAAATCGGCGACGGCTGGCGGCGGCGGTCGGTTTTCCCGCCGAACCGGCTTGGCTGGAACAGGTCCACGGGATTCATGCAGTCGCGGCGGAAACGGTGAGCGCGCCGGTCGTCGCCGACGCGGCCTGGACCCGCGCGCCGGGCCGGCCTTGCGTGGTGATGACCGCCGATTGCTTGCCGGTGTTGCTGTGCGACCGGGCCGGGACGGTGGTTGCGGCGGCCCACGCCGGCTGGCGCGGACTGGCGGGCGGGGTGATTGCGGCGACCGTGGCGCGGATGGGTGTGCCGCCGGCGGAACTGCTGGCCTGGCTGGGACCGGCGATCGGTCCCGATGCCTTCGAGGTGGGGGAGGAAGTGCGCGCGGCCTTCCTGGCGCTGGATGCGGACAGTGCCGCCTGTTTTCGACCCTCGCCGGCCGGGCGCTGGCTGGCGGATATTTATGAATTGGCGCGGCGACAGTTGCGCGGTTTGGGGATTTCGGCGGTTTACGGTGGGGAGTTCTGCACGTTCAGCGAGTCGGAGCGGTTTTTTTCCTATCGCCGGGAACAACACACCGGACGGATGGCGAGTTTGATTTGGCTGGAATGAGCATAAGCTTTAAAACATTAAGGATTGCATCATGACCAATTCGTCCCGAACCACCAGGTTTCGCCACTCGTGTCGTTCACGCCGGTCAATCGCCGGACCCAACCACCGGTGCGGTGGTGACGCCGATTTACGCCACCTCGACCTACGTGCAGTCCAGCCCCGGTGTCCACCAGGGTTTCGAGTATTCCCGCAGCCAGAATCCCACCCGTTTTGCCTATGAGCGTTGCGTGGCCGATCTGGAGGGCGGCAACGCCGGTTTCGCCTTCGCCTCGGGTCTGGCCGCGACCTCGACGGTGCTGGAATTGCTGGACAGCGGCGCGCATGTGGTGGCGCTGGACGATATCTACGGCGGCACCCGGCGACTGTTCGAACAGGTGCGACGGCGCAGCGCCGGGTTGAGCTTCACCTACTCCGACCTGCGCGACCGGGCGGCGCTGGAAGCGGCGCTGACGCCCGACACCCGGATGATCTGGGTGGAGACGCCCAGCAATCCGCTGCTGAAACTGGTGGATCTGGAGATGATCGCCGCCGTGGCCCGCCCGCGCGGCATCCTGGCGGTGGCCGACAACACTTTCGCCACGCCCTGGGCGCAACGGCCGTTGGAATACGGCTTCGATATCGTCGTCCACTCGGCGACCAAGTACTTGAACGGCCATTCCGACATCATCGGCGGGGTAGCGGTGTGCCGGGAGAAGGCGTTGGCCGAGCGGCTGGGCTATCTGCAAAACGCCATCGGCGCGGTGGCCAGCCCGTTTGACAGCTTCCTGGTCTTGCGCGGCCTGAAAACCCTGGCGCTACGCATGGAACGGCATAGTACGAACGCCCTGCGCCTTGCCGCCTGGCTGGAGCGGCATCCGAAGATCGAACGGGTGATCTACCCCGGCCTGTCCAGTCATCCTCGGCACGAACTGGCGCGGCGGCAGATGCGCGGCTTCGGCGGGATGATCGGCGCGGTGGTGCGCGGCGATCTGACGGAAGTGACCGGGTTTCTGGAACGCTGCCGAATTTTCGTCCTGGCCGAAAGCTTGGGCGGCGTGGAGAGTTTGATCGAGCATCCGGCGATCATGACTCACGCCTCGGTGCCGCCGGAGGTGCGTCGGGAACTGGGCATCGACGACGGGTTGGTACGGCTGTCGGTGGGGATCGAGGAGGTCGCCGATCTGATCGCCGATCTGGAGCAGGCGCTGGATGGGGTGAAGTAGGTATGTCTCTGCGCGGCAGGAAAACTGGAACCGCGCCGTCCGAACCGACCGAACCCACCGCCGAACATCGGAAGGTCATGCGAGTGTCTCAACTGGATGGGGCAGGAGGGCGTACTGATGCCTGTCATTTTCCGTTACAAGGGGTTTCGCTTTTTCTTTTTCTCCAACGAAGGAATACCGCTCGAACCGGCTCATGTCCACGTTCGCCAGGGCGGCGCCAGCGCCAAGTTCTGGTTGCGACCTGAAGTCAGACTGGCTGACAGTCATGGTTTTGACGCCTCCACCCTGCGTGAATTGGCCGGCATCGTCGAGAAAGAGCACGATTTGATCGAGAGGACCTAGAATGAATACTTTGGCCACCTCACTTAGATTTGACGAGGACACGATGTGGGTCCAGTTGGCCGACGGGCGCGTCATCGGCGTGCCCTTGGCCTGGTTTCCCCGTCTGCTGCGCGCCTCCCCGGAACAGCGGCTTCGCTTTGAAATCAGCGGCGCCGGACAGGGATTGCACTGGGACGAACTGGACGAGGACATTTCCGTGGCGGGGCTGCTCGCCGGACGGGGCGACATGACCCGACCCGTGGCCGTGGCGGTCTGAGGCATCGACCCACGAGGAAATAAAGATTGGTACGGTTGTCGGTCGGGATCGAGGAGGTCGCCGATCTGGTCGCCGATCTGGAGCAGGCGCTGGAGTGATCCCGTCGAGCGCGTTCAATCCGCCGCCAGCACGGTGCAGACCACGGTCCGGGTCGAGCGAGGACCGTCGAACTCGCAGAAGAAGATCCCCTGCCAGGTGGATAGCCCCAGCTTGCCGTCCATGATTGGGATGGTTTCGGACGGACCGACCAGACCTGCCTTGAGATGGGCGTCGCCGTTGCCGTCCTGCTGGTCGTGCAGCCAGACGCCCGGCGGAATCAGCTTGCGCAGCAGGTTGACCACGTCGGTCGGTACGCTCGCATCCCAGTTTTCCTGAATCATTACGGCGGCGGTCGCTCCCTGGGCGTAGACGTTGACCAAACCGTTGGCGACCCCGCTGTCGCGCACGACGGCGCGCACTTGTTCGGTGATGTCGAGCAATTCCTGGGCTTGGCGGGTGTTGAAGCGGAGCAGGTGATGCATGGAACGGGACCTCGCGGTGATGGGTGATGGTCGGCGCTCGGGAACCGAGGTAGGCCAGCTTAAAGAAAGCATGTTCGCGCTGTAATGTCATAACGGTGGTTTTTGGCGGCCGGTCGCGTGAGGGCAATGCAATCCGCCCGCGGATTTTCGCTTGGGCCTGCGGGAACAGAAGCGCGCCGGCGATGCCCGCCACCCTTGAATTTCCCCAAACCACCGCCAAATTCATAGGGAAATTGTATTGTCACGGGAGTAAACCATCCATGCGTATGGACAAGCTGACCAGTAAATTCCAAGTAGCCTTGAGCGACGCCCAGAGTCTGGCGGTGGGTCGCGATCACCAATTCATCGAACCGGCGCATGTGATGGCGGCCCTGCTTGACCAGGAGGGCGGCACGGTGCGGCCGTTGCTCGCCCAGGCCGATGTCAACGTCAACCTGCTGCGCTCCCATCTCGGCGAGGCGCTGGACCGCCTGCCGCGGGTGGAAGGCGCTGGCGGCGACGTGCAGATTTCCAACGCCCTGTCGCGTCTGTTGAATTTGACCGACAAACTGGCCCAGCAGCGCAAGGACGCCTACATCTCGTCCGAACTGTTCGTGCTGGCGGCGCTGGAGGACAAGGGCGAGCTGGGCGCATTGCTGCGCCAGGCCGGCGCCACCAAGAGCCTGATCGAGCGCGGCATCGAAGCCATGCGCGGCGGCCAGAAGGTCGATGAGCAAAACGCCGAGGACCAGCGTCAGGCGCTGGAGAGATACACCATCGACCTGACCGAGCGGGCCGAGCAGGGCAAACTCGATCCGGTGATCGGCCGCGACGACGAAATCCGCCGCACCATCCAGGTGCTGGCCCGTCGCACCAAGAACAACCCGGTGCTGATCGGCGAGGCCGGGGTGGGCAAGACCGCCATCGTCGAAGGTCTGGCCCAGCGTATCGTCAACGGCGAGGTGCCGGAAGGCCTGAAGAACCGGCGGGTACTGGCGCTGGACATGGGCGCGCTGATCGCCGGGACCAAGTTCCGCGGCGAATTCGAGGAGCGGCTGAAGGCGGTACTCAAGGATCTTGCCAAGCAGGAAGGGCGGATCATCCTGTTCATGGACGAGTTGCATACCATGGTCGGCGCCGGCAAGGCCGAGGGCTCGATGGACGCCGGCAACATGCTCAAGCCGGCGCTGGCGCGTGGCGAGTTGCACTGCATCGGCGCCACCACCCTGGATGAGTACCGCAAGTATGTCGAAAAGGACGCGGCGCTGGAGCGGCGTTTTCAGAAGGTGCTGGTCAACGAGCCGAGTGTCGAGGACAGCATTGCGATTCTGCGCGGCCTCAAGGAGCGCTACGAGGTCCATCACGGCGTGGACATCACCGACCCGGCCATCGTCGCCGCCGCCACGCTGTCGCATCGCTACATCACCGACCGCAATTTGCCCGACAAGGCCATCGATCTGGTGGACGAAGCGGCCAGCCGCATCCGCATGGAGATCGATTCCAAGCCGGAAGAGATGGACCGGCTCGAACGGCGCCTGATCCAGCTCAAGATCGAACGCGAGGCGCTGAAGAAGGAAGGCGACGAGGCGTCGAAAAAACGCCTGGACCTGCTGGAGCAGGAAATTACCCGGTTGGAGCGCGAGTACAACGACCTGGAGGAGGTTTGGAAGGCGGAAAAACTGGCGCTGCACGGCGCGGCCCAAGTCAAGGAGGAGTTGGAGCGGGCGAAGCTGGATCTGGAGACCGCCCGCCGCGCCGGTGATCTGGCGCGGATGTCGGAGCTTAGCTACGGCCGCATCCCGGAACTGGAACGGAAGCTCACCCAAGCCAGCGCCGCCGAGCACGATGAATTCAAGCTGCTGCGCAACAAGGTCACGGATGAAGAAATCGCCGAAGTGGTGTCCAAATGGACCGGCATCCCGGTGGCGAAGATGCTGGAAGGCGAGCGCGACAAGTTGCTGCGGATGGAGCAGGCGATCCAGCGGCGGGTGGTGGGCCAGGACGAGGCGGTCAAGTCGGTGTGCGACGCCATTCGCCGCTCCCGCGCCGGCCTGTCCGATCCCAACCGGCCCAACGGTTCGTTTCTATTTCTCGGCCCCACCGGGGTGGGCAAGACCGAGTTGTGCAAGGCGCTGGCCGAATTCCTGTTCGATACCGAGGAAGCGATGGTGCGGATCGACATGTCGGAGTTCATGGAGAAGCATTCCGTGGCCCGGATGATCGGTGCGCCGCCGGGCTATGTTGGTTACGAGGAGGGCGGCTATTTAACCGAGGCGGTGCGGCGGCGGCCCTACAGCGTGATCCTGTTGGACGAGATCGAAAAGGCCCACCAGGATGTGTTCAACGTGCTGTTGCAGGTGCTGGACGACGGGCGCTTGACCGACGGGCAGGGTCGCACGGTGGACTTCCGCAATACCGTGATCGTGATGACCTCCAATCTCGGTTCGCAGATGATTCAGGAGATGGCGGCGCAGAACAACTACCCGTTGATGAAGAGCATGGTGATGACGCAGGTGGCCGATCACTTCCGGCCGGAATTCGTCAACCGCATCGACGAGGTGGTGGTGTTCCATCCGCTGAGTCGCGAGCAGATTCGGGCCATCGCCGGCATTCAGATCGGCTATCTGCGGCGGCGGTTGGCCGACCGACAAATGGGCTTGGACGTGTCCGAGGCGGCCTTGGACCGCTTGGGCGAAGCCGGCTTCGATCCGGTTTATGGCGCCCGACCGCTGAAGCGGGCGATCCAGCAGGAGTTGGAAAACCCACTGGCGCGGCGAATTCTGGCCGGCGAGTTCGGGCCGGACGATACGGTGGTGGTGGACATCGGTCAGGAGGGATTGACGTTCGGCAAGGACGGCGTGCGGCTGGAAAAATAGGGTGATCTTCCAACCGGGACTTTCGCTTGAACCAGGCAGCGAACAGGTGAGGGTCCCGCGCGGATTGATCCCGGCGGGCTGTGCCAGCGGCTATAAGCTGCCGTTAAGGTGAGTCTGTTAAAGTTCCCAACCTTCGCGCGATTCCGCGCGTGCAGCGGACAGGAGATGGTCGTGAGTACGGCAGAAAAGCACAGTCCCTTCAAATTTTCCCCGCCGCTATTGCATGCGATGGCCGCGCTCGTGTTGTTGGCGCTGACCGTGTCCGAGGGCTACGCTGTTTCGGTGGGCGGGGGCTCACCACCGTCGGCGGGCAGAACACCCATGAGTTTTCCTGATAAACAACTCAAGCGGGATTACCGCGCCACCGCGATTCCCCTCCAAATCGTGCTGGACCCGGTCACGGCTACCGAGAAATCCACGCTGGCGGCGCCGCGCAAGGATCAGCCCCTGAAGGTGGGGTTCGCGCGGGAGATGCCGCCGCCCTACCAAGGCGATTTGTACCCGTGGCTGTCGTGGGAGGCACTGCCCGGCGACGGCCAGGTCGCGGCGTTTTCGGTCACCTCGCCGGGGGCACGCGCGCTACGGGTGGCGATCGAATTGGAGGGCTTGCCCGAGAACGCGGAAATGCGCTTTTTCGGGAGCAAGAATTCCGACACCTTCGGCCCCTTCACGGCCAGATCCATGCGCGCCCAACAGCTTGGGGGAAATGCCGCCGACGCCGAGCCGACGCCGGCCCTGTTCTGGTCGCCGGTGATCGAAGGGGAAACCGCCGGAGTGGAGATTTACCTGCCGAGCTCCGATTGAAGGCGAGGTTTCCGATCCGGGCGCCAAAAATACAACACCTGGCGTATTCGTTTCAGTATCCGAACGAGAAGCGTCTTTCCGACATCGGCAATTCCGCATCTTGTAACATCGACGTCAAATGTCGCGACACGGTGCCCGACAATTTAAGCGCCGCAGTGGCCAAAATTCTTTTCAGCGATGCCGAGGGCAGCTATCTATGCACGGGAACGTTGCTCAACGATAACGATTCCAGTAGCTGGATTCCTTATTTCATGACCGCGAACCACTGTCTATCGAAACAATCCGTCGCCAACACCATCAATAGCTACTGGTTTTTCGAACGCGCGGACTGCGGGGGACCGGACCCCACGTCCGTCATTCATTTCGCCGGCGGTGCCGACCTGCTCGCCACCGGCGCCAACAGCGATTTCACCTTCCTGCGCTTGCGGGATAATCAAATCAGCAACTTGCCGGGCATACAGTTTGCCGGTTGGAGCACGACCAATCCGACGGGCCGGACGGTCACGGGCATCCATCATCCCCAGGGTGACTTGAAGAAATGGAGTCAAGGCACCGCTGACGGATACGCTCCCCTTTTTAACCAGTCAATGGAACCGGTAGCCACATCCAGGTGACCTGGTCGCAAGGGATCACTGAAGAGGGGAGTAGTGGATCCGGGATCTTCGCGATTACCGGTGAGCAAAACGGCCAGCAACTTTTTGTCGGTAACTTGCACGGCGGTACTTTGCCATCCTGCTCGAACCAGACAGACCCCGATTGGTATGGCCGTTTTGATTTAACGTTTCCGTCGGTTAGTCAGTGGCTGAACTCGTCGTCCGGCGGAGACCACGCCTGGAAAGCCCGCAGCAGGGTTCGTTCGAAAGCGGGATCGGCCTGATCCGGGGCTGGGTCTGCCAGGCCAGCACGGTGGAAATCCAGATCGACGGCGGCGCCCGGCAACGGGTGGCCTACGGCACCACGCGGGAGGATACGATCCAGTCCTGCGGCGATGCCGACAACGGCTTTGGCTATACCTTCAACTGGAACCGGCTGGGCAACGGCAGCCACAACCTACGGGCTTTCGCCGACGGGGTGGAGTTCGCCAACGTCAATTTCACCGTGACCACGCTGGGCGTGGAGTACCTGAGAGGCGTCATCGGTGCGTATATCCTGCCCAACTTTCCGCAAGCCGGCAGCAATGTCACCGTGCGCTGGGCCGAGCCCCATCAGAATTTTGTCATCGACGGCGCCAGCCGGAATGCGGCCAGCATCCAACCGGCCGCGAGAGTCCCGCAAGCGGAACTTTCCGCCACCCTGGAAAGCCCGCGGCAGGGTTCCTTCGAAAGCGGGATCGGGCTGATCCGGGGCTGGGTCTGCCAGGCCGGCACGGTGGAGGTGCAGATCGACGGCGGCGCCCGGCAACGGGTGGCCTACGGCACTACCCGGGAGGATACGATCCAGTCCTGTGGCGACGCCGACAATGGCTTCGGCTACACCTTCAACTGGAACCGTCTGGGCAATGGTAGCCACAATTTGCGGGCTTTCGCCGACGGAGTGGAGTTCGCCAATGTGAACTTCACCGTGACCACGCTGGGCGTGGAGTTCCTGAGAGGCGTCACCGGTGCGTATATCCTGCCCAACTTTCCGCAAGCCGGCAGCAATGTCACCGTGAGCTGGGCCGAGCCCCATCAGAACTTCGTGATTGTCTCGTTTACCGGATCGCGGCTTGCGCCGCAATAACTTTGTGCGGGGTCAATCCCACGACAACCCAGGCATTTCGCGCTATATCCGGCACTCATCGATGGTGTTCGAATGCATGGGGTTTCACTCTCCCAGACAGCGAGGTAACGGCGATGGCGAATGACGAACCGCTTTTCCCGATGACGCTAAACGGGTTGGACGACAGCCGGCGCGCCCTGCTGGACCTGCTCGGCGGGATGCGGCGCACGCTGCTGTTGTATACGCCTCTGGTACGGCCCGAGTTGTACGACGATCCCGACGTGCTCGACGCCATCCGCAATCGGGTGGTGAGCCAGCCCAAGACACGCCTGCATCTGGTGTTGCCGCCAGCCAGGGAATGGCGCAGCGATTGTCCCCGGCTGGTGCGGCTGAGCGAGCGACTGACCAGCGCGCTACTGTTGCGCACTCCGAACCGGTCGGAAATCCCGGACCGGCCGGAACTGAGCCAGGCGTTCGTCATCGCCGACGAACGGGCGCTGTTGCGTTTCAGCGATCCGCGCCGCCTGCTCGGCAATTACGAGCCGGAGCCCCGCGAGCGCATGAAGGAGTTGCTGGAGCTGTTCCGCCTGATCTGGGAGCGGTCGAGGCCCGATCCCGACTTGGGCCGGCTGGGGATCTAGGCCGGCGCCAGTTCCCAACGCCCCAGCAGTTTCGGCCGGTTCAATTCCAGCCATTGCAGGGCGATGATCGGCGCGGCCGAATTGATGCGGCCGGTATGCAGCAACTCCAGCGCCTCGGCGCGGGAGACCAGGTGCAAACGGATGTCTTCATGCTCTGAGGCTACGCCGCGGATGCCGGGGGCGAGGGTCGAGGTGTCGACCCGGCCACAGAACAGGGTGATGCTTTCGGACGTGCCGCCGGGGCTGACCAGATAATGGCAGATGGGAATCAGCTCCAGCAGTTCGCAGCCGGCTTCCTCGATGGTTTCGCGCCGCGCCACCTCCTCGGTGGTTTCGGCGGGATCGTCCATGATGCCGGCGACGATCTCCAGCAGCCAGGGACCGCCGGGAAACTCCAGCGCGCCGACCCGGAATTGCTCCAGCAAAACCACCCGGTCCCGTTCCGGGTCGAACAGCAGGACCGCAACCGCATGGCCGCGCTCCAGGCACTCGCGGGTGATTTCCGGACTCCAGCCGCCGGCGAACAGTTCATGTTTCAACCGGTATTGTTCCATGCGGAAAAAACCGCGATAGCAAAGACTCTTATCAAGTACTGCAAACTGGTGATTCATGGCAGGTTCCGAACGGGTGGAAAGAATGAGCAAGCGGGTCGCCGGCACTCAGCCGGCCAAGGGTGGTGGAGATATCCAGATGGGAATGATAACCCGATACGGCGGCCGGTCATGGGCCTGGGCGGTCTTCATCATGCTGGTGGTGGCGGCCTGCTCGCGCCCGGCCGATTCCCCCGAGACCGAAATCCGCCAGTTCATCGCTCGGGCTCAGGTCGCGGGCGAGGAGCGCAACATGCGCGATCTGCGCGCGCTGATCGCGGATGATTACACCGATGCTCAGGGTCGCGACCGCAAAGCGGTGGAACATCTGATCCGGCTGCACGTCCTGCGCCATCAGTCCGTCCATCTGTTCACCCGCATTCGCGACATCGTTCTCACGGACCCGGATCATGCCACGGTCAGCGTGGCGGCGGCGATGGCCGGTCGGCCGGTGACCAGCGCCGACCAACTGATCGGCCTGAGCGCCGATCTTTACCGCTTCGACTTCGCCCTGATCCGTCGAGGCCGGGACGACTGGCAGGTCCTGCGCGCCACTTGGGAACAGGCGAAGCTGGATGACTTTTGGTAGCGTCGCTCGTTACAAAGAGACCATGCATGAACTCTGAATTTCCAAAACGGGCGTTCCTGGTCGTGGGGCTGGCGGTTCTGCTGCACGCTTGCGGCGGAGGCGATGATGGTGGCGATTCGCCTCCGCCGCCGCCACCGTCCTCGCCGCCGCCCGTCGTCCAGTACACCTTGAGCGGTACGGTGCGGCCGGCCTCTGGCGTCGCCACGGACAGCGATGTCAACGATCCGCTTGGCGCCCTACCGCGCCAACGATACGGTCGCCGACCCCCAACCGATTCCCAACCCGGTCACTCTCGGCGGCTACGCCAACCGGCCTGGCGCCGGACCGGCGGGCCGATCGCGCACCAGTGGCGATCCGACTGATGTGTACACGGCCAAGCTGCTCGCCGGCCAGCAGATCAGCCTGCAAATTGCCGGCGACGGCGTCCAGAACGATCTGGATTTGGGTCTGGCCGATCTCGACGGCAGCATCCTCGACGCGGCGGCCAGCCAGAACCGGGTGGAATCGCTGACGGTGACCACGAGCGGCGATTATCTGCTGGTCGTGGTCGCGGATCGCGGCGCGTCGAACTACGTGTTGACCATCGGTCAGGCGCTGGCGCCGGCCGAAGCAGGGATGCGGCTGAGCGATCCGTTCGTCGCGGGCGAAGCGATTACCCGTTTCCGGCGCGCGGCGTCGGCGCGCGACGGTTTGCGGGCTCAGGTGCGGGCGCTGGGTTTGATGGGGGGGCGGCGAGAAGAACCCGCGGAGCGTAATGCCTTGATCGATTTGGCGGAGCTGAAGCGGATCGCGGCCTATCGAAAGCTGGCCAGCACCACTCAGATTCGTTTCCCCGGCGGTTTTCAGATCACCGATCCGATCCTGCGGGAGAAACTGGAGACCCTGTATTCGATCAAGGAGATGAGGCGAGATCCGGATGTCGCGGACGCGGGGCTCAACTACATCCGCCGCGAGCAGTTCGTCCCCAACGATCCGCTATACCGGTTCCAGTGGCACTTTCCGCAGATCAACCTGCCGCAGGCCTGGGATCTGACGACCGGCACTGACGCGATCGTGGCGGTGATCGATACCGGCATCGCGCTCAGCCATCCCGACCTGCAAGGGCAGTGGGTGGAAGGCTACGATTTCATCAGCAATCCCGACAACGCCGGCGACGGCGACGGCATCGACGCCAATCCGGACGATCCCGGCGACGGCGTCGATCCCGGCGGCGGCAGTTCCTTCCACGGCACCCACATCGCCGGCACGGTGGCGGCCGCCACCCAGAACAGCATCGGTGTCGCCGGTGTCGCCTTCGGGGCCAAGGTCATGCCCTTGCGCGCCCTGGGCCGCTTCGGCGGCACCGATTACGACATCGAACAGGCCGTGCGCTACGCCGCTGGTCTGCCCAACGACTCCGGCGCCGTGCCGCCGCGCCGCGCCGACGTGATCAACCTCAGCATCGGCGGTCCCGGTTTTTCCACCGCCACCCAAGCGGTTTACGATCAGGCGCGCGCCGCCGGCGTGGTCATCGTCGCCGCCGCCGGCAACGACGGCAACGGTACGCCGTTCTATCCCGCGGCTTTTCCCGGCGTGTTGGGCGTCGGCGCCGTGGATATCAACAAGGATCGGGCGCCGTACTCCAATTTCGGACCCACCATCAGCGTGGTCGCGCCCGGTGGCAACACCGCCCGCGACGTGAACGGCGACGGTAAGCCGGACGGCGTGCTCAGCACGGCCGCCAGCGACAGCGGCGGTACGCTGGTCAACGACTACGTCATCTGGCAGGGAACCTCGATGGCGACGCCGCATGTGGCCGGAGTGCTGGCGTTGATGAAGTCCGCCGCGCCGAACCTGACGCCCCAGGACATCGACGCGCTGTTGGCCAGCGGCGCGCTGACCGAGGATTTGGGCGCGCCGGGCCGGGACGACCAGTTCGGTTACGGCCTGATCAACGCCTACAGGGCGGTGATCGCCGCCGCCGACAGCGCGGGGCGGCCGGTGAACCCGACGCCAATTCTCACGATCAGTCCGGCGGCGCTGAATTTTGGCGTCAGCCTCGATAGCCAGACCCTGACGGTGCTCAACGGTGGCGGCGGCGACCTGAGGGTGAATCCACCCACCGAGAACTCCGGCGGCTGGCTGAGCGTGACGCCGATTCAGGCGAACGCCGACGGTACCGGCGGTTACACGGTTGCGGTACGACGCGAAAATCTGGCGGATGGGGTTTACAGCGCGACCATTACCTTTAGCTCCAATGCCAATACGTTCCCGGTGAACGTCATCATGCAGGTGGCCAACAATCTGAGCGCCGGCTCGGTCGGGCAGCAGTATGTGCTACTGGTCAAGCCCGAGAGCGGCGAGACCGTGCAGGATGTGGCCGGGCAGTTGCAGCCGGACGGTAGTTACACCTTCACCTTGTCGGATATTGCAGCGGGCAACTATCAACTTTTCACCGGTTCCGACGCCAACAACGATCTATTCATTTGCGATGCCGGCGAGTCCTGCGGCGCCTACATCACCCTCGATGCGCCGGTGACGGTCGAGGTCGACCGGGATCTGAGCGGCTTGGATTTCGTCAGCGGCTTTACCGTGAAGCTGCCGGGCGTCCAGACCACCGGGCGCGAAACCGGGAGGCGGCGTGGCGCGGGCAAGCGGGCCGGTGGTTCGCGGTGAAGCGGGCAGGTTGGATGCTGGTGGCGCTGACGCTGACTTCGGGTTGTGCCCAAACCGACGCCGGGGAAGGCGCGGCGCTGTCGGTGGAGTCGTTATATGGCAGCGACCAGTGCGGCGGCCTGGAGCGCTCCGCCGTGATCTGGATCGCCAGCGCGGGGGAGTGGCGATCCTGGTACGGGCGGGTCGCCAGCCCAAAGGTGAATCCGCCGTCCCCGCCGACGGTGGATTTCAGCCGGGAGGGGGTGTTGCTGGTCGCGATGGGCGCGCGGCCCTCGGCCGGATACGGTCTGAGCCTGGCCGGCGAACCGGCGACCGTGCGGGACGGTGTGCTGTCGGTGCGGGTGGACTGGCGCGAACCGCCGCCGGGCTATCGGCAGGCGCAGGTCATGTCCAGCCCCTGCCTTTTGCTTAAAGTACCAGCCGCTCCATTCGCGCGGATCACGGTGCTCGACCCGGAGGGTCGGGTGCGGCTGGAAGGCATCCGCTAACCGTTTGGCGCGGCCAGCGGGTCCTGCCGGTAGAACGTCAGAAGCTGCCGGTAAACTTCCGGGTAAGTTTCGATCACCATTTCGGGCGCGGTAAAAAAAGCTTCGCTGATCACCGCGAAGAATTCGCCGGGACTGTCGGCGGCATAGGGGTCCAACGCCGTCGGCCGGTCCCAGTCCACCTCCCGGCACAGCCGCTGGTACGCATCGTTGAAGACACGGCTCCATTCCCGTACTTGCATGTCGCGGTGCAGCGGCGGCAGGCCGTTGACCTCGCCGGTCAGCATGTCCAGCTTGTGAGCCATCTCGTGGATCACCACGTTGTAGCCCGGCTCCGCGGGGCTGACCGCGACATCGGCCCAGGACAGGATCACCGGTCCGCGTTCCCAGGCTTCGCCGATCAGCGGCCGGTGGCCGCTGTGGACCAGACCGTTTGGGTCGGTGTATTCATGCCGGGCCAGGAAACCTTCGGGGTAGAGGATCACCGAACTCCAGCCCCGGTAATAGTCCAGTCCGAGATTCAGGATCGGCAAACAGGCTTGGGCGGCGATGCGCGGCCCCATCTCGGGCGTCAGTTCCAAATCGCCGGCCGGTTCCAGTACCTTCTCGTGCAGGAACAGCGTCGCCAAATCGCGCAGCCGTTCCCGTTCCGTCGGATTCAAGCGATCCGGCAGCGGCAGCGTCGCCACGGCCGCCCGCCATGCGGTGGCCGGAATGCGGGTCCGCTCCAGCCGGCGGCGGCGGAGCCAGCTCCGCAACAGGGCAAACATGAGGTGGG
This sequence comes from uncultured Gammaproteobacteria bacterium, assembly GCA_963695105.1. GTDB lineage: Bacteria > Pseudomonadota > Gammaproteobacteria > Competibacterales > Competibacteraceae > Competibacter. Next base: position 218,422 of record CAVOGC010000055.1, on the reverse strand, counting down.
GCCGGCGCTGCCGGGGTCTTCTGGCGCGGTTCCCGCCTAATCTTTCCGCTCCCCTTGCGCCTTGGTTTCCCGCGTCCGTTCCAGATAGCGATCCGACCAGCGCGCCAGCGCATAGATGGGGTAGCCGATCACCATCACCGCCAGCAGGATGCAAACGGTCAGGGCGACGACCTTGGGCAGCCGCGCCCACCATTCGTTGATGAAGTGCACCAGCCCCCAGATCAGCAAGCCGGTAATGCCGATGGAAACCAGAAAAGCCAGGATATCGCTGCGTTGCATGGGGAAGCTCCGTTGGGGGGCGTGCCGCCGCGTGAGGTTATTGCGGTCGCCGCGCCGGGCAATCCGCACTGTGCGCGGGGATGATGCTGTTATGCCGCCGCGCTCGCGCCGGTTCCGGCGGGTCGCCCTTTCTCTTGTCCCAGCCCATGCCGAAATTATGGGTTCCGGCTCTATTTCCGGCAAGCGCTGAGCGGATATCAGGGGTCGCCACCGGGCTGAGCGGGCGGGTTCGGCCACGACGGACGGATTGGAAGGGGCGGTGGCGCGGATTCTGGCCGCATCGGGCGGGCAGCAGGGCGGGCGGCAACCATCCCCACGATTGTCTATAGTCACAAGACTCCGCTCGCCGCCGGACGGCATGACCCGTTGCGGATCGAGCATCATCTCTAACTGTGGATGGGTATGTCGCAATCGCTGTTTTTAGCAATCACCTACGCGCTGGTCGCGGCGTTCTGGATCTTTGGGTCCGATCAGCTCGTTCTGTGGCTGGGCGTCGGTCCGGCGGCGCTGACTCGCCTGCAAACCGCCAAGGATTGGGTTTTCGTCGCGGTGACCGCTCTGCTGCTGTACTTGGCCTTGCGCCGCTTCGAGGTCGAACGCGACGTGGCGGGCGACCGGGCTGGCTTGGCCGCGCCCACCCCCACCCCTACCCCTCCGACCACTTGGGCGCTGATAGTCGTGCCGGTGGTGCTGATTGCGATCGTTGCGGTGCTGGGCGCCGTTGCCTACCGCGAAGTGATCCAGAGCCTGAGCCACGACGAACTGGCTCGCATCCGCTGGCTGGCGTTGTGGATCGGCTTCGTGCTGCTGTTCGCGCTGAGCGCCGGCGCCGTCGGTATTCTGCTGTGGTGGCGGAATGCCAAGGCGCGCTTCGAACTGGAGCACCTGCGCGACGAACTCGAACGCGCCAATCTCCAGCACCGCTACGAGCAACTCGCCCAGCAATCGCTGGATGTTGTGCTGTTGTTGGCCGATGACGGCGTCATCATCGAAGCCAACGACCAGGTATGGAACTACTACGGCTACCATCCGGGGGAATTGAAGGGACAGCATGTGCGCGTACTGCGGGCGCCTCCCTGCCAGGATGCGGTGGTGCATGATTACCGCCGGGTGGCGCGCGCCGGGGGGGCGCTGTTTGAGGTTCTGCACCAGCGGCGGGATGGCGCCACGTTCCCGGTTGAAGTCAGCGCGCGCCCCCTGATCAGTCAGGAGCGCCGCTATTTTCAATCCGTGGTCCGCGATATTTCCGAGCGCAAGCAGGCGGAAGCCGCGCTGGCCGAGCGGGAGCGTCGTTTCCGCGGTACGTTCGAGCAGGCGGCGGTCGGCATCGCCCATGTCGCGCCCGATGGCCGCTGGCTGCGGGTCAACGACCGGCTGTGTGCGATCTTCGGCTATCCGCGCGCGGAACTGCTGCAAAAAACCTTTCAGGACATCACCCACCCCGACGATCTGGACAAGGACCTGCATTTGGTGAATCAGATTCTGTCGGGTCAGATCCAGACCTACTCAATAGAAAAGCGTTACCTGCGCAAGGATGGCGCGGTCGTTTGGATCGATCTCACGAGGTCGCTGGTGCGGGACGCCGGCGGACAACCGGAATACTTCATCAGCGTGATCGACGACATTACCGGCCGCAAGCTGGCCGAACAACGTCTGGCGCGAATCACCCGGTTTTACGCGGCGCTGAGCCTGACCAGTCAGACCATTTTGCGCAACGACGGGATTGATCGACTGTTCGAGGAAGTGTGTCGCATCGCGGTCAAGTGCGGCGACCTCAAGGGGGCCTGGATCGGTTTGCGGGACCCACATACCCAGCAGTTGCGCGTGGTGGCGGCTTACGGCGAGCTGCGCGGGCGGCTGGCGTCGCCGGACCCGACGATCGAGCCCGGCGACGCCACCTTGCCGTACCGGCCGGCGCAAGTGGTGCTGGCCAGCGGCTCGCACTGGGTCGGCAACGATTTGTTCTACGACAGCGGCGAGGAAGCTCCTGGTTGGCAGATCCTGATGGCGACCGCCGGGGTGCGGTCTTGCGCGGTTTTCCCGTTGAAACAGGCGGGCGCGGTGGTGGGCGTGCTCAATCTATTCGCCTCCGAACCGGAATTTTTCGATCTGGAGTTGACCGGGCTGCTGGATGAGATGGTCGCCGATGTTTCCTTCGCGCTGGACAGCTTCGAGCGTGAACGCCAGCGCCAGCAGGCGGAGGCGGCGTTGCGGGATAGCGAAAGCCGCTACCGCCTGTTGTTCGAGGCGCACCCGGTGCCGATGTGGGTGTACGATCTGGAAACCTTGCGGTTCCTGGCCGTCAACGATGCCGCCATGGATCACTACGGCTATTCCCGCGCCGAGTTCCTGGCGATGACCATCGCCGATATTCGCCCGCCCGAGGATGTGCCGGGCCTGCTGGAAAGCATCGCCCAGGTTAAAGAGGGATTGGTGCGGTCCGAAGCGCGCAAACATCGCAAGAAAGACGGTGGGCTGATCGATGTGGAAATCATTTCCCATACCCTCGATTGGGGCGGACGCCGGGCCAAAATGATCATGGCTCACGACATCACCGCCCAACTGCGGGCCGAGCGGGAACTGCTGCTGGCCGCCGCGGTTTTCGAACAGAGCGCCGAGGGAATTCTGATCAGCGATGCCGAAAACCGTATCGTCTCGGTCAATCGAGCTTTCACCAGGGTGACGGGCTATTCGCTGGAAGACGTGCGTGGACGGAATCCCAGCATTCTGTCTTCGGGTCGGCACGACCGGCGGTTCTACGCCGCGATGTGGGCGGATTTGGAACGGGTGGGCTATTGGCAGGGGGAAATCTGGAACCGACGCAAGAACGGCGAGAGCTATCCTGAGTGGCTGGGGCTGACCCTGCTGCGCGATGCCAAGGGCCAGGCTGTCAACTATGTCGGCATCTTCAACGACATCAGCGCCATCAGGACCAACGGGAGCCGGTACGGCGTCCGCGCCGCGACTGCTCCCTGACCGCGCGCCACGGCTTCCTCACCGCGCTGCCGGTCCCGTCGTTTTTTTCGACCAAACGACCAAAACCTCATTTCGCTGAACCCGTTCAAACTGATCCGGTTCAACAGGCCGAAATGGCTTGTTCGAAATAGCCAGGCAACCGGCGAAATTTCTCTAATTAGTTATAAATCAAGTTGTTAACAATATGGCGTGTAATTTGCTGAGTTAATCGGGGTGTATGAACACAACTTGGGACGCTTCCGAATTGTTTCGATCAGACTCGGAGCTTGGGAGGCATCAAAATTTATTGACGAATTCGGTTAACCCGATTGTGAGGAGCGAGCCGCCATGCGAATGTCCGACGACACCATCAAAAAGCATCCTAAGCTGCATTATTATGTGAAGGTCAATATGCCCCAGGTTGCCGAGGTGCATAAAATCATTAACGCCATCCAGAAACTGGCTGGAAAAGTCACCAAGGAAACCATCAAGAACGCCCTGAAATGGGGTCAGGGACCCACGATCCAGGTAGTGAACAACCTAATGTGTGCCGGCAAGAAAGCCTATGGTTGCTACTCGTGGGGGTCCGATGTGCTGCGGATCGACGAGAAGTTGGTGAAGGATTTCGAGGCGGGCAAGGGTTTGGTGACCATGAAAAACGGCAAGAAAGTCTATCTGGTTGGCGTGACAATTTTGCATGAACTGACCCACTGGGCCGATGCCCAGGACGGTGTCGATGACGCCGTGCCGGGCGATCCGACCAACGAGGAAGGCGAAGCTTTCGAGAAGGGGGTTTACGGCGGAGTTCTGGGTTGATGATGACAACCCATTTTCGACAGAAGGAGGGTGCGTGGATGAAGAGACCATCGATTCGTTATGTGTTGTCGTTGCTGGTGCTGATTCTTGGGATTGCAACGGTTCAAGCTGGCGAAACAACCAAATCCTCTGGACCCGTATTACCCGAAAAGCTGCGGAATATTTCATTTGCCGGCGCGGACGGTTCGAGCTGTAAGAAAGCGGTCGTAATCCGGGATGCCGCAAATAACATGGAAGGGGTCGTCGCCGAGAAAGCTTGGGTCGCCTGGAAATATCCGAATGCCAAGGTGAAGGGGCAGGCGGTCAGTGGCATTGGGAACAGAACCTTCGATAGTCTGGAAATTGAAACCGCCGATGGTGAAGCCAAAACGATTTGCTTCGATATCACCGACTTCTTTGGGCAATGGTGAAATCAGTTACAGTCCGGGGTCATTACGGATATTTGAGTGGCGCGGAACCCAAGACGCGAGTTTCGCGCCACTTTTTTGCGTCGTGTTTCCCTTCGGTGGCGGAGTCAGTTCAGTTCGTGCAGCAAACCCGTTTTGAACGCCAGGCTTGCGCCCTGATAAACGCTGATCGCTTCCTCGATGGCGGCGGGATCGGCGACAGCCGGCCGGGTGGTGAGCGATGGCCAGTCCACGGTCTCAATGCGGACCCGCTGACCCGGTTCGAGGATGACCAGCTTGTCGCGTTCGAGATAGCCGACGGTCTGGTAGGTGCTGATGAGCGCGTGCTCCCGGCCGGGCGGTAATCGGTTCACGTCATGGCCGATAAATTTGCTGGTATAGGACCAGTTCAGCAAACCGAGCAGCGTGGGGGCGATGTCCATTTGGGCGATCAAGCGCTCGTTGCGCGCCGGCGGGATCAACCCGGGTGCGTGGATCAGCAGCGGAATGCGGTAGCGCGCCAGCGGCAGATCGGTCTTGCCAGCCGCCGATGCCTGATGATCGGCGACGATCACGAACACCGTGTCGGCGAACCACGGTTTGCCGGCGGCGCGGCCCAGGAAATCGCCCAAGGCCCAGTCGGCGTACTTGACCGCCCCGTCGCGCCCGGTCTTGGAGGGGATGTCGATCCGGCCTTCGGGATAGGTATAGGGCCGGTGGTTCGAAGTGGTCATGAGGTGGGCGAAGAACGGTTTGCCGGCGGCGTGATAGCTATCGAAGGTCTCCAGCGCCTGGGTATACAGATCCTCGTCGGCGATTCCCCAGATGGTTTCGTGGTGGATTTTGCCTGGATCGACGTCCCGACGGTCGATCACCGCATAGCCGTTGTGGCCGAAGAAACCGTTCATGTTGTCGAAATAGCCGTAGCCACCGTAAAGAAACGCGCTGGTATAGCCTTTGGCGTTGAAAATCGACGCCAGCGAAAACAAATGCTCGTTCCGTGGGCGCCGCACGATGGCGTTGCCCGGCGTGGGCGGCACCGACAGCGTCAGCGCTTCCAGGCCGCGCACGGTGCGGGTGCCGGCGGCGAAGGCGTTGGGAAAGAACAGGCTTTCCCGGGTTAGGTGGTCGAGGGTGGGGGTGAGATGGCGCGGATTGCCGAAGGTTTGCATGAAGTCGGCGCTCATGCTTTCCAGCATGACCACCACCACGTTCGGTCGCCGCTCTGTCCCCTGGGCCGTGACCCGGTAGCGCAGATCGCGCGGGTCGGCGCTCAACGGCTCGCCGCCCGCCAGCAGCATTTCCTCTCGCAGTCGCGCGTAAACCACTTCCTCCGGCAAGGTGCGATAGAACCGGGTGTATTCGAGTTCGTTGTTCTTGAACGCGCGCACGAATTCAAATGGGCCGTTGCCGGCGATCTCGCGGGCGTAGACGTTCGGGATGGCTTCGCGGGCGTCGCCGGAGACGATCGTGAGCAGGCCGGCCGCCAGCAGGGCATGAGCGGCGAACCCAGCCCAGCGAAGTTTCAACGGGGTTGGGCGATTCAGTTGCCGCGTGACCCGTCGGCGGACCGAAAATACCGCCAGCCCCGACAGACCGCCGAGCCCGCCCAGAATCCAGCCGATGGGATAGGACTCGCGGATATTGCCGATCACTTCGTTGGTGTAGATCAGGTAATCGACCGCGATGAAGTTGAAGCGGGACGAAAACTCGGTCCAGAACAGCCATTCCGCGGCGGCATCGAACAGCAGCGCGAACATTCCCACGGCCAGCGCCAGCAGTGCCAGCGCCCGCGTGGTTCGGAGCCGGACCCAGCGTTCGGGCAGCGTCGCCAGCAGCAGGCCGAAAGGCAGAGCCAGCAGCAGGGCGACCGTGAAGTCGTACAGCAGGCCCAGCGCCGTTGCGCGCGGGAGCGTTCCGACCGTCCAGTCGGCTTCGCTCCCCACATGCAGGGCCAGCGCCAGCCGGGTCAGGGAGAACGCCAGCACCGCGACGAGAACGGCGTCCAGCACCAACCCATAACGACCCGCCAGACGCCATCCGCTGGCGAAGATGTTGCGGTTCGGTGAAGACTGGTCCATGCGCTTATCCATCCAGCCCGACGACCCGCCGCGTTTCCTCGATGCCTTCAGCCACGTCCGCCGCCGGCCGCAGTGCCCGATTGACCGCGCTGACCACCGCCCTGAGCGAGGCGGTGACAATGTTGCCATCGACACCCACTCCGAACAGCGAAGCCGGATCGCCGTCCATACGCACTTCGACGTAGGACACGGCGGTGGCGTCGGCGCCGGCGCCGATGGCGTGTTCGTGGTAGTCCACCACCCGGACGTTCAGGCCAAAATGCCGGTTCAGGGCGTCGGTGAACGCGTCGATGGGGCCGTTGCCCTTGCCGGAGAGCAGCCGTTCCCGTCCGTGTTCGCAAACCGTCGCGGTCAGCTTGCGGATGCCGTCGGCGTGACCGTCGGGCGCGGTGCGGTATTCAACGAAGTGAAACGGCTGCTCCGCTTGCAGATATTCCGCCTGAAATGCCGCCCAGATATCCGCTGACGTGAGTTCCTTGCCGGTGGCGTCGGCGATGGCCTGCACCCGCTGGCTGAACTCGATCTGCAAGCGGCGCGGCAAGCTCAAGCCGTGGTCCTTCTCCAGCAGATAGGCGATGCCGCCCTTGCCGGATTGGCTGTTGACCCGGATCACCGCTTCGTAGCTGCGGCCCACGTCGGCCGGATCGATGGGCAGATAGGGCACATCCCATACCTCCTGCCCGGCGATGGCGGCCAGCCCCTTCTTGATGGCGTCCTGATGCGAGCCGGAAAAGGCGGTGAACACCAGCTCGCCAGCGTAGGGATGACGCGGATGCACCGGCAACCGGTTGCAGTACTCGGCGGCGCGCACCACGGCGTTGATGTCGGAGAGGTCGAGGCCGGGATCGATGCCCTGGGTGAACAAATTCAGCGCCAGGGTCACGATATCGACATTGCCGGTGCGCTCGCCATTGCCGAACAGCGTGCCCTCCACCCGGTCGGCGCCGGCCAGCAAGGCCAGCTCGGCGGCGGCGACGGCGGTGCCCCGGTCGTTGTGGGGATGGACGCTGACCAGCACCGAATCACGCCGGTTGAGATGGCGGCAGAACCACTCGATCTGGTCGGCATGGACGTTGGGCGTGGCCATTTCCACGGTTGCCGGCAGGTTGAGAATGACCTTGCGCTCCGGGGTCGGCTGCCAAACATCGACCACGGCTTCGCACACCTCCAGCGCGAAGTCGAGTTCGGTGGCGCTGAAGCTTTCCGGCGAATATTCGAAGGTCCACTCGGTATCGGGATATTCGGCGGCGATCTCTCGCATCAACCGGGCGCCGGTCACGGCGATGGCCATGATGCCGGCCTTGTCCAGCCCAAACACCACCTGCCGCTGGATCGGCGAAGTGGAGTTGTAGAGATGGACAACGGCCTTCCTGATCCCGCGCAGGGCTTCGAAGCTGCGGCGGATCAACGGCTCGCGCGACTGGGTGAGCACCTGGATGCTCACGTCGTCGGGGATCAACCGATGGTCGGCCAGATAGCGCACGAAATCGAAGTCGGTCTGCGAGGCGGCCGGGAAGCCGACTTCGATCTCCTTGAAGCCCAGTTGTACCAGCATCTCGAACATGCGGCGCTTGCGGTCGGTGCCCATCGGCTCGATCAGCGCCTGGTTGCCATCGCGCAGGTCCACGCTGCACCAGACCGGCGCCTGAGTGAGGGTTCGCGAAGGCCACTGCCGGTCCGGCAGGCGGACGGGCGGGAAGGGGCGATATTTTCGGGCGGCGTCAACATTCATCAGGAAATTCCTCTCTCGACGGTAGGCGGCGGAATTGGGGTAGTACGTGGTGCAAGGAAGACGACGCGGCGCGATACGGCCGCCGGGCAGCCGCTAGGCCCGACGACCGCGGCTTAGTCGCGGCAGGGCCAGGGAGAGGAAGAGGGTAAAAACAGGCTGGCAAACGCCACCGGGGATGGGGGCGAAGGCGATGCGGGATCGGTAGGAGTCAAGCATGGGTCAATCCTCGTGAACGGCTTGGTCTTGATAAACTGCGACAGCGAACCCCGACGCTCCTCTCAGGAGGCCGGGCGACTCAGTCGCAGTTCGAACCGTTCGATGGATTGCGCGTTCATGGCCTACAAGCTAACCCAAGCCACAATTCCAGGTCAAGAGGCATATGGAATGATTGTCATTTTCGATCAATGGGAAACAATACACAGGTTGTAAACCACATCGCAGCCAAATCAATGCCGAGGGTATTTTAGATGACTGAAAAACCGGAAACCCCGCGGACCATTAAGGTCTGGGATCTGCCGACCCGGCTGTTTCACTGGACTCTGGTGGGGTTGATGATCGTCCAGTGGTGGACCGCCGAAAATAGTGGAACCATGGATTATCACGTCTGGGGCGGTTACGCGGTGCTGGCGCTGGTGTTGTTCCGCCTGATCTGGGGATTCGTGGGCAGCGAGACCGCCCGGTTCGGTGATTTCGTGCGCGGGCCGGGCGCGGCGCTGGCTTACGTCAGAGCCCTGTTGCGCGGCGAGACGCCGCTCTACCTGGGCCACAACCCCATGGGGGGATGGTCGATTGTGCTGATGCTGGTATTACTGCTGGTGCAGACTGGCACCGGACTATTCGCCAACGACGATATTTTGATCGAAGGACCGTTGTACGCATGGGTATCGAAGGATACGAGCGACTGGCTGACCAGCATTCACCGCTTCAACTTCAACCTGCTACTGGCAATGATTGCCATCCATGTCGCGGCGGCGTTGTTTTATTTGCTGGTCAAGCGCGAGAACCTGATCCACCCAATGCTGAGCGGCCACAAACATGTACCGCCGGAACTGGCCGGTCGGGCTCCGCGCCTGGTTAGTCCGTGGCGCGGGCTGGCGGCGCTGGTGGTCGTGGGTTTGAGCGTCTGGCTGCTGGTGCGCTGAGCGGCGTCGGGAAATGAAAAAGGCCATGCGCGGCATGGCCTTTTCGTGCGCCCTTGCGGGACTTCAGTCCTTGCGGAATTCCTTGTGGCAAGCCTTGCAGGTTTCGGCGGTCTTGCCAAACTGCGCCTTAATAGCGCCCTGATCGCCGCCCTTGGCAACTTCGACCAGCTTGGTGGCTTCTTGTTGGAAGTCGGTCATTTTGGTTTCGAACTGGTTCCAGTCGGTCCAGATTTCCGGTTTGGCCTCGGTATCCTTCACCGCGTCCGGGCCGGAGCCCTTCGGAAAGCCCTCAATGGCTGTTTTGCTCATCATTTCGACATACTGCGCGTGACGGGCCACGGCGGCGGCGTCAAACGGGATTTCGCCTTTCATCATCGCGCCGATGGGTTTGAAGTTCCATCCAACCACGGTGTAAACGGATTGCCGGTAGCGGACGGCGTCTTCCGGCTTCGGGTCGGCCGCGCTGGCCGCGGTTAGAAAGCTCAAGCCCAGGACACTGCCGGCCAAACCGATACATAGCTTATTCATTGTCCTCATCCCCCAATTGCAACTAAATAAGTCCGATATGCGCAATCATGCCACATGACCGGTATTTTGCAAGGCGAGGCTGAAGCACGGCTGAATCGTCAGCCGATCCTGTGAATATGTAGCGCGAGCCAGATCGCCGGTGGGTTGTGGCTGGTCCATTCCACCCGGTGGCGGCGATGCGCCGGAATCCAGACGTAGTCGCCAGGGTGCAACGATCGCGCGGCATCTTCGTCGGCGAAACGCAGTTCCGCCCGGCCTTGCAGCAGCGCGACCCACTCGTCGCCGTCCTGGTCGTACCACTCGCCCGGCGAGGTGGCATGGCCGATGGAAACGATGCGCTCCAGGTGGCAGGCGCCGGTTTGCAGCAGCAGATCGAATTGCTCCGCCGCCAGATTGGCCGGAATGCCGGCCAGCAGGTTGCCGCTTTCGGGAGTCATCGAGCCCGGGGGGCGCGGTGGGGCACGGGTCCATCGCGGTGGAGCCTGGCGCGACGGGAAGACGCGGCGCTCGCGGATACTTCCCGCCATTGACCGGGTTCCAGACCGTCCAGCGTCCAGTCGCCGATTCGCCAGCGGACGAGCCGCAGGGTCGGATGTCCGATTGCGGCGGTCATGCGCCGGACCTGGCGGTTGCGGCCCTCGCCCAGCGTGATTTCCAGCCAGGTGGTCGGGATCGCCGCCCGGTAACGGATCGGCGGATCGCGCGGCCATAGCCCGGCGGGTTCCGGGATGCGCTGAACCACGGCGGGTCGGGTGAAGCCGTCGCTGAGTTCGATGCCCCGACGCACCCGATCCAGCATCGCCTCCGTGGGCTCGCCTTCCACCTGCGCCCAGTAGGTCTTGGGTTCCTTGTAACGCGGGTGGCTGACGTGGGCTTGCAGCGCGCCGTCGTCGGTCAGCGCCAGCAGCCCCTCGCTGTCTCGATCCAGCCGCCCGGCGACGTAAACGCCGGAAACCGGCAGATAGCTGGCCAGCGTCGGTCGGCCGGTGGCGTCGGTGAACTGACTGAGCACGCCGTAGGGTTTGTTGAACAGGATCAGGCGCGGCATCAGAACTGTCGGCCCAGCAGGATGTACAACGATCTATTGCCACCCTTGGCCCAGCCGCCGGCCAGATAGAACGGTCCCAGCGGGGTATCCGCGCCCAGGAACAGACTGCCGGCGGGAATCAGCGAAGCAAGATCGATGTCGCTGATGTCTTGCCAGACCCCGCCGACCTCCAGCGAGCCGCCGGCGTATATGGGAATGGTGAACGCCGCCGAGGCATTGTCCAGCCGGTACATGGCGATCAGTTCGCCGAGTGCGGCGTATTGGCCGGCAAGCTGGCCGAACTGGTAACCGGACAGGTTTAGAAAACCTCCCAGCAGGAACAGATCCTGGATACCCAGTTCTCCGGAGAGTTTGCCCTCCAGCTTGAAGCGCGGAATTACGGAATACCTGTTCCAGGTGAAGGCCTTGGTGGCATTTACGCTGAGCGTGCTGAAATCGTTGCTGGCGCCCAGGGCGGTTCGGGAGTCGTAGAAGCCGACTTCGCCGTAATAACCCGAGGTCGGGAAGTTGATGTTATCCAGAGTGTCCGCCGCCCAGCGGATCGAGTAGCCGCCATCGTCAAACTCGCCTTCATCTTCGTTCGATTGCCCGATGCGGAGGTCGTTACGGCCCACGCCATAGCGCAGGCCCAGCGAGAGACGACCCCAATGTTCCAGGTTGCGCCCCGCCACCACGCCGATGTTGGTTCGGTAAACCCGGTATTCCGAAAGATTTTGCAGCGTCAGGTTGTACGCCTGATAGCTGATATAAGGGTCGATAAAATAGGTCTGATCGACGTCGAGCGGTTGGTAGAAGTCGGTGGACAGCGCGATATTGCCGCCGACCTGGGCGATGGTGCGCCACGCCCCGCCCAGCGAGTTCAACTGCCCCAGGGTATAGGCGGCGCTGAGCGTGAACAGCGATTCGCCTCGCAGGCTGGCGCCGAACGATACGCCCAGCTTCAGCGTATCCGTGCCGATGTAGCGTTCCTTGGCTTCGACGATCAGTCCGGTTTTGCCGTCTTCCTCGACCAGCGAGTAATCGACCTCCTGGAAATCGCCCATGCCGTAAATGATGTTGAGGTTGCGGTTCAGTTCCTGAGGGTCGAGTCGGTCGCCGGGCTGGACGCGCAGTTGGCTTTCGATGACCTGATCGGACAGTCGGGTGTTGTTCTTGATCCGGATGAAATCGATCACGGGAGGATCGGGGTCGGGCGTTGGCGGCAACGCGGCGGTGTAAGCCTGGTAGTCGGCCGCCGAAAGCGACAGCGGGCTCAACGCCTTGCGTTTGGTCTGGGCGGCGTCGTAGCCGATGATGACTGCTTCCGGCGAGCGGTCGAAGTCGATGCTGCCCAAATCCTTGAGATCCGGCACGATCAGCACATCCTTGCTCCCCAGCGTTTTCACTTGCTGCTCGACGTTGCGCACGGTCAGGATGGTGGTGAGCTGGTTGGTGATGGACAGCACCGAAGTCAGCTCGCTGGTGGGGGCCAGAGGCGCGCCCACGTCCACGGCGATGATGACATCCGGCCGGCACAGTTTCCGCACCACGTCGATGGGCAGATTGTCCGAGACCCCGCCATCCACCAGCAGCTTGCCTTCCAGTTCGACCGGCGCCAGCGCGCTCGGAATCGACATGCTGGCGCGCATGGCCTTGGCGAGATCGCCGGAACTCAGCACGACCGGGTTGCCGGTGGCGATATCGGTTGCGACGGCCCGGTACGGCACCTTGAGCCGGTCGAAGTCGTGGATTTCGGCCGCCGGCAATGACAGTTCCTGCAACAGCAACAGCAGGTTTTGGCCTTGCAGCAATCCCTGGGGCAGTTGGATCTTGCCGCCTTGGACGCCGATCGCGGCGTTGGTCAGCAGAAACCGCTGTTCCTGCTTGGTCCGCCACGGCAGGTCGGCGCGCGGCGGGCCGTCGTTGAACACCTCCGGCCAATTGATCTGCTTGAGCGTTCTATCCATGTCGCTGGGCGTCATGCCGGAGGCATACAGGCCACCGATGATCGAGCCCATGCTGGTGCCGGCGACGCAATCGATGGGGATGCGCATTTCCTCCAGAAAACGAAGCACGCCGACGTGAGCCACGCCGCGGGCGCCGCCGCCGCCCAGCACCAGACCGATGCGGGGGCGTTCCGCCGCCGTGGTCTCAAGACTGGTCGAACCGAGCACAATCAGCGCCGCCAGAGCGAGCAACAGGCAGGATGGAAAGCGGTTGGCTCGACAGTCGCGCATGGGGAAAGACCGTGATGGTGGGGTTCAAGGGGAGGTGTTCAGCGGTAATTCAGAAAGATTATGCCAACATTACCTCAATCATTCAGCACGGAACGAAGCTTGGCATCAGGCCCTTTCCGGTAGCCTGAACGGTGAATCGCCAACCGGTCCCGGGCGGCGCGGGTGATTCGGCGGGAGAGCCGTCCCATGCGTCGTCGCCGCCATAACGACGCTGATGCGCGGAGGTTGTCATGACCGATCGAGAACATGAGATTTTGCCGGGCGAGCCTTCGGATCCAGTTCGCGACGAACGACGGGATTTTCTGATCAGCCTGGGGCGATGGTCCAAGGCGGTGATCGGCGGAGTGCTGCTGGGCGGTCTGCTGGTCCCCGGGCGCGATGCCGATGCCGGAGGTTGGGGCAATCGTGGCGGCGGTCGAGGCGGCAGTTGGATCAACTTCGGTGGCGGCTGGGGCGGGGGGCCGCAACCCTGGGGTTGGGGCTGGTACAACCGGCCCTGGTACAACCGGCCCTGGTACAACCGGCCCTGGTACAACCGGCCCTGGTACAACGGCCCCGGTTGGGGCGGGGGCTGGTACAATCGCTGACCGCTCCAGGTCGAGGCATTGGTTTTGATGAACGAATTCACCTACTACAACATCCCTTTACACTTGCTATCCGCTTACCGGCAAGAACGGTTGGTCGTCAGGACCGACGAGCCAGCCGCGCTGGCCGCCGCGCTGGAAGCGGAAGATCCAGAACGGATAGCCGGCGCGCAGATCGTGGCGCTCGATGCCGACTCCGAGCCGTTGAACGCTTGGGCGCTGGGGTTGCCGCTGGAACTGATCCTGCGCGATCCCGTCGCCGAGTTCCCCCTGTTGTATCGTCACACCAACCTGCTCGACAACCATCCGACGCGGGTGATCATTCCGGTTGCGCCAGGGTTCGGCAAGGCGGTCAAGGCGGCGGTTTCGCTGGATTTCGCGGTGCGGCTGGAAGTCGGACAGCCCGAGCCGGCGCTGATCGAAGAGATGGCGACGGTGCTGGAGTTCTATCTACACCAGTCCACGGTCGCTCAGCCGATCGAGTACTTTCATGGCGCCCTGCAGGGGTTTTTCCGTGACGAGCCGGTGTCGTTGTGGGTGTTGCAGGACGACGATCCGCAGTATCTGCGCTACGTCACCGACGAAGGCGTCGAACAACCGTCCAGGCGGCTGGCGAACCTGAACGCCAACATTGCGCTCGATGCCGATCCGGGGGAATGGATCACGCAAGTGCTGGCGGTGGAGGAAGAGTGCCGGGGCTGCGAGTTTCTGAACAGTTGCGGCGGCTATTTCAAATGGCCGCGGCGCGATTACGACTGCGTGGGGGTGAAACGTCTGTTTGGCTATCTGCGGGATGCCGCCGCCGAACTGCGCCGCGATCTGGACGTAGGATCGACTTAGCGAAACCTCTACCGCCGGCTCGGCGGGAGAGGTTTCCCGGCGAGTCGGCGGCCACCCGGTTTAGTCGTTGCGATACTGTTTCTGCTATCTATCCCGGCCATAAATGTTGCCGACGACAGCACCCGCCGCGCCGCCGATGAGCGCGCCGGTCCCGGCGCTGCCGCCGGTTAGAGCGCCGATGGCCGCGCCGCCCGCCGCGCCGATGGCCGCGCCGCTCAACGTACCCTGCTGGGTAGGGGTCATGTTGGTGCAGCCGACGCTGAAGGCGAGGGCTGGAATCGCGATTAGAAATCCGATCTTTTTCATGGCTTGATTCCTCATTTTGCTTTGGGTTGGCCGGCCTTGGGCTTGACCATCTGGAACCAGATCACTTCGATGATTGGCTCCTGCTGCTTGTCGGGATTGGCCTTGTAGTAGGCGCTCACG
Source organism: uncultured Gammaproteobacteria bacterium (assembly GCA_963695105.1). Taxonomy (GTDB): domain Bacteria; phylum Pseudomonadota; class Gammaproteobacteria; order Competibacterales; family Competibacteraceae; genus Competibacter. The sequence continues at coordinate 203,389 of CAVOGC010000055.1, read as the reverse complement.
GTTTCCACAATCTGCGGCACGGTCATGCCATCCAAGGCTTTGACCAAGTGAGGGACGGTGGTGCGGTGCTTGGGGTTCGAACCGGTCAACTGGTATTCGACCATCGCCAAGTTCAGGATGCCCAGCACATAAGCCCGCCTTTCGGTTTCGGTGGCGTCCGACCAGCGTTCGCCGGTGGGAATCAGCCATTCCTCTTTCTGTGATGCGGCGGACTTGGCGGCGGCTGATGCGGGTTGGGCGGCTTGAACGACGGGTCCGCCGATGAGGGCCAAGGCCAGGCCCGCGGACAAGAGGGTGGCTTTGGCGGGATGATGTCTGGACATAAAAATCTCCTTCAATGAGAGCGTGGAGAGGAGGGGTTGCCGGTACTCCCGCGAAGCGGGCTGTTAGTCAAGCACCAGTATAACCCCTGAGGACAAAGGGGGAGCTTCAGACGGACGCTTGTGACCGACGCGCCTGCCAGTGGTTGTACAGCCAGCTCCAGGCCAAGTAGAGGATGATAACGCCAATCCCCGCATAAACCAGGATCGGGATAAGGTTTTGAACCATGATCATGAAGATCGCGCCGGCGCCCAGGAAGATCGCGACGAAGCAGAGCCGCCAGTCGAAATAGATGCCGGCCAGAAATGTGGTCAGTGTGACGTTGATCATTAGCAGGAAGCTGGCCTGACGGTCGTCGAGGGTACTCATGAAGCCTTGGGCCGCAGCCATGAAAACCACTTGCATCAGCAGCAACAGTACTCCCCAGTGCAGGATTTGCCGGACGACCAGCAGGGCACGAGCTTTTGCGGTCGGTTCGACATTGCGCCATTGAGTGACGATGCAGATCAGACCAAAGATCGGGATCAGGTAATACCAGTACCAGCGGCTACTCTGCGCGTCGGCTTCCGTATAGGCCGCGCCGATCCACGACAGCAGGATCATTAGATAAAAGCCGATGTCCCTGGGGCGAAAGATCTGCCGCAGCAGGCTGTGTCGGGTGGGGGCTGGTTCGGTCGAGGTCAGTTCAAGTTCGGGCATGACGGTTTCCTTGCCTGGGTTCAATTTTCTAGGAGGGTTACGGACCAATATTAGCGCATGCCCCGGCGATGAAACGTCCGGCGGCCTCCAGCACGGTTTCCCGTGCCTGATGGTGGGAAACGTGGCCGCAGCCGGGCAGCCACAAGAGATCCTTCGGGCCGGCGACGCCGGCGGCGATGGCGTCCACTTGGGCGCGGGTGCCGTATTCGTCGTCCTCGCCCTGGACGACCAGCACCGGACAGACGATCCGGGGTAGTTCGGCTTCCATGTTCCAGCCTCGGAAGTCCGGGCGCAACCAGGTGTCGCACCAGCCCCGGAACATGGTCTCGGTATTGTCGCCGTGGTAGCGCCGCAACCTGTCCCGCAAGCTGCCCTGTCGATAGGCGTCGCGGGCATGTCGGATGCCGGCCAGGCACTTTTCATCGACGAAAACGTGCGCCGCCTCGCTGATCACGGCGCGCGTCCGCTCGGGATAGACAGCGGCGAACAGGAGGGCGATGGAACCGCCGTCGCTATGGCCGAACAGGATCGGCGGCTCGCTAATATCACAGGCTTCCAGTACTTCGGGGAGCGTATCCCACGCTTCTCGCTGTAAATAATCGTTGGGGCGCGGCCCGATCAGGGGCTCGGAGCGACCGTAGCCCCAACGCTCGTAGATCAGCCCCGGCAGACCGGCGCGGGCGCACAATTGTTCGGGGAAACCGCGCCATTGCCCGATGCTGCCCAGTCCCTCGTGCAGGAAAACCAGAGTGGGGCCGGTGGCGGCGCGCGGTGGGGTCAGGCACTCGGCGTGCAGCCGATGGCCGGCGGCCTGTAGAGTACGGTGATGGCGGCGGGCGAGTTCGGCCATGGCGGGATTCAGGCGATGCGTTGTTCCTGGAAGATCGCCAGCAGGATATCCAGCCGCTGTCGGGGTTCGGTCATCTCCAGCAGCGTGTGGCGGACATGCGGCGGCAGGGGCAGGATTTCCGCCAGTCGGTTGCCGATCCAGGCGGCATCCTCCCAATTCGGCGCGAGGAACCGGCGGTAGGGCGCCAGTTCCTCGCGTTCCAGCAGATCGCGGAGGACGCGGACCAGGGGTTCGTGACTGGGCAAAGTCGATAGCGCCGGGTCGTCCGGCAGCCACCGCACCTGACCGATCAGCAGTTGATCGGGCCGAACCTGGTGGCTGACCACTCGCAGCCGTTGCGCGCCCAGACAGGTGATGCCGAGCAGACCGTCGTCCAACTGATCGAAATCCACGATGCGCGCCAGGGCGCCAACCGGATGGATATTGGTCGGCGGGCCGCCCGCTTCGCGCCCCTCGTGGATCGTGACCACCCCAAAACCGCTATCGGTGCGCAGGCAGGCGCTGATCAGGTCCAGATAGCGGGTTTCGAAGATCCGCAGGGGCAGAACGCCGCCGGGAAACAGTACGGTGTTCAACGGAAACAGGGGCAGTTCCTGGGTGGCGGTCATGATCGCTTAGCTCGGTTCCGGTGGTTCGCCCCAGCGCGGCAGCAGAGTGTGGGGAATATCCAGTTGGTCGAGGATTCTGGCCACGATGAAATCCACCAGTTCCGCCGTCGTGGTCGGTCGGTAGTAAAAACCGGGGTTGGTCGGCAGGATGACCGCGCCGGCGCGGGCCAGCCGCAGCATGTTTTCCAGATGGATGACCGAAAGCGGCGTTTCCCGCAGCGCCAGGATCAGTTTGCGCCCTTCCTTGAGCGTGACGTCGGCGGCCCGTTCCAGCAGGTTGTCGCTGTTGCCGTTGGCGATGGCGGCCAATGCGCCAGTGGTGCAGGGGCAGACCACCATCGCCCGCGCCCGCGCCGAGCCGCTGGCGGGCGGCGCGGTCCATTCGTCCTGGCCGAACACCCGTAGCTGATCGGGATCGCAGCGATACTGTTCGATCAATACCCGCTGGATGTCGCGCGGCCGACCAGGCAGGCGCAGCTCGGTTTCCATGTGGATCACGATCTGGGCCGCTTTCGAGATCAGCAGTTGTACCGGGTGACCTGCTTCCAGCAGGCATTGCAGCAGACGCAGCCCATAATCGGCGCCGGACGCGCCGGTCATGCCGAGGATGATGGGGCGATCAGACATCGGTGGCCACGCGCAGCTTCTGCAGCAACCGCTCGTGAATCCCGCCGAAACCGCCGTTGCTCATGATCAGCACTTGAGTTCCCGATTTGATTCGGGCGTTAATGGCGGCGAGGGTATCGTCCAGCGTGTGGCACACCTGCCCGCGCGGACCGAGCGTCGCCGCGACCGCGCCCAGATCCCAGCCGAGATCGGGCGCCTGATACAGCACCACCGCATCGGCCAGCGCCAGGGCGGGCGCCAGACTGTCCTTGAATACGCCCAACCTCATGGTGTTGGAGCGCGGCTCCAGCACGGCGATAATCGGCTGGCCGCCGATCCGGGCGCGCAGTCCCGCCAGCGTGGTTGCAATCGCGGTGGGGTGGTGGGCGAAATCGTCGTAGACCGTCACGCCGTTGACCGCGCCGCGCGTTTCCAGCCGCCGCTTGACGCCCTGAAAATCCGCCAGCGCGGCGAGAGCCGTCGCCACCGGCACGCCGGCATGACGGGCGGCGGCGAGGGCGGCGAGGGCGTTATGAACGTTGTGCAGTCCCAGTTGCGTCCATTCCGCCCGGCCTTGCGGCGACCCCTGGTGGTACACGTCGAAAGCGCCGCCGTCGGGAGCGATGGCGCGCGCTTCCCAGTCGCCGGTGCCGAAGCGTTCCACCGGGGTCCAGCAGCCCATCGCCAGTACCTCGGCCAGATTCGGATCTTGTCCATTGGTGACAATTAAGCCGGTGCCTGGCACGGTTCGTAGCAAGTGGTGGAACTGGCGCTGAATCGCCGCCAAATCGGGGAAGATATCGGCGTGATCGAACTCCAGGTTGTTCAGAATCAGGGTGCGCGGCCGGTAGTGGACGAACTTGGAGCGCTTATCGAAAAACGCCGTGTCGTACTCATCGGCTTCCACCACGAAAAACGGCGCGCGGCCCAAGCGCGCCGACAAGCCGAAATTAGCCGGAATGCCGCCGATCAGAAAGCCGGGTTCCAGACCGGCGCGCTCCAGAATCCAGGCCAGCAAACTGCTGGTGGACGTTTTGCCGTGGGTGCCGGCCACCGCCAGTACGTGACGGCCGCGCAGCACGTAATCCGCCAGCCAGGCCGGGCCGGAGGTGTAGGGCAGATCGCGGTCCAGCAGTTCCTCGACAATCGGTCGGCCCCGGCTCATCACGTTGCCGACCACCACCATGTCCGGCTGGAATTCGGCGAGTTGGTTGGGATCGTAGCCTTCCCGCAGGGCGATGCCGGCCTCGGCCAGTTGAGTGCTCATCGGCGGATAGACGCCGGCGTCGCAACCGGACACGGTATGCCCCGCCGCGCGGGCCAGCAGGGCGACGCCGGCCATGAACGTGCCGCAAATGCCGAGAATGTGAATGTGCATACGGGAATCTCCCCGTCCGACCCGGCCACGGGTGCAAGACGGTGCAGGGTTGGAGCGCCTCAGCCGATCCAGCCGGTGAGCGTCCAGGATAGAAAGGTATAACCCAGGGCGTAGAGCGTGCCGGCCCAGGCCGGAGTGTTGAAGGCATGGCGCAGGATGTGGGCCATGATCGCGATGCTCCAGACCATCAACGCCAGCATCAGCAGCGAGGGGAGCCCGCTGTCGCCCTGCGGTCCCTGGCGCACGATCCAGATCATTGGCGGCAGCGCCAGCAGGCCCATCAGGGTGCCGGAGCCGGTTAGAGCGGCCAGGGTTTGTTCGAAGCGGCCGGGATGTCGGTGCAGGATCAGCATCAGGTACAGCAAGCCGGCCAGCAGCACCAGGTCCAGCAGTATTTGCAGGAGCGCCACCTGAATCGGCACGCTGAGAGCAAGCACCAGAATGCCGGATGCGCCATAAGCCAGCAAACACATTTTCAGCAGCGCCATCGAGGCCGGTACGTCCCGCGGGCCTTTACGGAACAGGCAAATATCCAGAAACAGATCGAACAGGGCGCGCATGGGTTCAGTGGTGGACGACGGGAGGGGCAGGGTCGGCGACCGCGAACAAGCCGGCGATGTCGAGCGAGTCAAAAGTGTAACGATGGCCGCAAAACTCACAATCCACCTGCAACGCGCGCCCTTCGACCAGCGCTTGGCGGAGTTCGCTCTCGCCCAGCGCGCGCAGCATACCGGCGGTGCGTTCCCGCGAGCAGTTGCAACGGTAGCGAAAACTCTGCGGGGCGAACAGCCGGACATCCTCTTCATGGAACAGCCGGCGCAGCAGAGTGGACGCTTCCAGTCGCCGTAGTTCGGCGGCTTGCAGGGTATCGGCCAGAAAACTCAGGCGCCGCCAGACATCCGGCTCGGCATCGTCGCCGGGCAGTTGCTGCAACAGCAGGCCGGCGGCGGTTTGGTCGTCGGCGGCCAGCCAGGTTCGGGTGGGCAACTGCTCGGAATGCGCGAAATAGTGCTCCAGGGTTTCCGCCAGGGTATCGCCGCGCAGGGCGACCACGCCTTGGTAGGGCTCTTTGCCCGAGCCGGCGTCAAGGGTCAGGACGAGTGTGCCGTCGCCGCACAGCGTGGGCAACGGCGATGGCTCCGGTTCGCCGTCCCAGCGGGCCAGCCCGCGCAGGGTACGGTCGGCGGCAACTTGCACCACCAGCAAGCGCAGCGGTCCGCGCGCCTGGATTTGCAAGGTCAACACCCCATCGAATTTGATGGTCGCCGATAGCAGGGCGGCGGCGGCAACGGCCTCGCCCAGTACCTGGCGCACCGCCGGCGGGTAAGCGCGACGTTCCAGCACCGTCCGCCATGTAGCGTCAAGCCGCACGATTTCGCCGCGGATCGGCAGGTTTTCGAAAAGAAAGCGTTGCAGGCAGTCGCGGTCGGGCATATTCGTGGTTGGTGTTGCTCGGTGGAAATTGGGCAAAGATGCAAAGTACCCGCTTGCCGAGGCTTTAACAAGATGCGGAAACGCGCCGTGCTTGTCGCTCTGTCCGAGGAGGCGCTAATCCCTAATTATTTTAAGTCGATTTATATAAATTAATTTTTACAAAAATAATTAATTTATTGTTTTTATGAATATTTTTAAAAAAGCTATGCGTTAGCTTTTCTTGACAGCGTCGGCTTGATCTTCCTATAGTCTGGTGGCGAAAAGTGGGGAAATGTGGGACGCGGAATGGGTTCGGTCCCAAGGAGTGCAACATTGTTCCGTGGCGTCAATCCCTTATCGCTGGACGGCAAGGGGCGGTTGTCGTTGCCAGCCAAGTACCGCCAGCACCTGCTGGACGCGGCGGGTGGGCAATTGGTGCTGACCATTGATCGTGACCGTTGCCTGCTGTTGTATCCGCTTCCAGTTTGGGAAGAGGTTGAGCGGAAGCTGATCCAGCTTTCCAGCACCAACCAGCGGACCAGAGCCCTCAAGCGATTGTTGTTGGGACATGCCGAAGAGTGCTGCCTGGATGCCAGCGGCCGAATTCTGCTTCCGGCGCCCCTGCGCGAGTTCGCGAATCTGGAGAAGCGCGTGGTGCTGGTGGGGCAGGGGAATAAATTCGAAATCTGGAACGAGCAGTCCTGGTACGCATGGCGCGAGTCGCTGTTGGCCGGAGACGAAGACCAGGCCGGCGGTTCGCTGCCCGACCTGGATGCCCTAGCGTTTTAGCGCATGACCGAAGCCGCCTTGTTGCCACATCGGCCGGTCTTGCTGGCCGAGGCGCTCGCCGCGCTGAACCTTTGCCCGGGCGGTCGTTACGTGGACGCCACGTTTGGTCGGGGCGGGCACGCGGCGGCGCTGTTGGCGGCGCTTGGACCGGAAGGGCGACTGCTGGCGCTCGATCGGGACCCCGCGGCGGCGCGTTGCGCGGTCGAGCGTTTCGGCGGCGATACCCGCTTCACCTTCGTGCGGGCGGCATTCGGCCGGTTGGCCGAGGTGATTGCCGAGCGAGGATGGTCTGGCCGGGTTGACGGAATTTTGCTGGATTTGGGGGTGTCGTCGCCGCAGTTGGACGATCCGGCGCGCGGTTTCAGCTTCAATCAGGACGGTCCGCTGGATATGCGCATGGACCCGACGGCGGGAAGCAGCGCGGCCGAATGGCTGGATCGGATCGACGAAATCGAGTTGGGGCGGGTGCTGGCGGAATACGGCGAGGAACGTTTTCACCGGCGGGTGGCGCGTGCCGTTATCGCCGCGCGGCGGCAGGCGCCGGTCGCCACCACGAAACAATTGGCCACCATCGTCGCCGCGGCCGTTCCCACCCGCGAACCCGGCAAGCATCCCGCCACCCGTGCTTTTCAAGCCATTCGGATCGCGGTCAACGATGAGTTGCGCGAGTTGCGGACGGCGTTGCCGCAGGCGGTGCGCGCACTGGCGGCTGGCGGCCGGCTGGCGGTTATCAGCTTTCATTCCCTGGAGGATCGGGTGGTCAAGCAATTCATACGGGAACAGGCACGCGGGCGGGAACTGCCTCTGGATCTGCCGGTGGCGGGTCCCCCGACCGGGATGACCCTGCGGTTGGTGAGTCGGGCGACGCGGCCCGGCGCCGCGGAGATCGCCGTCAACCCGCGGGCACGCAGCGCGCTGCTGCGGGTGGCGGAGCGGCTGGCATGAAAAGCCAGATCCTGCTGGTGGCGTTTCTGGCGGTCGCCGTGCTCGGTTCCGGCGTGGGCGTGGTTTACACCCAGCACGCCAACCGGCAGCTTTTCATCGAGGTCCAGAAGCTGCAGGCCGAGCGGGACGATCTCGAAGTTGAATGGGAATTGCTGCAACTGGAGCAAAGCACGCTGGTTACGGACGCCGTAATCGAGCAGACGGCGCGGACGCGCTTGCAAATGCTCATCCCGGATCCAGGCGAAGTACTTTACATCACCCCTCGATGAAACCAATGCTCGGTAAGGCGATGTCCAGATCCAGAAGAACCCCCACGGGCGTGCTGCCGCGCGCGGTGCAAGCGCTGCGCGCCATGAGCCGCCGGGGTTTGGTGCTAAGCCTGCTGTGCGTGGCGGCGGGGGGCATGGTGGCGCGCGCGGCTTATCTGCAACTGGTTCATACCGATTTCCTGCGGGAGCAGGGCGACGAACGTTTCCTGCGGGTGGTCGAGGTGCCGGCGCACCGCGGGATGATCCTCGATCGCAACGGCGAGCCGCTGGCGGTCAGCTCGCCGGTGGATTCGATCTGGGCCCAGCCGACGGAATTGAAGCAACAGCGCAATCGCTGGCCGGCGCTCGCGTCGTTGCTTGGGCTGACGGTGGCGGAACTGGAACAGAAACTGGCGGTGCCGGAGAGCCGCCAGTTTATTTATCTGCGCCGCCATCTGGCGCCGAGCGTGGCCCAGCGGATTCTGCAACTTGAGGTTCCGGGCGTGTACTCGCGGCGCGAATACCGCCGTTACTATCCGGATGCCGAGGTGACGTCGCACCTGCTGGGTTTCACCGACATCGACGATATCGGTCAGGAAGGTCTGGAAAAAAGTCTTGATGCCCAGTTGCGCGGCATCCCCGGCAGCAAGCGGGTCATCAAGGATCGGCTGGGCCAGATCGTCGAGGATGTGGAAAGCATCCGGGTTCCGCAGGCGGGCCAGCCCGTGGTGTTGAGCATCGACCGGCGGTTGCAGTACTTCGCCTACCGCGCGCTCAAGACGGCGGTGCTGGAGAACAGGGCCAGCGCCGGTTCGGCGGTGATGGTGGACGTGTTGACCGGCGAGGTTCTGGCCATGGTGGATCAGCCGGCGGGTAATCCGAACAATCGCGCCGAACTGAAAGGCGATTTATTGCGCAACCGGGCGATCACCGATGTTTACGAGCCGGGTTCGACCATGAAGCCGTTCACAATCGCCATGGCGCTGGAAAGCGGTCGCTGGGCGCCTGGCACCCGGGTGAATACCGCCCCGGGATGGCTCAAGGTAGGCCGCCATCGGGTGCGCGACGTGCATAACTACGGCTTGATCGATGTGACGCACGTTCTCAGCAAGTCCAGCAACGTCGGCACCAGCAAGATCGCGTTGTCCCTGCCGGCCGAGCACTTGTGGAAGTTGTACAAGGATCTCGGTTTCGGGGCATCGACCGGGGTGGGCCTGGTGGGCGAGCAGGTGGGCATGCTGCGCCACTTCAGCAAATGGGGCGGTGAAATCGGTCACGCCAACCATGCCTTCGGTTACGGGCTATCGGTCAATATGCTGCAGTTGGCTCAGGCTTATGCCGTGCTTGCGGCGGATGGCGTCCGGCGACCGCTGACCCTCCTCAAACGCGAGCAGCCGCTCGATCCAGCCGACGAACGGCAGGTGCTGGCGGCGCGGGCGGTGCGGCAAGTGCGGGCGATGCTGGAAGAAGCCGTAAGCCAGAAGGGAACTGGATTCAAAGCCAGCGTGCCCGGCTACCGGGTGGCGGGCAAGACCGGCACGGTGCATAAGATCGTCAACGGCCGCTATGCCCGCAATCGCTATTTTTCCCTGTTCGCCGGCATGGTGCCGGCCAGCAAACCCCGGCTGGTGATGGTGATCATCGTCGACGAGCCCAAAGGTGGAGCCTATTACGGCGGCACGGTGGCGGCGCCGGTGTTCGGCAAAACCATGGGCGAGGTGTTGCGGATTCTGAATGTCACGCCGGATGATTTGCCCAGCATGAAAATCGCCGGCGCGGCGCCGGCGCTGGAGAAGAAGCCATGAGTCGCGCGGTCCGGCTGGATCTCGGTGCGCTGCTGGCGGGTTTCGCCGAGGCGCCGATGCATCTGGCCGAGCGGCCGGTCGCCGGCTTGGCGAGCGACAGCCGCGCGATTCGACCGGGTGACCTGTTTTTCGCGATTTGCGGCGAGCATCGGCACGGCCTGGAGTTTCTGGAGGCGGTGCGCGCGGCGGGGGCCCTGGCGGTGATCTGGGAACCGCCCTACGCGGGCGTGTTGCCGGTTGGCGAGGCAGCGCTACCCTTGCTGGCGGTGCCGAAATTACGTCAGCGCATGGGGCTGATCGCCAGCCGTTTTTACGGCGCGCCGTCCGAACGGCTGCGGGTGGTCGGCATCACCGGCACCGACGGCAAGACCTCCTGCGCACACTTTATCGCCCAGGCGCTCAGCGAGGCCGGGCACGGACCGTGCGGCATTCTCGGTACCTTGGGCGTCGGCGAATACGGCCAGACCGAACCGTCGCCGCACACCACGCCGGACCCGCTGGCCGTGCAGGGCTGGCTGGCTCAACTGGTCGCCGCCGGCCGACATCACGCCGTGATGGAAGTGTCTTCGCACGCCCTGGATCAGGGGCGGGTGAACGGAGTCGAGTTTGCGGTGGCGGCGCTGACCAATCTGACCCGCGATCATTTGGATTATCACGGCACGCCGGAAGCTTATGCGGCGGCCAAGCGCCGGCTGTTTTGCGATCATCGGCCCGGTCGGGTGGTGCTGAATCTGGACGATGCTTTCGGTCGCGCCATCGCCGCCGACCCGCGCGGTCGGGGCGAAGTGATCGGCTACGCTCTGAGCGGGCAGCCGGCCCGCCCGGATCGATTGGTCTGGGGGGAGGGATTGGAGCTGACCCCGGCCGGCCTGCGGCTGCGCATCCGCTCGTCCTGGGGCGACGGTGAATTGCAAGCCGGCGTGCTGGGCCGGTTCAACGCGAGTAATCTGCTGGCCTCCCTGGCGGTTCTGCTGGCTCTGGATCTGCCTCTGGCCGAGGCGCTGGAGCGGTTGGCGCGGACCGCGACGGTGCCGGGACGAATGGAACGGCTGGCCGGTGGGCCGAACCGGCCGCTGGCGGTGATCGATTACGCCCACACCCCCCACGCCCTGGAGCAGGCCCTGCGTGCCCTGCGCGAACACGGCGGCGGCCGGTTGTGGTGCGTGTTCGGCTGCGGCGGCGATCGCGATTCCGGCAAGCGGCCGCTGATGGGTGCGGCGGCCGAGCGTTGGGCCGACCGGGTGACGATCACCGACGACAACCCGCGCGATGAAGACCCGCAATGCATCGTGCGCGACATTCAGGCCGGGATGCGTCATCCCGAGGCGGCGGCGGTGATCCGCGACCGGCGGACCGCCATCGCCCACACTCTGGCCGAGGCCGCGCCCGGCGATATCGTGCTGATCGCCGGCAAGGGTCATGAGGATGTCCAGATCGTCGGCGCCGAAAAGCGGCCCTTCAGCGACCGCGGCGTGGCGCGCGAGTGCCTGTCGCCCGATTTTCAGGCGGAAACCGCATAGATGAACGAATCCTTTTCTCCCCTGGGTCTGGGCGAAGCCGCCCTCTTGCTGGAAGCTGAATTTTCCGGCGCCGATGCGGTTTTTGCGGCGGTCGGCACCGACAGTCGCCGCCTGTCGGCGGATGCGCTGTTCGTGGCGCTGAGCGGGCCGAACTTCGACGGTCACGATTTCGTCCCCATTGCCCGCCAAATGGGCGCCCGCGCGGCTCTGGTCAGCCGCTGGGTGGCCGATCCGCTGCCGCAATTGCGGGTAGCCGATACCCGGCTGGCGCTGGGGCGGTTGGCGGCGGCCTGGCGGGCGCGCTTCACGGGTCCCCTGATTGCCCTGACCGGCAGCAACGGCAAGACCACGCTCAAGGAGATGCTGGCCGCCATCCTGCGCCAGCGCGGGCCGACCCTGGCCACCGAAGGTAACCTCAATAACGATATCGGCGTGCCACTGACCCTGCTGCGCCTGAACGCGGATCATGTCTGCGCGGTGATCGAGATGGGCGCCAACCACCACGGGGAAATCGCCTATCTGACCGGATTGGCGCGGCCGGATGTGGCGATTATTAACAATGCCGGCCCCTGTCATCTGGAAGGGTTCGGCGACGTGGCCGGGGTGGCGCGCGGCAAGGGCGAGATCTTCCAGGGGTTGGGTTCGGCCGGGGTGGCGATCGTCAACCGCGACGACCCTTACGCCGATTATTGGGTCGGGCTGAATCCGGGCCGGCGGATGATCGATTTCGGGCTGGACCGGCCAGCGGCGGTGAGTGCCCGGGTTCTGGATGCCGCCATCAATCGGTTCCGCTTGATCGCCCCCGCCGGAGAGACGGAGGTTCGCCTGCCGTTGCCCGGCCGGCACAACATCCGCAACGCGCTGGCGGCGGCGGCGGGAGCGTTGGCGGCGGGAGTGGCGCTGGAGGATATCCGGCGAGGGTTGGAATCCCTGCGCGACGTCGGCGGTCGATTGCAACGCTTGCGCGGTCGGCACGGCGGCGTGGTGATCCACGATGCCTACAACGCCAATCCAGCCTCGCTGGCGGCGGCGTTGCACACGGTTGGCGCCGGGCCGGAGCGCAAGTGGCTGGTGCTGGGCGATATGCGCGAATTGGGGCCGGTGGCCGGCGAAATGCACGCCCAATCCGGCCGGGAGGCCAGGACCGTGGGGTTCGAACGACTGTACGCCCTGGGCGAGCACAGCCGGGCGGCGGTGGCGGCGTTTGGCAAGGGCGGCCAGCATTTCGCCGACGTGGAATCGCTGGTTGTGGAATTGAACCGCGATCTTGGGAGTGGCGCCGAGCCGCCGGTGGTGCTGGTCAAGGGCTCGCGCGGCATGCGGATGGAACGGGTGGTGAAAGCCTTGGTCGAGCCCGAGGAAGCGAACCCGAACCCGGAGGGACAGGGCTGATGTTGGTATTACTGGCCGAGTGGCTGACCGAATATTTCTATACGGGCTTCAATGTCTTTCAGTATCTGACGCTGCGAGGGATCCTGGGCGTTCTCACCGCGCTACTTATTTCCCTGATCGTCGGGCCGACCATGATCCGTCGGCTGAGCCGTTATCAGATCGGTCAGCAGATCCGCGAAGATGGTCCGCAAAGCCATTTCTCCAAGGCCGGCACCCCGACCATGGGCGGCGCCTTGATCCTGGTCGCCATCGCCATCGCCACCCTGTTGTGGGCCGATCTGCGCAACCGCTACGTCTGGATCGTGCTGCTGACCACGCTCGCGTTCGGAGCCATCGGCTGGATAGACGACTACAAGAAGCTGATCCTGCGCAACTCCAAGGGGCTGTCGGCGCGGACCAAGTATTTCTGGCAGTCCTGTGCCGGGCTGACGGCGGCGCTGCTGCTGTATTTCACCGCCCAGTCCGCGGTGGAAACCCAGCTCATCGTGCCGTTTTTCAAAAACGTGGCCTTGCACCTGGGCTGGCTGTTCGTGCCGCTGACCTACTTCGTCATCGTCGGCACCAGCAACGCCGTCAATCTGACCGATGGCCTGGACGGGCTGGCGATCGTGCCGACCGCCATGGTGGCCGGCGCCATGGCGGTATTCTGTTATGCCTCGGGCAACCGCATCTTCGCCGACTATCTTGGCATTCCGCATGTGCCGGGCGTGGGGGAGATTACGGTGTTTTGCGGTGCGATGGTCGGCGCCGGCCTTGGGTTTCTCTGGTTCAATGCCTATCCGGCCCAAGTGTTCATGGGCGATGTCGGTGCTCTGGCCCTGGGCGCCGCGCTGGGGGTTATCGCCGTGACCGTCCGCCAGGAACTGGTGTTGTTCGTGATGGGTGGGGTGTTCGTGATGGAGACGGTATCGGTGATTCTGCAGGTGGCTTCCTTCAAGCTGACCGGCCGGCGGATCTTCCGCATGGCGCCGCTGCATCATCACTTCGAACTCAAGGGCTGGCCGGAACCGCGAGTGATCGTTCGTTTCTGGATCATCACCATCATCCTGGTGCTGGTCGGTCTGGCCACTCTGAAAATCCGTTAAGGGAGAAAGACGCGGATGTTGCGATTGGCGGGAACCACGTTGGTGGTCGGCTTGGGCAAAAGCGGCCTGTCCGCCGTGCGGGCGCTGAAGGCGCTGGGCGCGGCGGTTGCCGTGACCGACAGTCGCGTCGATCCGCCGGGGCTGCCGATCCTGCGCGAGGAGTTTCCTGACGTGCCGTGCCATCTGGGTGGTTTCGATCCGGCGGCGTTCGCCGACGCGGCCCGCTTGCTGGTCAGTCCGGGGGTGGCGGTTTCGACTCCGGCCATCGCCGCCACCGCGGCGCGGGGCGTGCCGGTCTGGGGCGACATCGAACTGCTGGCGCGACTGACGCGGGCGCCGGTGGCGGCCATCACCGGTTCCAACGGCAAGAGCACGGTCACGACCTTGCTGGGGTTGATGGCCGAACGCGCCGGACTCCGGGCGGCGGTCGGCGGCAATCTCGGCACGCCGGCGCTGGAATTGTGGTTACGGGAGGAAGGAAACAGGGGACAGGGGACGGATCGAGCGCCGGGAACCGGCCATCCCCCCGATCTGTACGTGCTGGAACTGTCCAGTTTTCAATTGGAAACCACCCATCATTTGAACGCCCAAGTGGCGACGGTGCTCAACATCAGCCCCGACCATATGGACCGCTATCCAACCCTGGACGATTACATCGCCGCCAAACGCCGCATTTTTCACGGCGACGGCGTCATGGTGCTGAACGCCGACGATCCGGTGGTCGTGGCGATGGCCGAGCCGGGTCGGAACGTGCTGCGGTTCACCCTGGACGAGCCGGGCGAGAGCGGGTTCGGCCTGCGGCGGGATGGCGGCGAAACCTGGCTGGCGCGGGGTCGGGAGCGCTGGATCGCGGCGTCGGAGCTACAGGTTAGCGGCGATCACAATTTGGCCAACGCGCTGGCGGCGCTGGCCATGGGCCACGCGCTCGGCCTGCGGCGGGAAGCGATGCTGGCGGCGCTGCGGGAGTTCGCCGGGCTGGCGCACCGTACCACGCTGGTGCTGGAGCGGACCGGCGTGCGCTGGTTCGACGATTCCAAGGGCACCAACGTCGGCGCGACGGTGGCCGCGGTGCGCGGCCTGCCGGGTCCGGTGGTGCTGATTGCCGGCGGCGATGGCAAGGGACAGGATTTTTCGCCACTGCGCGCGGCACTGACCGACAAGGCGCGGGCGGTGGTGCTGATCGGCCGCGACGCGCCGTTGATCGCCGCCGCGCTGGGTGACAGCGTGCCGGTCCACCCGACGATCGACATGAGTCAGGCCGTGGCGCGAGCGGCGCAACTGGCCCAGCCGGGCGATAGCGTTTTGTTATCGCCGGCCTGCGCCAGCTTTGACATGTTCAGCGGCTACGAAGAACGCGGCGCGGTTTTCGTCGCGGCGGTGCGGGGTTTGACCAAATGCTAAGCGTCGCCGCCGATGGCAAAATCAGAGAGAGGGGCAAGCAGCCGCGTGCCGGCGAGAGCCGGACTGTTCTGCCGTTTCCCGATCCATGGGTGCTGGTTCCGGCCGTGCTGCTGCTGGCGCTGGGCCTGCTGATGATGACCTCGGCTTCGATACCGCTCGCCGATTCGAAGATGGGTCAGCCGCTCTATTTTCTGATCCGGCAGGGGGTGTTCGTCGCGGTCGGGCTGCTGGCGGCCGGTCTGGTCTTGCAGATTCCTCTGACGCGCTGGCGGCGGGCGGGTCCCCTGCTTTTAATGGTGGCGGTTGGCCTGTTGGTATTGGTGCTGGTGCCGGGAATCGGCAAGGAAGTCAACGGCAGCATGCGCTGGATTGCCGTTGGACCCATCAATATCCAGGTTTCGGAAATCGCCAAGCTGTTTATTCTGGTCTATGTCGCCGGTTACCTGAAACGGCACGGGATGGACTTGCAGGCCGCGCACATCCGAACTTCGACCCTGGCGCTGCTGCGGCCGATGGCGGTGCTGGCGGTGCTGGCGGTGCTGCTGCTGCTGGAGCCGGATTTCGGCAGCGTGGTGGTGCTGATGATGACCGCGCTGGGCATGGTGTTCCTGGCCGGCGTCAACCTCTGGCAGTTCGGTATGCTGCAGGCGGGCACGGCCGCCGCCATGGCGGTGCTGATCCTGTCTTCGCCCTATCGCCGCGAGCGGTTGCTCAGCTTCGTCAACCCCTGGGACGATCCGTTTGGCGGCGGCTTCCAGTTGGTGCAATCACTGATCGCCATCGGTCGCGGCGAACTGCTTGGCGTTGGCCTGGGGGGTAGCGTGCAGAAGCTGTTTTACCTGCCGGAGGCTCATACCGATTTCCTGTTTGCGGTGCTGGCCGAGGAACTGGGGCTGGCCGGCATCCTGACGGTGCTGACCTTGTTCATGATCCTGGTCTGGCGCGCCTTTCTGATCGCGCGGCGGGCCGAACGGATGGGGATGGGGTTTTCGGCTTATCTGGCCTATGGCATTGGCCTGTGGTTCGGCATTCAGGCGCTATTCAACATGGGTGTGAATATGGGGGTATTGCCGACCAAGGGATTGACCCTGCCGCTGATGAGCTACGGCGGTAGCAGCGTGGTGGCGATGTGCATGGCGCTGGGGCTGCTGCTGCGGGTCGATGTGGAAACCCGGGCCAAGGGGGTACACGAAGAATGAAAGGGGCGCGGCCAGTGCTGATCATGGCCGGTGGCACCGGCGGGCATGTGTTTCCGGCCTTGGCCGTGGCTGAGTGGCTGCGCGAGCATGGCGTGTCGGTGGCCTGGATGGGAACCCGGCAAGGTCTGGAGGCGGCGCTGGTGCCCAAGGCCGGCATTCCAATCGAATGGATCGGCGTGGCCGGCTTGCGCGGCAAGGGTCCGCGTCGCCTGCTGGTGCTGCCGTTCATGCTCGGGCGGGCCTTGTGGCAGGCTGGCGCCATCCTGCGGCGGCTGCGACCGCCGGTGGTCTTGGGCATGGGCGGTTTCGCCAGCGGACCGGGCGGCCTGGCGGCGCGCGCGCTGGGCATCCCGCTGGTGGTGCATGAGCAAAATGCCGTTGCCGGCTTGACCAACCGCTGGCTGGCGCGCTTCGCCAGCCAGGTGCTGGAGGCGTTTCCGGGCACGTTTCCGTCGGCGCGGCGCGCCGTGAGCGTCGGCAACCCGGTGCGGGAATCCATCGCCGCCCTGCCATCCCCCGCCGAGCGTCTCGCGGGGCGCGCCGCGCGCCCGCGGCTGCTGGTGCTGGGTGGCAGCCAGGGTGCGTTGGCGCTCAATCGGCGGGTGCCGGAAGCGCTGGCGCTGTTGGACGATGGCGAACGGCCGGAAGTCTGGCATCAGGCCGGCGGCCAGTTGCACGAGACGGCGGCGGTGGCCTACCAGGAGGCGGGAGTGACGGCGCGGCTGACGCCGTTTATCGAGGACATGGCCGCGGCCTACGGCTGGGCCGATCTGGTGTTGTGCCGGGCCGGGGCGTTGACCGTGGCCGAACTGGCGGCGGCCGGCATCGGCGCGATCCTGGTGCCGTTCCCCTTTGCGGTGGACGACCATCAGACCGCCAACGCCCGGTTTTTGGAGCAGGGCGGCGCGGCGCGGGTGATCCAGCAGGCGGAGTTGAGTGCCGAAACTCTGGCCATGTCGTTGCGCGAACTGCTTGGCGACCGCCAGCGTCTGCTGGCGATGGCCGAGGCGGCGCGTCGCCTGGCCAGCACCGGCGCCGCCGAGCAGGTGGCGCGGGCCTGCCTGGAGCGGGTGCGCTCCTGACCCATACAACGAGAATCGAGGACATGGACAACCCGGTGTTGATGACCATTCCGGAAGCATGGCGCGACATGCGCCGAATTCGCCACATCCACTTCGTCGGCATCGGCGGGGCTGGCATGAGCGGTATTGCCGAGGTGCTATTGAATCTGGGCTACAGCGTGTCCGGTTCCGACCTGCGCATCGGCGCGGTCACCGCGCGGCTGGAGCAACTGGGCGCGACCATCCGGCAGGGCCATGCCGCCGACCATGTCGCCGGTTGCGACGCGGTGGTGATTTCCAGCGCGGTGGCCGAGGATAACCCCGAAGTGATCGCGGCCCGGGCGGCGCGCATTCCGGTGGTGCCGCGCGCCGAGATGCTGGCCGAACTGATGCGCTTCCGCTACGGCATCGCCGTGGCCGGGACGCACGGCAAGACCACGACCACCAGCCTGATCACCAGCCTGCTGGCCGAGGGCGGACTGGACCCGACTTTCGTGATTGGCGGGCGGCTGAACAGCGCCGGAGCCAACGCCCGACTCGGCGCCGGGCGCTACCTGGTGGCCGAGGCCGACGAGAGCGACGCCTCGTTCCTGTTTTTACAGCCGATGCTGGCGGTGGTGACCAATATCGACGCCGATCACCTGCCGACCTACGGTGGCGATTTCGAGCGGCTGTGCGAAGCCTTCGTCGAATTCCTGCACCACCTGCCGTTCTACGGGCTGGCGGTGTTGTGCGCCGACGATCCCCAGGTGCGAGCTATCCTGCCGCGGTTGAGCCGACCGGCGCTGACCTACGGCACCGACGAGGATTGCGACGCCCGCGCCAGCGACATCGTGCAGGAAGGACTGCGTACCCGCTTTCTGGCGCACCTGCCGGGCCTGAGCGCGCCGCTGCCGGTGACTCTGAATCTGCCCGGCCGGCACAGCGTATTGAACGCGCTGGCGGCGATCGTGGTGGCGCGCGAGCTGGGGGTGGCGGAAACCGCCATTCGCCGCGCGCTGCTGAAGTTCCAGGGTATCGGCCGGCGTTTCCAGCAACACGGCGAACTGGTCCTGCCCGACGGCGGCCGCGCGGCGCTGATGGACGACTACGGTCATCACCCGCGCGAGATCCAAGCGGTGCTGGAAGCGGCGCGAGGCGCCTGGCCGCAACGGCGGCTGGTGCTAGCGTTCCAGCCGCATCGCTTCAGCCGCACCCGCGATCTGTTCGACGACTTCGCCCAGGTGCTGTCCGGGGTGGATACGCTAATCCTGTTGGACGTGTATCCCGCCGGGGAAAAGCCGATCGCCGGCGCCGATGGCCGCAGCCTGAGCCGGGCGATCCGGGTGCGCGGCAAGGTCGATCCGATCTTCGTCGAACAAACCGCCGATTTGCCGGCGGTGCTACCTGGCCTGCTGGGCGACGGCGACCTGCTGCTGCTGATGGGGGCCGGCGATATCGGGGCCATGGCGGCGCAACTGGGCCGCGACGGTCTGCCGGCCTAGGGGTCAGGGGTCAGGGGTCGGTACTGACCACCAATCACGAACCACTTCGAAGTGGAGGGTGCGGATGCAACAGATACAACGGCGAACGGTAAGCGATCCGGCGGAGTTCGGTAAGGTCGCGGTGTTGATGGGCGGTTGGTCGGCTGAGCGGGCCGTATCGCTCAGGAGCGGTCAGGCGGTGCTGGCGGCGCTGCTGGCGCGCGGCGTCGATGCCCACGGCATCGACGCCGACCGCGAGATCTTGCGGGTATTGTCCGCCGGCGGTTTCGACCGGGTCTTTATCGTCCTGCACGGGCGCGGTGGCGAAGATGGCGTCATTCAGGGGGCGTTGGAGATTCTGGGCCTACCCTATACCGGCAGCGGCGTGCTGGCCTCGGCGCTGGGGATGGACAAGCTGCGCACCAAACAGGTCTGGCGGGGCGCGGGCCTGCCGACGCCGCCCTGGCGGCTGGTGGAGAGCGCGGCGGAACTGGCGGATGCCGGGCGGGAACTGGGTTTGCCGCTGGCGGTGAAGCCCTCCCGCGAGGGCTCCAGCATCGGTATTAGCCGGGCCGATGCCCCGGACCAGTTCCAGGCCGCCTGGGAGCAGGCCTCCGCCTGCGACTCGTCGGTGCTGGTGGAACCGTGGATTCAAGGCCAGGAATATACCGGTGCGCTGCTGGGCGGCACGGCGCTGCCGCTGATCCGATTGGAGACGCCCCGCACCTTTTACGACTACGAGGCCAAGTACCACGCCAACGATACCCGCTATCACTGTCCCTGCGGCCTGCCCGAACCGCGGGAAGCGGAATTGCAAACCCTGGTGCGGCAGGCTTTCGCCGCGGTGGATGGCGCCGGCTGGGGTCGGGTCGATTTGATGGTGGATGTCGAGGGTCGACCCTGGCTGTTGGAGGTTAATACCGTGCCTGGCATGACCGATCACAGCCTGGTGCCCATGGCGGCGCGGGTGGCCGGATGCGGTTTCGAGGACTTGGTCTGGCGGATTCTGGAGACCAGTCTGGCGCGGCCGGACTGAGCGGGAGGCGGGATGCGGTTCGGACATCGCCAACGCCGGCGGGGCGCGACGGCGCTCGGGCGCGAACCCTCGGGTTCCCCGAGGGCGTGGACAGCGGTTTGGAAGTTGCCGCTGCGCTGGTTGGGCGTGGCGCTGGCGCTGGCGGCGGTGGGCTTTGGCGCGCGGTTCGCGAGCGAGAAATTGCGCGAGCCCGGCGCGTTTCCGCTGCGCCAGGTCCGCATCGAGGGCGAGCTGCGCAACCTGGCCGAGGAAGATTTTCAACCGATCGTGCACGGTTATCTGGGCCAGAATTTTTTCAATGCCGATCTGGACGCCCTGCACGCGGAGTTGGTGGCCAATCCCTGGGTCGAGGAAGTCGCGGTGCGGCGCGGATGGCCCGACACGGTGGAAATCGGACTGCGCGAGCGCGTCGCCTTCGGGTACTGGGGCGAGCGGGAGATGGTGGATGTGAATGGCCACCGTTTCCAGCCGGCGGGGGTCCGCCAGCCGGGCCCCTGGCCGCGGCTGGCCGGGCCGGACGGCCATGAAAAGGATCTGATCAGGACGTACCAGCAGGCGCGCGCGCTGCTCGACCCGGTTGGACTGAAACTGGTGAAGCTGGTGCAGGACGAGCGGCGGGCCTGGTGGCTGACCTTCGACTCCGGTCTGGAAGTCTATTTGGGACGAGAGCAATTCGAGCGGCGGTTGCAGCGGCTGGTACGGGTCTATCCGCGCATACTGGCCGCCCAGGCCGAGCGGATTGCGGTGGTGGATTTGCGTTATGTCAACGGCTTCGCCGTGCGCTGGAAGCCGGGATCGCCGGGTCCGGCGGCGGGCTAGATTATTGCGGGAGAGGACCAGGACATGTCCAGGAAAGAAAACAAGAATTTGATTGTCGGGCTCGATATCGGCACCTCGAAAGTGGTGGTCATCGTCGGCGAAGTCAGTCTGGATGGCGCCATCGAAGTGGTTGGCATCGGTATGCATCCCTCGCGGGGCCTGAAGAAAGGCGTGGTCGTCAACATCGAATCGACCGTGCAATCGATTCAGCATGCGGTGGACGAAGCCGAACGCATGGCGGGTTGCCAGATCCATTCGGTCTTCACCGGCATTTCCGGTAGCCACATCCGCGGGCTCAACTCGCACGGCGTGACGGCTATCAAGAACCGGGAGGCCACACCGGAAGACGTCGAGCGAGTGATAGAGGCGGCGCGGGTGGTGGCGATTCCGGCCGACCAGAAGATCCTGCATATCTTGCCGCAGGAGTTCATCATCGACGGCCAGGAAGGTATCCAGGACCCGGTCGGCATGTCCGGGGTGCGGCTGGAGGCGCGGGTGCATATCGTCACCGGCGCGGTTAGCGCCGCCCAGAATATCGTCAAGTGCGTGCAGCGCTGCGGCCTGGAGGTGGATGACATCATCCTGCAGCAAATGGCCTCCAGTCGGGCGGTGCTGAACCCGGACGAAAGGGAACTGGGCGTTTGTTTGATCGATATTGGCGGCGGCACCACCGACCTGGCGGTGTTCACCCACGGCGCGATCAGCCACACCAGTGTGATTCCAATTGCCGGTGATCAGGTCACCAACGATATCGCCGTCGCGTTCCGCACGCCGACCCAGTCGGCCGAGGATATCAAGATCGGACATGCTTGCTGCCTCAAACAACTGACGCGGCCCGAGCAACAGATCGATGTTGCCAGCGTCGGCGACCGAGCGGCGCGATCGCTCTCGCGCCGCGCCCTTGCCGAAGTGGTCGAGCCGCGCTACGAGGAATTTTTCGAACTGGCTCGGGAAGAACTGCAACGGAGCGGTTTCGAGAACCTGATCGCCGCCGGCGTGGTACTGAGCGGTGGCAGTTCCAGGATGGAAGGCGTCGTGGAACTGGCCGAGGAAATATTTCACATGCCGGTGCGCCTGGGCTTGCCGCACGACGTGACCGGTTTGGAGGATGTGTTGTGCAATCCCATTTACTCGACCGCGGTGGGGTTGCTGTTGTTTGGCAATGAGAACCGCCGGCTGGCCCGTTTGGGTCCGGCGTCGCTAGTGGGTCGCAAGGGGCTGTGGAGCCGCATGAAAAACTGGTTTCAGGGGAATTTTTAGGCGGTTGGATCGCTAATTGTTGGGTTGATAACTACTGATCGAGGAGATGCCGTTATGTTCGAATTGATGGACACCAAGTCTGAAAGCGCCGTTATTAAAGTGATCGGGGTCGGTGGTGGCGGCAGCAATGCCGTGCACCACATGCTGAGCGCCAACATCGAGGGAGTGGATTTCATCTGCGCCAATACCGATGCGCAGGCGCTCAAGACCTGCTCGGTGCCAGTGACCCTGCAGATGGGCGTCAATATCACCAAGGGTTTGGGCGCGGGCGCCAACCCGGAGGTTGGCCGGCAGGCCGCGCAGGAGGATTGCGAACGGATTCGGGAGGTGTTGCAGGGGGCCGATATGGTGTTCATTACCGCCGGCATGGGCGGCGGCACCGGGACCGGGGCGGCGCCGGTGGTGGCGCAACTGGCCCGAGAGATGGGTGTGTTGACCGTGGCGGTGGTGACCAAGCCTTTTCCCTTCGAGGGCAAGAAGCGCATGGAAGTGGCCATGCACGGGATCCGCGAACTGGGCGAGACCGTGGATTCGCTCATTACCATCCCCAATGAAAAGCTGCTGACGGTTCTGGGCAAGAGCGCCAGCCTGCTCGACGCGTTCAAGGCGGCGAACGATGTTTTGCTGGGCGCGGTGCAGGGCATCGCCGAATTGATCACCCGGCCGGGAATGATCAACGTGGATTTTGCCGACGTGCGCACCGTCATGTCCGAGATGGGCATGGCCATGATGGGTACCGGTCGGGCGGTCGGCGACGGTCGCGCCCGCGAAGCGGCCGAGGCGGCGATCGCCAGCCCCTTGCTGGAGAATGTCAACCTGGCCGGCGCCAAGGGCTTGCTGGTCAATATCACCTCGGGCATGGATGTGACCATTGGCGAATTCGACGAGGTGGGCAACACCATCAAGGAGCTGGCTTCAGAGGATGCCAACGTGGTGGTCGGCATGGCGGTCGATCCGGAGATGCATAACGAACTGCGGGTCACCATTGTCGCGACGGGTATCGGCCAGGGCGTTCCGGCCAAGCAGGCCAGTGGCGTCCGCGAGCGGGAGTCGGCGATTCCGCCCTTCAAACTGGTGCAGCGAATGGGGGATGGCGGCGACCTACATTCTTCTCGTCATGATCGGCCCGGCAGCCGGCAGAAGGCGGTCGGCGACGGTCTGAGCGAGGGCGGGCGGATCGACTCCGATCAACTGGATTACCTGGATATTCCGGCATTTTTACGTCGGCAAGCCGATTGAGTGTGGAATACAGGTTTGCGTCCTCTGAATGCCAGACCGCCGCCGAGCAAGCTGCTGGGCGGCGGTTTTGGTCGGAACTGGTCGATCTGAGTACTGGAGCGCGGTCTTTCGCAACTTAACAACAAATTCAGTTGCGATTGGGAAACAAAAGTTGCAGAATCGCTACGAGTTGCGGTATCTTTACCGCAATGCACATTGGTGGCGATGAACGGTGGTGTTGGTGGACCCATCGGCGGAGCGTTGGATGCGCGATCCGCGCCCACTCTGGCCGCCATGCCGTGCTCCAGTTCAATCGATGTGTGGGGGACCTAACGTGATTAGGCAGCGAACCTTGAAGAATGTCATTCGGGCGACCGGCGTCGGTCTACATACCGGCGATAAGGTTTATTTGACGTTGCGGCCCGCGGCGCCCGATGCCGGCATCGTGTTCCGACGGGTCGACCTGCCCGAACCGATCGAGATCAAGGCTTGCCCCGGTAATGTCGGCGATACCCAACTGTCTACTTCGCTGGTCAAGGACAAGGCCCGCATTGCCACGGTCGAGCATCTGCTGTCGGCATTCGCGGGTTTGGGTATCGACAACGCCTACGTGGATGTCAGCGCCCCCGAAGTGCCGATCATGGATGGCAGCGCCGGCCCCTTCGTCTTCCTGATCCAGTCGGCCGGCATCCAGGAGCAGAACGCGCCCAAGCGTTTCATCCGCATCAAGCGGCCGTTGGTGGTCGAGGAGGGCGACAAATGGGCGCGCTTCGATCCCTTCGACGGCTTCAAGGTCGAGTTCACCATTGCCTTCGACCATCCGCTGTTCAAGGGCCGCAACCAGCACGCGGTAGTGGATTTTTCCACCACCTCGTTCGTGAAGGAAGTCAGCCGGGCGCGCACTTTCGGTTTCATGCGCGATCTGGAGTACCTGCGCGAGCGGCGGCTGGCGCTGGGTGGCACGCTGGACAACGCCATCGTGGTGGACGATTACCGCATCCTCAACGAAGACGGACTTCGCTACGAGGATGAGTTTGTCAAGCACAAGATTCTGGACGCCATCGGCGACTTGTATCTGCTGGGCCGCAGCCTGATCGGCGCCTTTACCGGCTACAAATCCGGGCACGCGCTGAACAACCGGTTGCTGCGCGCGCTGTTGGCCGACAGCACCGCCTGGGAAGAGGTTACCTTCAACGACGAACGGCAATCGCCGATTTGCTACCTGCAGCCAGCGCAGGTGACCCGCTGATTCCCCACCCGATTTTCCGCTGATCCCCCTCATTCGTTTCCCCGCCGCGGCTTTCCGGCTTGATCCCGGAAGGCCGCGCTTCCTTTTCTGGTAAGGCCCGTCGGCCGAGCAAAACCGCCGCCGCTGGGGTATCATTCGACCCTCTTTTGGCATTGAGCGACGAAGTAAGGGCGCCTGATCGATGAACATTCTGAAAAGCATTTTTGGCAGCCGCAACGACCGCGTGATCCGCCGCATGCGCAAGGAAGTGGAGCGCATCAACGCCCTGGAATCGGGAATCGCGGCGTTGAGCGACGCGGATTTGCGCGCCAAGACCGACGAATTCAAGAACCGCCTGGCGCAGGGCGAAAAGCTCGACGCGCTGCTGCCGGAGGCGTTCGCGGTGGTGCGCGAAACCAGCAAGCGCACCCTGGAAATGCGGCATTTCGACGTGCAGTTGATCGGCGGCATGGTGCTGCACGAGGGCAAGATCGCCGAAATGCGCACCGGCGAAGGCAAGACCCTGGTCGCGACCCTGCCGGTGTACCTGAACGCCCTGACCGGTCGGGGCGTGCATGTGATCACGGTCAACGACTACCTGGCCCGCCGCGACGCCGACTGGATGGGCCAGATTTATCGCTTTCTGGGCATGAGCGTCGACGTCGTGGTCGCCGGCATGAGCCCGGAGGAGAAACGGGTCGCCTACGGCGCCGATATCACCTACGGCACCAATAATGAATACGGCTTCGATTACCTGCGCGACAACATGGCCTTCGGCTTGGAGCAAAAGGTGCAACGGGAGTTGCACTACGCGCTGGTGGACGAGGTGGACTCGATCCTGATCGACGAGGCGCGCACGCCGCTGATCATCTCCGGTCCGGCCGAGGAAAGTTCCGAACTGTACCGTCGGGTCAACGAAATCGTGCCCGGCCTGACCCGCCAGAAGGAAGAAGAGGGGCCGGGCCATTACTGGGTGGACGAGAAAGCCAAGCAGGTCTACCTGACCGAGGACGGCCATCAGCGGGTCGAGGATCTGCTGTTGGAGGCGGGGTTGCTGCACGGCGGCGAGAGCTTGTACGATGCCGCCAACCTGGGGGTGTTCCACCATGTGAACGCCTGTCTGCGCGCGCACGCCCTGTTTCACCGGGATGTCGAGTACATCGTGCGCGGTGGCGAGGTCATCATCGTTGATGAATTCACCGGCCGCACCATGCCCGGCCGGCGCTGGTCGGACGGCCTCCATCAGGCCATCGAGGCCAAGGAAGCAGTGCCGATTCAGGCCGAAAATCAGACGCTGGCCTCGATCACCTTCCAGAATTACTTCCGCCTGTACCAGAAACTGGCCGGCATGACCGGCACCGCCGACACCGAGGCCTTCGAATTTCAGCAGATCTACGGCCTGGAAGTCATTGTGGTGCCCACCCATCTGCGGATGGTGCGCAAGGATATGGGTGATTTGGTGTTCCTGACCCCGCAGGAGAAGTTCGAGGCGGTGTTGGAAGACATCCGCGACTGTCGCAAGCGCGGCCAGCCGGCCTTGGTCGGCACCACTTCCATTGAGGTCTCGGAACTGCTTGCCACGCTGCTGGACAAGGAAAAGATTCCCCATCAGGTGCTGAACGCCAAGCAGCATGAGCGGGAAGCGGAGATCATCGTCCAGGCCGGCCAGCCGGGCACGGTGACGATTGCGACCAACATGGCCGGGCGCGGCACCGACATCGTGCTAGGCGGCAATCTGCAGGCCGAATTGAAGGCGCTGGGTCCGGACGCCGACGCGGCGGCCCGCGAAGAGATCCGCAACGCCTGGCAGCAACGGCACGAACAGGTGGTGGCTGCCGGCGGCTTGCATGTGATCGGCACCGAACGCCACGAATCGCGGCGCATCGACAACCAGTTGCGCGGTCGCTCCGGCCGTCAGGGCGACCCCGGTTCCAGCCGATTCTACCTGTCGCTGGAAGACAATCTGCTGCGAATCTTCGCCTCCGACCGGGTGGCGGGGCTGATGCAAAAGCTGGGCATGGAGAAGAACGAGGCCATCGAACATCCCTGGGTGACCAAGGCGATCGAAAACGCCCAGCGCAAGGTCGAGGCCCATAATTTCGACATCCGCAAGAACCTGTTGGAATTCGACGACGTGGCCAACGACCAGCGCAAGGTCATGTACGGCTGGCGCAATGAGTTGATGGCGGCGGACGATGTGTCGGCCACGTTGAAGGAGATGAGCGCCGAAGTGCTCAAGCAGACGATCGACCAGCATATCCCGCCGCGGAGTTTGGCGGAACAGTGGGATGTGGCCGGGCTGGAGCAGGCGCTGGAAAAGGAATTCGGGCTGCAACTGCCGGTGGGCGCTTGGCTGGAGGCCGATCACGACCTGCACGAGGAGCCGCTGCGCGAGCGGATCCACGCCGAACTGGAACAGGTTTACGTCGGTAAGGAGGCCCTGGTGGGCGCGCCCTGGATGCGGCAGTTCGAGAAGGCGGTGCTGCTGCAAGTGCTGGATGCCCACTGGCGCGAGCATCTGGCGGCGATGGATTACCTGCGTCAGGGCATCCACTTGCGCGGTTACGCCCAGAAGAACCCCAAACAGGAGTACAAGCGCGAGTCCTTCGAAATGTTCCAGGCGCTGGTGCAGCGCATCCATCACGAGGCGATCGGTTTCCTGGCGCGCGCTCAGTTTCAGACCGAACCGGAACCGATCCCCGAACCGCGCCGGCCGGCGCCGGCCGCCATGCGGTTCGAGCACGCCGAGGCCTCGGCGCTGGCGGCGGGAGAAGCCGAGGAAGACGATTCGGGCATCGAAATCCGCCGACGGCAACAGGAGGAAACCGCGCATACCCCGTTCGTGCGCGAGGGCCGCAAGGTCGGCCGCAACGAGCCCTGTCCCTGTGGTTCGGGCAAGAAATACAAGCAATGCCACGGTCAGTTGGATTGAGAGGGAAGACGCGATGGAACCGCTGACCGTTGCCGGCATCCGCTTGGGAACCGCCCGCGCCGGCATCAAATATCCCGACCGCCGCGATCTGGTGGTGGTCGAACTGGCGGCGGGGACCCAGGCCGCCGCCGTGTTCACCCGCAACGCCTTTTGCGCCGCCCCGGTCACGGTGGCGCGGGTGCATCTGAGCGCCGCCAGCCCGCGCTACCTGGTGATCAACACCGGTAACGCCAACGCCGGTACCGGCCAGCAGGGACTGGCCGACGCCGAGGCCAGTTGCCGGGCGCTGGCGGAACGGACCGGTTGCCAGCCGGAAGACGTGTTGCCGTTTTCCACCGGAGTGATCGGCGAGCCGCTGCCGCTGTTTCGCTTGATCACCGGCCTGCCGGCGGCGCTGGCTGGATTGCGGCCGGACGGTTGGGCGGATGCCGCCGCCGGCATCATGACCACCGATACCCGGCCGAAGTGGGCGTCGCGGCGACTGACGCTGGCCGGGCGGGAGGTAACGGTGACCGGCATCGCCAAGGGCGCCGGCATGATCCGCCCGGATATGGCCACTCTGCTGGCGTTTATCGCCACCGACGCCGCCGTGGACCCAGCGTTGTTACGACCGATCCTGCGCGAAGCGGTCGCCGGATCGTTCAACGCCATCACCGTGGACGGCGATACCTCGACCAACGATGCCTGTCTCTTGCTGGCCACCGGCCAGTCCGGGGCAAGCGTGCCGGCGACGGGTGACGACCGTGCCCGCTTCGCCGCGGCGGTGGACGAGGTGTGCGTCGAACTGGCACAGGCCATCGTCCGCGATGGCGAGGGCGCCACCAAATTCATCACCGTGCGGGTCGAGGGTGGCCGGGACGCCGCCGAATGCCGGCAGGTGGCCTACACCATCGCCCATTCGCCGCTGGTCAAAACCGCCTTCTTCGCCTCCGACCCCAACTGGGGCCGGATTCTGGCGGCGGTGGGGCGGTCCGGGCTGGATGCTCTCGACCTGGAGCGGGTGACGATTTACCTCGATGAGATTTGCATCGTCCGCGACGGCGGTCGCGCCCCGGATTACACCGAGGAACAGGGTCAGCGCGTCATGGCGCGGCCCGAGATCGCCATCCGGGTCGGGCTCGGGCGAGGAGAGGCGGCGGCGCGGATCTGGACCACCGACCTGTCCTTCGACTACGTGCGCATCAATGCCGAGTATCGGACGTGAATGCCACCGGAGAGCGAACCTTCGTGCATGTGGCGGTGGGGGTTGTCGTCGGCGCCGATGGAGCGGTGTTGATCACCCGCCGGCCCGACCATGTCCATCAGGGTGGGTTGTGGGAGTTTCCCGGCGGCAAGGTGGAGCACGACGAATCGGTCCTCGGCGCACTCGGCCGCGAGCTGCATGAAGAACTGGGCATCACGGTGCGAGCCGCCGAGCCGCTGCTCCAGACCGGTCATGCCTACCCCGATCGGCGCGTGCTGCTGGATGTCTGGCGGGTGACCGACTTCCAGGGCGAACCGCACGGCCGGGAAGGGCAGTCGCTGGTTTGGATATCGCCGGGCGATATGGGGCAATTCGTGTTTCCCGCCGCCGACGAGCCGATTATTGCCGCCTTGCGCGGCGAGGCCGGAAAACCCGGCCGAGCCGCATGAGCGTTGCGGTTGCCGCGTCGGAGGCCAAGTTCAAATGGCGCAGCAGACCAGATCGAAGGCGATATCGGCCGAGCTTTGGACGGCGCGGCGGTTGGGGTCCGGCTGTTCGAGAAAGTGGATTGCAAAGCGGTGCCGGCCGCCGCTGATTTCCGGAAAAAAGGGATTGCCGGGCGGCAGCAGGACCCGGACGAGCTGATAGGGCGCGCCGCTGTCGAGGCCGCGCTGGAAAAAACCCTGCACGGCGATTTCCGGCTGGGGTGTGGCGCTCTCGCGAATCAGCCGAAGCAGCAGCGTGGTGGCCTGCTGCAAAGGAAGTAGTGGAGTCAGCCATTCCCGCAGATGGCCGGCGCGGATCGCGACATCCTGCCGCAGCCAGTGATAGAACGCCGGAAGATCGAACCGGCAGGTGCCGCCGGGAATCTGGCTCCGATTATGGATAGCGCTAAGGAAGTCGGTTTGCCGCACCGCCTCCAGCGCCAGGCTGTCCAGACCATGCACCTGCCCGATGATCGAACCGATTTCCGCCAGCACGCTGTCCAGGGTGGCGGCGTGTACGCCGGGAACTTGGCGCAGGCGATTCAGGGTGGCGCCATGCCGTTCCAGTTCCTTGAGTAAATCTCTTTTGAATTCGTTCCGTCCGGTCAGCGCCAGAAGGTCGAACAAACCCTGCAATGCGATGCGGCTGTCCCAGCTTGAATGCCCGGCGATAGCGTGATTCACCTGCTGAAACAGGAATTCCAGGCGCAGCAGCGAGCGGACACGCTCGTTCAGGGGTTGTTCGTAGCAGGCGGCTTGGTACAAGGGTGACCTCGCGGGCGCGGCGATGGATGTAGCGGGCCAGACGCGAAAACACGGATACCGTCGGCCTTAACCCAGGGTTCGCCGGCCTCAAGTCCGGTGGGCGGCCAGCGTCGAATAGTGTCGGTGCAGGGCGGCGATCCGGCGGTCCAGTTCCGCAAGGTCGCCGTCATTTTCCAGAATATCGTCCGCCAGTGCGAGCCGTACATCGCGCTGGGTCTGGGCGGCCAGAATAGCTCGCGCCTGGGTAATGTCGATCCGGTCGCGCGCCATGACCCGGCGGACTTGCTCGGCTTCGGGCGCATCCACCACCAGCACGCGATCCACCAGATCGGTCATGCCGGTCTCCGCCAGCAGCGGAATGACCACCAGACAATAGGGAATGGCGGTCAAGGCGGCGATGCGTTCCCGCGCCATGGCGCGGATGCGGGGATGCAGGATTGCTTCAAGCCGCCGGCGTCCGACGGGATCGGTGAAAACCCACTCGCGCAGGTGGGCACGGTGCAATCGGCCATCGCTATCCAGGCAGTTCGGTCCGAACGCGGCCACGATGTCGGCCAGGGCGGGTTGGCCGGGCTCGACCAGTTCGCGGGCGATGAGGTCGGTATCGATGACCGGTACGCCGCACCGCGCAAAGCGGTGGCTGACCGCCGTCTTGCCGCTGCCGATGCCGCCCGTCAACCCAATGACCAGCACGGGTCAGAATCCCAGCCAGTTGAGATAGGCACGATTGATCGTTTCGCCCCACAGCAGCGCGATCCAGCCCGCGGCGGCCAGAAAGGGGCCGAAGGGCAGCGGCGAGCCGCGCTCGCGGCCGCGCAGCACTATCAGCGCCAGCCCGCAGATCGCGCCCACCAGCGAAGACAGCAGCACGATAGTGACCAGGTACTGCCAGCCGGTCCAGGCGCCGAGCGCCGCCAGGAGCTTGAAATCGCCATGGCCCATGCCTTCCTTGCCGGTCAGCAGTCGGAAACCCTGGTAGACCAGCCAGAGCGACAGGTAGCCGGCCATGGCGCCGATCACGGCGCTGCGCAGATCGACGCCCAGTCCGAACAACGCCGCCAGCAGTCCCAGCCACAGCAGCGGCAGGGTCAGGTCGTCGGGCAACAACTGGTGGTGGAGATCGATGACGCTGGCTGCCAGCAGGGTCCAGGTGAATAGCAGCGCCGCCGCCGCCGGCCAGCCGAAGCCGAGCTTCCAGGCCACGACCCCGGCCAGCAGGCCGCTCGCCGCCTCCACCAGTGGGTACTGGACGCCGATCGCGGCGCCGCAATGGGCGCAGCGGCCGCGCTGGCGGATGTAGCTCAACAGCGGGATGTTTTCCGCGGCGCCGATCAGGTGATGGCAGTGCGGACACTGCGAGCGCGGTCCCCACAGGCTCAGCCGGGGTGTGTCGTCCGGGGTCGGCTGGCCGAGCAGTTCCGCGCATTGCGCCCGCCACTCCCGCTGCATCATGAGCGGCAGGCGGTAAATGACCACATTGAGAAAGCTGCCGACCATCAGACCGAACAGCACGGTCAGGATGACAAACAGCACGGGCGAACCGGCCAGTAGCTCCAGCAGGGTCATCGCGGGCCGCCGTCAGACCGCCGAGGCCAGTTTGAAGATCGGCAGGTACATGGCGATGACCAGTGTGCCAACCACGCCGGCCAGGAAAGCCATCAGCAGCGGTTCGATCATGGTGGTCAGGGTATCGACCTTCTGATCCACTTCCGCCTCGTAGAAATCGGCGACCTTGGCCAGCATGTCACCCAGCGAACCGGCTTCCTCGCCGATGGCCACCATCTGGACCACCATGTCGGGAAACAGGCTGCTCTGGCGCATGGCGAAGTTCAGTTGCTGGCCGATGGAGACCGAGTCGCGCATGTCCAGCACTGCTTTTTCGTAGACGTAGTTGCCAGTGGCCCCGGCCACGCTGAGCATGGCGTCCACCAGCGGCACGCCGCCGCTGAACAGGGTGGACAGGGTACGGGCGAAGCGGGCGTTGGCCGAAGTGGCGACCAGGTCGCCGATCAGCGGCATTTGCAGGACCATGCGGTCCAGCCATTGGTAAAAGGTGCGCGAGCGCTTGCGCGCTTCCAGAAACCCGACCACGACTACAACCGGCGTGCCCAGAATGAGATACCAGTATTCTTGGAAAACCGCCGACAATTCGATGACAAATTTAGTCAGGGCTGGCAGTTCCGCGCCGAAACCCTTGAACAGATCTTCGAAGGTCGGAATGACGAAGATCAGCAGAATGGCGGTGACGACAAAGGCGAACACCAAGACGATCGCTGGGTAGGTGAGCGCTTTTTTGACCTTGGCCTTCAGCGCCTCGGACTTTTCCAGATAGGTCGCGATCTTGTCGAGCAGCACCTCGAGTACGCCGGCTTCCTCGCCGGCATGCACCAGGCTGCAGTACAGGTCGTTGAAGTACAGATGATGCTTGGCGAACGCCTTGGAAAGCGCGGTGCCGCTTTCCACCTCGGCCTTGACGTCGAGAACGAGTTCCTTGACCTTGGTCTTGCGGTTACTGTGTCCGACCATGTCCAGGGCCTGTACCACGGCGATGCCGGAGCTCAGCATGGTGCACAGTTGGCGGGTGAACAGCATGATGTCCTTGGGAACGATATTGTCGCCGACGGTGAACAGCGGCTTGGCCTTTTTCTTGACGCTCAGCGGGATGATGCCCTGCCGGCGCAGTTCGGCCTTGATCAGGTTCTGGTGGACACCCCGCAGCTCGCCCTTGACTCGGACGCCGCGTTTGTCGGTGCCTTCCCATTTGAAAGTCAGCTCTTCGTCTTTTTTCTTGGCTTTCGCCAGCGTCGATTGTTTGGCCACGGCGGTTAATCCGTTGTCACTCGGTTGATTTCTTCGAGGGTGGTGACGCCGGCGCGGATCTTGTTCAGACCCGACCGGCGCAAGTCGTTGACACCTTCCAGGCGTGCCTGCTCGGCGATTTTCAGCACGTTGCCGCTTTCCATGATGATCCGGCCGATTTGCTCGGAAACCGGCATCACTTCGTAGACCCCGACCCGGCCCTTGTAGCCGTGGTTGCATTGGCCGCAGCCGACGGCTTTAAAGACGATCAGATCCTTCAGTTCGCTCTCAAGAAAACCCTGGTTGATCAGTTCCTCCGGCGGAATGCGCACTTCTTCCTTGCAATGGACGCACAGTCGGCGCGCCAGCCGCTGGGCGATGATCAGCGTCACGCTGGATGCGATGTTATAGGGCGCCACCCCCATGTTCACCAGACGGTTGAGGGTCTGTGGCGCGCTGTTGGTGTGCACGGTGGACAACACCATGTGGCCGGTCTGGGCGGCCTTGATGGCAATCTCGGCGGTTTCCAGGTCGCGGATCTCGCCGACCATGATGATGTCCGGGTCCTGGCGCAGGAAGGCGCGCAGGGCATTGGCGAAGGTCATGCCGACCTTGGGATTGACGTTGACTTGATTGACGCCGGGCAGGTTGATTTCCACCGGGTCCTCGGCGGTGGAAATGTTGACCGTCGCCGTATTCAGGATGTTGAGCCCCGTGTACAGCGATACGGTCTTGCCGCTGCCGGTGGGTCCGGTCACCAGCACCATGCCTTGCGGTCTTTGAATCGCCTTGAGAAACAGTTCCTTCTGGTGATCCTCATAACCGAGGGCTTCGATGCCGATCTGGGCGCTGGTGGGGTCGAGCAGGCGCAGCACCACCTTTTCGCCCCAAAGGGTGGGCATGGTGTTGACGCGAAAGTCGATGGCTCGCTGTTTGGTCAGGTACAGCTTGAGCCGCCCGTCCTGCGGCACCCGGCGTTCGGCGATGTCGAGTTGAGCCATGATCTTCAGGCGCGCGGCCAACCGCGGCGCCATCGAGACCGGAGGTTTGTAGAGCTCGTCCAGCATGCCATCCTGGCGCAGGCGCACCCGGTAAGTTTTTTCGTAAGGTTCGAAGTGGATGTCGGAAGCGCCGCGATTGACGGCCTGGAGGATGACCTGGTTGACAAATCGTACCACCGGCGCATCGTCGGCGTCGGCTTGAGTCAGTGTTTCAACCCTGGCGGAATTGCTCTCGCTACTGAAGTCGAGGTCGCCGATTTCTTGATCGACCATGACTGACGCCGACGACTCGACGGCGGCATCGAGCACCTTGGCCAGTTGTAGCCCACTCACGACCACTGGTTCGATGTCCAACCGGGTCTGGAATTTGATGTCTTCCAGCACCCGCGGGTTGGTGGGATCGCTTAAGCCCACGAACAGCCGCCGGCCCCGTTTGTGCAATGGCAGGGCGTGGTGTTGGCGAAGCAGCTTTTCCTCGACCAGGCGCACGACGGTTTTGTCGAGCTCCAGCGTCTCGATGTCGAACAGCGGCAGGTTGAAGCTGCGTGCGGCGACGCGGGCGATATCCTTGTCGCGCGCCAGCTTATTTTCGATCAGGTAGGCGACGAAAGGGATATTTTGCTTGCGCGCCTGCTCGAAAGCCTTCAGCGCGTCAGCCTCGTCGAGAAGATGGTGCATGACGAGCTGTCTGGCTAGCCCGATCAGTTGGCCGCTGGACTGGGTGACGACATCGTTGGGAATGCTGGCCATGACTTGATTTAGTTCCTCCAGCGAGTCAATGTTGCCGATCGCTTGACAGGTCAACTTTAGACCATGCGGGGAACCTTGGAAAGAGTCACAAGGAGCCGCTGGTTTTTTGTGAAATGCAGGTTACATCGATGTTCGCTGGCGGAGGTCGCTCCCATCACCGTCGGCTGCGGGTGGATACATGGGTTTGGCGTCGTCGTGCTTTCGGGTCATCAAGGCGTCGCGTTTTTGTCATATGCAGGCAATCTCGGCGGATCATTATCCCAGATTTGATCAATATGGAGAGGCGCGATGAAAATGAAACTGCTCACGGTGGCGGTGCTGTCCGCGTTGGGTTTGACTGCCTGCAATGGCGACGATAGTAACGATATTACTGCGCCCGTTTCTATAAAATCCTTGGAATTTAGCAGCATGATGGCGCCTGCCACCGATGAGGAACGCGCCAAGGCTTACACCACCTCCCAGGTTACGGTGACTTATAGCGATGGGACGCAGCAAACCTCGGCGCTAAACTTCAAACCGCTCTACAGTAGTCTGGATACCATCACCGGAGTGACCGGTGGCCAAGTCTACGACGTGAACGGCAACGTACTGCCCGATATCAATGGTAACCCTTTTATCGCCAACACGCCGGATTCCAACTCCCTGCTCAAGGTCGATGGCTCGCCGGCTACCGGGCTCGGGGGCAATCCCCTCTACCTGGTGACCCACTTTGAGTATGTGTCGGTCGACAGTTCGGCGCCGCCGCTCAACATGTATGGCAAGGCGCCGATGGCGATGAAACTGTCCACTATCGACCAGGACAAAAACACCGGCGATCTCAGCATGGTGGCCTTGAAAAACATCGATATGTCGGGAGTTCGGGGTCTGTGGATACCTTGCGCGGGTTCACTGTCGCCTTGGAACACCCATCTGGGCAGCGAGGAGTACGAACCGGATGCTCGATGCCTGGAAACCAACACCTGCGCCGAGAAATTCGGCGCGGACAGCTACCTGGCGGAGCTGTTTTCGATGAACGCCTACTTTGGTGACACGATCACCGCCAAGCCCTACAACTATGGCTTGACCCCGGAAGTCACCGTTGAGGCCGACGGCGCCACCAGTGTTGTCAAGCACCGCGTTCTGGGCCGGGTTTCGCGCGAATTGGTTCAGGTGATGCCGGACCAGCGCACCACCTACCAGGGCGATGACGGCACCTATACGGTGTTGACCATGTTTGTGGCCGACAAGGCGGGCGATCTATCGATGGGCACCCTGTACGCCGCCAAGTGGAACCAGACCAGCGACGCCAACGGCGGCGGCGCTACCCTGACTTGGCACAAGCTGGGCAGCGCCACCGATGCCGAACTGGACAAGATGGTCAATCAGGACAACATCCGGTTCAGCGACATCTTTGACGCCACCGATCAGGACACGGCGGGCTTCGTCAAGATCAAGGCCGGTCATGAGAAAGCGACGGTGGAATGGTTGCGCGTCAAGCCTGGCATGGAAAAGGCGGCGGCTTTCCTGGAAACGCGCCGTTACGCCGCTTATGTTGGCGCCACCACCGAGTTTGAGAAATTCGAAGGGGTGACGGTCAACGCCAAGGACAAGAAAGTGTATGCGGCGATGACCCGGATGCGTTCGGGCATGGAACCGAGCGCCGATGCCACGGTGCGGGATGACATCCGTTTGCCGAAAAACGGCTGCGGCGCGGTCTACGAACTCAACTTCGGCGGTGGCCGGAAGGATGCCGCGGGGGGATCGATCGACAGCGACTATGTAGCGACCGACATGAAGGCGCTGGTGGTGGGCGATGACATCGCCAAGGACACCGTGGGCAACACCTGCGCGGTGGATAAAATTGCCAGTCCGGACAACCTCAAGTTCTCCGAAAAGATGCGCGTCTTGTTCATCGGCGAGGACAGCGGCGCTCACATCAACAATTTCCTGTGGGCCTATCATGTGGATACCGGCAAGCTGGCGCGGATCCTGTCCATCCCGGCGGGCGCCGAATCCACCGGCTTGCAGGCGGTCGATAATCTGAACGGGTTCGCCTACATCATGAGCAACTACCAGCATGCGGGCGATTTCCCGGGTTCGATCGACCCGGCGCTCAAGGAGCGGCTCACTCCCATGATCGAGCTGAAAAAGGCCGATGTCGGTTATATCGGTGGCCTGCCGCGGTTCAAGTGAGACGGGAGACGGGCCGTTTGCGATTCCGGCCTGATGCCGTCTCCGTCCCGAAATGGGGCATGAAACCGGCGCCAAGGCGCCGGTTTTTTGTGAACCCTATTTAAACGCCTGCGCGACGCAGGGTGACAGGTGCGGCGCTTTCAGCAGCGCTTCGCGGTCGATGGTCACGCTTTTCCATTTGGGGTGGCCGTTACCACGCAGCCAGTCCAGGTTGTCGTACACCATTCTGGCGAAACGGCCGATGGTCCGGCAGCGGTCTTCGTCCGGTTCCTTGTCGCTGGTGAACAGCACGGTTCCGACCGTCAGGGTGGCGACGTCCTGATCTTGCCAGTCGTAGGTGCCGGCCGGGATCGTGGCCGCCTGGTAGAAAGACTGAAAGACATCGTCTTTGGCCGTGTTTTTCGGAATCGCCACGGAGACCAGATGCGGTTGCTCGCCAGTTTCGAACGGGCGGGCGAACAGCCGGGCCGGCGCGCCGACCACGTAGATCATCGCGTCCGCCTGCCCCTGGCGCAGGGCGTCAAGGGCGGCGACCGCATCCAGCTCCAGTTGCGCGGCCGGTTTGATCTGAAATAGCTCCAGCAGGATCGAGGCGGTGCCATAGGTGCCGCTGACCACATCGCCCATCGCCACCTTCTTGCCGTTCAGGTCGGCGAATTGCTTGATCTCGGGCGACTTGGCCAGCACATGGATTTCTTCCTGGTACAAGGGCAGCACCAGTTGCATGGAGTTGACGACATTCCGCAATTCCTCGGCATCCGCGTCGTCGCCGACGGCGGCCTGCATCGCTATCAGGCTCAGCGTGTCAAACTGGCTGAGGCCGAGCTGGATCAAGGGGTATTCATAAACCTTGAAGATATTTTCCAGCGAGCCAGCCGAGGGAATCACGTCGAGATCGATCCGGTGGCGACCGGCCAGTTTTTTCAGGTCCCGGCCTATCTGGTAGTAAGTGCCGGCCTCGCGCCCAGTCATCAGGCTTAGTTCGGCGGCGGCGGCGGTGGCGGCGGCGGGCGGCGGTGGGGATTCCTGCGTCCGCGCCGGGTCGGCCAGCGGGAGGAGACACAGACAGAGGCTGAGCATGAGCAGTCTTTTCATGAGAAGGATCGCCAAGTAGGGTCGTGGGGAGCGGAGGTCAGTCGCGCGTGAGTGCGGCGCCATGGCCGCGATCCACCCAGACGCCACGGCGGTCGTGACCCCAGGTGTCGTTGTGGCGGCAACCGGCCGGCGCGCTGGTGAAACAACCGGCGGTGTCGGGAGTTATGCTATTTATAAGAGACACTTTGTCCGATGATATGAAATTAATTATAGTCCCGCGCCCTGGCCCGCGCTGGAGCCGGGGATGCCGGAGCTGGCCACCGCCGGCCGGGCGGAAGCGGGTGGCGCGTCAAGCGACAGCGTGCAACAGCATATGGTTAGGGGGTGAAGCCATGGCAGCGAACACGATGACCGTGAAGGTGATCGGATTCATGGAAAAAGATTGCCGGATGATTCGCAATATCCTGTCGGTGGCCAGCAACAACGAGTGCACCTATCTCATGGCGAGCAGTGGTCATGAATTGGCCGATATTCTGCTCGTCAACGCCGACGATCCGGTGGCCATCGCGGCCTGGAACGAATATCGGCGGGTCGATACCGCCGACACCGATGTCATTTTCGCTTCGGCCAACTCGCGGTTTGGACCGGAACATGTTTGCATCAAACGACCGTTGATCGCCAGTCAATTGCACGGCGTGCTGGCCTTGGGGGTGACCCGGGAAGGACCGGCGCCGACGCCGCACAAGCACCAGGCGCTCAAGAAGAGCTTTCTGTTTCGCAACCTGTCCCCCAGTCATTTGGAGAAGATCGTCGCCTTGTCGCGGGTGATGACGTTGCCTGCCCAGCATGTGGTGTTCGAAAGAACCGATGCGGGCGCGGAGATGTGCGTGGTCCTGAAGGGGCGGTTGAAAGTCAGCGTGACCAACCGGGAAGGGCGGGAAATCGTGCTGGGCGCGGTAGGGCCGGGCGAGATCGTCGGCGAGATCGCGATGCTCGATGGCCGGGGCCGCTCGGCGACCGCGATCACTTTGACGCCTTGCGACCTGCTGATGATCCACCGCCAGGATTTCATGCCGTTCCTGGAACAGAATCCCAAGGCGGCGATTGATCTGATCAACGTGCTGGCGCTGCGGTTGCGGCTCAACACCGAGCAGTTGGCCGAACTGATCGCCGAGGATGAGGCGCCGCGCCAGGCGTGAGGGCGCGGAGGGCGACGCGGCGCGGCAACTATTGCGGTCATGACGGCAAACCGGGTAGCGTTACGCCGATTGTGACGATTTTGCTAACGACAACGCCCGCCGTGCCCGCGGCGGAGCCACAGGGGGCTCTCATGGAACTCGCTTGCCTGGACCTGGAAGGGGTCCTGGTTCCGGAAATCTGGATCAACGTCGCCGAGCGCACCGGTATCGAGGCGTTGCGACTGACCACCCGCGACATTCCCGACTACGATCAGTTGATGCGGCGGCGGCTGGGACTGCTGGATGAGAACGGTTTGAAGTTGTCCGATATCCAGCGGGTGATCGCCAACATGGGACCGCTGGAGGGGGCGCGCGAATTCCTGGACTGGCTGCGCGAGCGGTTTCAGGTGGTGATTCTGTCGGATACCTTTTACGAGTTTGCCATGCCGTTGATGCGGCAACTGGGTTGGCCGACCTTGTTCTGCCACCGGTTGGAGGTGGTCGATGACCGGGTCGTCAACTATGTGTTGCGGCAGGCCGACGGCAAGCGGCAGGCGGTGCGGGCTTTCCACGCGCTCAACTTCCGGGTGATTGCCGCCGGCGATTCCTACAACGACACCGCGATGCTGGCGGAGGCCGAGGCCGGTATCCTGTTTCGGCCGCCGCAAAACGTCATCGACGAGTTCCCGCAATTCCCGGTGGCGCGGACCTTCGAGGAACTGCGCGGCCAGTTTCGCAAAGCCAGCGCTCGCTCGCTGTAACCGCCGGTTCCGCCCGCTCGCCGAACGCCGCCGTTTTGGGGTCGAGCGGGCGATGTGTTGGTCCAGCAGCAGGATTTTTGCAGGGCGCGGGGTAACCATCAGCAGGCTGACCGCTTGGCGCTGGCCGTCGGACAACAGGTTCGTCCGATCTTTCAGCCGGTTTCCCGGTCCCGGCTCCAACCGCGCCAAGCGTTCCCGGAATTCGGCCCGAGATCCCGCCATGCTCGGCTGGGCCGCCCGCCTCGGCGGCAGCCCCCCGGCTCCCAAGCGTTCTGGATCGGCATGGTCAGTCTTGGAGTGAAGCGCGGGACAGCCTGAAACGGCGCGAAATCCTACTCGATGTTCTGCACCTGTTCCCGCATCTGTTCGATCAGCACCTTCAGTTCGACCGCGGCGCGAGTGGTGTCGGCGTCGGCGGATTTCGAGGACAGGGTATTGGCTTCCCGGTTGAGTTCCTGCATCAGGAAATCCAGCCGCCGGCCGACCGCCTCCTCGCGCTCGAACACGGCCTGAATCTCATCGAGATGGGTGTCCAGCCGGTCGAGTTCTTCGTCCACGTCCAGACGCTGGGCGATCAGCGCCAGTTCCTGTTCCAGGCGGCCGGTGTCGGCGTCGACCGGGATATCGGCCAGCCGGTTCAGCAGTTTGTCGCGCCAACGAGCCAGCACCTCGGGCCGGCGGGCGCGTACCTGCTTGACCTGGACCCGCATGGCGTCGCAGCGCTGCCGCAGCAGGTCGGCGGTGCGCTGGCCTTCCCGTTCCCGGGTGACGACCAGATCCCGTAACGCCACGTCCAGGCAGTCGAGAATGGCAAGTCGGACTTCGTCCAGGTCCGGCTCGGCCTCGTTGACCGCGCCCGGCCAGCGCAGCACGTCCGCCAGGCGCAGGCCGGTGCCCGGCCCCATCAGGTGTTCCACCTCCGCCGCGACGTCCAGCAGGCGTTCGACCAGGGGTCGGTTCAGCGTGAGCGCGGCCAGCGTCGCGCCGGCGGCTTGCAGCTTGAGGGTGCATTCCACCTTGCCGCGACTTAACACGCTGGCGATGCGCTCGCGCACCGGCACTTCCAGTCCGCGCAGGGTTTCCGGCAGGCGGACGGTGGTTTCCAGATAACGGTGGTTGACCGAGCGTAATTCCCAGGTGATCGTACCCCAGGTGCTGGACTGCTCCTGACGCGCAAAGGCGGTCATGCTGCGTAACATGGGTTATCCTCATATCTTTCTTTGGTGGTGCTTTCATCTTAGGTCGGACCGGCGGGCTTAGCGCGCCATCGCTCCGAATTTTCCTGGCGGCGCCGGTTTGAAGCGTGACGGCGAACCCGCGCCGTCGGCCGGTTTTGCTCCGGTTCTGCTATAGTGCCGCCCCTTCAAGTTCTTACGTGTTCATCACAGGAAACCCGCCATGCGCCCCAGCAATCGCGCCGCCGACGAACTGCGCCCGATCCGTATAACCCGCCAATTCACCAAGCATGCCGAAGGTTCGGTGCTGGTGGAGTTCGGTGACACCCGGGTGATCTGTACCGCCAGCGTCGAGGAGCGGGTGCCACCCTTTCTCAAAGGCAAGGGGCGGGGCTGGGTGACGGCCGAATACGGCATGTTGCCGCGCGCCACCCATACTCGTTCCAGCCGCGAGGCCAGCCGCGGCCGGCAGGACGGGCGGACCATGGAAATCCAGCGGCTGATCGGCCGGGCACTGCGCGCGGTGCTGGATCTGGAGGCGCTGGGCGAGCGCACCATTACCCTGGACTGCGACGTGATCCAGGCCGACGGCGGCACTCGCACCGCCGCCATCACCGGCGGTTTCGTGGCGCTGGCCGATGCGGTGCGCCATTTGATCGGCAGGAAGTCGCTCAAGAGAAACCCGCTGCATGGGCAGGTGGCGTCGGTATCGGTGGGTATTTTTCAGGGTATGCCGGTGCTGGATCTGGACTACGCCGAGGATTCCGAGGCGGAAACCGACATGAACGTGGTGATGAACGACGCCGGGGCCTTCATCGAACTTCAGGGCACCGCCGAGGGGCACGCCTTCCGCATCGAGGAATTGCAGGCGATGCTGGAGCTGGCGCGCGGCGGAATCGAGAGCCTGCTGCACAAGCAGCGGGAAGTGCTGGGGTTGCCGGCCTGAGCGCGGGCAGGGGATGACGATGCGCAAGATCGTGCTGGCGACCGGCAATCCGGGCAAGGTCCGCGAATTTAGCGCTGTCTTGGCCGGGTTGGCGGTGGAAATCGCGCCGCAGTCGGCCTTCGCCGTGCCGGAAGTCGAGGAAACCGGGCTGAGCTTCGTCGAGAACGCGCTGCTCAAGGCCCGTAACGCCGCCCGGCATACCGGGCTACCGGCGCTGGCCGACGATTCCGGCCTGGTGGTGGACGCCTTGGCGGGTGCGCCGGGGATTTATTCGGCCCGCTATGCCGGTCCCGGCGCCGACGACCGCGCCAACATCGCCAAACTGCTGGCGGAATTGGGCGAAACCTCCGCTGAATGGCGTGGCGCCCGATTTCATTGCGTTTTAGCCTTGTTGCGTCATGCCGCCGACCCGATGCCGTTGATCTGTCAGGCAAGTTGGGAGGGGCTGATCACCTTCGAGCCGTATGGCGCCGGTGGCTTCGGCTACGATCCGGTGTTCCTCGTTCCCAGCGAAGCCCAGACGGCCGCCGAACTCGATCCGGCGGTCAAGAACCGGCTCAGTCATCGTGGCCAAGCGCTGGCCCAGTTGGCGCAAGCGCTGAAGCTGAACCCACTGTCGCCGACGACGGACTGAGCGCGGCGCGATGCCTGTTTTCACCGTGCCGGTCCCGCTGGCGTTGTACGTCCATATCCCCTGGTGCGCGCGCAAGTGTCCGTATTGCGATTTCAACTCCCACGAAGCGCGCGGGCCGTTGCCGGAACAGGCTTATGTGGACGCGCTGCTGGCCGATCTGGAACAGGATTTGCCCCGGGTCTGGGGGCGGCGCATCGACAGCGTGTTTTTCGGCGGCGGCACTCCGAGCCTGTTTTCGGCCGAGGCGCTGGATCGGTTGCTATCGGGGCTGCGCGCCCGCCTGCCACTGCGTCCGGATCTGGAAATCACCCTGGAGGCCAATCCCGGCACGGTCGAGCGGGGCAAATTCGCCGAATTCCGCGCGGTCGGCATCAACCGCCTGTCGATCGGAGTGCAGAGCTTCGACGACGGGCGCCTGCAAGACTTGGGGCGAATTCACGACCGCCGCGCGGCGGTCGCCGCCGCCGAGGCCGCTCATGCCGCCGGGCTGGACAATTTCAATCTGGATCTGATGTTTGGCTTGCCGGGTCAGACGGTCGAGCAGGCGCTGGCCGATATCGCCGACGCGCTGGCGCTGCAACCGGCGCATCTTTCCCATTACCAGCTCACCCTCGAACCCAACACCCTGTTCCACCGGTCGCCGCCGGCGCTGCCGGACGACGATGTCACCGGTGCCATCCAGGACCGCGCCCAGGAGGAACTGGCCCGGCACGGCTACTCGCGCTACGAAGTGTCGGCTTACGCCCGCGCCGGTCGGCGCTGCCGGCACAATCTGAACTACTGGGAATTCGGCGACTATCTCGGCATCGGCGCCGGTGGGCACGGCAAGCTGACTGATCCCGCCAGCGGAACGATCCATCGGATCTGGAAGGCCAAACACCCGCGCGATTATCTGGCGCGGGCCGGAACGCCGGCCGGTGTCGGCGGCGACGCGCCGGTGCGCGAGGTCGAGCTGCCACTGGAGTTTCTGATGAACGCCTTGCGCCTGGTCGAAGGCACGCCGGCGGGGCTATTCGGCGAGCGTACCGGTTTGCCGCTGGCGGCGCTGGAGCCGGGCTGGAGCCGGGCGCGGATGCGGGGTTTGATGGAGAACGAGCAGGATTGCCTGCAAGCAACCGAACTGGGGCTGCGTTTTCTGAACGATCTGTTGCAGGAGTTTATGCCGGAGACCGGGCAG
The DNA here is from genome assembly GCA_963695105.1 of uncultured Gammaproteobacteria bacterium. Taxonomy (GTDB): domain Bacteria; phylum Pseudomonadota; class Gammaproteobacteria; order Competibacterales; family Competibacteraceae; genus Competibacter. Next base: position 160,052 of record CAVOGC010000055.1, on the reverse strand, counting down.
GATTGAGCGTGCGGCCGGGCATGCGTCCACGCCGGCGGGATGGCGGCGACTATGTCCCTGATTGATCGCCCGCCTCGCCCAGCCGTCCGCCGCTCTGGCCGTAGCGGATGCGTTCGGGCGATACCACACCGCCGGAGATGATGAAGGTCATCGCTTCGTCCACCGACCAGTCGATTGCCGTGATGCGATGCAACGGCAGGATTTCCAGATAGCCGGAAGTCGGATTCGGCGCGGTCGGCACATAGACCGCCGCCAGTTCCTCGTCCGTGGCCTCATCCCGGAGGATATGAGTCACGAAGCCGATGGTTTTCATCCCCGGTGTCGGAAACTCGATCAGCACCACTCGCTGGAACTGGCTTGGCTCCTGCTGCAGCGACTGCACCAGTTTCCGGGTCGAGCCGTAGATGTTTTGCACCACCGGTACCCGGCCCATCAGGTTTTCGAAGGCGGAGATCAGCCGCCGCCCCACCACCTGGGTGGCCACCCAGCCCAGCAGGTACAAACCGGTCAGGGTAAGCAGCGCCGCCAGCAGGTTCTGAAACCACGATTGCAGCAGCAGATCCGACAGGATCGGCAAATCGTTATGGATGGCCTTGGAGATCGCCCGCGCCCAAGGCAGTCCGATCCGCGTCAACTGGCGCAGCACGAAGTCGAACACCAGCCAGGTGATCCAGATCGGGATCACCGTCAGAACGCCGGTCATCAGATACCGTTGCGCGTGGGGCGGCAACTTGTGATGATGTTGGACGTTTGCCATTCGCAGGTCACCTTGCGCCGTTCGCGCATACCGAAACCGGTATACCATAGCATCAAACCTTTTCAGGAGCCCGCATGACCGCCGCCCCGAATCTGCCGCTGCTGATCGAACCGGAGCAGCTTCAATCGTGCCTGGCCGACCCCAGGGTCCTCATCGTGGATCTGTCCAATCCCGCCCGCTACGCCGCCGGCCATATTCCCGGCGCGGTCCATCTCGATTACGCCGATCTGGTCCGGGTCGAACCGCCGGCGATGGGCCTGCTGCCGGACGAAGCGCGGCTCGGCGAAGTGTGCTCGCGGCTCGGCCTGACCCCGGAGCGGCATGTGGTCGCCTACGACGAGGAAGGCAACGGTCGCGCCGGGCGATTGCTGTGGACGCTGGCGGTACTCGGTCACGAGCCGGTTTCCCTGCTCAATGGCGGCACCCACGCCTGGGACGCCGCCGGCGGACCGTTGGAGGCCCAATTGCGTCACCCGTCGCGCAGCGTCTATCCGGCCCGTTTCGCCAATCCGGCGGCGGTGGCCGACAAGGCTTACATCCTGGAGCAGCTTGGGTGCGCCGATGTAGTGCTGCTCGATACCCGCACCCCGGCCGAATTCGCCGGCCTGGACCAGCGCGCCGCCCGCGCCGGCCACATTCCCGGCGCGGTTAACCTGAACTGGACCGACGCCATGGACCCACAGCGGCAGTTGCGCCTGCAACCCGACCCGGTGCTACGGGAATTGCTGGCAACGCGCGGCGTCACGCCCGACAAGGAGGTGATCGTCTACTGTCAGACCCACCACCGCTCGGCGCATACCTACTGGGTGTTGCGCTATCTGGGCTACCCGCGGGTGCGCGGCTATCCCGGCGCCTGGTCGGAATGGGGCAACGATCCCGGCTTGCCGGTCGAGCGCTGAGAGATGGCGGCACGGTGCGGGATGGCGCGCGGCCGGGGCAGTCGCTACGGATTGTCCGCCGCCGGCGGGAACAAGCGCTCGCGGTAGAAGCGCAGTTCCTCGATGGAGTCGTGAATGTCTTGCAGCGCCAGGTGGGTCGAAGTCTTGTTGAAACCCTTGATCCGCTCGGGATACCAGCGGCGGGCCAGTTCCTTGAGCGTGCTGACGTCCAGGTTGCGGTAGTGAAAATACGCTTCCAGATCCGGCATGCAGCGCGCCAGGAAGCGCCGGTCCTGACAGATGCTATTACCGCACATCGGCGACTTGCCTGGGGGGACATGCTGGCTGAGAAATGCCAAGGTACGTATTTCGGCCTCGCGTTCGTCCAACTCGCTGGCGCGCACCCGGGTCGCCAGGCCGGACCCGCCGTGCTGCTTCCGGTTCCAGTCGTCCATCGCCGCCAGCGTCGCGTCGCTCTGGTGGATGGCCAGCACCGGCCCTTCGGCGAGCACGTTCAGTTGGCTGTCGGTGACGACGGTCGCGATTTCGATGATGCGGTCGGTCTGGGGGTCCAGGCCGGTCATTTCCAGGTCGATCCAGATCAGGTTGTCGGGGGACATGGTGTCTTTGGGATATGAGAGAAGGGAGGGGAAGCGTCAGCCGCGCGCGACTGACGGCGGTTGCCGTCAGTTTAACCCGATTCCGGCGAGGGTTCGATTCCAGCCGGTCCAGGGCGGGGCGTCATGACCAACCGGCGGTTGACCCAGCGCCAGCGGGCGCGCATCCAGCGTCAGCAGGACCACCGCCGCGAGCGCGCCGACGGACCGTCGGCGCCGGTGCCGGACGAGGTCGGGCTCGGCCCGGAACAGACCGGTCTGGTGATCGCCAATTATGGCCAGGCTCTGATCGTCGAGGATGGCGAAGGCTGCCTGCGCCGCTGCGCGGTGCGGCAAAATCTGGGCCGACTGGCCTGCGGCGACCGAGTGGTCTGGCAGCCGTCCAGTGTGGAAAAGGGAGTGGTGGTGGCGCTGGTCGAGCGCCGTTCGCTGCTGACCCGCCCCGATTATCGTGGCCAGCCGCGGCCGGTGGCCGCCAACCTCGACGAGGTGGCGGTGGTGCTGGCGCCGGAACCGGAACCCAGTGAATATTTGCTCGACCGCTATCTGGTGGCGATTGCCGCCATCGGCGTGCGGGGACTGCTAGTGCTGAACAAGGTGGATTTGCTGGACACGCCGGCGCGGACAGCGCTGCTGGAGCGGTTGGAGCCTTACCGGCGGATCGGTTATCCGCTGCTGCTGGCCAGCAACCGCGCCGCGCGGGGACTGGACGAGTTGCGCGCCTGGCTGGGCGGGCGGGTCAGTTTGCTGGTCGGCCAGTCGGGAGTCGGCAAGTCGTCGCTGGTCAAGGCGCTGCTGCCGGAGCGCGAGATCCGCATCCAGGCGATATCCCAGGCCACCGGCCACGGCGCTCACACCACCACCACCAGCACGCTCTACCACTTGCCGGATGGCGGCGATCTGATCGATACGCCGGGCGTGCGCAGCTTTGAACTGGGCGAGATCGGCCCGGGCGCGCTGGACCGGGGTTTTCCAGAACTGGCGCCGCATCTGGGCCGCTGCCGGTTTTCCGATTGCCGGCACCAGGGCGAGCCCGGCTGTGAGCTGGCGGCGGCGCTGGCGCGCGGCGAGATCGTCCCGCGTCGGCTGGACAGCTACTTGAAGCTGCGGGCGGAGCTGGCGGCGGCGCGCCTGGCGTGGCCAGGTTCGTGAGTGCGGCGCCCGGTTTCGCGGCGGCCGGTCTGCTGTTGGGCTTGAGCGGCGGGCTGACGCCGGGGCCGCTGCTGGCGCTAGTGGCCAGCGAGACCCTGCGCCACGGGGTCCGGGCCGGGGTGGCGGTGGCGCTGGCGCCGCTGCTGACCGACCTGCCGATCGTGCTGGTCGCCCTCCTGGCGTTGCGGCCGTTGGCCGACCAGGGTCTGCCGCTGGCGCTGCTGCATCTGGGCGGTGGGCTGTATCTGGCCTGGCTGAGCCTGGAAAGCCTGCGATTTCGTGGCGCGGAGCTGCCGCCGACCATGCCGGGCGGCGCGCTGCGACGTGGCGTGATGGCTAATGTTCTCAACCCCAATCCCTACCTGTTCTGGCTGGCGGTGGGTGCGCCCACCGTGCTGGTGGCGTGGCGGCGGGAGCCGCTGGCGGCCATCGCCTTCGTGGCCGCGTTCTACCTGCCGCTGGTCGGTTCGAAGGTGGCGCTGGCGCTGCTGCTCGGCCGCGTGCGCCACGCGCTGCGTAGTCGGTGCTATGTTGTGCTGATGCGCGGTTTGGGTGGATTATTGCTGGTCTACGCGCTGCTGTTGCTGTACGAGGGTGGGCGACGGCTGGCAACGGGCTGAGCCGTTCGAAGATATTGCGACTTTTTCCACCGATCCGATGATGAGTAATCCCGATCCACTGCGCCATACCGTTCGAACCCTGCTGGATTCGCAGATTCAGGCGGTGCTGGCGACCCAGCATCAAGAGCAGCCCTACACCAGCCTGATGGCGTTCGCCGCGACCGCCGACCTGCGGCAGATCGTGTTCGCCACCTACCGGGCCACCCAGAAGTACGCCAATCTGCTGGCCAATCCCCGGGCTTCGCTGCTGATCGACAATCGGTGCAACGCCGAAACCGATTTTCGCAACGCTGTGGCGATTTCCGTCCAGGGCACGGTCCGCGAGGCCGACGCGGTCCAGCGGGCGGAGTTGCTGCAACTCTATTTGAACAAGCATCCGCGGCTGCGGGATTTCGTGGCCACCGAGGGCTGCGTGCTGCTGCGGCTGGACGTGGAATGCTATTACGTGGTCAGCCGGTTCCAGAACGTCGCCGAGTTGCGCATGGATTGAAAATATCCGTTCGTTCTCTCCGGCCGCTTGGGGTAACGCGAAGCGAAGACGCAAGGGCAGGGCGGGCATGGAAACGGTCAGGCCAGCAGCTTGCCGCACTGAGTGGCGATGAATTCCACCGCCGCGTCCAACGAATCCAGCGGCATTTCGTAACCACAGGGCAAGTAGCCGTAGATGCCCTGCTTGAAGCGGTTGTTGCCGGGATGATAAAGCCGGACCACCAACTGCACGGTCGGCTGGTTGGGACCGGTGCGGAAGCTGACCGCTTCAGCGGTGGATGGGGTTTTTTCGAGTCAGTTGCAGTCGCTTCTGATGCAGGTAGGCGCGCACCAGCCGGTGCTGGTTTTCCTCGCCGCTGGCCAGCGCCGCCAGTTTTTTGCGGCCATCGGCATTGTCCGGCGCCAGAGTCAGCATTTTTTCGGCAAGTTCGACCGCGTCCTCGCAGGCGTCGATTTCCATCAGCAGGTCGCTCAGCAGATCCAGGGACGGCAGGTGGTTGGGGTCCAGGCCCAGCGCCCGCACCAGCAGCGGCATGATGCCGTAAACCAGATCTTCGGCGTCGTGCAAGCCGAGCTCGACGACTTCCCGCCATTGCTGGTCTGCCTGCGCGTGCAGGTCGTCGGCTGTTGAGTGCTCCATTGAGGGTTCCCGTGGTATGCGGTTTTTACCACATTTTGACACGGACCGGCCGGCTTGCAAGCCGTTGGGTGGCGCGGCTCACGGGGTGGGGGTTGGCGGGCGGGTCAGGGCTCTCCGGCCTCGCTGGCGCACAGGATCGCGCCGTGGCCGCGAACGATTTCCGCGTAAAATCGGCCGCTGGCTTTGACGGTGCGCTGCTGGGTGGCGTAGTCGACATGGACCAGGCCGAAGCGCTGGCTGTAGCCATGCGCCCATTCGAAGTTGTCCAGCAGCGACCAGGCGAAATAACCGCGCAGGTCGACGCCGGCGTCCAGCGCCGCCCGCGCCGCCCGCAAGTGGTCGCGCAGGTAGCGCCGGCGCAGGGGATCGTCCACCGCGCCGGCGGTTTGGGGCGGATCGTAGAAGGCCGCGCCGTTTTCGGTGATGTAGAGCGGCAGCGGCCCGTAGCGGCCGGCGACCCATTGCAGGATGTCGGTCAGACCTTGCGGATAGACTTCCCAGTCCAGGCCGGTATGCGTCTGCCGCCCCTGCCGGACCCGGGCGGCGGTCAGCGGCCAGTCGCTGGGGATCGTGCCGCACCACCTGCCGGCTGTAGTAGTTGATGCCGAGAAAGTCGGGGGGCTGGCGCAGGGCGTCGAGATCGGCGGCGGTGAACGCCGGCCAGGCGGCGCCGAAGATTTCGGCCAGTTCCGGCGGATAGGCGCCCAGAAACACCGGATCGAGATACTGGCGGTTCCAGTAGGCGTCGGCCCGCATGGTCGCGGCCAGGTCCTCGGCCGTTTCCGCCGCCGGATATTTCGGTTCCAGGTTGACCACCAGGCCGATCTGGTGCCGGCCGGCGGCCCGGTAGGCTTGCGCGGCGGCGGCGTGCGCCCGCAGCAGGTTATGGGCGGCATGTGGGGCGGCGAACGGGTTGCGCAGGCCGGGCGCGAGCACGCCGTGCAGGTAGCCGCCGTCCACCACCACCCAGGGTTCGTTCAGGGTCACCCAAAGCCGGACCCGGTCGTCCAGCGCCCGGAACAGGACGTGGGCGTAGTCGGCGAACCAGTCGGCGCTGTCGGGATTGAGCCAGCCGCCCCGCCGGTCCAGCGCCGCCGGCAAGTCCCAGTGGTACAGGGTGAGCATCGGCTGGATGCCCTGTTCCAGCAGCGCGTCCACCAGTCTTTGGTAGAAATCCAATCCCTGGGGGTTGATCCGGCCGCGCCCCTCCGGCAGCACCCGGCTCCAGGACACGCTGAAACGGTAGGCATTCAGACCCAGTCCACCCATCAGCGCCACGTCGTCCCGGTAGCGGCGATAGTGATCGCAGGCCAGGTCGCCGGTGTCGCCGTCGCGGGTCCGGCCGGGCGTGTGGGCGAATTCGTGCCAGATGCTCGGCCCGGCGCCGTCGGCCAGCGGCGAGCCTTCGATCTGATAGGCCGAGGTGGCGGCGCCCCAGAGGAAGCCGGGCGGAAACAGAGTTGATCGATCGGGCATGGCGGGAACTCCGGGAGGCGAGTGGGGGACCGGGACTGCTTTCGGGCGACATGGTTGGATGGGCGGCTGGGCATGGAGCCAGCGCCGCCGCGCCGCACTGGATCTTACCGGAACCCCCGCGCGCCGCTGGTCAAACCTCCAGATAATCCAGAATCCCCTCCGCCGCTTCCCGGCCCTCGAAGATGGCGGTCACCACCAGATCGGAGCCGCGCACCATGTCGCCGCCGGCAAACACCTTCGGGTTGCCGGTCTGAAACTTGCGCGTGCCGTCCGGCGCGGCGCGGACCCGTCCGCGACCGTCCACGGCGATGCCGAAATCGGCGAACCAGGGCGCCGGACTGGGCTGGAAGCCGAAGGCGATGATCACCCGGTCGGCCGGGATGATTTCCTCCGAACCCGGTACGACTTCCGGAGCGCGCCGACCGCGGGCGTCGGGCGCGCCGAGTCGGGTGGCGCAGACCTTGACGCCCTCCACCCGTTCGGCGCCGACGATTTCGATCGGTTGCCGGTTCCACAGGAACCGCACCCCTTCCTCCTTGGCGTTGGCCACCTCGCGGCGCGAACCCGGCATATTGATCTCGTCGCGGCGGTAGGCGCAAGTGACGCTGGCCGCGCCCTGCCGGATGGCGGTGCGATTGCAGTCCATCGCCGTGTCGCCGCCGCCCAGCACCACCACCCGCCGGCTTTTCATATCGACGAACTCGTGCGGGTCCCGCTCCAGCTCCAGCAACCGGTTGACGTTGGAAATCAGGTAAGGCAGGGCGTCGTGCACCCCCGGCAAGCTCTCGCCGGGAAAGCCGCCCTTCATGGCGGCGTAGGCGCCCATGCCGAGAAACACGGCGTCGTACTGGTCCAGCAGTTGCTGGAAGGCGATGTCGCGGCCGACCTCGACCCCGAGACGGAACTCGACGCCCATGCCTTCCATGATCTCGCGCCGGGTTTGCACCACCTCCTTTTCCAGCTTGAACGGGGGAATGCCGAAGGTCAGCAGTCCGCCGATTTGCGGGTAGCGGTCGAACACCACCGGTTTGACTCCGTTGCGCGCCAGGATGTCGGCGCAGCCCAGCCCGGCCGGACCGGCGCCGACAACGGCGACCCGCTTGCCGGTGGGCGTCACCTTGGACAGATCGGGCCGCCAGCCGGCCTTGAGCGCCTCGTCGGTGATGTATTTCTCGATGGCGCCGATGGTGACCGCCCCGAAGCCGTCGTTCAGGGTGCAGTCGCCTTCGCACAGCCGGTCCTGCGGGCAGACCCGGCCGCAGACCTCGGGCAGCGAGTTGGTGCGGTGGGACATTTCGGCGGCTTCGAACAGATTGCCCTCGGCGATCAGTTGCAGCCAGTTGGGAATGTAGTTGTGGACCGGGCACTTCCATTCGCAGTAGGGGTTGCCGCAATGCAGGCAGCGCCCGGCCTGGGTGGCGGCGGACTGGGGATTGAATTGCCCGTAGATTTCCCTGAACTCGACCACCCGCTCGCGGGCCGGTTTCTTGTTCGGGTCCTGACGGGGCACATCGATAAACAGCAGGGGCTTGGCTTTCGACATCGGTGCATCCAACGACAAAGGGGAATGAGAGATCTGGCCCGTGGCGGCCCGCTTGCGGGCGCTGCCACGGGTTTGGGTCCAGGCGGCGTCCGAGCGGGTTTTATGCCGCCTCGCGCAGCGTATCCAGCAACGATTCCAGCTCGGCGGCTTTCGGCTTCACCAGCCAGGTGCGGCTGGCGTAGTAACGGAAGTCGTCGAGGATGGCCTGACCCCAGACGCTGCCGGTTTCGGCGACGTAATCCTCGATCAGCGCCAGCAGGTAATTGCGCTGCGGCTCCATGTTTTCGGTGGCGATACGGTGGATGTCGATCAGTTCGTGGTTGTAACGGTCCACGAAGGCGTTGTGCTCGTCCAGCACGAAGGCGAAACCGCCGGTCATGCCGGCGCCGAAGTTGACGCCGGTCTCGCCCAGCACCACCACCACGCCGCCGGTCATGTACTCGCAGCCATGATCGCCGACCCCTTCCACCACCGTCAGCGCCCCGGAGTTGCGCACCGCGAAGCGCTCGCCGGCGGTGCCGGCGGCGTACAGCATGCCGCCGGTGGCGCCGTACAGGCAGGTGTTGCCGATGATCGGGGTGCGGTGGCCGTCGAAGCGGCTGTTTTCGGGCGGATGGATCACCAGCCTGCCGCCGGCCATGCCCTTGCCCACGTAGTCGTTGGCGTCGCCTTCCAGATAGAGATGCAACCCCCCCGCGTTCCACACGCCGAAACTCTGGCCGGCGGTGCCGGTCAGCCGCAGCTTGATCGGCGCGTTCTCCATGCCCAGGTCGCCGTGACGACGGGCGATTTCGCCCGACAGCCGCGCGCCGATGGAACGGTGGATGTTTTTGACGGTATAGCTGAACTCGCCGCCGGACTTGGCGGTAATGGCCGGCAGGGCGTCTTGCACCATCCGTTCGGCCAGTTCGCCCCGGTCGAACGGGGCGTTGCGCGGTTCAAGGCAAAACCGTGGCCGGTCCGCCGCCAGGCCGGCGTCGGACAGGATCGGCGTCAGATCCAGCCCGCGATGCTTGTCGGTGACGCCGGGCAGGATCTCCAGCAGGTCGGTGCGGCCGATCAATTCCTCGAAGCGGCGCAGCCCGAGGCCAGCCATCAGCTCCCGGACCTCCCGGGCGATGAACTTGAAGTAGTTCGCCACCTTGTCGACGGTGCCCCGGTAGTGGTTGAGGCGCAGCACCTTGTTCTGGGTCGCCACGCCGGTGGCGCAGTTGTTGAGATGGCAAATCCGCAGATACTTGCAGCCCAGCGCCACCATCGGGCCGGTGCCGAAGCCGAAGCTCTCGGCGCCGAGGATGGCGGCCTTGACCACGTCCAGCCCGGTCTTCAGCCCGCCGTCGGTCTGCAGTCGCACCTTGTCGCGCAGGTCGTTGCGGCGCAGGGTCTGGTGGGTCTCGGCCAGGCCCAGTTCCCACGGACTGCCGGCGTATTTGACCGAGGTCAGCGGCGAGGCGCCGGTGCCGCCGTCGTAGCCGGCGATGGTGATCAGGTCGGCGTAGGCTTTCGCCACCCCGGCGGCGATGGTGCCGACCCCGGCCTCGGCCACCAGCTTGACCGAGACCAGCGCCCGCGGGTTGACCTGCTTGAGGTCGAAAATCAGTTGCGCCAGATCCTCGATCGAGTAGATGTCGTGGTGCGGCGGCGGCGAGATCAGCGCCACGCCGGGTCGGGAGAAGCGCAGCCGGGCGATGGTGGCGTCGACCTTGTCGCCGGGCAACTGGCCGCCTTCGCCGGGCTTGGCGCCCTGGGCGACCTTGATTTGCAGCACCTCGGCGTTGACCAGGTAGGCGGGGGTGACGCCGAAGCGGCCGGAGGCGACCTGCTTGATCTTCGACATTTTGGCCGTGCCGTAGCGGGCCGGGTCTTCGCCGCCCTCGCCGGAATTGGAGCGGCCGCCCAGCCGGTTCATGGCCTCGGCCAGGGTTTCGTGCGCTTCCGGCGATAGCGCCCCCAGCGACATGCCGGCGGAGTCGAAGCGCGGCAGGATGGCTTCGACCGGTTCCACCTCGTGCGTCGGGATCGACTGGGTCGCCGGTTTCAGCCGCAGCAGGTCGCGCAGGGTGGCGATCGGCCGCTCGTTCACCAGCCGGGCGAAGGTCTGATAGTCGGCGTAGTCGCCGCTGGCCACCGCCTGTTGCAGGGTTTGCACCACGTCCGGGTTGTAGGCGTGGTATTCGCCGCCGTGGATGTACTTGAGCAGGCCGCCGGGCTCGATCGGCAACCGGTGTTTCCAGGCCCGCCGCGCCAGTTCGGCCTGTTCCGCTTCCAGTTCGCCGAAGCCCGCGCCCTGAATGCGGCTGGTGGTGTCCTTGAAGCACAGATCCACCACCTCGTCGCGCAGGCCGACGATTTCGAACAACTGCGCGCCGCGATAGCTGTTGATGGTGGAGATCCCCATCTTGGAGATGATCTTGTACAGGCCCTTGTTGATGCCCTTGCGGTAGTTTTCCACCAGGGTCGAGGTAGTCCCGGTTGGCGATCTCGCCGCTGCGCAGCAGGTCGCGCAGCAGGTCGCAGGCCAGGTAGGGATGCACCAGGGTGGCGCCGTAGCCGATCAGCGCCGCGATATGATGCGGGTCGCGGGCGGTGGCGGTGTGGATCAACAGGTTGGTGTCGCAGCGCAGGCCGTCGCGCACCAGCCGGTGATGCACCGCGCCGGTGGCCAGCAGGGCGTGGACCGGCAGCCGGTCGTGGGCGATGGCGTGGTCGGACAGCACCAGCAGCGTCACGCCCGCGCGCACCGCCGCCGTCGCCTCGGCGCAGATCCGTTCGATGGCGGCCCGGAGGCCTTCGCCGGTCGGGTAGTTCAGGTCGATGATCCGATGCGGGTAGCGGCCGTCGGGGTTGGCCAGCAGCGCCCGGTAGCGACCCTCGGTCAGCACCGGCGAGTTGGCGGTCAGCCGCGGCGCGTGGGCCGGGCTTTCCTCGAACAGGTTGCACTCGGCGCCCAGACAGGTTTCCAGCGACATCACCACCGCCTCGCGCAGCGGGTCGATCGGCGGGTTGGTGACCTGGGCGAACTGCTGGCGGAAGTAGTCGTACAGCGAGCGCGGCCGCGTGGACAACACGGCGAACGGGGTGTCGTCGCCCATCGAGCCGACCGCTTCCTGACCGGCTTCGGCCAGCACCCGCAGCACCTGGTCGCGCTCCTCGAAGGTCACCCCGAACAACTTCTGATAGACGTTGAGGGTGTCCGGCGCCAGCGGCTCCGGCTCGGGCTCGTCCCGGTACAGCGAGCGCAGGCGCTGGACGTTGCCGCGCAGCCAGCGCCGGTAGGGGTGGCGGCTTTTGAGGTCGTTGTCGATGTCGGTCGGCGTGAGCAGCCGGCCGGTTTCGACGTCGACCGCCAGCATTTCGCCGGGCTTCATCCGGCCCTTGGCCACCACCTGCTCGGGGGTGTAGTCGTACACGCCGATCTCCGAGGCGATGGTGAAGTGGCGGTCCTCGGTGATGACGTAGCGGGCCGGGCGCAGGCCGTTGCGGTCCAGCACGCAGCCGGCGTAGCGGCCGTCGGTGAGCACGATGCCGGCCGGGCCGTCCCACGGCTCCAGGTGCATCGAGTTGTACTCGTAGAAGGCGCGCAAGTCCGGGTCCATGTGCTCGACGTTCTGCCAGGCCGGCGGGATCAGCAGGCGCATGGCGCGAAACAGGTCCATGCCGCCCATCACCAGCACTTCCAGCATGTTGTCCAGCGAGCTGGAGTCCGAGCCGGTCATGTTGACCAGCGGCCGGATTTCGGCCATGTCGGGCAGCAGGCGCGAGGAAAAGGTGTAGCTGCGGGCCTCGGCCCAGTTGCGGTTGCCGCCGATGGTGTTGATTTCGCCGTTATGGGCCAGATAGCGGAACGGCTGCGCCAGCCACCACTGTGGCAGGGTGTTGGTGGAAAAACGCTGGTGGAACAGGCAGATCGAGGACTCCAGCCGCTCGTCGCCGAGGTCGGGATAGAACACCGGCAGGTTGGCCGGCATCACCAGCCCCTTGTAGCTGATCAGCCGACCCGACAGCGACGGCACGTAGTAGACCGGATCGCGGGCGCGGATGCGTTGGTTGGCGCGGCGGCGAGCGACGAACAGGTGGCGCTCGAACACCTCCGGCAGCATCCCGGCCGGCGGGTTGACGAAAATCTGCGCGATGTCCGGCAGGGTGTGGCGCGATTCCTCGCCGCAGGCGTCGGGGTTGACCGGCACCGCCCGCCAGCCGGCGACCTCGAGCCCCTGCCGTTTCAACTCCGCGTGCAGGTCGGCGCGGGCGGTCTCGGCCAGGGCCGGGTCGCGGTTGAGGAACACCATGCCGACGCCGTAATGCTCGCCCAGCTTGATGCCGGCCGCGGCGGCGGCCTGGCGCAGGAACCCGTCGGGTTTGCGCATCAGCAGGCCGCAGCCGTCGCCGGATTTGCCGTCGGCGGCGATCGCGCCGCGGTGGGTGAGCCGCGCCAGGGCGTTGATGGAGGTATGGATCAGCCAGTGGCTCGGCCGGTTATCCATTTGGGCGATCAGTCCGAAACCGCAACTGTCTCGTTCGAATTCAGGCCGGTACAGACCGGCGGCGTTGCGCGTCTGCTGCATAAGTTGTTTCGCTTGCGGGAAGAGATGATTGGGAGGGGAAAGACAAATGACGTGCCACTGGCCGCCAACCCGGCGCGGTTGGCGAAAATTTTGCAAAGACACCGATGCCGATTCAAAAAATTCAGCTATTTCATAGCCATAAAAACTGGATGCGTTCGAGTTAGGCGCGATGTAAGGCGGCCGCGAGTATAACGAGCGTCGTCGAACGGGGCAAACCAGGCCCGGTTTGCCCGAAAATAGTGCAATCCGGGCGGAGGCGTGCGCCGTAATGAAGCTGAAAGCCCCTGGACTGGGGTCGGGATGCTAGGGAATCAGCCGTGTGCCGACGGCGCGTGGACTTGATCGCCAGGCGGGCTCTTGGAGAGTTTGTCCAGTATCAGCGACGAACCCAGGATCAAGGCCAGGTGCAGGGCCAGGATCGAGTAGCGCCAGCCGTCGGTCAGTTCGTACAGTTCGATGACGCCGATCGCCAGCAAGCTGAAACAGACATGCAGACAAAACAGCGGCAGGGTGTTGCGACCGATCAGGATCAGCGGTTTCAGGCTCCCGAGCGCCTTGGCGAAATAGGGTCCCAGCCACAGCGCCAGGTACAACAGGGCGAAGAAATTCAGCAGGCGCAGCGGTCCCAGCCGCCATTTGTCCAGTAGCCAGCCGTGATCGCCGAGATCGACGGAGAGTGGAATCCACGGCCATCGCCAACAGAAGAAGAAGAGAGCCACGCCCACCAGTGTCGGCCAGGGCATTCCGGGCAGAACCAGAACCGCGCGTTTCGGGCGTTGTTGCTGGAGACGGTACCCCAGGAGCAGGCCACTCACCCAGAGCAGTTGCCAGGCCAGCAGGTTGAAGGCGCCTGGGGCAATCACCAGCCAACTGTCGGCGAGAGAACCGATCAGCCATTCCTTCAGGCCGGATTGCGCGGTCAGCCACAGCAGCAGGCTGGCGGCCAGGACCGGACGGAACCCGGCGCGAACCAGCATGTTGAGAACAAAGGGGGTGAGCAACAGGAACAGCAGATACATCGGCAGGATGTCCAGCAGCGGTGGCTGGTAGAGTAGAAGCAGCGCCGAAACCGTCGCCTTGACCGGTTGTTCCAGGTAGGGATGAACCATGTTGTAGAACGGATTCAGGTGCCCGAGCCCCTGGCCGATGATCGCGAAGCAGAACAGCAGAGTCAGTACGTGGCCGGTATGGATTTGGCGGGCGCGACGCCGTGCCAGCCGGCTCACCTCGGGCAGCCCGCCGCCGTGCAACCGGCGACCGAACACGAGACCGCACAGGCAGGCCGAGACGAAAACGAAGGCTTCGGCGGCCGAGACGAACCCCAAGGGCTGGCTGGTCAGGCTCCGGAGCGGACTGGGCGTATGGTTGATCACCATGAGCACCAATAGCAGCCCTCGCAGGGCGTCGATTTCCAAAAATCGGTTCATGGCGGTCAGGGATTAAGGAGGCGCGACTCTCGGTGATTTTCCATTGTGGATGATGTATGCGCGATGCATGAATAGACCCTGAATCGGTGTCGATCATGTTTGGATGCAACAGGGATCACCGGTTCGTTCCCAGGGAATGCTGTTAAAATAACCGCCGCCATTTCACTATCGTCACACCCTGTCCGGGCGCGACCTCGCGCCCCTTTCCTCACGCTTGTGGGAGCACGTCATGACCACCATCCGCCAAGAAGACTTTATCCAGAGCATCGCCGATGCCTTCCAGTACATCAGTTACTACCATCCGGTCGATTACATCAAGGCGCTGGCGGCGGCCTACCAGCGCGAGGAAAGCCCGGCGGCCAAGGACGCTATCGCCCAGATTCTAATCAACTCGCGCATGTGCGCCGAGGGCCACCGCCCGATCTGCCAGGATACCGGCATCGCGCTGGTGTTCCTCAAGGTCGGCATGGACGTGCATTGGGACGCCACCCTGTCGGTGCAGGAGATGATCAATGAAGGCGTGCGCCGCGCCTATTTGGACCCGGACAACAAACTGCGCGCCTCGGTGCTGCTCGACCCCGCCGGCAAGCGTCAGAACAGCAAGGACAATACGCCGGCGGTGGTGCATTACGAAATCGTTCCCGGTCATCATCTGGAGGTGATCTGCGCGGCCAAGGGCGGCGGTTCGGAGGCGAAATCCAAGTTCGCGATGCTGAACCCGTCCGACAATCTGGTGGAGTGGGTGCTGAAGACCGTGCCGACCATGGGCGCCGGCTGGTGCCCGCCGGGCATTCTCGGCGTCGGCATCGGCGGCACGCCGGAGAAGGCTCTGCTGCTGGCCAAGGAATCGTTGATGGCCCCAGTCGATATCCAGGAACTGATCGCGCGGGGTCCGAAAAATCGCGCGGAGGAACTGCGCATCGAGTTGTACGAGAAGGTCAACGCGCTGGGTATCGGCGCGCAGGGTCTCGGCGGCCTGACCACCGTGCTCGACGTCAAGGTGCTCGACTATCCGACCCACGCGGCCAACCTGCCGATCGCGCTGGTGCCGAACTGCGCCGCGACCCGTCATGTGCATTTCCACCTCGACGGCACCGGACCGGCCAAGCTGGAGCCACCGAGTCTGGACGACTGGCCGAAGCTGACCTACGCGCCCGCCAACGCCCGTCGGGTCGATCTGGCCACCGTCACCCGTGAGGAGGTGGCGAGCTGGAAGCCGGGCGAGGTGCTGCTGCTCAACGGCAAGATGTTGACCGGCCGCGACGCCGCCCACAAGCGCATGACCGATATGCTGAGCGCCGGTCAGAAACTGCCGGTCGATTTTACCAACCGCTTCATTTACTACGTCGGCCCGGTTGATCCGATCCGCGACGAGGTGGTTGGTCCCGCCGGTCCCACCACCGCGACCCGCATGGACAAGTTCACCCGCCAGATGCTGGAGCAGACCGGCTTGCTGGGGATGGTCGGCAAGGCCGAACGCGGCCCGACGGCCATCGACGCGATCAAGGACAACAAGGCGGTGTATTTAATGGCGGTCGGCGGCGCGGCCTATCTGGTGTCCAAGGCGATCAAGGCGTCCAAGGTGCTGGCCTTCGAGGATCTCGGCATGGAGGCGATCTATGAATTCGAGGTCAAGGACATGCCGGTGACCGTGGCGGTGGACTCGAAGGGCAGCAGCGTCCACAAGACCGGGCCAAGGGAGTGGCAGGCGAAGATCGGCAAGATTCCGGTGGTGGAGGCGTAAGGATTTGTATTGTGGATAGGGTTGTGAATAGTAACCCTATCCACACAATAGACATTATCGGAAACTCCGACGTGCCCTTCGGCGCCGCCAACCATCAAGTTGTAACTGTTTGATCTTTATTGTCCGTAATGAACTAGCATCAATGGTTATTAATATCAACGGAGCAAATTGATGACCGATTGGATAAGTCGAATTACCGTTAATCTCGAACAGTGTGGCGGACGGCCTTGTATTCGAGGTATGCGTATCCGTGTAACGGATGTGCTCGACCTCCTGGCGAGTGGTCTTTCCGCGAAAGAGGTACTTGAAGAGTTACCTGATCTTGAGGCAGAGGATGTGACTGCGGCGCTTAGATTCGCGGCCCGGAAAATTGATCATCCCGTATTGGCTGCATGATTTTCTGGATTGATGCACAGCTTTCACCTTCGCTGGCTCCCTGGATTGCCGAGCAATTTGGTATTGAAGCATATTCGGCCAAGTGGCTTGGTTACCGGGATGCTTCTGATCGCGTTATTTTTCAAGCAGCACATGAAGCGGGGGTTATTGTAATGACCAAGGATAGCGACTTCTTGCGCTTGCTTGATGAATATGGTCCGCCGCCTCAAGTTCTATGGGTAACGATGGGTAATACTTCAAATGCAAATATGCGGGAGGCTCTCAACCGATTGCTTCCACGAGCAATGGTTATGCTGAAAGCAGGCGAACCACTTGTTGAGATTGGCCACTAAGCCGGATTTAATGCGGTGAGCTAGAATAAACCTCCTTTCCGCAGCGGAATAAGCGAGGACTTAACTCCGTGAGTGAAACCGCGCAAAACACTTCCCCTCTGGTCCGCCATTTCCGCCAAATTCTGTTGTGGCCCTTGCAGGTGATGCACGCCCGGGTGCGGGAGCCGCACATCTCGAAATATTGGGAATTGCTGGATGCACAGGGCGAACGATGTCCCTGGCGGGAAGTGGTGGATGAGTTCGGTGATCCCGACGATTTTCAGGAACGGCATTACAAGGAATTCGTCACCTTTCTACCCTACGTACAGCGCTTTCTGTATGGTGAAGGCACGGGCCGCGAAGGACTGAGCGGCTACGGCAAATCGCCGATCCGAGTCTACCGCCGCCGCGACATCACCCGGATGCGGGCCATTCTCGACGAGCAATCGCCGCCGGTGATGTTCGAGGTCGCCCATGTGGATCTCTACTTCTTCTACGACATCGACATCGTTGTCCTGGCGGTGGAGTTCCATGCCAATGACCTGCCGTTGTCGCTGGCTCAGGAGGCGCTGTTCAAGCTGGGCCGGGCCTATCCGGCGTTCTGGGAGGTCAACGGTCAGGGCGGCCAGTGCCCGCGCCGGGTGGAGTGGCTGGCGGCGACCGGCGAAACGCTGGCGGTGTCCGACTACGAGAACCGGCGCAAATATCTCAATTTTGTCTGTCAGCACCGTTCCCCCAGCGTCGCCGCTCATTGGGACTATCTGCTGCGACCGCTGGCCCTGTACCATTCCGACCGCGAGGGTGTGGTGCGCTACCGGCAGATCGAATACCACCGCATGCCGCTGCTGG
The DNA here is from genome assembly GCA_963695105.1 of uncultured Gammaproteobacteria bacterium. GTDB lineage: Bacteria > Pseudomonadota > Gammaproteobacteria > Competibacterales > Competibacteraceae > Competibacter. Next base: position 142,588 of record CAVOGC010000055.1, on the reverse strand, counting down.
CCTACCTCAGCTTCGACGACCCGCGGGTTCTGACCCGTGGCGACTTTGCCCGCCTGGCGCTGGTCGCCAAACCGGGACCTTCCAATGTCCTGCCCTATTCCGAGCAGGAACTGGCCCATTTCGAGCGGCAATACTGCTACGACAAATTCTGGAATCCGACCGATCCGACGCTGGGCAGTCGCTACCTGTGCTGCGGTCACGCCTTCGTGATGGTCGGCAAGGCCGGTGACCGTTTCTTCGCCGACGCGGAAACCGGCCTGCTGGGCCAGTTCCGCCACCAGTATTTCCTGGTCAACCTGATCGCCCATTTCCACAAGGCCACCCTGATGCTGTTCTCGGAATGGCTGGTCGCGGCGATCAGCCAACTCGATATCCGCAACGTGGATTCGGTTAAAACGTTCAAACGGGAAATCCGCCGAATCTTCGAAACCTTCCTGCGCTTTACCCACCGCTACTGGTTTCATGAGGTTTCCAATCAGGCGCAGGCCAAGGACCTGTTCCGGATGTTGACCGGGCATCTCGACACCGACCGGATTTACCGGGATGTCAGCGAGGCGGTCAAGGAAATGAATCAATATCTGGACAGCGATGGCTTGCGCCGGCAGGCCAACACCGTGGTGCGGCTGACCGTGGTGACCACCTTTGGCATGATCGGCGCGATCACCACCGGTATTCTGGGCATGAACGTTTTCGACGAGGCGGGCCAGCCGTGGTGGTACCGACTGCTGCTGTTTCTGATCGTGTTCCTGCCGACCGTGGCGCTGGTGCTGTACACCATTGAAAAATCCAAGGTGCTCTCCGATTTTCTGGAGGCCATGTCGGATGAGCGGCGCGGTCTGAAAGCCAAGCTCGGCGTGCTGTTCAAGTCCAGGAAGCCGCGCCGCGACGCCTCGTCCCGACCCTGACCTTTAGCCGAGGAGCGTCCCGATGCCCGAATTCGCCGGTCTGAATCTGACCCTGGTCGATCAAGTCGCCCGGATCGAACTGAATCGCCCCGACAAAGCCAATGCCCTGAACGGAACGCTGTGGCGGGAAATCGGCGAGGTGTTTCGCTGGGTGGACGAGACGCCCGAGGCGCGGGTGGCGGTGCTCGGCGGCGCCGGCCGGCATTTCTGCGCCGGCATCGATTTCGAGCTGATGGGCGAGATGCTGGATGGGGTGGATGAACTGAGTCCCGGTCGCAGGGAAGAGCGCTTGCGGCGGACCATCGTCGAATTGCAGGCCGCGTTCACCGCGCTGGAAAGCTGCCGCAAGCCGGTGCTGGCCGCCGTCCACGGGCTGTGCGTCGGCGGCGGACTGGACCTGATCGCCGCCTGCGACATGCGCTATGCCAGCGCCGATGCCGTGTTTTCGCTCAAGGAAGTGGATCTGGCCATCGTCGCCGATGTCGGCAGCCTGCAACGCCTGCCGTACCTGATCGGCGAGGGTCAAGTACGCGAGCTGGCCTTTACCGCCCGCCAGTTCGACGCCGCCGAGGCGCGGGCGATGGGTCTGGTGAACCGGGTGTACGCCGACGCCGCGCAGTTGCGGGACGGCGTGCATGACATCGCCGCCGGCATCGCCGCCAAGTCGCCGCTGACGGTGCGCGGCATCAAGCAGGTGTTGAATTACGGTCGCGACCACAACGTGGCCGATGGGTTGGACTACGTCGCCACTTGGAATGCCGCCATGCTGCTCTCGGACGACACCCGCGAGGCGGTGGTGGCGGCGATGCGGAAGCGGCGTCCCAAGTTTGCGGATTGAGCGCTAAATCTCCACCATCCCAACCGTCGCTTCCGCTCAACGGTGCCTAAAGTATCCTTGACTCCGCCGTCTCCTGGTGCTGGAATTGGCACCGATTTTAGTATCGGGATCAACGATGAACAGCATTCCAGCCCAAGAGATCAAACGCCGTGGGATATCCGCCGTCGACGAGGCACTGCGCGACGGACCCGTGCATATCATCAAGAACAATCGTCCGCACTGCGTGGTGCTGACGGAAGAACGATTCCAAGAGCTTCTGGAGGCACAACAAGAGGTGGCTCGCGAAAGCCTGCGCGCCTCGCTGGAGGACATGAAGGCTGGGCGCGTCAACCGTTATGACAACGTGGATTCTTTAATGCGACAGCTTGAGCGTGACGACGACGAATGACCTTTATCTTGGTCATGCACGCCTTCAGTCGCCGGTGGATCGTCATGTCCTGATCCGTTCCTCAACAGCATGAAGTGTTCCCCGCCTGACTGGTCCGGTGTCTTGATCTTGCGAGACCGGCAGAACGCTTTGAACTCAACGGCCAGTTCCCGGTAGTCTTCGGGCAACTCTTGTAAGAAATTTTCAAATCTCGTATCAAAATTACTGAACGGCAGGTCCATCGTGATCGGGTTCCGATTACGAGGGTGTCAAAGCCGTGAGCCTGTCATTTTTTATATTCAATACAATATGCTATTGAATAGGCACTTATGTAAGTCAAGGTAGAGTCGGTGTCCGACCCGCTCTCGCGCTGACACATTTATGTTGCCTCTTGCAAGGGCGATACTTCACCTATACTCGATAAAGAGTCTCTCGGTCAGTTTTATGCTCTGTGAAGGAAGTTGGCAGGAGTTTTATAACTATTACTTATGTGTCTTGTATTGATGACAGACCAAGAAGATTGGGAATGATCAACGGGACAAAGAATAATTACGCTGCTGTCGATGCGGCCTTGGGCTACCTGTACCAAGTTAGGTCCGCATTGCTCTGGACGCTAAGAAAGCTGAAAGCAAACCCTGATTTCCTTGTTGGCATCGAGACGTTGGACGATGTGGCGTTCGAAACTACCAAAGGCGATCCCCGTGAGCTTCTGCAACTAAAGCATCATCGAAACGGCATCGGATCATTGACCGATGCAAGTCCCGACCTGTGGAAGACGCTACGGATTTGGTTCGAGGGTCGAGCTTCCGGCACGATCCCCACAACAGCGAACCTTTGCCTCGTGACAACGGGCACGGCTAGCAAAGGTAGTGCGCCGTTCTATCTACGAACGGAAGATCGTGATGTCGAGGCTGCCATCGGGCGCCTCAATGCAGTCGCTCAGTCATCTACGAGTCAAACGAACCAGCCGGCTTACAAATCGTATCTCGACACCGATTTCGTCGGGAGGAAAGTCCTTCTCGAGAAGGTGACGGTTTTCGATGCGGCTCCGGCCATCGACGATCTCGACGGCGAACTTCGACAAGAAGTGTTCTGGGCGGTGGACAAGGAACACCATGCTGCATTTCTTGAGCGCTTGGAGGGATGGTGGTTTCAGCGTGTCCTCCGTCAACTCATGAACGCACAGTTAGACAGAGTCGGGTCGGTCGAGGTCGAATCTCAAATGTCCGACCTGCGAGAGGGGTTCAAGCAGGACGCGCTTCCGATCGATGATGACCTTCTCGAATTCAGTCTTGATGAGGCAGCCAGGTCAGCCCATGAGAACTCGAACTTCGTTCGGCAAATGGCACTTATCAAGACGGGCAAGCGGCGGATCGCAGCGGCCATCCGCGACTATTACCGTGCGTTCGAGCAACGCTCGCGCTGGCTCCGAGACGAACTCGTCGTCGGCTGGGATCTACGCAAGTACGAAAAACGACTTATCGAAGAGTGGGATCTCATCTTCGAGGCGATGCGGGACGAGCTTGGCGATTCCGCTACTGACCAGGCCAAGGAGGAAGCAGCGCGGTCCGTGCTGGCATGGGCGGAACGCACGACCATTCCGATCCGTCCGAACGTAACCGAACCCTTTGTGACTCGCGGCTCGCTTCATCTGCTGGCCGATGAGATTCGCATTGGATGGCATCCCGAGTTCCACGCGCGCTTGGCGCATCTTCTCCGCGATAGGGAGGATGCAGCATGACCGCTTGGCTCGAAAGATCCCGAGAGGAGCGCACGCTTCTCAATCCGGGGTTTTGTGCGAATCTCCTTTGGCATGCTACACGCGGTCACATTGCTTGCAATGGCACTGCACTGGCGTTTGAGGAAGCTTTCCTCATCCTCCCTCTGATCCTAGAACGGAAGACGCGTGAAGCATTGCCGAGGGATATTCGAACATCGCTGGTTGCCTGGCTTGAAGCCGATCCTCTCGTGCGCGGACGAATTGCGACCAAGGCCCAGTATTTGGCCGAGTTCACGAAAGAGGCGCTTTTCTTCGGTGGAATTCATGGATTTATCACCATCCACGAAGGCCGCATTCACGGTAGGTACCAGTGGGCAAAAGCCGTGCGGAAATCGCTGAAAGAATCCAGCGACGAAGTACGGGAATGTGCGAAGAAGGCGGAGTTCGTCGGAAGATGGTTTGCCCGTGTGGGCGCCGTGATGACGGTGCTGACGCTGATCGGAGTCCGCCCATGAGCATCCAGATTCTGGACATTGTTGTCTTCAGTCACGATGGCAGAAACCGCGTGCTGGCACTGCGATCCGGACAGGTGAACATCATCACGGGCGCTAGCAAGACGGGGAAATCCGCGCTGATCGATATCGTCGATTACTGCTTCGGAGCGAATCAATGCAAGGTACCGGAAGGTCCAATCCGTCGATGTGTTAGTTGGTTCGGCATGAGGCTTCAGCTACGGAGTGGCCAAGCGTTTATAGCACGACGATGCCCGGATGCACGCGCGCAGTCCAGCGAGGATTGCTTCTTCGCGGTTGGCGGCGCAGTGCCAGTCCCAGCGGCAAATGAACTGCGCCAGACGACCAATGCCAAGGGACTCAGTAGCTTATTGACGAGTTGGTCGGGTATCAGTGACAACGTGCACGAACCGCCGTCCGGGCAAACACGAGATACCCTCTCCGCAACAGTAAGGCACGCTATCTCTTTCTGCTTTCAGCCGCAGGACGAGATCGGTCGGCGACAGCAACTTTTCCATGGTGCATCGGACAGATTTGTCGCTCAGGCGCTCAAGGATGTCCTACCGTACTTTCTGGGCGCTGTCGATGACGACTATGTTCGGAAAGCAGGGGAACTGCGGCGGCTCCGCGAGCAGCTCCGCACCGTTGATCGGCAACTGTCGGAATTGAAGGCCCTGAGAGGCGGCGGGATCAGCAAGGCCGCGACGCTTCTCGCGCAGGCCAGGGATACTGGCTTGACTGCAGTAACTGCGGATGCTTGGGAGGAAGCGGTTTCGGCACTCCAGCAGGTTGCCGAGGTACCAGCGGAAATGATCGACGCCGGAACTCTACCTGGACTGGAAGGTGACGAGTACACACGTCTTGGTGACGAGCGGAATCGACTTCTTGCGGAGCAGCGTAAGCTGCGAGATGAGATCGCAGCGGCGCGGGCGTTCGAATGCGACGAAAAAGGTTTTTCCCACGAGGCCGGCGAACAACGTGCGCGTCTGGTTTCTATCGGCATCTTCGATGGTAAGGAACCAGGACACACATGCCCCTTATGCTCGCAGAATCTACCAGATCCGGCGTCGGTGCCAGCAGTAAAACAGATCAAAGCGACTCTCAGCGACGTTTCCATCAGACTAGAGACAGTGACGCGAGTTGCTCCGCATATCGAAAAGGCGATTGCCGAAATTGAGGGATGCCTCCAGCGAGTGCGGGGTTTACTCGCGAAAAATCGCGCGGAGATGGAGGCCGTCCGACGGGCAAGTGACCGCCTGCAGGACATGCGCGATGACGCCGCGAAACGCGCGCTGATCGTGGGACGGGTTTCGCTCTACTTGGAAAGCCTGCCCGAGCTTCCGGACACCAAGAGGCTGGAAGAGCAGGCCGGGGAGCTTCGCAACCAGTGCAACGCCCTTGAGGACGAACTCAGCGACGAACGGGTCAAGGAACGCCTTGAGTCCATCACATCTATCCTCGGACGGCGGTTGACAGACGGGGCGCAGAAACTAGACCTCGAACATTCGATGGCCCCTTTGCGCCTCGATCTCAAGAAACTGACCATTGTCGCGGACACACCCGATGGACCCGTTCCGATGGATCAGATGGGGAGTGGGGAGAATTGGGTTGGCTACCACCTCATCGGGCATCTCGCGCTACACGAGTGGTTCACGCAGCGCAATCGCCCGATACCCCGTTTCCTCTTCCTGGATCAACCGTCTCAGGTCTACTTCCCATCCGAGAAAGACATAGACGGCTCCATGGAACAGATCGGCGAAAGTGATCGGCGTGCAGTGTCGAGAATGTTTCGCTTTATCTTTGATACTGTCGAGAGCCTCGCGCCGGGGTTTCAAATCATCATGACGGAGCACGCTGATATCGATGAGGACTGGTATCAGGCAGATGTAGTGGAACGGTGGCGTGGCCTCGCTCTAATTCCCGATGACTGGCCGCGTGCGGGCGATCAAGGCTAATCTCGCGGAACCCGACAGCTAGGATCAGCGGGACGGTATGGCTATGAGGACCAATACAACCCTGATTCTTGTAGTCAGGCGATTCCATCAAACTGTCCCGCTTTCGGTGGCGGCGCTACCTAAATCTCCACCATCCCAGCCGCCGCTTCCGCCTTCGCCATTCCCCGTTGCTCCCGAATCACCTCCGCCAGCACCGCCAGGCCGCGCTCCAGTTGCTCGGGCGTGGCGTGGCTGAAATTCAGCCGCATGAACGCGCCGTGCGCCGCGCCGGGGCTGGCGAAGAACGCCTCGCCCGGCATGAACGCCACCTTGCGCTCCAGCGCCCGCACCAGCAAGGCACGGGTGTCGCCGCCCGCCTTCAGCCGTACCCAGAAGAACAGCCCGCCGTTGGGCATCGTCCACTCGGCCAGATCACCAAGATGCCGGGTCAGCGCCGCCTGCATGGCGTCGCGCCGTTCGCGGTAGAAGGTCCGCAACCGCTCCAGATGCGCCGGGTAGTCGGACGAGTTCAGAAATCGGGCGCACCACCATTGGCCGATCCGGTTGGTGTGCAGGTCGGTGGACTGCTTGAGCCGCACCAGATAAGCGTGAACGTCCTCGGAGGCCGCCACGTAGCCGACCCGCAGGCCGGGGATGCCGGTCTTGGAGAAGGTGCCCATGTACATCCAGGTCTGGCCGTCCTCCAACCGGGCGCACAGCGGGCCGCGATCCACCGGTTCGTAGACCAGTTCCCGATACGGTTCGTCCTCCAGCAGCGGCATGCCGGTCTCGCGCAGCACCGCCGCGACCGCCGCGCGGGTGGCTTCGTCGTAACAGACACCGGCCGGGTTCTGGAAGGTGGGAATCAGGTAGACGAACGCCGGCCGCTGGCGCTGGATCGCCTGCCGCAATTGGTCCGGGTCGATGCCGCTGGCCGTCAGCGGCAGTTCCTCGAAGCGGGCGCCGAACAGCCGGAACGATTGCAGCGCCGCCAGATAGCTCGGTGCTTCCACCGCCACCGGCGTGCCGGGATCGATGTAGAGCTTGGAAACCAGATCGATGCCCTGCTGCGAACCGGAGGTGATCAAGACCTGCTCCGGCCGACAGCGCAGACCGAGATCGGCCAACTGCCCGGCGATGGCGGCGCGCAGTTCCGGCTCGCCGTCGGTGGTGCCGTACTGGCTCAGCTCGGGGGGCAGATCGGTCAGTTGCAGCGGCGGCATGGCCTCGCGCGCCGGCAGGCCGCCGGCGAAGGAGATGATGTCGGGTTTCTGGGTGAGGGCGAGCAGTTCCCGGATCAGGGAGCTGGTCAGCCGGTCGACGCGTTCGGAAAACATGAGCGGGATTCCTGGAATATCAATGCCGGGTTGCCAGCCATTCGTTCTGACGCGGCACCTGCAAATGCCAACCGCGTTCCTGGAGGTTGCGCAGCACTTCCGCCGCGTCTTCCCGCCCCAGCTTGCGGTTCGGGTCAAGCTCCAGATCCATGACATGGATCGGTTCGCCGAGCAGTTTCAGCAGGGTGTCGGGAATGGTGGAGAAATCGTCCTTGACGGCGACATACAGATAAGTGTCCTGTTTCTTGCGGCTTTTGTAGATCGCGCACTGCATTGGGGCGTCTCCGGGAATCAGAGTTGAAGGCGACAGGGTATAATGCGGGCAGAATACAACAACAGAGCCGCGTTGCCGGGGAGGATATCGCCATGTATGGGAGTGCCGTCGGACAACGTCGCCGCGCTGCAAGGGGCTGACGCTCATGCGCATGCTGAGCCTGATCCTGTGGGCGCCATTTTTCGGGGCGGTGCTGGTCGCCCTGTTGCCGGCGGCCCAGGGGAAATTTATCCGCGGGCTGGCGCTGCTCCATGCCGGCCTGGCGCTGGCCCTGTCGTGGAGCCTGCTTGCTCAGTTCGACCGAAGCACGGCGGCTATCCAGTTTGTGGAGCAGGTGGTCTGGAGTTCCACCATCGGGGTGTCCTACGCGCTGGGCGTCGATGGGCTGTCGCTGCCGATGGTGCTGCTGACCACCCTGCTGGTCGCCGTGGCGCTGCTGGCCTCGGACCGGATCAAGACCGGCGTGAAGGGCTATTACTCCTGGATGCTGGTGCTGGAATTCGCCATGCTCGGCGTATTCATGGCCCAGGACTGGACGCTGTTCTTCATGTTCTGGGAACTGACCCTGATCCCGCTGTTTTTCCTGATCGACCTGTGGGGCGGCGAGAAGCGGCACGCGGCCAGCCTCAATTTCGTGCTGTACACCATGGGCGGGGCGATCTTCATTCTGATCGGCATCATCGTGGTCTACCGGCTCACGCCGACCCAGTCGTTCGCGATGGCCGCCATAGCGCAAGCAGCGACGGCGCTGCCCCGCGATGAACAAGTGTGGCTGCTGTTGGCGTTTCTGGTCGGGTTTGGGGTGAAAATCCCCATCTTTCCGCTGCACGGCTGGCTGCCGCTCGCTCATGTGGAAGCGCCGAGTCCGGTGAGCATCCTGCTGTCCGGCGTCTTGCTCAAGATGGGCGCCTACGGTCTGTTGCGGGTGGCGCCCATGCTGCCGGAAGGGGCGCTGGCGCTGCAACCGCTGCTGGCCGGCATCGCCCTGGCCAGCATCCTCTACGGCGGCCTGCTGGCGTGGCGGCAGACCGATCTGAAGGCGATGATCGCCTATTCCTCGGTCAGCCACATGGGCGTGGTCCTGCTCGGTATTTCGGCCCTGAACGAAACCGGGTTGTTGGGGGCGGGCTTGCAGATGGTGGCTCACGGGCTGATCGCCGGCGCGCTGTTCCTGCTGATCGGCCTGCTGTACGAACGCACCCACACCCGCCAGATTGCCGACTATGGCGCGCTGGCGCGGGTGACGCCCGGCTTTACCCTGTTCATTACCCTGGCGCTGTTGGCGGGCATGGGCATGCCGGGCCTGGTCGGATTCGTGGCCGAACTGCACGTCCTGATCGGTGGCTTCGAACGCTGGGGCTGGCTGATGCTGCTGGCCAGTCTCGGTGTGCTGGTGAGCGCGGCCTACGCGGTCCGAACCCTCGGCCAGTTGTTCGCCGGCCCGCCGCGCCCGGAACTGGCGGACCTCCAGGATTTGCGGCCGAGCGAGTGGCTGGCGGCGATCCCGCTGGCGGCGGGACTGCTGATCCTGGGGCTACAGCCCGCGCCCGTCATCGCCCTCATGAACGTCACGGTCGCGCAGGTGAGCGCGATCTTCATCCCGAATTGATGGAGGAGCAGGCCATGTCCGCGACCGTTGCGCCCGATGCGCCGCCCAGCGCGCCCGATCGACCCCCGCTCGGGCCGCGCCAGATCGTCGAGCAGGCCATCGCCCATCTCGACCATGTGCTGCCGGGCCAGGCTCCGATCCTGAATTTCGTCCATCACAACACGCTGCACGGTTACCAGCACCTGCCGTTCGAACAGGCGCTGGCGGCGGCCGAGCAGCTCACCGGGATTCGCGCCTATCTGCCCGAGGAGGATTTTCGCGCGCTGTACCGGGCCGATCGGATTACCGATGCGGATCTGGACGCGGCATTCGCCCAGCGGGGAGAGCTTGAGGCCGAAGCCGTGCTGGTCCGCGCCGGCGGCCGCGATATCCACCGGGGCGAGGTGCTGCGCGTTGCGCTGGTCCACGGGGTGGAGGCCCTGCCCCTGAGCCAACTGATCTGGCAAATCGAAGAGTTTGACATCACCCGGCGTTTTCAGCCCGATGTGCCGGCGGCCGTGCGCCAGCGGCTGCTGAAGGCGGCCGGCCGCGAAGGTATCGCCGAGGAAGCCCGCGCGCTGGAAAGCCTGTGGCACGCCTGTCTGCAAGGCTTGCAACTGCCCGATTTCGACCTGCATCCGGAAGAACTGGTGGATTTGCACCTCAACCTGGCGAAGTCGCTGCTGGCGCGGTTCAGGGCCGAGGGCGTGACTGACAATCAGGGACCCGTCATGCACAAGCGGATGCAGGCCGATGCCCTGGCGCTGATCGAGCAATTGTTCGCCGAGGTGGGCAAGGAGACCACCTTGCGGGGGTTGCTGCGGGTTTTGACCGGGCAGGATCTGCTCGATCAGGTCCGTCCGGTCTTGATCCGCCTGTGCGCCGCCCATTTGGACGAAGGGCTGGCGGCGTGGTCTTTGCCCGACCGGCGCGAAGGGCTGTACCCGGCCTGGCGTCGCCTGGCCGGGAGCGATCTCGCCTGGAGCTTTGCCGGTTTGACCGGTTGGCGCGCGGCGCTGGTCCGCTGGCCGGAGCAGCCGGTGGACGCGATCGTCGCCGAGTTGCGGCGACTGGGAATCCCCGAGCCGCGCTGGGCGGGTTATTTGACCCGTCTCGCCCTGGAGTTGCCCGGCTGGTCCGGGATGATGAACTGGCGGCAGCAACACGGCGATTACAAGGCCAACCGGGAAACGCCGGTCGCGCTGGCGGATTATCTCGCGCTGCGTTTGTGCCTGGACGGTCTGTGGATCGAACACCTGTGCCGCGAACATTGGGGACTGGAAGGCTCGCTGCCGGCGCTGCGTGACTACTTCACCGCGCGCCCGGCCGAGGCGCTGGTCCGGCACGCCCTGTACGAAGGACGCCTGCCCGAATATCTGGCCAGCCGGGCGAGAGGGTTGGTGGAGGGTGGAATGACTTCCTCTCTCCGCTCCCCTCTCCCAAGGGAGAGGGGAGCGGAGAGAGCGGGGAGGGCAACGCTCGCGCCCTGGGATGCCCTCGCCGATATGATCTGGACCTGGCGGCACAGCCCGGTGGCGGCTCGGCTCGGCACGCACACGGTTCACGGCAGCGCCTGGCGGCTGTTTCGGCTGGCGCAGCATCTCGGGCTGTCCGGCGGCGAGTTGCGCGCGCTGAGCCCGGCGGATTTGGACGCTTTGCTGGCGCCGCTGGACGCATTGCCGGCCACCTTGCGCGGCGCGCTGTGGCAGTGCGCCTACGAGCACCACTATCGGGATACGCTGATCAACGCCCTGGCCAACAATCACGGCCGCTGGGTCGCTCGCGCGCAACGGCCGCAAGCCCAGCTCGTGTTTTGCATCGATGATCGGGAGGAGGGCATCCGCCGCCATCTGGAGGAGCTGAACCCGCGCATCGAGACCCTGGGCGCGGCCGGTTTTTTCGGGGTGGTGATGAACTGGCGCGGCCTGGACGACCGCGAGGTCACGCCGCTGTGCCCGGTGGTGGCCACGCCCGCCCACGAGGTGCGCGAATTCGCGCGGTCGGACGCCCAAGCCCGCAATGCGCTGCGCGACCGGCGGCGCGAGCAGCGCGGCCGGCTGCGCGCCCTCTACCACGAGATACGGCGCAACCTGCTGTCCTCGGTTCCGCTGATCGCCGTGCTGGCGCCGGGCGCGCTGTTGACGCTGGCCGGCAAGCTGTTTGCCCCCAGCCGGCAGGCGGACCTCGTGGCGGCGGTCGATGCGCTTTGGGTGCCGGAGGTGCCCACGCAAGTCGCGGTCACCGCGGCGGACGACGGTACGCCGGCCACGCCGGAACGGCCGCGCCTCGGATTCACCGACGTCGAGCAGGCCGATCGGGTGGCCGCTCTGCTGCGCAATATCGGGCTGACCACGCAATTCGCGCCGCTGGTGGTATTGATGGGCCACGGCTCGATCAGCCAAAACAACCCCCACCTCGCCGCCTACGATTGCGGCGCGTGCAGCGGACGCCACGGCGGGCCGAACGCCCGCGCCTTCGCCGCCATGGCCAATCGCCCGGAAGTACGGGCGCTGCTGGCCGGGCGCGGCATCGAGGCGCCGGCGGACACCTGGTTCATCGGCGCCGAGCACAACACCTGCGACGAGCGGATCACGCTATACGACCCCAGCGAGCTGCCGGCCGCGCTGGAACCGGCGCTGGCGGAACTGCGACGGGATCTGGACCGGGCCTGCGAACTGTCGGCCCACGAACGCTGCCGCCGTTTCGCTTCCGCGCCGCGCGACCCCACGCCGGCCCAGGCGCTGCGGCATGTGGTGGAGCGCTCCAGGGATTTCAGCCAGGCGCGACCCGAACTTGGGCACGCCACCAACGCCGCCGCCCTGGTCGGCCGCCGCTCGATGAGTCAGGGACTGTTCCTGGACCGGCGGGCGTTCCTGATCTCCTACGACCCGACCCAGGACCCAAGCGGAACCGTGCTGGAAGGCATCCTGCTGGCGGTGGGTCCGGTGGGCGCGGGCATCAATCTGGAGTACTACTTTTCCACCGTCAACAACGAGCGGCTGGGTTGCGGGACCAAGACCCCGCACAACGTCACCGGCCTGTTCGCGGTGATGGAGGGCGCCAGCAGCGACCTGCGCACCGGCCTGCCCCGGCAGATGATCGAGATTCACGAACCGCTGCGTTTGCAGATCGTGGTCGAGGCCCGCGTTGAAGTGCTGGCCACTATTTACGGACGCCAGCCCAGCCTGCGCGAGCTGATCGGCGGCGCTTGGGTGCATGTGATCGCCAAGGACCCCGACAGCGGGGAATTTTCGATCTTCGATCCGGCGCGCGGCTTCGTGCCCTGGAGCGGACCCCCGCGACCGTTGCCCGAACGCGCCCGCTCGGGCGATTGGTATCGTGGTCACGTCGATCCGCTGTCACCGGCGTTGATCGGTGTCGCGGAGATTTGAAGATATTGAAAATCAATGGGTTGTTTTCAACTGTGTTTCACCAGGGGATTGCTCGCCTTCAAGGGTGCGAAGCGTGAGAAATCCCGGTCGGCGCTCCAGAGTTCCGTTACGCCATGTTCGAGGCACAATGCGGCGATTCGCGCATCATGAACCATGGGGCCGGCGATCTTCGATCTTTCGATCAACGCCCGCAACCGCGCCCAGTAACCAGCCGATTCGCCCAGTAGTCTCAAACTGGGCGATTCCAGCCAGCATTCGACCTGTTCCAGCGCGCGTAAGGCCGGGGTCGGCGGGTTGTAGATCTTCGGGTGCGTCGCGATGGCCAGGAATTCATGGATGCAGGGCCACGCGATGGCCCAGGGTTGGGAGGATTCCGCCAGTTGCGCAATCAGGGTATGTGACTCGTGATGCCAGGGGGAGTCTTCACGATGCGAGTAGACAAGGAGGTTGGTATCGACCGCGATCATCCGCCCTGCCCTTCGTAGATGCGGGATCGGATCTGGCTCCAGTCTCCCTCCTGAATCCCGGCTTGCAGGCCGTTCCCCGAGAACGTCGCGCGCCGCATTCGAAAAGGCTTCGTGGTTGCGGTTTGCTGTTTCAGAAAGTTGTGCAGCGCGCACTCCAGCACCGCCCGCAAGGTGGTGTGATGTTGCGCGGCATAGCGCTTGATCTCTTCGAGCAGGCTGTCGTTCAATTCCACGGTGGTTTTCATGCCATACACCCATACTTTGCTTTATTGGCTGCTGGGTACTCTAGCACAGCTTATGGAAGCCGAACGATGACGCGGAGGTGTTGACCATGCTTGAGTGGATCGTCGCCCTGATCCCGGCATTGCCGCTGGCCGCCGCGTTGTGGATTGGCGTAGCCATTTTGTTCGGGCAGGCCGGTGGCGAAGCGCGCGAGCGGCGCACCAGTCGGATCGCGCTGACGGCTTGCGGTGCTTCATTCTTGCTCACGCTCGCGTTGGTCGCCGCCCGGTTCGCCGGACAGTTGCCCGAACAAATGGTGCTCGGCCGCTGGCTGACCAGCGGCGAGTATCGGGTGGACTTGAACTGTGTCACCGATAATTTGAGTCTCGCGCTGCTGGTATTGGCGTCGCTGGCCTGCCTGCTGGTCGCCCGGTTTTCGGTGAACTACCTGCATCGGGAAGCGGGTTTCCATCGCTTCTTTCTGGTTCTGAGTCTGTTCGCGGCGGCGATGGCGCTGCTGGTGACCGGCGGCAACGCGGTGCTGACTTTCGTCGGCTGGGAAATCGCCGGGCTGTGTTCCTATCTGCTTATTGCGTTTTTTCAGGATCGACCGGTCGCGGCGGGCAACGCCACCCGCGTCTTCGTGACCAACCGGGTCGGCGACGCCGGTTTTCTGCTGGGAATCGCGCTGTCGTTCCATTGGCTGGGCAGCGCCGATTGGGGAGTGGTGACCGCTGGCGCGGCGGGTTTGAGCTCGTTACAAGCCGGGCTGCTGGCCGGCTGCTTCCTGCTGGCGGCGGTCGCCAAGTCGGCCCAGGTACCGCTGGCGCCGTGGCTGGCGCGGGCGATGGAGGGACCAACGCCGTCCAGCGCCTTGTTCTACGGCGCGGTCATGGTTCATGCCGGCGTGTATCTCGTGCTGCGTTTGCAACCACTGTTCGAGCAATCGCCCGCCATGATGGCGGCGATGGCGGCGGTCGGTCTGGCGACGGCGTTGTATGGATATCTGGGCGGGTTGGCGCAAACCGATATCAAGAGCGCCCTGATCTTCTCCACCTCGGGACAGGTCGGGCTGATGTTTCTGGCCTGCGGGCTCGGCTTCTGGCGGCTGGCGCTGGTGCATCTGTGCTGCCACGCGGTTTTTCGCGCCTATCAGTTCCTCAGCGCGCCCGCGATTTTGTACCAATTGCATGGGGAGCGCACCCGGCCCGTGCCCGCCTTCCTGGCCCGGCGCCGGCGAACGTATGTGGCGGCGCTACAGCGGTTCTGGCTGGAGGACTTGGCGAACTGGAGCGTGGTCCGGCCGGTGCGCCGCCTGGCGGCTTATTTGAGCGCGTTCGATACCGCCGTGGTGGATCGGGCGACCGGGTTGCCGGCGCCGGCGGTAAACGCCCTGTCGTCGCTGGCCCAGTGGGAAGAGCGGCAACTCGGCGCCGGTCGGGTGCTCGAACGCGCGCCCGACGCCATGGATCGGGGGCAGGGGATCGTGGGGCATGTGACCGAATGGACGGCGGCGGCGTTCCACCGGGTCGAGGAACAACTGGTCTTCAAAGCCGTCGGGCAGGGGATCGTCACGACCAGCCACCGCATGGGGTACGGCCTGAGCCGGGTGGAGCGCTGGTTGGGCCGGTCCTGGGCCTGGATCGCGGTGATGGCGGTGATCCTGGCGGTGCTGGCCGGGATCGGCGAAATGATGCAGGGCGGGGAGGAACCAGGAACCAGGCCGGCTGGTTTTCCGTTGTTGAGCGCGCTGCTCGGAGTTCCCCTGCTCGGCATGATCGCGGCCTGGCGCACCCGGCAGGCGCGGACCGCGTTTGCGCTGGGTTTGACCGTCGCGGTGGTGGAACTGATTTTGGCGTTGCAACTGCTGGCCGGTTTCCAAGCGCATGCGCCGGGGATGCAGTTCGTCGAGCGCTTCGAGATGCTGCCGTGGCTGGGCGTTCACCTTGGCGTCGATGGCCTCAGCGTGCTGTTCCTGCCGCTGACGGCGCTGTTGACGCTGTTCGTCATCCTCTACGCCCAGCCGCACCGGCAAGAGCGGCCCGGCGCTTTCGTCGGCAGCGTGCTGGCGTTGGAGGCGGCGCTGGTGGGGATGTTCACCGCGTTGAATCTGCTGCAATTCTGGCTGTTCGCGCTGGCCGAGGCGATTCCGGCCACCGTGCTGATCGCGCGTTTCGGGACCAGCCCGGGGCGCAACCGGGCGGCCTGGCAGTTCGCGCGCTCGATGCTGGGCGGTTTGGCGATGCTGCTGGCCGGGATCGTGCTGCTGGCTTGGAACCACGCCGGCGCGACCGATGGCGTTTGGTCCTTCGACCTGCCCGCCTTGCTGGCAACGCCGGTGCCGGAAGGGCGGCAGTCGCTGATCTTCATCCTGCTGTTCGCGGGGCTGGCGGTGCGGCTGGCGCTGTTTCCCTTGCACGCCTGGCTGCCCATCGTGGCCAAGCATGGCACGGTCGCGGTCGGCATGGTGTTTCTGGTGGGGGTGAAGGTCGGGATTTACGCGCTGCTGCGCTTTGTCCTGCCGCTGCTGCCCGCCGCCGCCCGGCAGTGGGACACGGCCATCGTGGCGCTGGGCCTGGCCGGTATGTTGTACGGCGCGCTGCTCGCCTTCATCCGCACCGATCTGCGCCGCCTGCTGGCGTTCGCGGTGATCAGCCACACCGGCGCGCTGGTGGCCGGGCTGTTCTCGCTGACCGCATCCGGGTTCAAAGGTGGTCTCCTGCTCAGCCTGAATCTGGGGTTGGCGGCGGCGGGGCTGTTCATCGTCGCGGGTTTGCTGTACCGCCGTCTGGGTACGACCCGGTTTCACCGTCTGGGTGGCTTGTTCGACGCCGCGCCCTTGCTCGGTTTGACCTTTTTGGTGGTGGTGCTGGGCAGCATCGCCATGCCGGGTACGCCCGGTTTCGAGGCCGCCCATTTGGCCCTGGAAGGGGTGTTCGAGTCCTATGGCTGGGGCGTGGCCATCGTCGCCGCCTCCGGCAACGTGCTGGCCGCCGGCTATCTGCTGTGGGCGTATCAGCGGATTTTCCTGGCCCGCAATCCGAAAGGCGTGACGCTGCCTCTGGTCGATCTGCGCTCGCGGGAATTGATCGTGGCCGGTTTATTGTGCGCGGTGATCATCGGTGTCGGGCTCTACGCCGATCCGTGGATCGAGACCATCAGCGGGGCGGTGGAGCAGGTAGCGCGGGTGTTCGAGGCGGGTGGCGGGCATTGACTTGGTTTTTTCGCTTTTGCGGGAGAGGGGCTGCCAGCAGATGTGGCGTTGGACTTGTCGCCGTTGCCGTCACGCGACTAGACTAACCGGTAGCTAACCAGAGGACGCCATGCAAACCGTCAACATTCACGAGGCCAAAACTCACCTTTCCCGGCTTCTGGAAGCCGTCGAGCGTGGTGAGGAGGTCGTTATCGCCCGTGCCGGTCAGCCGATTGCCATACTCACCGTCTACAAACCACCGCGCCGCCGGATCGCGCCGCCGGGTAGCATGGAGGGTGAGATCTGGATGGCGGACGACTTCGATGAGCCCATCGACGATCTGTTCGACTGCCTTAAAGATCACGAATCCGCTCCGGTAACGGATGCGTGATCGATGCGGTTACTGCTGGATACGCACCTGATTCTCTGGTGGCAGGGCATGCGCGCAAAGGTCCCGTCAGCGGCGCGCGAACTGATCGAGGGCTCGGACGCTCCGGTCTATGTGAGTCGCGCCTCGCTGTGGGAAATCGCCATTAAGGTCAATCTGGGCAAACTCGGCGTGGACTTGCCGAGGTTCTGCGAGAAGGTCACCACTGATGGATTCTCTTGGTTGCCGATGGAAAACGCGCACATCCTTATGATCGCCGCATTGCCGGTATTCGTCGATCATAAGGACCCCTTTGATCGCCTGCTGGTGGCGCAATCCCTGAGCGAGCCGCTTATCCTGCTGACAGCGGATGCAAAGCTCGCGCGCTATGGTAGTACCGTTCGGGTGGTGTAGTTGCCTTGGGCGTGTTGACAGAGTTTCTTGGCCAATAATCTGAAATATATGACGCTGTCTCTGGTTAGTCTAAGTTCTCGGGGATTGATCGTGGATAAACCCGCAAATTTAAAGGACTCAATAAATGAAAGGTAAAATTTGTGATTGGAGAGATGATAAAGGTTTTGGTTTTATACTTTCTGAAAATCAAAAAGTATTTTTTCATATCTCGGATGTAAAAACGAAACAAAGGAGGCCAAAAGCAGATGATTTTGTGAACTTTGAAGTGATTCAGGATACTCGGCGAAGGTTAAAAGCCAAGAATATTGTTATCGAAGAATTGTCATCTGATAGAAAAAATCGGATGAACTATAGTGATGTTGAACCTCATAAAAAAACCATTCTTGATTATATTGCAATAATTATTTTGTTTTTTTCAGTGGGTGCCGGTGTTTTTATTTTCTATCAAACCCAGAATTTAAATAAGCAACTTGTGCTATTTGGTATTTCTACAATAGTGGCAACAATCTTTCTCTCGCGACAGAGAAAGCCGAAAGAAAAGCACTTTACATGTATGCGTTGTAAAATTGTTGCTGAATTCGACAAAAGAACAATACAGGCATGGAGCAGAGGTATGGATAAGCTTTATTGTTCTGCCTGTCATCAACAATGGTTAAGTACCCAGCCTGAGCAGACAGTTCAAAGTAGAGAATCTGAACACACTGTTCAAAACAGAGGAGGTGCGAGTGGGTGTCTGGGTCTATTTGTTGTGATTGCGCTATTGCCAGCACTAACTTTTATAAGTGTATATCATTGGTTGTCTTAACTTATTAGCTCACTGAAAAGCACATCAATTCGTTAAACTCGCCGCCATAACTGTCTAATGTCTCGAAACTAATAATTACAGGTGCGATATGGAGGTGCGTCTTTGTCATCAACAATTGAACAAAGAAGATTAAAAATATCCAAAAAAACTGGGGCGATGAAGAAATCGCAGTTCGGTCAATTCCTCACGTCGGAAGGAACAGCGCGATTTATGACCGGTTTATTCTCCCCTTCTATTGAGAATACTTGTCGGCTGCTCGATCCCGGTGCTGGTATAGGCTCGCTCTCAAGTGCCTTTCTTGAGCGATGTATTTCCGGTGGGTTACATTTTGATCAAGTAGATCTCTCGGCCTTTGAACTGGATGATTTTCTTCATAGTGAATTAAATAATACACTTGCGGCTTACTCGGTACGAATGTTGCTTAACTATGAAGTGGTTGGCGGTGATTTTATTGAAGAGGCGGTTAATCGGGTCCAATTTTCACATGGCAACAACTTTACACATGCCATTCTCAATCCGCCTTACAAAAAAATAAACAGCGATTCCCGCCACCGCTTGTTGCTTCGACAGGTGGGGGTTGAGACCGTAAACCTATATTCGGCCTTTGTGGCGCTGGCGCTGGCGCTGATGTCACCGGCAGGTCAACTCGTCGCCATCATCCCGCGTAGCTTCTGCAATGGTCCGTACTATCGGCCCTTTCGCGAATTCGTGCTGGAACGCGCCGCACTCCGACATATTCACCTATTCGCTTCCCGGACTCAGGCATTCAAGGATGATGATGTGCTGCAAGAAAACGTCATCATCCTGCTCGAACGGAATGGCCGGCAGGGCGACGTGACGATCACAACCTCGACCGATGATTGCTTCACTGACCTTGTAACGCACATCCACCCTTTCGACCGTATTGTGTTCCCCGATGATCGGGAGCGGTTCATCCATGTGCCCACATCGCCCGAGTGGAGCGTCATCGAAAAATCGGCGGCGATACAATCTTCGCTGGAGGAACTTGGTCTCCAAGTATCGACCGGACCCGTGGTCGATTTCCGCTTGAAAAATCATTTGCGTGATATGCCTGAGCCGGGCACCGTTCCATTGCTTTATCCTGGCCATTTTAGCACCCGGAAGATCGAATGGCCGAAAGCAGGCATCAAAAAACCCAATGCTATCCACCGCAATGTGGACACGGAGAAGTGGCTCTATCCAAACGGGTTCTATTGCGTGGTGCGCCGCTTCTCATCCAAGGAAGAGAAACGGCGGATCGTGGCGAGCGTGGTACAGCCGAGCATGTTTGCCGATGCCGAAATGCTGGGCTTCGAGAACCACCTGAACGTCCTTCACGAAGGCAAGCAGGGTTTACCGGAGGCGCTTGCCTTCGGATTGGCCGTGTTTCTCAACTCAACCGCTGTTGATGATCTCTTTCGGCGTTTCAACGGCCATACCCAAGTCAATGCGACCGACCTTAGGCTCATCAAGTATCCGAGCGGGGAATCCCTGATCAGCCTCGGGGAATGGGCCATGCGCCGTGGCGAACTGACCCAGGCCATGATCGACGAACGATTGGAAAGCGTGATCGCATGACCAATCACTATCATAAACGTATCGCCGAAGCAAATCAGATTCTTATTTCACTGGGCCTGCCTCGTGCACAGCAAAATGAACGTTCAGCTTTATGCTTGCTGGCACTTTTAAATTTGACACCCAAGAAGAAATGGATATTGGTAGGAAACCCGCTGATGGGTATTACGCCGATCATGGATTGGGCGCGAGAGCACTATCGGAAAGAGTATGCGCCGAACACGCGTGAAACGGTGCGCCGCCAAACCATGCATCAGTTTGTGGATGCCGGAATCGCACTCTATAACCCGGACCAGCCTGATCGGCCGGTGAACAGTCCAAAAGCTGTTTACCAAATCGAGCCTGCGACATTGGAGCTGCTACGTAATTTCGGCACGAAGGCATGGCACGAAAAATTGACGGACTATCTGGCGGAGCGTGAGACGCTGACCGCCAAGTATGCCAAGGAACGCGAGCAGAACCGCATCCCGGTCCGAATCGCGCGAGGCAGGCAAATCACCCTCAGTCCCGGCGAACATAGCGAATTGATCCGGGCGATCATCGAAGACTTCGGGTCACGCTTCGCACCCGATAGCGTATTGATCTATGCCGGGGACACCGGCGACAAATGGGGCTATTTTGATGCTGCTTTGTTGGCCAATTTAGGCGTACAGATCGATACGCACGGCAAGATGCCCGATGTGGTGCTGCACTTCACCGAGCGCAATTGGTTGCTGCTGGTAGAGTCCGTAACGAGTCATGGGCCGGTCGATGGCAAGCGGCATGCCGAGTTGGCTCAATTGTTCGCGAGATCAAAAGCCGGGCTGGTCTATGTGACCGCTTTTCCGAATCGTGCCCTCATGAGCCGATACCTGGGTGAAATCGCCTGGGAAACCGAGGTATGGGTCGCGGATGCCCCATCGCACCTGATCCACTTCAACGGTATGCGCTTTCTGGGGCCATACAATGCAAGTTAAGCCATTTCCGATGCCGCCATGACAAGCCCCGAACCCCTGTCTCCCATCGATCCCATCGGCATCCCCATTCTAAGCCTCTTGATCCTGCTGCCGCTGGTCTGGGCGCTGGTGCTGCCGTTCCTGCGCGAGAGTCGTACCGTGCGGGTCTGGGCGCTGGCCGGCGCCGTTCTGGAACTGGCCCTGTCGCTGCTGATGCTGGCCGCGCTGCGGCCGGAAGACGCCGGGATGCAGTTAATGGAGCGGGCGGTGTGGATTCCCAGCCTGAACGTCCAGTATCTACTCGGGATCGACGGTATTTCCGCCCTGTTCCCGCCGCTGACCGCGCTGCTGTTCTGCGCCGTCATTCTGGCGTCCTGGACCAGCATTCAGACCCTGCCCCGGTTGTACTTCGCTCTGCTGCTGGCGCTGGAAGGCGTCACCATGGGCGTGTTCTGCGCCCTGGATCTGGTGCTGTTCTTCCTGTTCTGGGAACTGACCCTGGTGCCGATCTATTTCCTGATCAGCCTGTGGGGCATCGGCCCGGAACGACGCTTTGCCGCGATCAAGTACACGCTGTTCATGCTGGCCGGCGGCATCCCGCTGCTGTTCGCCATCCTGCTGCTCGGGCTTCATCACGCCGGCGCCGTGGGTGCGCCGATCCCCGGCGGGCTGTCGTTCGATTACCTGACCCTGCTCGAACAACCGCTGCCCCCCTCGGCGCAGACCGCCGTCTTTCTACTGCTGTTTTTCGGCTTTGCCGTCAAAGCCCCGCTGTTTCCGTTTCATACCTGGTTGCCGACCGTGCTGCGGGAGGGACCGGTGGGCCTGAGCGCGCTGCTGGTGGGTCTCAAGCTCGGCGCGTTCGGCATCCTGCGCTTTGCCCTGCCGCTGGCCCCGACGGCGGCGCGCGAATACTTCTGGCTGATGGCGGTGCTGGGCGGATTCGGCGCGCTCTATGGGGCGCTGGTGGCGCTGCGGCAGTCCAACCTCCGCAAGATGCTGGCCTTCTCCAGTGTCAGCCATGTCGGGCTGGTGATCCTGGGCATCGCCGTCATGAACAGCCAGGGCGTGCAAGGAGCGATTTTCCAACTGCTCAATTTCGGGGTGGTCGCGGGTGGCCTCATGCTCCTCGCCGGATTCCTGCATCATCGGCTGGGCTCGACCGATCTGGCCAGCCTGGGCGGGCTGGTCGGCCCACTGCCGCTGCTCGCCGCCTTTTTCCTGCTGCTGGGGATGGCGTCCATCGGCTTGCCGGGGACCAACGGCTTTGTCGCCGAACTGCTGATCCTGCTCGGGATTATGCAGGTGTCTCCCGGCCTGGCGCTGGTGGCGCTGGGCGGGGTGATCCTGAGCGCCGCCTATTTTCTGGGCTTTTTCCAGCGCGCGTTCCTGGGGCCGCTGGCCAGTCCCGAACTGGCGTCCGTCCTGGATCTGCGTCCGCGCGAGCTGCTGGTGGCCGGCGTGCTGGGGCTGCTGGTGCTGGTCGGCGGGCTGTTTCCCCAGTGGGCGCAGGGGGTCACGGCGGGCGCAACCAATGCCTGGGTGGCGCGGCTGGCGGTGGGGCAACAGGCGGAAGGTTCTTCGACCATGGCGGGGTATAATGTGCGCGAACCCAAGCCACCGCAGTGACCCGCCATGTCCGACATCCACGAACTGCTGAAAGGTTTCCAGCGCTTTCGCGTCAAGAGCTTCGAGCCGAACCGGGAGCTGTTCAACCGGCTGGCGATGCAGGGGCAAACCCCGCGCACCTTGCTGATCGGGTGCAGCGACTCCCGGGTGGACCCCGCCATCCTGACCGATTCCGCGCCCGGCGATTTGTTCGTGGTGCGCAATGTCGCCAACCTGGCGCCGCCCTACGAAACCACCGGCCGCTATCACGGCACCAGCGCCGCCCTGGAGTTCGCGGTCTGCAACCTGCACGTTCATAACATCATCGTGCTCGGTCATTCGCACTGCGGCGGCATCAGCGCGCTGCTGGACGGCTACGGTGAAAATGACGAGGGCGAAGGTTATATCGCGCCCTGGGTGCGGATCGCCGCTCCCGCCCGCGACGAGGTACTGCGGCGCTGGCCGGACGCCAGCCGCGAATTCAAGCAGCGGGCCTGCGAGCGGGCCGGCGTGCGAACCTCGCTGACCAATCTGCTGACTTTCCCGTTTATTCGCCAACGGGTCGAGGAAGGTTCCCTGAGCCTGCACGGCTGGTACTACGATCTGGAGAACGGCGAATTGATGCAGTACGACCCGGAAAAGGACCGTTTCTACGATCTGTATTTCGGACCCGTGCCCACGGCGGACACCGCCTGAGCGGCTATCGCTGTATCCGCGTCCCCCGACGCCTTGGCCGGCGAGTGTGTCCTTTGTCTTGCCGGTTAACCGAAGGACCACGGTCATGATTCTAGTACCGAATTCCCCGACGATTCCCATCGAACGCATCGACCAGCGTGTCTGCCTGCACAACATTGACTGGGAAAGCTACGAATCCTTCCTGGCGCTGCGCGGCGAACGAGGCGGCGCGCGGGTGACCTATCTGGACGGAGAACTCGAACTGATGTCGCCCTCGATGGATCACGAATCATGCAAGAAAACGCTGGCCCGCCTGCTGGAAGCCTATGCGGAAGAACGCGGTATCGAACTGAACGGCTATGGCTCGTGGACGGTCAAGTCCGCCGGGGCAAAGCGGGGCGTCGAAGCCGACGAGTGCTACATTGTGGGATTGCGGGACGCGCCGCCGACGATCCCGGACATCGCCATCGAGGTGATCTGGACTTCGGGTGGCATCGACAAGCTGGAGGTCTACCAGGGCCTGGGCGTACCGGAAGTGTGGTTCTGGCAGAATGGCGCGCTCCGGTTTTTTCTGCTCCAGGACCAGACTTACTTCCCTGACGCCAGGAGTCGCCTCCTGCCCGATCTCGACCCCGTGCTGATCGCCCGTTGTATGGCCGAATCGAGCCAGACCCAGGCGGTGCGCGCCTTGCGCGCGGCGCTCCGGTAACCCAATGTCAGCCGTTAACCCCATCTCTCCGACGCAACGGACCTCCGCCATGAATCCAACCCTCCTTCCCATCCGCCGCGCCTTGCTCAGTGTTTCCGACAAAACCGGCATCGTGGATTTCGCTCGCGCCCTGGTCGAACGCGGCGTGGAACTGCTCTCGACCGGCGGCACCGCCCGGCTGCTGGCCGAAAACAACATCCCCGTCATCGATGTCGCCGATTACACCGGTTTTCCGGAAATGATGGACGGGCGGCTCAAGACCCTGCATCCCAGGGTTCACGGCGGGCTGCTGGGGCGGCGTGGCGAGGATGATCTGGCGATGAACCAGTTCGGCATCGCCCCCATCGATTTGCTGGCGGTGAATCTCTATCCCTTCGAGGCCACGGTCGCCAAGCCGGGCTGCGCGCTGGCCGACGCCATCGAGAACATCGATATCGGCGGGCCGGCGATGCTGCGGGCGGCGGCCAAGAACCACGCGGCGGTCACCGTGGTGGTCGATGCCGGCGACTACGAGCGAGTGCTGGCCGAGATGCACTCGGGTCACGGGGCCGTCAGCGCCGCCACCCGCTTCGAACTGGCGGTCAAGGTGTTCGAGCATACCGCCCGCTACGACGGCGCCATCGCCAACTATCTCGGCTCGATCCGCGCCGAGGGCGGACGCGATCCGTTCCCGCGCGGTTATACCGCGCAGTTCGTCAAGGCTCAGGACATGCGCTACGGCGAGAACCCCCACCAGCGGGCGGCATTCTACGTCGAGCCCAAGCCGGCCGAAGCCTGCATCGCCACCGCTTGCCAGTTGCAGGGCAAGGAACTGTCCTACAACAACGTTGCCGACACCGACGCCGCGCTGGAGTGCGTCAAGAGCTTCGCCGCGCCGGCCTGCGTGATCGTCAAGCATGCCAATCCCTGCGGCGTGGCGGTCGGTTCGACCCTGCTCGACGCCTATAACCGCGCCTTTCGGGCCGACCCAACCTCGGCCTTCGGCGGCATCATCGCCTTCAACCGGCCACTGGACGCCGTTACCGCCAAGACGATTGTGGATCGGCAGTTCGTCGAGGTGATCATCGCCCCGGAGGTTACGCCGGAGGCACTGGCGGCGACAGCCAGCAAGCAGAACGTGCGGGTACTGGCCTGCGGCCAATGGGACATCGATCGGGCGCCGGGCTGGGATTACAAACGGGTCACCGGCGGTTTGCTGGTGCAGGACCGCGATTTGGGTCAGGTGGCGCTGCCCGAACTGAAAGTGGTCAGCAAACGCATGCCCAGCGACCAGGAACTGGCCGATTTGCTGTTCACCTGGCAAGTGGTGAAGTTCGTCAAATCCAACGCCATTGTCTACGGCCGGGACGGGATGATTCTCGGGGTTGGCGCCGGCCAGATGAGCCGGGTGTTCTCGGCGCGCATCGCCGCCATGAAGGCGCAAGAGGAAAAACTGGATCTGAAGGGCGCGGCGATGGGTTCCGACGCCTTCTTCCCGTTCCGCGACGGCATCGATCTGGCCGCTGAATTGGGGATTACCGCCGTCATCCAGCCGGGCGGTTCGATGCGCGACAGCGAGGTGATCGCCGCCGCCGACGAGCACAATATGGCGATGGTATTGACCGGCATGCGGCATTTCCGGCACTGATCGTTAAGGCGTTGAAGCACTAAGGCGCTGAGGCGCCTTGATGGACCTCCAAGCCCATTTTAACGACATCCGGACGGTCATCGCTGTTGACCTGGACCGTGCGCGGCAGTCCATTGAGGTCGCGGTTGCGTGGTTGACCGATCCGGCGTTGTTCGAGGCGTTGCTGAAAGCGGCCCGACGCGGCTGTCGGGTGCGGTTGGCGTTGCTGGACGACGCGATTAACCGCCAGTCCGGGTTGAATCTGGAGCGGCTGCGGGCGGCGGGTGGCGAGGTGTTCTGGATTCCCGGCGCCCAAGGCGGTCAGGGTTCGCTGCATCACAAATTCTGCGTCATTGATGGGGACGGAGTGATGACCGGCTCCTACAACTGGACGCGGCGGGCCAGCCGCGCTAATGAGAATATGATCCGGGTGTGGGGCGATGCGGCGCTGGCGGCAGGGTATACCGAAGCGTTTGCGCAACTGCTGGACAAGCATCAGTTGCGACCGCGCGAACCGACACTGGATCGCCAGCAGTTGCTGCGCCGGCTGGAGGTGATTCACAACCTGCTGTTGCTGGATGATCATGAGTTGCTGATCGCGCAGTTGCCGCGCTTGGCCGCGGCCCGATCATTGCCGGCGATTGCGGAATTGCTGGAGCAGTTGCAGCGGCAGGATTGGGCGGCGGCGCAAACCAGCATTGCGGCATTACTGGCGCGGGGTGTGGCGCTGATGCCGTATGAAGACCCGGCGCTGGCGGAATTGCGGCTGGAGTTGCGCACCCTGGAAGCGCAGGTGGTCGCACTCAGTCAGGAACAGGCGGAGCTGGAACGACTGATTCATGAGTTTGCCCGCCGCCAGCACGAGATGCTGGGCGATCTGCTGGAAGAATCGCTGCGCTTGCGGCAACAGTACTGGCAGCGGCAAGCCATGCGGCGCACGGCCACCGATGACGACCGCGAGGCTCATACCAAAGCCCGTGAGGACTATGCCGACTGTCAGCAGAGCCGGGAAGAAGTCGAGCGAATGCCCGAAACGCCCCGGCTCGACCCAGACCAGCAGGCGGAACTCAAGCGCTTGTTCCGGGAGGCCAGTATGCAGTGTCATCCAGATCGGGTGACGGACGCAGACAAGGCGCAGGCGGGGGTGTTGTTTATTCAGGTGCGGGCGGCGCATCAGCAAGGCGACTTGGAGACGTTGCGCCGGCTGCATGGGCAACTCAAGAGTAGTCGGCCCTTCGCTGATCCGGCTACCGTGCTGACCGAAGGCGATCAACTGCGCAAGCGGGTGGCGCAATTGCGGCTGGAAGTGGAACGGCTGCTGGCGGGGGTTCAGGCGCTGCGCCAGCATGAGACCTACCGGACATTGGCGGGGATTGCCGATTGGGAACGGTATTTTGCCAAAGCCCGCCAGCGGTTGGCGGAGGAAATTGAGCGGCTGCGGTCGCAACTGGAGGATGATCATGACGACTCATCGGGCGCTGGTTCGGGGTTCCAGCGATGACTGACCGTGCATATTGAGCAACGGACTCGGATTACTCGCTGATTTATTTTGATCTCATTCTGGGAGGTAAATTTGCCATGTACGCCCACCGTATTATTCAGCCCTTGAATAACTTGCACGTTCAATTTGATCTACCTCCTGAATTCGCTGGCTGCCAGGTCGCAGAAATCATTGTATTGCCGGTTCACTCCCCTGTATCCGACTCGCTCAGTTGGGAACAGCGAGTACGCAATTTGGCGGGTACTTTGAGCGATGATTTTCCCAAAGATATTGATCAGGTAGATTTAGGAGAAGATACGCCGCGAGCATTACTGAAATGAGTCGTTACTTGCTGGATACGAATGCCTGTATCGCTTGGCTACAAAACAATGAATCAGTCGTTCAGCGTGTTATAAAAGCTGGGGAAGGCAATGTCTGGCTTTGTACCCCAGTCAAAGCTGAATTGTGGTTTGGCGCTTTTAAAAGCCAGCGTGTCGTAGAAAATCAACTTCGCTTGCGCACATTTTTCAACAGCCTGCCCAGCCTGACTTTTGACGACGCTTCTGCAGAGCAGTTTGGCGATATTCGTGCCTACCTGGCCCGCGCAGGTACCCCGATTGGCCCATACGATCTCCAAATTGCTGCAATTGCGTTGGCTCATAATTTAACGCTGGTCACCCACAATACTCGTGAATTCTCTCGGGTATCAGGATTAATCGTTGAAGACTGGCTGGACGAGATATGAAACCAAAGAGTAGGGTTGGCTGAGTGTGATAAATAAGATGCAAGACAAGCTTACTGAAACACAGCAAGCCGAAATTGAGGCATTGGCAGCAATGCCGGATGAGGCTATTGATACGAGTGATACTCCGCCCTTGGATGATGAATTCTGGAAAAAAACGGTACATAATCCGTTTTATCACCCGGTCAAGCATACAATGACCGTTCAGCTTGATGATGTTCTAGCATGGCTCAAGTCTCAAGGCATCCGATTACCCATAATTCATCCATCCTCCACATACACGGCACGGATAGCCTCAAAGGCCATGGCAAACGCTCTGACTTTTTGCAGGCCTTCCCAAATCGCCTTGGAACCGGGATGACCGTCGTGTTTGCGTCCCAGAAAGCCACCGAAGCCGGCGATCAGGCGGACCATTTGGCCTAGGGGTGGCGGTGTTTCTGGCGGTTGGGCGCGGTGGGCCACGATCCAGGCGGCCTGCCATTCCTCGGGATCGAACACCACATCACACGGCAAATTCGGACAGTCGCGCCCCCAGGTGACCAGATGCAGGATGCGCCAAGCGATGATGAGGTAAATGACCAAGGCCCGCTCCAAGCGTTCGAATGTCCCCAGTTGCAACGCCTCGACCCGGCAGCCCGATTTCCAAATCCGGAAGAAAATTTCAATCAGCCAGCGTTTTCTATACCAATCAATGAGTTGTGCCACATCCTCCAGGGCTTCCGCCGACCGATTGGTTAGCAGCCGCCAGACCAGCGCCGGTTGCCCGGCCGGGGGTCGTTCTTCCCGGGCCAGGATTGCGGTCGTGGTCACCGCCGGTTGGCCATGATGCGCCGGCAGCGTCACCGCTTGGCGATACAGGGTCTGGCGCACCAGTCGCGCCGGGCGGTCCGGGGCAACCGGCAGGGTGAATTCCACCTCCCCCAGCGGGGTGCTCCGCGCCAGCCGCTCCCACAGCTTCTCGCCCGTGGTGGTCTTGCGGTTGTGCTTGGCTCGGACCAGCCAGTCCGCCGGCGTGCCGCGCCGGGCGGCGGCATCGATCAGCGCCCGCAGGTCGCCTTCCCGGTCGGCCACGTACACCAGCCGGCTATCGGGTACGGTCTCCGCCAGATCGGCCACAATTTCGTAGCCTTCCACCCAGCGGAGGCTTTCCTTGACGTCGGGCTGATCTTTCGGCTGGCGCGCCCACAGCCAGGCATCCAGCACCCCCAAGGCCACTCCCGCCGGGGTGACCGCCAGGGTCGGATGCACGTACAGCCCGTGCTGGGCCTCGTAGCTCAGCCGCCCCAGCCCGGCGATCCCCGGTTGCGTGGTGAAATCCAGTTCGGTCGTGTCTTGAAGGCACAACACGATGGGCTGGCCGGCCATTCGCGCCACCGTCCGCTTGGTATGGACCTCCAGAATCTCCCGCCAGTCCACCGCCGGGTTGTCCAGCAATCGGTAAGCGGCCTTAGTCTCGGCCCACCCCCCGCAGGCCAGCGGGATGCTCCCCGTCGGGTGCGCCGACAGGTCGTCCACCAACCGGATCAAGCGCTGGGTCCGCCGCGCATCCCCCAACTCCAGATCGTGAAACTCGGCCTGTGCCCAACTCATGCCCTATGCCCACCACTTGATGAAAAATTACATCTTAACAATGAGTTGGATTTGTGGGTAATCGGATGGTCTCAAGGAACCAGATATCAAGCTCGTATCAATGAAATTTTGCATACTGCAATGTTTAAAGAAATAGGTAAAATTTAGGTAGGCTCATTGGTTTTTTAATGACGAAATTTGGATGAAGCAACGATGACGACTCATCAGGCGCTAGTTCCAGGTTCCAGTGGCGGTTTACCTGCGCATATTGAACAACGGACTCGGATTACTAACCGGGTGTTGGGGGAACTGGAACAGCAGGATACCGAGGCGTTTTTTCGGCGGCATCCGGAGTTTTTTCGGTTGGTTGTGT
This sequence comes from uncultured Gammaproteobacteria bacterium, assembly GCA_963695105.1. Lineage (GTDB taxonomy): Bacteria > Pseudomonadota > Gammaproteobacteria > Competibacterales > Competibacteraceae > Competibacter. Next base: position 112,981 of record CAVOGC010000055.1, on the reverse strand, counting down.
CGCGGCATTACCCGTTGAGTGAGGGGTTGATTGCGCGGTATGAAGATTGTTGGGATTGGAAGGAATGGGGATTGAGCGGAAACAAGGGGTTGCCGTGGAGCGAAGGACTGATCGGGCGTTACGCCGACCGGTGGGACTGGGGGGTATTGAGCTGGAACATGATGTTGCCGTGGAGCGAGGCACTGATCGAGCGTTATGCCGACCGTTGGGACTGGGGAAACTTGAGCCGGAACGAGGGGTTGCTGTGGAACGAGGCGCGAATTGAGCGTTTCACCCACCTTTGGGACTGGAGTGGCTTGAGCTGGAACGCGGGGTTGCCATGGAGCGAGACCCTGATTGAGCGTTACACCCACCGTTGGTACTGGAGTGGCTTGAGCTGGAACGCGGGGTTGCCGTGGAGCGAGGCCCTGATTGAGCGTTACGCTGACTGTTGGAGTTGGGAGCTTGGATTGAGCTGGAACGAGGGGTTGCCGTGGAGCGAGGGACTCATCGAATGTTACGCCGACCGTTGGCACTGGGGAGGATTAAGCCAGAACAAGGGGTTGCCGTGGAGCGAGGGACTCATCGAATGTTACGCCGACCGCTGGAACTGGGGGTTTGGGGGATTGAGTGAGAACGCGGGGTTGCCATGGAGCGAGGCGTTGATTGACCGCTATGCCGACCGGTGGAATTGGCAGAGATTGAGCGAGAATAAGGGATTGCCGTGGAGCGAGGCACTGATTGAGCGTTATGCCGACCAGTGGGATTGGAATCAGCTAAGTATCAATGAAAATTTACCGTGGAGTGAGGAGTTTATTGATAAGTACCGCAGTAAATGGAATTGGGATTGGTTTGTTAAAAATAGAAGGTTGCCTTGGAATACAGATTGGAGTCAAAAATACCTTCAAAGATACCAATCGACATGGAATGGTCAACCTTGGGATTATGAGGATGATTTTCAATACTATCCACCTAGTGATATTGATATAAATTGTTGGATAAATTATCACGAAGAAGAATATTGGAAAGTATGGGCCAATCTGAGTAAAAATGAGTCATTACCTTGGTCTCACCAACTTTATGATCAGTATAAAGATCGTTGGGATATAGAGGCTATTGCATCTCATTATGACGGCAATGTACGATCCTTGACGCTGGAACAGGTTGAACGCTTGATGCGAATCTTTTCTGAAAATCAATTATTTGAGTAGAGTATGATGAGCAGACTCTATAAATATCGGGCTTATAATACTAATTCTCTTGATATGCTTATCAATCGGGAGTTCTATTTTTCCGATCCTGCACACTTAAATGATCCTTTTGATTGCCAAATTAGTATCAGGGAATCAGTCGAAGAAGCAGTAGAGTATGCCGAAAAAACTGCTCAATACTCGGTAAAAAACAAGATTTTAAAGCTAAATAATCCAAAAAAACTCTACGCTAAAATTGAGAAGGATATAAAGAGTTGTGGTGTATTGTCGTTCGCTAAATTAGACCGCGACTTTAAATTAGACGATGACTTTTCGTTAAAAAACGATGTCTTAATGTGGTCTCACTATAGCGATGAGCATAGAGGATTTTGCCTTGGTTTTGATCTATCACAGAAGTTTAAAAAGCATAATATGGCGGATTTTTTAATTGGCAAATCAAGTGTCATGTACTGCGATAACGATATTTTTAATCCATTTCTGGATTTTTTCAAAGATTATGGAGAACATGAAGAAATTCTTCCTTTTGACGAAATTTGGAAACCACTTTTTGAGATTGGATTGAGATCAAAATCATTACCTTGGAAATACGAAAATGAAGTTCGTGTACTCCGGACCAAGCCTGGGCTGGTTTCGTTTGATCCGACAGAGTTAATTGAAGTTATATTTGGTCTGAGAACACCTGAAAAACACGAACAAACAATACGATCTATTCTCAAAGAAAAAGAGTGGCAGCATATTAAATACAAAAGAGTGATCCGCAAGGATAACGGGTTCATACTGGAAATCGTGGATGCCTGATTGTGCGCCTCATTTTCATAGACACCGAAACTAACGATCATCCAAGCAAACGGCCTGAGTTGCGAATCGTCAGCATCACTTGGCTGGTCGCTCAATCCAATGGCCTCACTGAAAAGTTGGAAAACTACATCATCAAGCCGAATGGATTCAGAATTGCGCCGGGGGCAACGATGATTCATGGTATTACCGAATACCAAGCCCGCAAAGAAGGCCACGCCATTACCAAAGTGCTTCGGAAATTTGTCAGCGATCTCCAAACTCCCGGCGAAAAAACCATTATCGGCCACAACATCAACTTTGATCTCGACGTAATAAAAACTGAATTGAATCGCCATCAATTCAGTTTCGACATTGCCCGTTTACCGTCGATCTGCACCATGCGCAGCAGCGTCCCGGTTTGCCAACTCCCCAAAGCGCGGGGTAAAGGATACAAAAATCCCAAGCTCCAGGAATTACATGTTTCCCTGTTCGGCCAGCCGTTTTCTAACGCACACACCTCAAAAGCCGACGTTGAAGCCACGGCGCGTTGCTTCTTTGAACTCTGGCGCAAAGGACTATTTCAGCACTTGGGCGCAGCGCCGCCAACCGCCGACCTTGGCATTAAAATCGTGATTCCATGCCCACATTGTAATCAGCAACTGCGGGTTCCAGCAGGCAAACTGCTCGATATCACATGCCCGACGTGTCGGTATTGCTTCCGCAAGTTCATAGGCTAATTGAAGAGAGAACTCGCCGTGCAACTCTATCAACAGCACTGTCTTTTGATCGGTCATGCTCGCGAACAGGCAGGCATGAACCCGTGGTTGCAAGGAAAAAACCTGGTTGGACGCAAGCCCTGTGCGCCTTCCGCGCCGCATTGCGAGAACTTTGATACTCACGGAGAACCTTGATGAACATCCTGATCGTCGGCGGCGGTGGCCGCGAACACGCCTTGGCCTGGAAGGTGGCGCAGTCCAGCCGGATCAACAACATCTACGTGGCGCCAGGCAACGCCGGCACCGCCCGCGAACCCAAGGTCACCAACATCGCCATTACTGCCGACGACCCACCGGATTTGCTCCAATTCGCCCTGGATCATCACATCGATCTGACGATCATCGGCCCGGAAGTGCCGCTGGTGTTGGGGATCGTCGATCGGTTCGCCGCCGCCGGCCTGCATTGTTTCGGGCCGATCCAGGCAGCGGCGCAACTGGAAGGCTCCAAAGCCTTCGCCAAGGATTTCCTGGCTCGCCATCACATTCCCACCGCTCGCTACCAGAACTTTAGCGACCCGGACGCGGCGGAAGCCTTTATCCGCGAAATGGGTGCGCCGGTCGTAGTCAAGGCTGACGGGCTGGCGGCCGGCAAGGGCGTGATTCTGGCGCAGAGCGAGCAGGAAGCCATCGCCGCCATGCGCGGCATGTTGAGCGGCGCCGATTTCGGCGAAGCGGGCCGGCAGGTGGTGATCGAGGAGTTTTTGCGCGGCGAGGAAGCCAGTTTCATCGTCATGACCGATGGCGAGACCATCCTGCCGCTGGCCTCGTCGCAGGATCACAAGGCCCGCGACAACGGCGATCGAGGTCCCAACACCGGCGGCATGGGTGCGTATTCTCCGGCCCCGGTGGTGACCCCGGAACTGCACGACCGCATCATGGCCGAGATCATCGAGCCGACCTTGCGCGGCATGGCGGCGGAAGGTTGCCGCTATGTCGGGTTCCTCTACGCCGGGGTGATGATCACCGCCGACGGCCCCAAGGTGCTGGAATACAACTGCCGGCTGGGCGATCCCGAGGCGCAGCCATTGCTGCTGCGCCTGCGTTCCGATCTGGTGGAACTGTGCAAGGCGGCGCTGGATGGGCGGCTGCATGAGATGACGGTGGATTGGGACCCGCGCGCCGCATTGGGGGTAGTGATGACCGCCGCTGGTTATCCGGGTGCCTACCGCAAGGGCGACGTGATCGAGGGCTTGCCGCGCCGCGACGAGGAATTGGGCGACGATGGCAAGCTGTTCCATGCCGGCACGCTGGAAACCAAGGACGGCCACGTTGTCACCCACGGCGGCCGGGTGTTGTGCGCCACCGCTTTGGGCGGCACGGTCGCCGAGGCGCAGAATCTGGCCTACAACCTGGTCAAGCGCGTGCGCTGGGAAGGCGCTTACTACCGTACCGATATCGGTTATCGAGCCATCGCCCGGGAGCGGGGGGAATAATTCGGATAGAGCCGTATAATCCAACTTAAGCTATTTAAAATTATAACTATTTTAAGGAAGAAACCCATGGGAAAGATCATTCCAGCCTTACTGGCTTGCCGGGATTTGCCGCATTTAGCCGGCGTCTGCGTGCTGACGCTCGGCCTGCTGGTTGGCTGCAATGACGACGATGATCCGGCCCCGCTCAGCTACGCTGAAACCATCACCGACGGCCGCGCCGCCATCCGGCAGGCGCTCATCGATACGGATACGCCTTCGGCCTCGGTCGCGCTGATCGACGGCGAGCGCGTCGTCTGGAGCGAAGCCTTCGGTCACATCGATAAAGCGACGCAAACCGCCCCCGACTTAACCACGATGTATGGCATCGGCTCGGTCAGCAAGGTCTTCGCCGCGATGGCGGCCATGAAACTGGTCGATCAGGGCAAGATCGATCTCGACGCCCCGCTCGTACAGTATCTGCCGGATTTCCGCATGGCCGCGCCGGAATACCCGCAGATCACCGTGCGCATGTTGCTGAATCACTCGGCGGGTTTTGGAGGCACCGACTATCGCAACGGATTCACCAACGCGCCGGTTCCGGGCTACGCCGCGCAGGTGCAACAGGCGTTGATGACCCAACGGCTCAAGCACCGGCCGGGCGAGATGGCGGTGTATTGCAACGACTGCTTTACGATGATCGAGCCACTGGTGGCGGCGGTATCGGGTCAGTCCTACCCCCAGTTCGTGCGGGACGAAATCCTCACGCCGCTGGGCATGACCCACAGCCGCTTTGCGCTGGAGCCCTTCCCGGCGGGATCGTTCGCGCCGGGCTACACGGGTGACCGCGCCGATCCCCAGGAATACACCAACGCCTATGCCACGGGCGGTCTCTATTCAACGCCCAGCGACATGGCCCGCCTGGCGATGATGTTCATGAACGGCGGCCGTCATGGCGACGTCCGCGTTTTGTCGGCATCGGCGGTGGCCGAAATGGGCCGTGACCAGACTCAGCAGCTACTGTTCAATCCCATACCCACCTTTCATTGGGGGCTGGGTTGGGATGGGGTGGCGCAGTCTGGCCTCGCCGCCGTGGGCGTGACCGCCTGGCATAAGAACGGCGGCACCCTGACCTATGGCTCCGAATTTTTCGTGGCGCCGAACGAACGGTTGGCGGTGATGGTGACGGGCGCTTCCGTCAAGTTCAGCGCGGGTCCGTTGGCTGAACGGATCATGCTGCACGCCCTGGCCGAGCGCGGTCGCATTTCCGCCGTGCCCGCTCCGCTGCCCGACACGCCGCAACCCAAGCAGCCCGCGACCGATGCCGATCTGGCCGCCATCGTCGGCGATTACTCGCAATTCGAGGCCTTGCTGCGGATCGAAGCCTTACCCGACCGCGGCCTGAAGATTTCCATGTACAGTGATGGTGCCTGGACCGAAATCGCCAACGACCTGAAACGGCGTATCGACGGTAGCTTCTCCAGCGATGTCGCGCCGAATGTAGCGTATCGAACTTTTGACGGGGAGGGGCGGCGCTATTTGGTTGCGCGTCGGCCAGTCGGCCTGGGGCATTACCTGGTGGAGATTCCCTTTGGCCAGCAGGTTCAGCCGACGACTCCGCTGTCGGCGGCTTGGCAGGGGCGGGTCGGCCAGCGCTGGCTGGCGGTCAACGAAGATGCGCGGTCCATCCCATTGGTCCAAGGGACGACGCCACCGCGGTTTACCCTGGACGTGATCGACGGGCTGCCCGGCTACCTGTTTGCCTCATCGATCCATGTGGTCTCGCAAATCGTCGATCCATCGGGCAGCGATGCCCTAGCGCGAATGTTCCTGAAAATCCCCGTGAACTTCGGGCGCGACCTGAGCGATGTGGTCATCGAGACCCGTGACGGCGAAGAATGGGTGCGTTACGGCAGCACGCTGTTCCGTCCACAGGCCGGCGTGCCGGTGCTGCCGGTCGGCGACAGCGCGGTCACGATAGGCGGCGAAGGTTTCGCCGAGTGGCGCAAGCTGCCGGTGGGGGGCACGGTGGCGATCACCGGTGCCAGCGCGTGGAAGTTGTATGACGCCGATCTCAAGTTGCTGGCGTCCAGCATGGGCAACGGCAGCACCAGCACCGCCCCAGCGGGCGCTTACCTAATGGTGTACGGCGTGCCGGATGTCGTGATCACCTTGACGCTGGCATCCGCTGAGTAGCCCGCGCACTATTGAGTGCACTCAAAATTATTCCCATTCGTGGAAAACCCTTCCCCATGACTATTGCATCCAACCCATCTAAACCGCTGGAACTGGTCTGTCCCGCCGGTAACCTGCCTTCGTTGAAAACCGCTGTCGATCATGGGGCTGATTCGGTCTACATCGGCTTTCGCGATGACACCAATGCCCGCCACTTTCCCGGTCTGAACTTCGACGCCAAAACCGCCGTGCAGGGTGTGCAATACGCCCACGCCAGGGGCCGGCGGGTGTTCGTCGCCCTCAACACCTTCCCGCAACCGTCCGGTTGGGAACGCTGGCGACGGGCGGTGGATCAGGCGGCGGACTTGGGGGTGGACGCGGTGATTGCCGCCGACATCAGCGTACTGGACTATGCCCGCCGCCGGCATCCCGACCTGCCGCTGCATTTGTCGGTGCAGGGTTCAGCCACCAACTACGAAGCCATCCGCTTCTATCACGAGCACTTCGGCATTCGCCGGGTGGTGCTGCCGCGCGTCCTCTCCTTGCCGCAAGTCCGCCATGTACTGGAAAACAGCCCGGTGGATCTTGAAGTGTTCGGCTTCGGCGGGCTGTGCATCATGGTGGAGGGCCGTTGTCTGCTGTCGTCCTACGTTACCGGCGAATCGCCCAACATGTGCGGGGTCTGCTCGCCGGCCAAGGCGGTGCGCTGGGAAGAAACGCCCCGTGGCCTGGAAACCCGGCTCGGCGGCTTGCTGATCGACCGCCACGCGCTGGGCGAGCCGGCCGGCTATCCGACGCTGTGCAAGGGCCGGTTCACGGTGGCGGATCAGACCTATTACGCCATCGAGGAACCGACCAGCCTCAATACGCTGGAACTGCTGCCGGAGTTGCAGGACATGGGCATCGCCGCGATCAAGATCGAGGGCCGCCAGCGCAGCCCGGCCTACGTAACCCAAGTGACCAAGGTCTGGCGCGCGGCCATCGACGCCTGTCGGCGCAGCCCGACTGCTTACGCGCCCAAACCGGAATGGTTGCGGGAACTGGGCAAGGTGTCCGAGGGCCACCAGACGACCTTGGGCGCTTATCATCGGACCTGGCAATAGGAGTGATCGCCATGACGATTGAACCACGCACGCCAAAACTGGCGCTGGGACCGGTGCTGTGCTACTGGCCCAAGGACAAGCTGCTGGATTTCTACGAGCGGATGAGTGCCTCGCCGGCCGATATCGTTTATCTCGGCGAAACGATCTGCTCCAAGCGCCGCGCGCTGAATACCGAGGAATGGCTGGCGCTGGCCGAACGGCTGAACGCCGCCGGCAAGGAGGTGGTTCTGTCCACCATGGCGCTGCTGGAGGCCGAGTCGGAATTGAAGACCCTGCACCGCTTGTGCGAGAACGGTCGTTTCACCGTGGAAGCCAACGACATGGGCGCGGTACGGCTGCTGTCCGCGCGAGGCGTGTCGTTTGTGTTGGGTACCGGCATCAACGTCTATAACGACCAGACTCTACGTTTCCTGGCCGGTTTGGGCGCCAAGCGCTGGGTGATGCCGGTGGAACTGTCGGCCGAGACGCTGGCGGCGATGCAGGCGGAGCGCCCGGCGGGAGTGGAGACCGAGGTGTTTGTTTACGGTCGCTTGCCGCTGGCTTACTCGGCCCGCTGCTTTACCGCGCGCCATCACGATTTGCCCAAGGACGATTGCCGCTTCCGCTGTCTGGATTACCCGGAGGGTCTGACCGTGAGCACCCGCGAGGGGCAGGCGTTCCTGGCGCTCAACGGCATCCAGACGCAGTCGGCGCAGACCTGCAACCTGTTGTTGGAACTGGATGAGTTGCGGGAACTGAAGGTGGATGTACTGCGGGTCAGCCCGCAGGTCGAGGGAACCGAGGCCGTTATCGAAGCGTTCGCTGCCTGTTTGCGTGGGGACCGTGATCCGCTGGAGGCAGCGCGAGAGCTTAATGCCGCGTTGCCGTATGGCGCTTGCGACGGTTATTGGCAGGGACAGGCGGGATTGAAGCAGGTGGAGGAGATGGTGTAGGCGAACTGTTAGGGACTCAACAAGAATAACTTGAACCAGCGGATCAAGCCGACTTTGGGCGAAAAAGCCTATGGCTTTCTCGCCCTTCGCGGCTTATCCGTCGCCTCGTTTGGGGGTTGTCAGCGGCGGCGAGTCTGAAACGCCGGCGGAGTGCCATGGAGTAACTTCCCATTTTCCATCACGTAGACAACAGGAATCTTTGGGTTATTGATGTCTTTCCCGCCATCCGCGTGCCACTTCTCCTCCCACTTGGTGAAGTAGAACTCAAGGTCAGCCGGTTCAAGCAGGTACACGGCCTGCAGGGTAATGTGCCGGTAGATAGCGAAGACCCAAGGCACCTGCCGATACTTGGCGATGATGATCGAATGGATGGTGAGACCCTCCAGAGTCGCGTTGAGCGGGCCGTCGATGGTTGGTGAGGTCCGTGCCGCGAAACCACAAAGGCGTTCAAGCGGTCGCTGCGGATTCTGCATGGGAAAATAACCGCTCACGCAGCAAGATCCTCATCTGTTGCGCGATTTGGAGTCACTGGTCGATCCGGTCACGCGGGGTGATCCGCAATCACCCCTGCGGTGGACGTGCAAAAGTACCTACAAACTGGCGAGCGAACTCGACGGGATGGGACATCAGGTGAGGGCGCGCACGGTTGCACACCTCTTGCGGAAGATGCACTACAGTTTGCAAGCGAATCGGAAGACGCACGAAGGGGGAGATCATCCCGTCGGATGCCCAGTTCCGTCATATCATGACCGACGAAAGCCTTTCAAGTCCGCCATCAGCCGGTAGTGTCCGTCGATACCAAGAAGAAGGAGTTAGTGGGCGACTTCAAAAACGCTGGGCGAGAATGGCAGCCCAAAGGGACGCCCGAGGCTGTTTGGGTCTACGACTTTCTGGATCCGCAGCTGGGCAAGGCGGTGCCCTATGGGGTCTATGATGTCACGACCAATACCGGCTGGGTCACCGTGGGCATGGATCATGATACGGCGGAATTTGCCGTGGAAACCGTGCGACATTGGTGGCAACAAATGGGGATGAGGACTTATCCGGGCGCTACTGAGTTGTTGATCATTGCGGATGGGGGCGGGAGTAACGGCTCGCGCCTCCGACTGTGGAAAACGCAGTTGCAACAACTGGCGGACGAGACACGGTTGCGGATCCTGGTCTGTCATTTGCCACCCGGCACCAGCAAGTGGAATAAGATCGAGCATCGACTGTTTGCTTACATTACGCAGAATTGGCGCGGACGCCCCCTGACGAGCCATGCGGTGATCGTCAATCTCATCGGTAATACCACCACACAGACGGGTCTCTCTATCCATGCCGAACTCGATACTCGCCCCTATGCGACGGGAATAAAAATCACCGATGAGGAATTGGCCGCGGTACAGATCGAGCGGGACGCCTTTCACGGTGAATGGAATTACACCATCGTTCCCAGAGCATCGGGAAAATAACCAAGCTCATACTCTCGCCCGGAGGCGTCCGCCGCATCGTTGCCCTCGCGGCCCGGAAGGATCGTCAGATCTATGAGCAGAAGGACCTGAAGCAGCTTTCCTCCGTTGTCTTGGAAGATGTCGTCAATCCCGTGCTTTGTGGCAAGGGCTTGGTATTCCTCGATGGCGGGCCAGATTTTAAGCAGCCGTGTGTAATCGTCGTGCGGTGTTAGGGCCACTTCTTTGGTTCCTCCAGTAGGGACGCCGGAGAAATCCCAAGTGCCGAGGCCAACCGCCCGATGTTGTCGATGGAGATATTCCGCTCTCCACGCTCCACGGAACCAACATAGGTTCGATGAAGGCTTGCCGCATCGGCCAGCGCCTCTTGAGACAAGCCGAGCCGCTCCCGCGCCTTCCTCAGATTGAGAGCGAAATGCTTTCTTGTTGCTGAGGGGTTTAACTTCTTGGTCATGCCCGGGATAATGGGTATATGATGACAATGAATCTACAGACTTTGAGTAGCACTTTATGCTGATGAAGACGAAGACTGCGCCCGCCTACTACACATCCAAAGGCGCCACATTTATTGGAGATTCGCGTGAACTGCTAGAGGAACTACCAGACGGAAGCGTGAACCTCGTCATCACCAGTCCGCCCTTCGCGCTACAGCGTCAGAAGGAGTACGGGAACCTTGAGCAACACGAGTACATCGACTGGTTCTTGGAGTTCGCCCGGATCGTCCACCAAAAACTACGGGATGATGGCAGTTTCGTTGTGGACTTCGGCGGGGCCTACATGAAGGGCGTCCCCGCGCGAAGCCTGTACAACTTCCGAGTCATGATCCGCATGGTCGATGAGCTGGGTTTCTTCCTCGCGGAGGATTTCTATTGGTTTAACCCGTCGAAGCTGCCGAGCCCGATCGAGTGGGTGAACAAGCGCAAGCTGCGCGTGAAGGATTCCATCAATACCGTCTGGTGGTTCGGCAAAACCGAATGGCCGAAGGCTGACATCACGAAGGTCCTTGCCCCGTACAGTGAGCGGATGAAGAAGCTGATCGAGGACCCGGACAAATTCTACACACCCAAAATCCGTCCTTCTGGGCATGACATCGGCAAGGGGTTCGCCAAAGACAATGGCGGAGCGACCCCACCCAACCTGCTACAGATTCCCAACTCCGAGTCCAACAGCCAGTACCTATCCGGGTGCAAGGCTGTGGGCGTAAGAGGCCACCCTGCGCGTTTCCCGGCGAAGCTACCGGAGTTCTTCATTCGGATGCTGACGGACCCGAATGATCTCGTGGTGGACATCTTCGGGGGCTCTAACACTGCCGGGCAGGTGGCAGAGGCGGAGGGACGTCGCTGGATGAGTTTTGAGGCACTGCCGGAGTACGTCGCTGCGTCCGCCTTCCGGTTTCTCGACAAGGGGGCACCCTCTGAATTGATGCAAGCCCTTTATAACAAAATTGTGTCGGGGGAATCGGTAAACATCGAAGATTATTTGAGGCAGCCATCATTTAATTTGAGAAAAGAGGCTCTCGAAAGAGTGCCCCTAAAAAATTGTTCCAGCAAACGCGCTGACGCGCGTCGCTGAACGCAAATACTATGTTTTTTACTGGAGACGTGAGTAGTGGACTTCGAGTGGGCAAGACAAAGCGGCAAGGAATGAGAAGAAACACGGCATCACCTCTCGGAGGCGACAACTGTGTTTGGTGATGCATTGGAATTAACCATCTTGAACCCGGACCATTCATCTGGAGAGTATCGGTTTATCAGTATCGGTCGATCCAACACCGGTAATCTGCTGGGGCGTTGGTGCATAAATAAATTGAGAGGCAATATCTCCCCTGACTCCGGTTTATTCAGGACAGAGTAACCCCTACCGGGACGGAAACAGGCATGCCGAGGTAGGTCATGACATTCAAGGCGGCCACGCGGACGTGAACCTCCGTGACCTGGGTTTCGAAAAGGCGGGACGCCAGGCGCTCACCGAACAGTTGTTTAAAGCGGTAGATGCCATTTTCGGCGAGACTGCGGCGATGATATCCGACGGCTTGTTTCCAGGCTGGCAACCCCTGCTCGGCGATGGTGGCCAGCGCTTGGGTGCGAGGATGATCGGCTTCCCACGGCACGGCATTCTCTCGGGGCGGCACCGCCACCGTCGCATCGCGTTCCATGGCCGCGTCGTACACGCCGCGGGTGTCGTAAGCGCCATCCCCATCCACTTGCGCGATGTCCTCATCGATTTGATCCAGCAATCCCTGGAAGACTTCACCGTCCGTCCATGCCTCGGTGGTGACTTCGACCGCCAGGGCATCCTTGACCTCGGCATCAAAGGCCAAATGGACCTTACGCCAAGTCCGTCGCTTCCCAGCGCCGTGCCGGCGTACCTTCCACTCCCCTTCGCCATGGATCTTCAACCCGGTCGAATCCACCACCACATGGATCGGTCCGGCCCGCTGGCGGCACGGAATCTGGACCGTCAGGGTCTGAGCCCGGCGCGACAGCAGGGTGTGGTCGGGAATGCGCAACGTCAATCCCATCAACCGCGCGATCGAACCCGCCAGCCCTTCCACCATGCGGTACGGCAGGTCGAACACCGCCTTGAGGGTCAACAACGCTTGAATGGCGAGATCGGAATACTGGAACGGCGCACCCCGCCGGCCCGTCGGCGCCGGTCGCCAGCGCTCGCGTAAAAACTCCTCGTCGAACCAGATCGTCAAACTGCCCCGCCGCACCAGGGCGCGGTCGTACTCGGGCCAGTTCGTCACCCGATATTGAATTTTTTGAGTGGCGGCTTGTACCGCTGGAATCGCTTCGGCGGTCATGACGGCTTCTCCGTTCGGGGGGTCTTAACTACTTTGACAGTCCAAAGGTATTTATGCACCAACGCCATCTGCTGGTGGTCTCCTACACTGAGAAGTGCCAGAATCAAATCCGTATCATCAGCGCCCGTAAAGCAACTGGGCATGAGCAGAAATATTATGAGCAAAGCCACTGAATCCGACAAAATGAAGCTTGAATATGATTTTTCAGGTGGTATCCGTGGAAAGCATTATCGAGCCTACCAGCAAGGCACGAATGTTGTTCTTTTGGAACCCGATATTGCCGAGGTCTTCAAGGATTCAGAAGCCGTAAATCATGCGCTGCGAATGCTCATGAATTTAGCTAGTGATGAGTTAAAGAGAAATCTAACAAAAAATTCGAGTGGACACTCATAAGTTTGTGTTGCTCAAAAAATTATTAACCTATTGTTTTTAAATAGATTGATAACAGAAATGTCATTCCAAATCATCACCACGCGGCAACCTTGCCGCATAGATCGTCAGCTTCAGTTCCGCATCATCAAGCAATAAATATTCCGGTCTACGACCAGAAAGTTTTTCGCTTTCGGTAATAATGATTGGAACGCCTTCACCACGTTTATCCATGATGAAACTACGTTGACTACCAATCGCATTGACATTCATCGGACAACGAGCCAAAAGCGAACTCAACAATTCGTTACGAGCCGATTTACGCTCCGAAAGGCTATCAATCGTCATCGTGTTCGGAATCGTTCCCGGCGAGAAAATCTCCAAGCGATCAGCAAAAAGATGTAGGCGGATTTTGGAGCCGTACATCGAATAATCGCGATGCGCCACCGCATTGACGACCGCCTCTAATACCGCATTCATTGAAAACTGCGGCGTTTCGATGCGATTGGGCGCCTTGATCGGTTGTGTTCGCTTTAACCGTGTGAGGCATCACAGGTACGAGGTTCGGAGGGCGTGAAACAGGAATTGCTGAGGCGTGAGGGTGTCCTTGAAGCGGTCGAGCAGGCGCCGCCAGCCCAGATAATGGGCGAGGTATTGGGTGGCGACGCCTCGGAAGCGGGTCATCCAGGTCTTGAGGCCGGAGTCGTAGCGGTTGACACTCCGCACATGCCAGACGCCATCGCCGCCGTGGCCCTGGTAGGCGGCGATAAAGGAGCCCGACGCCACGCCCAATGCCTGGGCCACGGTCCAGTAGGCCGCATTGCCGTCCGTACTCAGCACCGCGTCAGCGCTCAGTACCGGTCGCAATGCTTCGGTCAGCGCCACCGCCGTCCCTTGGGCCAGCATCTGGTCGAACTCGATGGCGGTCCCGCGCTGCACCGCCACCACCACCGTGGTCTTCTCGGCGCCGGTGCCGTCCTGGGCCTTGCCACTCCGCTTCTTCGAGGGACGAGGCATCCCTTGGCGTTGCCCTTTGTAAGAAACCGGGAAGACGGTTTCATCCACTTCCACGACGCCCGTCAGGCGCTCAGGCTTCCGCGTGCTCAAGAACTCCAGAAATTTGTGCCGCCAGCGGAAGGCTTTTTGTGGGGAGATGGCCAAGCGCGCCGCCGTCTTGCGAACCGACAGGCCATCCACCATACAGGCGGCGTTCTCCAGCAGCTGCGTTTTGCCTCGCAGCCGATGAAACGGCGTCCCGGTCAGCGCGGTGAAGGTCTTGCCGCAGCCTTTGCACCGGAATCGCCGCGATCCGAACTCGACGCCATGCTTGACCACCGTCGTGCCCGCGCAGTACGGGCAGCCGCATTGACGTTCCGCCAGGCGCGCCATCACCAGGCGCTGCACGCCGTCCGCGTCCTTCCGTTGCCGCATCGTCTCCAGCAGTGCTTCGAACTGCGCGTCCGTGAGCCCTTCCAGACGTGCAACGATCTGTTTGTATTCGGTTTGTTCCATGCTCAGCCTCCGGTTCGTTTCGCCATTGTACCGGATACACGGTTAACACGAACACAACCCCTTGATCGCATAAACCCGCATGTTGCGCTCAATGAATTTACAGGTTTCCCGTATCTGCACATCCAGCGGTCCGGTGATGTCTTTCGCATCCAATTGATAAGCGGCATTTCGCTCGGCGCCGCGATAGCAAACGGCCTGAACATAAGCCGTTGCAAGGAATTCTTCTGGATGTTCGGTCGCCATCAACGCACCGCTGACGGTCGGACGTAAGATTCTATCCTCATCCTGGGCAACCAGTTTTACTTTCTATAAAAATTCTTGATCGTCGGTGGGCGAGAGCACTGTCCTGAATCGCTTCCACAACGGCGCTTCAAGGATATCCGGTTTTGCGCTGGCAATCGTTTGTTCATCGAAGCGGATCAGCCGGACCTGACTTCGTTGCTGAAACAAACGCGCCAGTACATCGGGTCTCATCGGTCGTTTGGAGCTACCAATGCGGCGAAAATATCCCCCCGGACTTTGATGCACAAACAAGCTGCGTGGGACATCGATACGCATAATCGCTTTTTCGCCACCATCCGCGTCCGTCACTAAAGTTTTGCGGATCACGCAGTCCAATGACGGTTCGATTAGGTCGTTGCTGATTTCGCGCAGCCAAGTTTCGACGATATCCAGCTTGTTCTTTGGCACGCCGTGAATGGCTTTCGATTTATCATCCACGCCGAGCAAAACGGTGCCGGTATGAGTATTGGCCATTGCGGCGAGTTCGTCAGCCATGCTGTTGCGGCCGGTAATCTTGTCGCCACTGAATTCGACGGTTTTCAGTTCGAGGATCGAATCCTCGCCGAGGGCTATTTGTTTTAGGAGTTCCGCCGAAGGTTCAAACATCGATGCCATTTGCTCGCTGGGGGACAATCAATGCGCGTGCTCAACCGCTGAACCGCTCGTAAGCCCCCATCAGCCCATTGGCGGCGCGCAGCATCGGCGGCAACAGCCCACCGGCCGCTTCCAGATCCATTCCATCCAGCCAGTTTTTCAATTCCAACCCCAGGGCGGTATCGCCTTCCATCACCACCCGGCGGTTGAAAAACAGAGTGTCGGAATCCTCGCGACGGGTGGCCAGGGCCAGAAAATCATAGATCGTGCCGCCGATGGTCAGGTCCGGCGTTTGCGCGATCAGGTCGGGCACGAAGCCGGCGGGTCCGGCAAAGCGAATCCGGTATTCCATCTTGGCGTCGCGCACCTGAATCGCCAGTACCCGGTCGCGCAGAAATTCGAACTCGCCTTCGCGAATTTGCGCGGCAAACAGTACGTTCAAGGCCGTGGTCAGCGCGATCGAATGCACTGGGCCGGGAATCCATTTTAACGGCAGGGCGAACGGAGCGGGCAGGGTCGGGCGGCGCGGGGCCTGGAAACTGGTGGCGGTATCGACGGTGGCGTTCATGCGATTGCGGAAGGGTTGAGAGCGGGAAAGGGCTGAGTTCAGCGCTTCATCGATTCGAAGAATTCCTTGTTGGTCTTGGTGCTTTTGAGCCGTTCCAACATGAATTCCATCGCTTGCAACTCGTCCATCGGATGCAGCAGTTTGCGCAAGATCCACATCTTCTGCAGGTCGTCTGCCTCGGTCAGCAGTTCCTCGCGGCGGGTGCCGGAACGGTTGATATCGATGGCCGGAAACACCCGCTTCTCGGAAATTCGCCGGTCGAGATGGATCTCCATGTTGCCGGTACCCTTGAATTCCTCGTAGATCACGTCGTCCATGCGCGAGCCAGTGTCGATCAACGCAGTGGCGAGGATGGTCAAGGAGCCGCCTTCCTCGATGTTGCGCGCCGCGCCGAAAAAGCGCTTGGGCTTCTGCAGGGCGTTGGCGTCCACGCCGCCGGTCAACACCTTGCCGGAGGCCGGCACCACCGTGTTGTAGGCTCGCGCCAGCCGGGTAATGGAATCCAGCAGGATGACCACGTCGCGCTTGTGCTCGACCAGCCGCTTGGCCTTGTCGTTCACCATTTCCGCGACCTGCACATGGCGGGTGGCCGGCTCGTCGAAGGTGCTGGCGATGACCTCGCCGCGCACCGAACGCTGCATCTCGGTGACTTCCTCCGGTCGCTCGTCGATCAGCAGGACAATGAGATGGCACTCGGGATGGTTGGCGGCGATGCTCTGGGCGATGTTCTGCAACATCATGGTTTTGCCGGCCTTGGGCGGCGAGACGATCAGGCCGCGCTGGCCCTTGCCGATGGGCGCGATCAGGTCGATCACCCGGGCGGTAATGTCCTCGGTGCTGCCGTTGCCGCGCTCCAGCGATAGCCGATCGTTGGCGTGCAGCGGCGTCAGGTTCTCGAACAGCACCTTGTTCTTGGACGCTTCCGGCAGCTCGAAATTGATATCGCCGACCTTGAGCAGGGCAAAGTAGCGCTCGCCTTCCTTGGGTGGGCGGATCTTGCCGCTGACCGTGTCGCCGGTGCGCAGGTTGAAGCGGCGGATCTGGCTGGGGGAAACGTAGATATCGTCGGGGCCGGCCAGATAGGAGCTGTCGGCGGAGCGCAGGAAGCCGAAGCCGTCCTGAAGGATTTCCAGTACGCCGTCGCCGTAGATATCCTCGCCATTCTTGGCCAGCGCCTTGAGAATCGCGAAGATGACATCCTGTTTGCGGGACCGCGCCGTGCCTTCAAGCTTCAGTTCCTGCGCGATGGCAATCAGGTCGGCGGCGGATTTTTTTTTGAGTTCAGTCAGATTCATGGAAGCTACATGCTCGGGGCGGCGGGCGCCGGCGGGGTGCGTCCGCGGGGGAAGGATCGGGGTTCGCGTCTCGGGAAGCCGGCCGGGTAACGGCGGAGCAGTGTACGGAATGATCGTGGTGACGGTATTGTGATCGCGGCGCGCTAGGTAAGCTAGCACGGCCGCGAAATGGCGTCCAGCCTCGGGGCGGGGGAGCGCCGGAGGTTTAACGCAGATTGCTGTCGAGGAAGGCGGTCAGTTGCGACTTGGAAATGGCGCCGACCTTGGTGGCTTCGACGTTGCCGTTGTGGAACAGCATCAGGGTGGGAATGCCGCGGATGCCATACTTGGGCGGCGTGCCCTGATTCTCGTCCACGTTCAGCTTGCAGATCTTGACCCGGCCGGCGTATTCGCCGGCGATCTCGTCCAGAATCGGCGCGATCATCCGGCAGGGTCCGCACCACTCGGCCCAGTAGTCCACCAGGACCGGTTGTTCGGCCTTGAGCACTTCGGCCTCAAAGGTTTCGTCGGTGACATGCACAATTTGCTCGCTCACGGAAGGGTCTCCGGTTCGGAATGGGATGGGGCGGCGGGCCGCTCGCGCGGGTTGGCGGATGCGCGAAAACGGATGGGCTGCGATATGGTCGGGAGGGTCCGGGAGGGGCCACCGCCACGGCGCGACCGCGAAAATCCACGGCGCGCGGCGTTCAACGAAGGATATTGTGGCAAAATAATCCATCGGGGCACAAATTTCTTTCAGTATTCCGCCAAAATTCAAATGTGGTGCCCTCCAAACCCCGCTCATTCGGGATCATCGCTCACTCATGCAAAAAGACCATTTGACTCATGTTCCGTTTTCCTCGCTCGGCCTGAACGATGCGCTGCTGGAGAGCGTGGAAGATGCCGGTTTCGTCCACTGCACGCCGATTCAGGCCGCCACCCTGCCGCTGGCGCTCCAGGGCCAGGATATCGCCGGCCAGGCCCAGACCGGCACCGGCAAGACCGCCGCTTTTCTGTTGGCCGCCCTGCACCGCCTGATGGAAACGCCGGTTCCCGAAGACGAGATCGGTCCCTGGACGCTGATCATCGCGCCCACCCGCGAGTTGGCCGTGCAGATCCACCGCGACGCCGAACTGCTGGGTCGTTACACCGGGCTCAAATTCGCCGTGGTTTACGGCGGGACCGGCTACGACAGCCAGCGCCGTCAGCTCGAAAGCGGCGTGGACGTGCTGATCGGCACGCCCGGCCGCCTGATCGACTACTACAAGCAGGGCGTCTACAAACTGTCCAGCATCGAAGTAGTGGTGCTGGACGAGGCCGACCGCATGTTCGATCTGGGCTTCATCACCGACATCCGCTACCTGTTGCGCAAGATGCCGCCTCCCGGCCAGCGCATCAACATGCTGTTCTCCGCCACTCTAAGCAATAGGGTGATGGAGCTGGCCTACGAGCACATGAACAACCCGCAGGTGGTGCGGATCGAAGCCGAGCATGTGACCGCCGACAAGGTTCGCCAGGCGCTGTATCACGTCTCCGGCCACGACAAGATCCCGCTGCTGTTGGGGGTGCTGCGCCAGCAGGCTCCAAAACGCACCATGATCTTCGTCAATACCAAGCGGGCGGCCGACCGGGTGACCGGTTATTTGCTCGGCAACGGTTATGAAGCCGGCGTGCTGTCGGGTGATATTCCCCAGCACAAGCGCTTGCGCCTGCTGGAGTCGTTCCAGCGCGGCGAGCTGCCGATCCTGGTGGCGACCGACGTGGCGGCGCGCGGCCTGCACATCGCCGATGTGACCCATGTGATTAACTTCGATTTGCCGCAGGAGCGGGAGGACTACGTCCATCGCATCGGCCGCACCGCCCGCGTTGGCGCCAGCGGCGACGCCATCAGCTTCGCCTGCGAAGAGTATGTCTACTCGCTGCCGGATATCGAAGACTTCATCGGCCAGAAGATTTCAGCGCTGCCGGTCACCGAAGAGCTGCTGCTGGAGTACAAGCCGCCCAAGCGGCTGGACCACCGCCGGCCGCCGTCGTCCGGCGGCGACCGCCCGCGCAGCCGCGCGCCACACCGCCGGCCGGCCCGTACCTGAGCGGACCTTGGCGGAGAGATCGGAAACATGATGGAAAGTCTAGCGCTCAGGGGCGGCGTGGCGAGCGGCCATCCGCGCGTCACCGCGGCGGCCCGCGATATCCTGCGCGGCGGCGGCAATGCCTTCGACGCGGCGGTGGCGGCCGGTTTCGCCGCCGCCGTGGCCGAGCCGGCGCTGACCAGTCTCGGCGGCGGCGGTTTCCTGCTGGCGCGCACCGCACAGGGCCGGGCGGTGGTGTTCGATTTTTTTGTGGATACGCCGGGGCAGGGTTTGCAGCCCAGCCAGTTGGAGCCGCACTTCCTGCCCGTCACGGTTCGCTTTCCCGGTAGCGCGCAGGTCTTCAACGCCGGCATGGGTTCGGCGGCGGTGCCCGGCGTGCTGCGCGGTTACCTGCACGTCCACCGGCGCCTGGGCCGCTTGCCGCTGCGCGAGGTGCTGGCGCCGGCCGTCGAACTGGCGCGCGATGGGGTCGCGATCAACGCCAAGCAGGCTTATTTCCTGGACCTGCTGACGCCGATCATGACCCTGACCGCCGCCGGCCGGACGCTGTTCCAGCCCGATGGACACTATCTGGGCGAGGGCGATGTGTATCGCAACCCGGAGCTGGCGGCGTTTCTGGAAACCCTGCCACGCGAGGGCGAGCGGGAGTTCTACGAGGGCGATCTGGCCCGCCGCCTCATCCTCGACATGAGCGAAGGCGGCGGCTTGTTGACCGTGGCCGATCTGGCCACCTACCGGGTGATCGAGCGGGAGCCGCTGCCGGTGGACTATCGCGGTTGCCGGTTGCTGACCAACCCGCCGCCTTCCTTCGGCGGCTCGCTGATCGCCCTGTCGCTGCGCCTGCTGGAAGCGCGCGAGGTGGCCGAACTCGGCTTCGGCTCCCCGGCTCACCTGGCGCTGCTGGTGGCGGTGATGGAAGAGGTGGATCGCCGCCGCGCCGAAGGCTATCTCAGTCCGGCCGATCTGGCCGGGCCGGGCTTGAGTGAAAGCACGGAGCGGGTGCGCACCGCCTCCGGCGGCACCACCCACGTCAGCGTCTGCGATGCCGAAGGCAACGCCGCCAGCATGACCACTTCCAACGGCGAGGGCTCCGGTTACTGCGTGCCCGGTGCCGGGATCATGCTCAACAACATGATGGGCGAGGACGATCTGCATCCGGAGGGCTTTCACGTCAGCCCGCCGGGCATGCGGGTGGCCTCGATGATGGCGCCGTCGCTGTTGCTGGCCGACGATCAGGTCCGGTTGGCCCTGGGCAGCGGTGGCAGCAAACGCATCCGCACCGCCATGCTGCAAGTCATCGGCAACGTGGTGGATTTCGCCATGAGCCCGCGCGCCGCGGTCGAAGCGCCGCGCCTGCACTGGGACGGCGAGCGCGCGCAGGTGGAGCCGGGCTTCGCCGAGGCGGCGCTGGCGGCGCTGGCGGCGCGCTGGCCGCTCAACCGCTGGCCGGTGCGGGACGTGTACTTCGGCGGGGTCAACGCGATGGCTCCCGATGGCCAAGGGGCGGGCGACCCGCGTCGCGGCGGTCATGCGGCCGCGGCCGACTGAGGGCGGAAGCCGGACATGCTTGCAAGCGATCCCGCGTTGGTGTTGGAAGTTCCGTCCTGGGTCCAAGGGCTCATTTTCGACTGCGACGGCACTCTGGCCGATACCTTGCCGGCCCACTACGCGGCCTGGGAAGAAACCTTCGCCGCGCTGGGCCTGGAGTGTCCGCTGGAATTCCTGATCCGGCACAACGGCAAGCCCACCGCGCTGATCGTTGCGCTGTACAACGTGGAATTCGGCCGGCATATCGATGTGGAACGGTTTACCGCCGACAAGGAGCAGCGGACCCTGACGCGGTTGCGGCAGGTGCGACCCATGGAGCCGGTGGCGGCGCTGGCGCGGCGTTATCAGGGCCAGATTCCGATGGCGGTGGTGTCGGGCAGCAACCGCGTCAACGTCGAACAGACGCTGTGGGCGATCGGCATGCGCGAGTTTTTTTTGGCGGTGTTGACCGCCGATGACGGCTTGCCGCCCAAGCCGGCGCCGGACCTGTTCCTGGAAGCGGCCCGCCGGATCGGCGTCGAACCGCGCTACTGCCAGGTCTTTGAAGACGCCGATGCTGGTTTGGAAGCCGCCCGCCGCGCCGGCATGTTGGCGACCGATGTCCGGCCGGTCGTGGGCGGCTACTGACGGGAGGAGCGGTCGGGGCGCGCCGTGCGGTCAGTGGCGCGCGATGGTTGCCAATACCTTATAGCCTGTCCATGATTTTCCAGCAGTTTTCTCTTTCCCGCTCCACCGCGACCGGCGGCTAGCCCGAAACCATGTCCGAGCAAAAACCGCCACGCCGTCGTTTCGCCGGCCTCAAGCGCCAGTTTTTGCTGTTGGTGCTGGGGCTTTATCTGCTGGCCGGCGCGGCGGCGCTGCTGCTGTTCGCGGTGATCGCGGACGGCATCATCCGGCAACTGGGCGAGGATTTCGCCACCCAGTTCGTGCTGCGGCAGAAGGATCGCATCCTGGCGCCGATCCAGCGTGAAGTAGCCCTGTCCCGCACTCTGGCGGCTTCGCCGCTGCTCAAGCAATGGGCGCGCGCCGAAGCCGACCCGGCGCTGCAAGCCCAGGCCTTGGCCGAACTGGACAACTATCGCCGCCATTTCGTCGACCGCGGCTATTTTTTCGTCGTCAATGATTCCGGCCATTACTACCATAACAACGCCGCCGACGAGTACCGCGGGCGGGAACTGCGGTTTACCGTCGATCCCACGCTGCCGCGTGATCGCTGGTACTTCGCCACGATGGCCAAGGTGGACGATTTCGCGCTGAACGTGAATTACGACGCGCCGCTGAATGTCACCAAGGTCTGGATCAACACCGTGGTCAGGGAGGGTGACGCCAAGATCGGGCTCGGCGGCACCGGGCTGGAACTGGATACCTTCATCCAGGCGGTGCTGGGCGAGGACCGGGAAGGCGTCGTCACCCTGCTACTGGACCGCGCCGGCGCGATCAAGGCCCACCACGACCGGTCCTACATCGATTTCAATACCGTCGCCAAGGACAGCGCGGAGCACAGCACCTTATACCGGCTGCTGGCTTCGCCGGGAGAGCAGGTCCGGCTGCGCGAGCGCCTGGAGCAGCTTGGCGCCGGACGGGCGCCGGTGGCGGCGCTGGATCTGACCGTCGAGGGCCAGCCGTATCTGGCCGCGATCGCCTACCTGCCGGACATCCAGTGGTTCGCGGTGGCGCTGGTGGACATCGGCCACGTCTACAGCTTGTGGCGCTTCGCACCGCTGGCGCTGCTGCAAGTGGTTTCGTTGTTGCTGCTGGCCGCCGCCATGACGGTGCTGCTCAACCGGCTGGTGCTCGGGCCGCTGAGCCGGCTGCACCGTTCCACCCAGGCCATTGCCGCCGGCGACTACGGGCAACTGGCGGCGGTGGATAGCGGCAACGAGATCGGCGATCTGACCCGTGCCTTCAACGAGATGACGCTGAAGATGCGGCGCTATACCGACCGCCTCGAACAGTTGGTGGAAGAGCGTACCCAGGCACTGGCCCGATCCAACCAGCAACTGGCGGAGACTCATGAGCAGGTGCTCGACAGCATCCGCTATGCCCTCCTGATCCAGCAGGCCATTCTGCCCCGGCCCGAACTGTTGGAACGGGTGCTGGACGAGTACTTCGTGATTTGGAAACCGCGCGATCTGGTGGGCGGCGATTTTTATTTCTGCCGGGCGGACGAGCGGGGCTGTCTGCTGGTGGTGGCGGACTGCACCGGCCACGGCGTGCCCGGCGCGTTCATGACCATGGCGGTCAACGCGGTGTTGAACCATGTGACCAGCGCCCTGTGCGCCGACGACCCGGTTCGGATTCTCCAGGAAACCAACCGGCAGTTGCGGGCGACCTTGCGGCAGGACGACATGGGCGAAGGGTTTGAGAACAGCCTGGATGCCGGCGTTTGCTACTGGGCCTGGTCGGAGCGGCAACTCCGGTTCGCCGGCGCGCGCATCGACCTGGTGTTTCAGGACGCCGACGGCGTGCTGACGGTCATTCGCGGCGATAGCCGCAGCCTGGGTTGCCGGCATCCAGATTCCGAAACGGGGTTTGCTTGTCATCTGATCGAGCGAACCGCCGGCCGCGTTTTCTATCTGACCACCGACGGCCTGTTGGATCAGGCTGGGGGTGGGAAAGGCTACGGTTTCGGGCACCGGCGGTTCCAGGAAGCCCTGTGCGCCGACGGCGGGCAGTCGCTGGCGGCTCGGCGGGTCCTGCTGGAGCAGGCGCTTGCCGCCTATCAGGGTGGTCGATCGCAGCGCGACGATATCACCGTGCTCGGTTTCCGCCCGGCCGCGAAACCGTCGGAACCGCTTTAAACCTCTTGGCACTGGGCTACTATCATTTTTAGGCACAACGTATAGCGCGTTGCTTTGCAAAGCAACCCAATATGTGGTGTATTTTTGACCGCTTGGAATAGTCGGAGCCCAGTGCCGTCGTAACGCTTCCACTGCCTGATGGCGGCGTCAAGGTGACCATGGAGTAGTTAGCCACAGGGCGGGCGCCGTGGTCGCGGCGCCCGCCGTTCGGTCAATCATCCCTCACGCCGCGATCCCGCTCAGCCGCAGCAGCGGTTCGATGCGTGGTTCTCGGCCGCGGAATTCGACGAAGCTGGCCAGCGCCGGCCGCGAACCGCCCACCTGCAGAATGCTCTCCCGAAAACGCGCGCCGGTCGCGGCGTCGAAAATTCCCTTCTCCTCGAAGGCGCTGAAGGCGTCCGCCGACAGCAGCTCGGCCCACTTGTAGCTGTAATAGCCCGCCGCGTAACCGCCGGCGAAAATGTGGGTGAAAGCATTGGCGAAACGGTTGTAGGGCGGCGGCACGATCACCGCCACCTGCCGGCGCACTGCGTCCAACACCTCCAGCACCTGCCCGCCCCGCGCCGGATCGTAGTCGTGGTGCAGCCGGAAATCGAACAGGCCGAATTCCAGTTGTCGCATCATGAGAATCCCGGCCTGAAAATGCTTGGCCGCCAGCATCCGCTGGTAGAGGTCTTCCGGCAGCGGTTCGCCGGTCTGGTAGTGCCCAGCCAGCAGATTCAGCGCCTCGCGCGACCAGCACCAGTTTTCCAGGAACTGGCTTGGCAGCTCCACCGCGTCCCATTCCACGCCGTGGATGCCGGTCACCGGCAGGTAGTCGATCATGGTCAGCAGGTGGTGCAGCCCGTGTCCGAACTCGTGAAACAGGGTTTGCACTTCGTTATGAGTCAGCAGCGCCGGTTCGTCGCCCACCGGTGGCGTAAAGTTGCACACCAGATAGGCGGCCGGCAGCCGTGCCGTGCCGCCCAGCATCCTTCGCGGCAGGCAGCCGTCCATCCACGCCCCACCGCGTTTGTGCGGGCGGGTGTACATATCCAGGTAGAACCGGCCGCGCCGGGCGCCGCCGCCATCGACGATTTCATAGGCGCGAACGTCGGGATGCCAGGTCTCGACCCCGTCCAGCGGGCGGATGGCGATGTCGAACAGCCGTTCCGCCACCGCGAACAGGCCCGGTAGCACCCGGGTGATCGGGAAGTAGGGTCGCAATTCCTCCTGCGACAACTGATAGCGGAATTGGCGCAGCTTTTCCGAGTAATAACCGATGTCCCAGGCTTGCAGGTCGTCCATGCCGAACCGGTCGCGGGCGAATGCCCGCAGCTCGTCCAACTCCCGCTGTGCCTGGGGTCGGGCGCGGCGAGCCAAGTCGTCGAGAAAGGCCAGTACCTGGTCCGGCGAGTCGGCCATTTTGGTGGCCAGCGAATAGTCGCTGTAATCGTGGAAACCCAGTAACCGGGCCACTTCATGCCGCAGCGCCAGGATGCGCTCCATCACCGCGCCGTTGTCCCATTGACCGGCGTTCGGCCCCTGGTCGGAGGCGCGGGTGCAGTAGGCATCGTACAGCGTCCGCCGCAGATCCCGATCGTCGGCGTAATTCAGTACCGGCAGATAGGACGGCAATTCCAGCGTCAGCAACCAGCCGTCGAGATCGCGACGCCGGGCGGTCTGCCGGGCCAGGGCCTTGGCCGATTCCGGCAAGCCGGCCAGTTGCGCCTCGTCGCCGAGGTGGTGAGTCCAGCCCTGGGTGGCGTCGAGTACGTTTTCCGAAAACTTGGCCCCCAGTTGCGCCAGTTCCTGCATGATCGCCTTGTAGCGGTCGCGCGATGCCGCCGGCAGGGCGATGCCGGACAGCCGGAAGTCGCGCAGGGCGTTGTCGATGACCTTGCGCTGCGCCGGATCGAGCCGGGCGTATTCCGAGCCGTCGGCGATTTGCCGGTAGGCCCGATACAGTCCTTCGTGCTGACCCAGCTCGGTGTAGTACGCGCTGAGCTTGGGCAGGCAGGCGTTGTAGGCGGCGCGCAAGTCCTCGGAATCGCGGACCGAGTGCAGATGATTGACCGGCGACCAAGCCTTGTTCAAACGATCTTCCAGCTCCTCCAGCGGCTGGATCAAATTGTCCCAGGTATAGGTGTCTTGCGCGGCCAGCAACCGTTCGAGCACGACGCGGTTGTCGGCTAGCACCCGATCGATGGCGGGCTCGACGTGCTCGGGCCGGATGGCGGCATGGCAGGGCAGGTCGGCGCTGCTGAGTAAGGGATTGGTCATCGCGGGTTAATCCTTCGGTAACGGAAGGAACGCTACTGTGGGGAGATGAGAGGAAATGTCAAGTTTGGCGGCTCGGAGTGGCGCTCAGGGCCACAGCCACAGCGCGGCTCCCCCAGCCAGCAGCGCGGCCAGCAGGCATCCCGTGGCCCATAGACGGAAATAATTGATCAGCCGCCCTTCCTCGTGGAAGGCGGCGATGATGAAGGGGCGGGCGGAATCCCCGGTATCGGCCAGTAGATGGGTTTCGGGTTCGACCGCCCGCTGTAATTGTTCCCGTTCGACTTGCCGCCGGGCCGCGCGTCGGGCCGCTTCCCATTCGTCAGGGTCGATCCGGCCATTGCGGCGGCGGTCGAACAGCGCCATGCGTTGCGGGTCGCGCTTCCAGCGCTCCAGCAGCGTCGCTACTTCGCCTTGCGTGTCGGGAATCTCGCCCAGGCCACCGACGGTGCGGAACAGGCCGATGGCGTGCAGTTCCTCCCCAGGCAGGATGCGCTGTTCGGTATAGCGGTAATGGGCGCCGATGCCCCAGGCGGCGTGGGTGCGCGCGCCGCCGAGATTGCCGTACCAGACATCGCGCCGAGTCTTGATGAACTCGGCGCCTTCGGGGTCGATCACGCATTGGGCGGTGCCGTCGTCGAGCAGGAACAGGCCGTCGCTCTCGCCGGAATCCACCGGCCACCAGCGGTTGCCCGAAGTGCGCTCATCCACCCGGTAACGATACCAGGCGCAGGGCATGTGGCTGAGCGGGGCCAGGATCGGCGGTCCCGGCAACAGCCGGGCGCGGCCGTACAGCTCCACGTAGCCCTGGGAGGCCGAACGAATGCGGGCAATGGGGGTATCGGCCAGCCGCCAGGCCCGCCGGCCGAAATGCAGCGCACCGTACAGGCTGGCGGTTGCGGCGGCCAGCAGCAGCGCCAGCAGCGGAACCGGCGGCGGTCGCTCGCCGAGGCCCGCCGCCGTGACCGGTTGTCGCAGCAGTAGAAAGAAACCGAGCCAGAGGGCGGCGAACAGCAGCGCCGCTTTCAGACTGGGCCGGTACATCGGGCCGTGCCGCGTTGCTCAGCGAAACAGACCGGCGAGATCGACATCCTGCTTTTCCGGTTCGGAGAATTCCAGCAGCCGGAACGGCCCAAAGTTGAAGAAGCGGGCGACCAGCACATCCGGGAACTGTTCGATGCGGACGTTGTTCAGGTTGACGCTGTCGTTGTAGAACTCCCGGCGGTCGGCGATGGCGTTTTCCAGGCCGGTGATGCGGTTTTCCAGATGGCGGAAGTTGTCGTTGGCGCGCAGTTCGGGATAGGCTTCGGCCACCGCGAACAACTGACCCAGGCCGAGCCGCAACTGGCTTTCGGCCGCGCCCAGCGCCGGCACATCGCCGCGTTGCCGGGCATCGGCCACCCCCTGGCGGGCGCGCATCACCGCTTCCAGGGTATCCCGCTCGTAGCGCATGTACTGCTTGCAGGTTTCGACCAGCTTGGGGAGTTCGTCGTGGCGCTGTTTGAGCAGCACGTCGATGTTGGACCAGGACATGCCGGCGTTGTGTTTGAGGTTGACCAGGCGGTTGTAGATGACGATGCCGTACAGGATAAGCAGCGCCAGGGCGACAATGAAGACAATGCTGAACAAGTTCATGATGGCGATATCGTGCGGATAGTGGAGAGTAACTCAGTTAAATAGTCACTAGAATTATATGTCAGTCCGAATGACGATGCAGAAAAACAGGCATTTGGGCCGGTGGAGAGACAGACCATGTTGCTCTGGTTCAAGGGAATGCTGATCGGCTTCGCGATCGCCGCGCCGGTGGGACCGATCGGGCTGTTGTGCGTGCAGCGCACGCTGGCGCGCGGCCGATGGTCCGGTGTGCTTTCCGGCTTGGGCGCGGCCAGCGCCGATGCCGTTTACGGCGGCATCGCCGGCTTCGGGCTGGCGTCGCTGGCGCATCTGCTGTTGGCCTGGCAAGTGGAGCTGCAAGCGGTCGGCGGCCTGTTCCTGCTTTACCTGGGCTGGCGGACCTGGCGGGCTCCGC
Organism: uncultured Gammaproteobacteria bacterium; assembly: GCA_963695105.1. GTDB lineage: Bacteria > Pseudomonadota > Gammaproteobacteria > Competibacterales > Competibacteraceae > Competibacter. Next base: position 85,036 of record CAVOGC010000055.1, on the reverse strand, counting down.
CGGCCGGCGAACAGGCGCGCGTTCGCCCCAGTCGCGCCGGACTGTTGGGCGATTATCTGTCCACCCTGGGGCTGACGCTGGCCAACCCGGTCACCGTGTTGGCGTTTCTGGCAATCTTCGCCGGGCTGGGCCTGGCCGCCGAAGGACGGGATTTCGCGGCGGCCGGGGTGCTGGTGCTGGGGGTATTCGCCGGCTCGCTGCTGTGGTGGCTGCTGTTGGCCGGGGGTGTCGGGCTGCTGCGCGGGCGACTGACCCCGGCCGCGCTGGGCGGAATCAACCGCGTTTCGGGGGTGCTGATCGCCGGTTTCGGGCTTTGGGCGCTGGCTTCGGCGGTTCGGGGCTAGGGGCGGGAGCGCTGGCGGTGGCGGTGGCGATATCCGCGCCGGCCATCCGCAGGTGTCGCTCCCGCAACCGCCGGTAGTTCTGGGCCGAGTATTCAAGAAACTCCACCTCGCGTTCGTTCAGCGGCCGGACCTGCTTGACCGGACTGCCGACATAGAGAAAACCGCTTTCCAGCACCTTGCCGGGCGGCACCACGCTGCCGGCGCCGATGGTGACCCGCGACCGCACCACCGCCTTGTCCATGATGATCGAGCCCATGCCGATCAGGCAGTAATCCTCGATGGTGCAGGCGTGCAGGATGACCTTGTGGCCGACCGTGACATCGTTGCCGATCAGGGTCGCTTGGCCGCCCGGAGAAAACCGGCTGTCGTGGGTGACGTGGATCACGCTGCCGTCTTGAATGCTGGTGCGCGCGCCGATGCGGATGCGCTGGATATCGCCGCGGATCACGCTCATCGGCCAGACCGAGCTGTCCTCGCCGATTTCGACATCGCCGATGACCAGAGCGGTGTCGTCAACGTAGACGGTGGAATGAATTTGCGGGGTGTGCTCTTCGAAAGGACGGATTGACATGGGAACGGTTCTCATGCAAGGGACGAATTATTGGATTGTTTGTTGCCCTTCAACTTTCAGCGCATCGTGACCAGTTCTTCGGCGCTGGTCGGATGGATGGCCACGGTGTCGTCGAAATCGCGCTTGGTCGCGCCCATGCGAATGGCGACCGCGAAGCCTTGCAGCATTTCGTCGGCGCTTTCGCCGATGAGGTGGCAACCCACGATCTTTTCCTCTGGGCCGACGCACACCAGCTTCATGACGGTCGGCGGTTGGCGGTGGGTAAAGGCGTGGTACATCGGCCGGAAGCTGGTCTGGTAGACCCGCACCGCCGCGCCGTGTTCCCGCCGCGCCTCCTCCTCGGTCAGCCCGACCGTGCCGATCGGCGGATGGCTGAACACCACGCTGGGAATGTTTTCGTAAGGCAGGCGCCGCTCCGGCTGCTGGCCAAACAGCCGGTCGGCCAGTCGGCGGCCGGCGGCGATCGCCACCGGAGTCAGGTGGAAGTGTTCGGTCACGTCGCCGATGGCGTAAATGCCGGCGATGTTGGTGTTCTGGTAGGGATCGGTCGGGATGGCGCCGTCCGGGTTCGTCGTTACTCCCGCCGCCGCCAGATCGAGCGTATCGGTATTGGGATCGCGGCCGATGGCCCACAACATCGCATCCACTTCCAGGGTATTTTCCCGCCCGGCGCAATGCAGGCTGAGCGCGCCCTTGGCCAGTCGCGCCACCGCGCTGACCTGGGTGCGCGTCAGCACGTTGATGCCGTCCTCGCGCAGCCGCTCCATCAGTTGCTCGCGCAGCATGGCGTCGAACGGCCGTAGTACCTGGTCCTTGCGCACCAGCAGCGTCACTTCGGCGCCCAGCGCGTGCAGCATCCCGGCCAGCTCCACCGCGATGTAACCGCCGCCGGCGATGGCCACCCGTCGCGGGCAGGCGTTCAGTTCGAAAAAGCCGTCGGAGGTGATGCCGAACTGAGCACCCGGCACTTGGGGAACCCGCGGCCGGCCGCCGGTGGCGATGATCAGATGGTCGGCGCTGTAGCGTTCGCCACCCACCGTCAGGGTACGGGCGTCGGCGAAACGGCCGAACCCCCGAATCAGCTCGACCCCCGCCTCGGCCAGATAGCCCAGATACCATTCGTTGATGTTGCGCACGAAAGTGTCGCGGCCGGTCTTGAGCGCCCGCCAATCGAAGTCGAAATAATCCAGCCGGAAGCCGTAGCCGGGCGCATCGTCGAGCGCATGGGCCAGATGGGCGGCGTACCACATGATTTTCTTGGGTACGCAGCCGACATTGACGCAGGTGCCGCCGAGCCGGTCGGCTTCGATCAGGGCGCAGCGAGCGCCGTGGCGGGCCGCCCGTTCCGCCACCGACAGGCCGCCGCTGCCGCCGCCGATGACGATCAGGTCGTAATGCTGGGTCATGCATCCTCCAAATGATGAGCGTAATGATGATGCTAGCGAAAATTTGGGCGTCGGGAGAAGCGGCCGGCAGCGGCATCCCGCGCGCAATAGTCGTTACTATAGCGTGTGCCCGGCGGATCTGCCGGGCGGGACGAACGGGATTGGAGGTGATTGATGCGTGGGTTCGGATGGGGTTTTATTTTATTGCTGTGGCCGCTGTGGGCGGTCGGCGCTGGAGAACTGCGCTGGCAGGGGCAATTGACCCAGGGCGGTTTGATCGTCGGTCAGGCTCCGCCGGGCACCCGGCTGGAACTGGACGGGCAAGCGGTGCCGGTGACCCCGGAAGGGGCGTTTGTGTTTGGGTTTCATCGCGATGCGCCGCCGGTGGCGCGCTTGCGCGCCGTGTTCCCGGACGGGCGCCGGGACGAGCGGCAACTGACGATCTTGTCGCGCCAGTACAACATCCAGCGGCTCGACGGCTTGCCGCCGAGCAAGGTGACCCCGCCGTCCTCCGTGCTGGAACGCATCCGCCGGGAAAACGCCCGAGTGACCGTGGCCCGTCGGGAGGAGATTCCACGCGCGTATTTCCTGAGCGGCTTCGTCTGGCCGGTCACCGGCCGCATCAGCGGGGTGTACGGCAGCCAGCGTATTCTCAACGGCGAACCTCGTCAGCCGCATTACGGCGTCGATGTCGCCAGGCCGGTCGGCACGCCGGTACGCGCCCCGGCCGACGGGATCGTCACTCTGGCCGAACCGGATTTGTACTACAGCGGCGCCACCCTGATCATCGATCATGGCTACCGGCTGAGTTCCACGCTGATGCATCTGGACCGGATCGATGTCCGGGTCGGGCAAGCGGTGCGCAAGGGCGATGTGGTCGCTACCGTGGGCAAGAGCGGCCGGGTGACCGGCCCGCATCTGGACTGGCGGATGAACTGGCGCGAGGCGCGGCTCGATCCGGCGCTGGTGGCGCCGCCGATGCCCTGACAAAACCCAGGCCGTACCCAAGGCGTTGCTGTTTTTGGGCTACGCGCCGTGCGCCAAGCCAACCTGAATGGACGGATTTGGAACGGACGGGTCCTCCGCGACGCCGCCGGGAGCGGCGGGCGGGGCCGCTCCCGGCGATGCGGCGAATTGGTGCAGGAAGGATTCGGCCTGTTCTTGGGGAAGCGGTTGGCTGATCAAAAATCCCTGCATCTCGCCACAGTGCTTGGCGCGCAGGAAATCGGCCTCGAATGGGGTCTCGACCCCCTCGGCGATGACGCGCAGGTTCATGCTGTCGGCCAGGGCGATCACCGCGCTGGCGATGGCCCGGTCGCTTTTTTCGGCGGTGATGCCGCGCACGAAGGTACTGTCGATCTTCAGGCAGTCGATCGGTAATTCCTTGAGGCGATTCAGGCTGGAGTAGCCGGTTCCGAAATCGTCGATAGCCACCTGAACGCCGAGATCTTTGATCGCGCGCAGGATTTCGGTGGCGTTAGTGGCGTCTTTCATCAGCAGACTTTCGGTGATTTCCAGTTCGAGCACTTCGGGGTCCAGGCCCGTCTCGGTGAGCGCCTCCCGGATGGTTTCCAGAAACTTGCGATGCACGAACTGCGCAACCGACACGTTGACCGCCATGCGCGGCAGTGGCACCCCCCGATCACGCCATTGTTTGGCTTGCCGGCAGGCCGAGCGCAGAATCCAGTCACCGATCGGCAGGATCAGTCCGCTCTCCTCGGCGATCGGGATAAACTCGGTCGGGGCCACGTCGCCCAAAGCGCGGTTATGCCAGCGCAGCAGCGCCTCCATGCCGCTGATCTCGCCGCTCACCAGATTCACCTGCGGCTGGTAGTACAGCGTGAACTCGTTGTGATCGAGAGCCTGACGCAAGTGGTTTTCCAGGGTGAGCCGCCGGAGCGCCGTCGCGTTCATGGCTTCCTCGTAATACTGAAACAAATTGGGGCCGGTGCGTTTGGCGAAGTACATCGCCAGGTCGGCATTCTTGAGGATCGATCCGGCATCGTCGCCGTCCTGGGGAAACAGCGCGATGCCGATACTGGGAGTCACGATGATTTCGTGAGTCATCAGGCGCATGGGTTGACCCAGGGTATCCAGAATGCGCTGGGCCACGACCGCCGCCTCTTCTGGATGATTGATCTCGGACAGCAGGACGGTGAATTCGTCGCCGCCCAAGCGGGCCGCCGTGCCCTCCGGCGCGGGGCGGCTCACGGTGTCGCCGGTTCGCAGGCAATGCGTCAGCCGCGCGGCCATGGTTTTTAACAGGTCATCGCCGATGCCGTGGCCCAGAGTGTCGTTGATTCGCTTGAAGTTATCCAGATCGAGAAATAGCAGGGCGGCCGTGCGTTTGTGGCGGCGCGCCAGCTCAAGGGTTTGCGTCAGCCGGTCGAGAAACAGCAACCGGTTGGGCAGGCCGGTCAGGCTGTCGTAGTACGCCAGTTGGCGGATCCGTTGCTCCGCTTCCCACTTGCGCCCCAGCGCCAGGGCGAGTTGCCGGATTTCGTGGGGGTGAAACGGCTTCTGCACGTAAAACAGCTTGTCCTCCGGCGGCACCAGCGCCGTGATCTCGCGGGGGTCCGTATCCGAATAGGCGGTGGCGATCACGATATCGACCTGGGGGTCGAGTTCACGAATCCGGGCGGCGGCCCAGGCGCCGTCGGGGCCGGGCGGCATGCGCATGTCGAGGAAGATCACAGAGAACGCACCCCCGTTGTCGATCGCCGCCCGGGCCGCCGCCACCGCCTGCTCGGCGTCGTGACAGTAGTGGGGTTCGAAGAGCGGCCCCAGGGACGAGGGCCGCGCCGCGCCGCCGCCGAACAGTTTCGCCTTGAGGTTGCGCAGTTGATCCCCCTCGGCGGTAGAGGTGGCCCGGCTGAAAATCTGGCGATAGGCGTCGAGTACCGCCTCGTCGTCATCGGCGACCAGCACCTTGATCGGGCGTTGGGAAAAATCGAGCAGAGAGATCATGATTCATCGCCTCCGAGAGCAGTCTCGACCGCCGCCGGTCGATCCGGCGCCTTGGGTAAAAGCAGATGCAGAACGGCGCCCTGGCCGGCGCCCGCGCTTTCGGCGTACAGCTTGCCGTTCATGGCCGTGGCCGTCACCGCGCACCAGTGCAGGCCCAAACCGGAGGCGCGCGCCTTGGTGCTGAACCCACGTTCAAAAATCCGTTGCAAATGCGTCGGTTCGATCCCAACGCCGTTGTCCGTCACCCGCAGATGCACCATCTCCCGCCCCTCGTCGAACTCGGGACTGGCATCCACCGTGATTTGGCCGCCTTCCGCCGGCCGCCGCTCGCGGATGGCTTCGGCGGCGTTTTTCAGCAGGTTGACCAGTATTTGTTGCACGGCCACGCGGGCGCCCAGCAGGGCATCCACCGTGCGCGGGCCATCATTTATTTCGAACCGGATGTCCTGGCGCCAGTTGTCGCCGAGAATCTTGGTGGATTCGCGCACCAGATCCGCGGCCGGTAGCGATTCGAGCACCCGGATGGCGCGGCTAAAGCGTTCCTGGTCGCCGAGAATCTGTTGGACGTAGTCCACCTGGCGCAAGACGCCGGTCAGTTGTCCGGTGGTTTCTTCGAGCGCGGTCGCTATTTCCCGACCGGCCAGGTTCACGAACTGTTCGAGATCCTGGCGCCGCTCCGGGGGTGTGCCTGGATTCGTCATTTCGTCCAGCGCCATCCGCAGTTCGGCGGTCGGCACATCGCGGAGCGTGCCGTCCAGATTGGCGATACGCACCTTGAGGGGAGTGATGGCGTTGCCGATATTGTGCAGGACGCCTCTGGCCATTTCGGCGATACCGGATTGATAGGATTGCTCGATCAATGCCTTGCGCGCCTCCGCCAGTCGTTCGACCATGTGGTCGAACTCCCGCGCCAGAACGCCGAGTTCGTCCCGCCGCTCCAGGGTGAGGCGCGCGTTCAGATCGCCGCTATGGCCAACCGTCACCGCGTGCTGGGTCAACTTCTGGATCGGTGCCAGCACCATGCGGCGCAGCCCGATGATCAGCGCGATCATAATGATGGCGCCGGCCCCAAACAGGGACAGCAGGGCGTAACGAATGGCGTTCTGACCACGGGCGGAAATGGTTTTGGGCACTTCCACCCGCAACAGCAGCGCCGGTTGGCCGAATACATTCGGCAGGACCCGGTAGACCCGGTTCGTCTCGGCCAGCTCGCGAATCACCGTTCCCCCCGTAGGGGTCAATTCGCCGATGACGGCGGTTTCCTCCGGTTCGAGGGGCCGACCGTCCAGAATCGAGATCGCCAGGCGCACCTGGGTCTGTTCGGCGATGGCGGCGACGTCCAGAAAGCGTCCCAGGATCACGGCGCCGCGCACGGGACCTTCACGGTTGCTGTGGAGGATCGGTTTGGCCGCCACCAGCAGCGGTCCGCGCCCGCTCAACAGCAGGCCCTTGTGTTCCGAATCGGGGCTGGCCAACGCGAGCAATGGGTGCTCGGTCGGCCAGCGGTCGACGGGCAGTTCCGGCAGGTCGATGGGTTCCTCGGCCCGCAGATCGAACCCCATGGCCCAAGCGATTGTTCCAGCGGTGTCCACAATGCCCAGGAAGTTGACTTCGAGGCTCTTGAGCGCGTTGGGGTTCAGATTCGCTTCGCGGTAGGTGGCGTTGTGATCCTGCACGAATCGATAGGTGTCGTCCCAAGTGGCCCAGTCGGTCGCCGATACGCCCAGAAGCTGGATTTCGCGCTCGATCGCCTGCGCGACCCGGTCCATGTTCCGTCCGGCCGCCTCCCGTTCAAGCGTCTGGAAGCTGGGCAGAATAAACAGGCGCTGCACCCCGTAATCGAGGGCGCCATAGGTTAAAAAAACTATAAAAATCAGATTTACAATCTTTGATTGTAAGGACATGGCTTGATGGTATCCCAGTGCCCGTTCAGGTTCTCAATCGCCGGATCGCGGCCTTGCGCAAGGTCGTGTGCCGGCATCGGTTGGTAAATGGACGAAGGAAATAACTCCCGAATTTCATGCGCCCCGTTTGCCAATAGCCAGGGGATGTGTCCGGCGGAACGCGGCTGGCCAGAGAGAAAGCCTTGCATCCGATTGCGATTCGCCGCCCGCCGGAAGGCGCGGGTCTCGATCTCCCACCCTCGGCGGTCACGCTCGGTCGCAAACCAGGGGTCATGGCGATGAACGCCGCAATCGTCTGCTGGAATAACGCTCAGCTTGTCCCGCTCCACTGCTTGCGGCGGAGGGAATGAGCTGGACAGTTCGCGCTCAACCATCGCGTTGGCGGTGTTCATGCTGGCTTGTCCCACGGCGCGGGCCGACCGAAGAAATAGCCCTGGGCGTAGTCCACGCCCAGTCCGCGCAAGCATTCGACGATGGCAGGGCTGTGGGTGTACTCGGCGATGGTTTGGATGCCCAGGGCGTGGCTCATCTGGTTGATGGCCGCCACCAGGGCGCAGTCGTGGGCGTTCTCGATCATGTCCTTGACGAAGCTGCCGTCGATTTTGAGGTAGTCGACCGGCAGGGTCTTGAGGTAGTGGAACGAGGACAGGCCGCTGCCGAAATCGTCCAGCGCGAATTCGCAGCCGCGGCGCTTGAGCGCCGCCATCAGGTCGGCGGCGCGGCGCAGGTTGTGGATGGCGGCGGTTTCGGTGATCTCGAAGCACACCTGCTCCGGCGGGAAGGCGTGGCGGGCGAACTGCGCTTCGATGAAGGCCAGCAGGGTCTCGTCGCTGAGGGAATTGCCGGACAGGTTGACGGCGATCCGGGCGCCGGTCTGGCCGATGCCGCCGGCATAGTCGCGAAAGGCCGCCTGAATCACCCAGCGGTCGATGGCGCCCATCAGGCCATAGCGTTCGGCCGCCGGAATGAAGGCCGCCGGCAACACCAGTTCACTGGATTCCTTCGGCTTGCTCCGGTACGCAACCCGGAGCAGGACCTCGTAGCGGGTCGGGCGTGGGTTGGATGTGTTCAAGGGCACGATGGGCTGGTAATGCAGCCGAAACCGGTTCTGTTCGAGGGCGTCCCGCAAGCCGGCCGCGCCGAGGATTTCGCTGTGGCGCACGGCCGATTCGCTGTCCGCCGGCTGGTAGACATGGACCTGGTTGCGACCCAGTTCCTTGGCGGTATAGCAGGCGACGTCGGCCTGAGTGAGCAGTTGGGTGGTGTCCTGAGCCTGCGCCGTGATGGCCACCAGCCCGATGCTGACCCCGATTTGATAGGTGCGCCCCTCCCAGTGGAAGCGATGCTCCTGAATACTGCGCACCACGGCTTGGGCGATGAGATGGGCCCGCGCCAGCGGGCAGTTGTCCAGCAGCAGGCCGAACTCGTCGCCGCCGATCCGGGCCAGGGTATCGCGCTCGCGGAACATGCCCGACAGCAGGGTGTTGATTTGCTTGAGCAGTTCATCGCCCGCCGCGTGGCCGGCGGTGTCGTTGACCAGCTTGAACTGATCCAGGTCCAGATAACACAAGGCATGCTGGGCGCCGTGCTGCCGGGCGCTGGCCAGCGCCCGTTCCAGCCGCCGCTCGAATTCGACCCGGTTGATCAGCCCGGTCAGAGCGTCGTGGGTGGCGTCATGCTCTAGCTGGCGGGTCAGTTGACGGGTTTCACTGATGTCGTGAAACACCAGCACGGCGCCCAACACCTGGCCGTCCCGCCCGCGAATCGGTGCCGCCGTATCGTTGATGTGGTATTCCATCCCAACACGCCCGATCAGCACGGAGTGGTTAGCCAGGCCAACGATGCGACCTTCCCGGAGGCAGCGCGCCACCGGGTCCGGCGCCGGCTCGCGCGTGTACTCATTGACGATTCGGAAAACTTTACTCAAGGGCTGGCCCCGAGCCTCGGCCGTGGTCCAGCCGGTGAGCGCTTCCGCCACCGGATTGAGATAATCCACCACGGCGTGGGCATCGGTGGTGATCACCGCATCGCCGATTGAGTGCAAGGTGACCTGCGCCCGTTCCTTGGCCTCGAACAAAGCCTCCTCGGCCTGCTTGCGCTCGGTGATGTCGCGACCGACGCCGATGATGGCGATCACCTTGCACTCCGAATCCAGGACGGCCTTATCCGCCCATGCCAGCCAGCGCCAGCCTTCCTTGGTCAACGCGCGTTGCTCGATATAACACTGGTAGGGAGGCCGGAACAAACTCTCCATGGCCTTGGTCGTGGCTTCCCTGTCCTCCTCGTGCACCAGCGGCATGAATGTACTGCCCAGCAACTCGTCCCGGCTCTTGCCGAAGGTGGCGCAATAAGACGGGCTGACGAACAAGAAGCGGTTTTCGGTATCCACCTTGACCACCAGATCGGTCTGATTTTCGACCAGCAGCCGGTATTGTTCCTTGCTAGCCCGCAAGGCCTGCTTCGCCTGATTGCGCGCGGTGATGTCCATCTGAATGCCGTACATGCCGATCGGTTTGCCCGCCGGATCGTAGAGCATCTGCCCGACGTCGCGTATCCAGTGAATGCCGCCGTCCGGCCACATCACGCGAAATTCGATATCCAAATCGCCACTCTGCTCCATGGCATGGATCACCTGCCGTTCCGCTTCCGCCCGGTCGTCGGGGTGAAGGCAACGCAGCCAATTATCGTAGCAGGCCTCCACGCTCCCCGGGGTCAAACCCAGCACCCGGTAGTTGTCATCCGACCAGATTGCCTGGTTGGTCGCGGCATTCCACTCCCACGCGCCGGCGCCGGCGGCGCGCAGGGCCAGCCTCAGGCGTTCTTCACTCTGGCGCAGCACGGTTTCGGCCTGCTTGTGCTTAGTGATGTCGCGGATGGCGGTGATGCGGACCCTCTTGCCCCGGTACAACACGGATCGGACTTGCACCTCCACGGGAAAGGTCGAACCGTCTTTCCGTCGCAGGGCTAGTTCCGCCGGTTCCAGATTGCCGGACTGGATGCGTTGTCGGACTCGTTCCCGTGCCTCGGGGGCGATGAGATCCAAGAGGTCGCCGTCGATCAGCTCCGCGGGGGCGTAGCCCAGCATCTCGGCGAGTTGCTCGTTGACATCGAGCAGCCGTCCCTCCACGCTGACGGCAATTCCCTCGAAGGCCGCCTGGGCCAGTTGGTGGAACCGTCCTTCGCTGTCGCGCAAGGCTTCTTCCGTTTGCTTGCGCGCGGTGATGTCCACGCCGACCGATTGAAAGCCGGTGATCGTGCCGCAGTCGTCGAAAAGCGCAAAATCGTGCCACAAATGCCAGCGCGGGATGCCGTCGGCATCAATCGTCTTAAGCTCGTATTGCCGTGCTGGCGCCGCTGGCGTGAAGGCCGCCAAATGCCCCCGAACCTCCGCCTGTTCTTCCGCGCCAAGGAAGTCGATAAACCGCTGGCCGAGCAACTCCGCTGGCCGCCGCTTGAAGAATCGGGCATACGCGGCGTTGACGAAGGTCAACGTGGTGTCCGGCAGGTACCGGCAGATCAGGTCGGGCTGGTTCTCCACCAGTTGGCGGTACAGTGCCTCGGCTTCCCGTAAGGAAACCTCGGCTCGCGCGCGTTCGGCGATCTGCTGGTGCAGTTCGGCGTTGATTTGCAGCAACTCCGCGTTGCTTGCCGCGACCTGTCTTTCCAGTTCGGCACTGGCTTGCTTCAACATCCGTTGTGCAAGCCAGTAGTCGTTCACGTCGCGAATGGCGGCCAGGATATGTAGACCCGTCGGGGTGGGCAGGGGGTTTAGACTGATTTCGACCGCGAACTCGCTGCCGTCCCATCGCACGCCCGATAACATCAGGCCGGTGCCCATCGGCCGGGGGCGGGGGGCGCGGAGATACTCGGTTAGGTGCCGCTGGTGCGGTCCCCGCAACTGCTTGGGGATGAGGATGTGCAGGGGTTGACCGGGAAGCGTGCCAGAGGGGTAGCCGAACAGTCGCTCGGCTAGCGCATTGGCTTGCACGATCCGACCGGATTGATCCACCACGAGCATGGCGTCCGGCGCCGTGCACAGCAAATTGCTCTCAAGCTGAGTTTGTTCCGTTTCCGCCGGCATGACGCCTTCCTCATTTTCAGGGTTGTTCCCATACCGATACCGAACTCATTGCGAATCCTCTGGGAGTTCCCGACGCAGGATGGCCCGCGCGGCCATGAACTCCCTCTCGATACCGTTTATCCGGGCGGCGGTGTCCGCGACCTGCCGTTGCCGTGCTTGCGCTTCCAATGCCCCGCATAAGCCGTGCAGTTGTAGAGCGCCGATGTTGGTGCTGCTTGATTTCAGGCTGTGCGCGGCCACGCGCAACGCCTCAAGATCGTTCTGGGTGGTAGCTTGTTTCATCCGTTCGATGAGCGGCGGGGTCTCATGTAGATACAATCGTATCAGACGGGCCAGCAAGCCCGAAGCGCCATTTCGTTCGAGCATCCGGATCTTATCCAGCACACTTTGATCGATGCTCGATTCCTAGGCGGCGCTCGCCGCCGGGGTCAGGGCCGCATCGAGGGGCGGATCGATCATCGGCCGGTCGATTTGCGCCGGGGAGCGGGCGGATGCGGGCAACCAGCGGTCCAGCACGGTGGTCAACTGCCTCTGTTCGAACGGTTTGCTCAGATAGTCGTCCATGCCCGCCGTCAGGCACTCTTCGCGGAAGCCTTTAACGACGTTGGCGTGAGGGCGATGATGGGCAGGCGTGGCCGGCTTTGGGCCTGTTCCCGGCGGCGGATGGCGGCGGTGGCCGCCGCCATGCCCCATAGCGCGCGCCGGCTGGCGGCGTAGGCTTCGGCGCGGGGCAGTTCGGTCACCGCCACCCAGGGGGTGCCAGGCACGGGGGCCATCGTGCCCACCACCGGCTCATCCTGGAAATTGCGATATTCGCCGGCCCACATGCCGTGGGCGGAGCGGACCAACGCCAACAGTTCGGGGCGGCGATCCAGACGGGTATCGGCCAACACCACCTGGGGGTCGGAGTGGGCGATGACGCGACCATCCTGATTGACCAGGTAGGCGATACTCGTCTGGCCGAAATGGAGGCTGGCGATTACCTCGTTCAACACGTCCATGCGCAGCCGGATGGCGACGACGTTCCCCTGAGCGGCGGGGGTGGCGAAGATCAGGTAGGGTCGATCGGCGGCCGAGAATTGCACGTCGCCGATGTAGGGCTTGCCGTGCCGGGCCGTGATGAACCAGTTCGACTGGGGAATGGTGAACAAATTGGCCAATACCCCCTGGTTGAGTGGGGCATGGGCGATGACCCGGCCGGCGGCGCTAACGTACACCAGTTCCAGCAGGGCCGGTTGGTCGCGCAGCAGCGCCTCCAGTTCATACGAGGCCGCTTCCACTTCGTCGCGGCCGAAGATGTCCATTATTTGCAACAAATTCTGTTGCCGAATCAGAAAGTCGCGCACGGTTTGCACGACCCGCTGGGTCGCTTCCCGCTGGCGACCCTGCCAGCCGTCCTGTTCGATGCGGTTTGCCAACAGGAGGATTCCGGCGACGCTCGCCAGCAGCAGCGTCAGCACCGCCACGCCGAACACGGCCAGCAACCGCCGGCGCAGGCTGCCGGCCCAGAACCCTGTCCGCCGGTCGGCGAAGCCGCGCTTTGCTTGAGGGGGTTTCACCGATCACTGCTCTTTGTCTGGATCGCCCGCGCGATAGCGTTCCCAGATGCGCTGGTGGAGCGCCCGGCCCGCCGGCCCGAGCGGCATGATGACCTCCGCCCGCTGGATGTCTTCGATGGGCGGAAAGATGACCGGGTCGTTCAGGATCTCGGGTTTGATGAGCGGGTACGCCGCCTCGTTGGCCGTGGCGAAGTGCTGCTCGTTGACGATTTGCGCGCTGATTTCCGGCCGCAGCAGAAAGTTGATGAACACTTCGGCAATGTATTTTCGCGAGCTGGTCGCCGGGATGACAAAATTGTCGCCCCACTGGATGCTGCCCTCGGTGGGCAGGACATAGCGAATGTTCAGGTTGCGCGCCCGCGCCCGCAGCACGTCGCCGGCAAAACCATACATCAGCATCACCTCGCCGCTTGTCAGGGCTTGTTCGCTGACCTCCGGCGCCCAGCCGGCCGTGCGGGCGCGCGCTTTGAGCACCAGCAGGCGCTGCAACGCCGCTTCCAGTTCGGCGGGGTTTTCCGAGTTGATGGAGAAACCGAGCGACCGCAGCGTTATACCGATCAGATAACGCGGGAGGTCCCACACCAGCTCTTGCCGGCGTAGCGTGGGTCCCACGGGTCGGCCCAGCGCGTAACCGGTTGCGGTATCCGGTCGCCGCGCGCGATGAGTCCGGTGAGTCCCCAGTTATACGTCACGCTGTAGCGGTGGCCTGGGTCGAAGACGAGATCGCGGAAATTAGCGGAGACGTGTTTGAAGTTCGGCACATTGCGGTAGTCGATCTCGGCGATCAGCCCCTCCGCCGCCAATTCCGGGACAAAGGGATTATCGACCACCACCACATCGTAGACTTGGCCGGCGCGAAGGTTGTGCATGGCCTCTTCGGTGGTTTCATAGGTCCGGTAGATGATCTTGATGCCATATTCCGCCGTGAACGTGTCGATGACGGATTGGGGCAGGTCATCCGCCCAGTCGTAAAATATCAACTCCTTGGCCTGTGGCGGCGGGGCGGGTTGCGCCGGGGGTTCGGCGTCGCCGCAGGCGCTCATCAGCAGGCTCAGAACCAGAACGCCGCATGGCAGTGATCGCAAGGCCCAGGTTCGCATTATTGCGCTCCTTGGGGATCGGTCGCCATGAATCGTGTCCAAAGCTCGGCGTAGCGTTTTTCCCCCTCCGGACGGCGTTGGTGCATAAATAGGCTCTGGGATGGTCAAAGTAGTCAAGGATCCCCGAACGGAGAAATCGTCATGACCGCGCACGCCACCCCCGCGACGGAAGCCGCCCCTCAAAAAGTCCAGTATCGGGTGACGAACTGGCCCGAGCATGACCGCGCCCTGGTGCGTCGAGGTAGTTTGACGATCCGGTTCGACGAAGCGTTTTTACAAGACCGCTGGCGGCCGGCCCCGACCGGCAAGCGGGGTGCGCCGTTCCAGTCCTCGGACACCGCCATTCAAGCGTTGTTGACGCTGAAGGCGGTGTTCGACCTGCCCTATCGGATGGTCGAAGGGCTGGCCGGTTCGATCGTCCAGTTGATGGGTCTGGCGCTGCCGATTCCCGACCATACCCTGCTGTCGCGTCGGGCGAAAACCCTGACGGTGATGATTCCGCGCCGGTCACGGAGTGGACCCATCGACGTGGTGGTCGATTCGACCGGCTTGAACGTGTATGGAGAGGGGGAATGGAAAATCCGCCAGCATGGCGCCGGGAAACGGCGCACTTGGCGCAAGGTCCATTTGGCGGTGGATGCCGACGTCAAGGCTGTGCTGGCCGTGGAGGTCACCACCGAACAGTGGACGGATAGCCAAGTCCTGGCCGGTTTGCTCGGGCAAATCGACGACCCCATCGGCCACGTCCGGGGTGACGGGGCGTACGACACGCATGACGTCTACACGGCGGCCGGGGAACGGGGCGCCGCGGTCACCATCCCCCCACGGGCGAACGCCGTGCCGTGGGCACCCGATCATCCTCGCACCCAAGCGCTGGCCGCCATCGCGGCGGACGGGTTGCCCGCCTGGAAGCAAGCAGTGGGCTATCATCGTCGCAGTATCGCTGAAAATGCCATGTATCGTTTCAAACAGTTGTTCGGTGATCACTTGGCCTCCCGACTGTTCGAAACCCAGGTCACGGAGGTCCAGGCACGAGTCGCCGCGTTGAATGTCATGACCTACCTCGGTATGCCCGTTTCCGTCCCCCACAGGGTTATGCTGTCTTGAAAAAACAGAGAGAGGGGGAAATATCGCCCTCGTTTTATTTATGCACCAACGCCCCAATTGATTCATAACGACCATGCTGAAATTTTCATCGGAAAAATCCAGCGATATCATGATCTTGGCAGATCAATAGCTTAGGTTTACATATGAATGATATATGAAAAATTCGGGCCAGTATGTACGCCCTCGAAAGAGTTGAGAATCCCGTCCCGCCAAGTGGCGCAAGGTCTTGAGGAATTGATTAAAACAGGTCAGAACCGAGGCTTTGAACTGCTCGACCCAGCGCCAAGGTCGCGCTTGGGCGGTGGCCTGATCCGGGCCGTGATCGAATCGGGCGGAACGCCCAAAAAATCCCCCCTTGACGGGGGGATGGGATGAGGGGGCGCCGAAAAAAGGCGGGGCGCTAAGAAGTTGTACAACCCCCCTCTCACCCTGACGGGTCGGAGGGGAGGGAAGCTGCAAGCATTGAGCCCACCGGGGGGCCGTACAAAAACGCCGCTTAGCTCAGCGGCATTTCCGGCAGTGGTTGCAGCTTCCAAATCTCGGCGTTGTACTCCCGCATGGTGCGGTCGGTGGAGAACTTGCCGCTGAACGCGGTGTTGAGAATGCTCATCCGCGCCCACTTTTCCTGATCCTGGTACGCCAGCGTGGCCTGCTGCTGGGCTTCGATAAAGCCGCGCAGGTCGGCGATGGTCAGCCACGGGTCGTGCGGGCTGGTCAGCGAGTGCAGGATCGGGTCGAAGATGCCCTTTTCGAACTGGTTGAAGTGGCCGCTTTCCAGCAGGTGCATGATCCGGGCGATGTCGGCATCGGCGTTGATGATGGCGACCGGGTTGTAGTCCCGCCGCCGTTCCTCCACTTGCTGCGCCGTCAGGCCGAACAGGAAGAAGTTCTCGTCGCCGACTTCCTCGCGGATTTCGATGTTGGCGCCGTCCAGGGTGCCGATGGTCACGGCGCCGTTCATCATGAACTTCATGTTGCCGGTGCCCGACGCTTCCTTGCCGGCGGTGGAAATCTGCTCGGATAGATCGGTGCCGGGGCAGATGATCTCCATCGCGGTGACCCGGTAGTTGGGCAGGAAAGCCAGCTTCAGCTTGTCGCCGACCTCGGGGTCGTTGTTGACCACCTTGGCGATGTTGTTGGTCAGCTTGATGATCTGCTTGGCCATGTAGTAGCCGGGCGCGGCCTTGCCACCGATCAGCACGCAGCGTGGGGTCCAGTTGGCGGTATCGCCGCGCTTGATGCGGTCGTACAGGTGGATGACGTGCAGCAGGTTCAGCAACTGGCGCTTGTACTCGTGCATGCGCTTGACCTGTACGTCGAACATGGCTTTGGTGTTGAAGACCACGCCGCAGTCGGCCTCGATCAGACTGGCCAACCGGACCTTGTTGTCCTGCTTGATCCCGCGCCAGCGCGCCCGGAATTTCGGGTCCTCGGCGTGTGGCGCCAGTTTGCGCAACTCGTCTAGGTCGGTGATCCAGCCGGGACCGATGACTTCGGTGAGCAGCGCGCTCATGCCAGGGTTGCAACTGGCCATCCAGCGCCGCTGGGTGACCCCGTTGGTCTTGTTGTTGAACTTCGCCGGCCACAGCTCGTAGAAGTCGCGGAACAATCCCTGCTGGAGTAGCTCCGAATGCAGCGCGGCCACGCCGTTGACCGAGACGCTGCCGACGATGGCCAGATAGGCCATGCGGACTTGCTGTTCGTAGCCTTCCTCGATCAGCGACATCCGGCCCTGACGTTCGATGTCGCCGGGCCAGCGGCTGGCGACTTCGGCCAGGAAGCGGGCATTGATTTCATAGATGACGTCCAGCAGCCGGGGGAGCAGTTGCCGGAACATCCGCACCGGCCAGCGCTCCAGCGCTTCGGGCAGCAGGGTATGGTTGGTGTAGGACATGACCTTGTGGGTAATGTCCCAGGCTTCGTCCCAGCCCAGATCGTGCTCGTCCATGAGCAGGCGCATCATCTCGGCCACCGCGATGGTGGGGTGGGTGTCGTTGAGCTGGAAACAGTTTTTGGCGGCGAACTGGCTGAAATCCTCGCCATTGACCCGCACCCATTGCCGGAGCACGTCCTGCAGGCTGGCGGAAGCCAGGAAGTACTGCTGGCGCAGCCGCAACTCCTTGCCGCTCTCGGTGGCGTCGTTGGGGTAGAGCACCATGGTGATGTTTTCCGCCCGGTTCTTGGCGCCCACGGCATCGGTGTAACTGCCGGCGTTGAAGTCTTCCAGATCGAATTCGTCGGTGGCGGCCGAAGACCATAGCCGCAGGGTGTTGACCGTGCCGTTTTGGTAGCCTGGGATCGGGAAATCGTAGGGCACGGCCAGTACGTCGTGGGTATCCAGCCAGCGCCAGCCCATGTCACCGTTGGCTTTCGGGAAGCCTTCGGTGCGGCCGCCGAACTTGATCCGCTGCGTGTACTCGGGCCGCTCCAGATCCCACAGGGTGCCGCTACGCAGCCAATGGTCGGGTTCCTCGATCTGATAGCCGTTTTCGATGCGCTGGCGGAACATGCCGTAGGCGTAGCGCAGGCCGTAGCCGACCACCGGCAGCCGCAGGGTGGCGCAACTGTCCATGAAGCAGGCCGCCAGTCGCCCCAGGCCGCCGTTGCCCAGACCGGCATCGTTTTCGCACTCGGCCAGTTCCTCCAGGGTGAGCCCCATGTCGTACAGCGCTTTGTTAACCGGTTCGGAAACGCCCAGGTTGAGCATGGCGTTGCCCAAGGCCCGGCCCATCAGAAATTCCAGGGACAGGTAATACGCCCGGCGCACGCCACCGTCCGCCTCGTAGGCATAGCGGGTATTCTTCCAGCGTTCCCACAACCGGTCGCGCAGGGTGAGCACCAGGGCTTCGTACATGTAGTAGGTGTACTTGGTATGCCGGTCGCGGCCCAGGGTGTGGCTGAAGTAGTGCCGGAAGTCGGCGGCGATGCTTTTGGCGTCCATGCCCAAAGGCGGCAGTTCCGTCAGCCAGGATGCTGGCGTGCTTCTTTCTACGGTTTGGATCGTCATGGCGATAAAGTCCGTTGCATGTGCTTGTGAATTGGAAGCACCCGGTGCCGGGCCGGATGGCGTCGGAGATGCTTTGGTGGTTTCATTGACCGCAACCCGTAGCTTGCGATCAGTGGTTCGCTGAACATCATAGAAACGATAGTCGGGCGATTTCCAATTGCAAGGCATTATCGATACCGCCTTGGGAACATTGGAGGCGCGGGATTTCCGGCCGCGAGCGCGGCGGAGGGTGCTGGGGATTGCGGACCCTATCGGCGGTGGACCGACGGAACGGTTTTCGGGTGGGCCGTTCAATCGAATCGGGGCAGACGACGGAACCGGCGGAGCGGGCCGCTATTCGAGGCTGTGGGCGGCCTGTTCGCGGGTGTAGAAATGTCCGAAACGGATGAAGCCGGCGACGACGCTGGGCTTGATGGCGATAATGTGGCCGCGGGTATTGCGGCCCAACACCAGATGATCGGGCAGGCCATCCAGGGCGTGGAAGGGGGCTGGAGTGCCGTCGGCCCAGCAGGAACAGTAGACCGCGCCGGTTTCCTGATCCAGAAAGCCGGGGATGAAACCGTAGTGCCGGTTGGCCGCACTGATACCGCCGGTGCCCGCGAATGACTGGTTTTCGGCTTCCAGCGTTTGCAAAGTCAGCGTCTGTGCCATGATCATGCCCTCGCGCCTTGGCAATGAGGTCAGCCTGAAGTCGTTCCGTATGAATCTGAGTGCCCTAAAAACAACGATTTGCCCTTATGAGACATTTTGTTGCAATTTTAGTCTAGAAGGTTTTTTCAGGACAGACAACCTGAAATTGCAATTCAATGGTCGCCGGTTTGTCATCGGAGCGTGGTCGTGGCGACCGCTCCGGCATGGAGAGCGTTTTACGTGACTAAAGTTCCCCATCTTTACGTCGCCCTGTCTGGCCATGGTTTCGGGCATTTGGCGCAAATAGCGCCGGTGCTGAACGCTCTGCGCCAGCGCCGTCCGGCAGTCCGCCTGACCATGCAGAGCGTGCTGCCGGAGCCGGTTTTGCGCGGGCGGATCGCGGGCGAATTCGCGGTCGTGGCCGGCGAGGCCGATTTCGGCATGCAGATGGTGGATGCGCTGGACGTGAAAATCGCGGACAGCCTGGCCGCGTATCGGGCTTTCCATGGGGAGTGGGAGGCGCGGCTGAGCTGGCAGGAAAGCATGTTGCGGCGGGCGGCGCCGGATCTGCTGCTGGCCGATATCCCCTATCTGAGTCTGGCGGCGGCGGCCCGACTGGCGATTCCGACGCTGGCGCTGTGTTCGCTGAACTGGGCGGATATCCTGCAAGGCTACTGCGCCGATGCCCCCGATCTGGCGGCGCTGCGCGCGCCGATGCTGGCGGCCTACAACAGCGCCGTGGCGTTTCTCCAGCCGGCGCCCAGCATGCCGATGCCGGATTTACGCAATGCCCGGCCGATCGGTCCCATTGCCGCCCTGGGGCGGAACCGGCGGCCGGAGATCGACCGGCGGCTCGGTTTGCACGGTGGCGAGACGCTGGTGTTGATGGGTCTGGGGGGCGTAAACCTGCGCCCGCCGCTGGAGGCATGGCCGGTGCTGGCCGGCGTGTGCTGGCTGATCCCGCCGGACTGGGGCCAGTTGGCGCGGCCGGATGCGCGGAGCTGGGCGGCACTGACCGACTGCTCGATGCTGGACCTGATCCGCTCCTGCGATGTGCTGTTCACCAAGCCCGGCTACGGCGCCTTCACCGAGGCGGCGTGCAACGCGACCCGGGTGCTCTACGTCGGGCGCGACGACTGGCCGGAAGAACCGTGGTTGAGTCGCTGGCTGACGGAACACGGCAACGCGGTCAAGATCGACCGCCAGCGACTGGCGAGCGGCGATCTGGCCGAACCTTTGCGGTCGCTGCTGGCGCAGCCGGCCAAACCGCCGGTGGCGCCGGCTGGCGCGGTCGATGCCGCCGCTTGGCTGGAGCGATCCCTCTATGAATTTGGTGCCTGATAAGCCTGGTGGATGGCGCGCATGCTGGCCGCCGCGCCCGAAGTGAGCTTGTGGTCCACGAAGCGCGTGACGTTGGTGTCGCTGGGGTTGATCTCCACCGTGGGGATACCCGCCTGGCTGGCTTGCACCAGGGGGCCGGCGATGTAGGGAAAAACGCTGGTGGTGCCAATGCTGAACACCAAGTCGAACCCTTGATCCAGCTCCCGGTACAGATGCTGGATGGCGTGCGACGGCAGCACTTCGCCGAACAGCACCACCCGCGGTCGCACCAGCGCGTGGCAGCGCGGGCAGGTCGGAGGGATTTCCAGTTGGCTGTAGTCGGCGACCGTGGCTGAGTAGTCGCAGCGGGTGCAGTACAGGTCGTGGACATCGCCGTGCATCTCGATGAGATTGCGGCTGCCGGCGTCGCGATGGAAGCCGTCGATGTTCTGGGTCAGCACGCAGACTTCAAAGTGATCCTGCAGCGCGGCGATGATGGCGTGCGCATCGTTGAAGCGCGCGCCGCGACAGGAATTTTCGATCTGGTGCAGGTACTTCCAGGTAATATGCGGGGCGGTTTCGAGCATCGACCCGGACAGAGCGGTTTCGATCGAGAAGTTTTCCTCGGTCAGTTCGTTGTTATACAGCCCGCCGATACCGCGATAGGTCGGCAGGCCGGAATCGGCGGAGATGCCCGCGCCGGTGATGAACAGCAGCCGGCGGGCTTGGCGCATTTCCGCGACGATGCGGGCGACGGTGAGGGAATCGGGATCGTTCATGGCGTGGCCTCGCTGGGACGGTTGGGAATCCACGAAAATTTTAATGCTTTCCGGTGCGCGTCCAAACCCCGTTTGTGGCCCACTACGCTGGTTTCCGGCTGGCGCGGCGCTTGGACGTGCCCTGGATCGAGACCTGCCACACTTTTTTCGAGGAGTCTGGCGCTGCTGGCGTTTTACCAACAGGTCCGGGCGGGCCGGACCCCGGTCTGACGGCGGGTTGGCGGTCCGAACGCGCCCGCCGCTTGCGATTCGGGGCGTCGCCGGCGGGTGGGCTCAGCCATGCAGCAAGTCGTAGAGCGCTTCGAACTCGCGGCTGAGCTTGTGCTTGGGATCGAGATGGATCATCGGCCGGGCCTGAGCGTGCGACTCGCGGATCTTGATCGAAGCGGACAGAAACGCTTCCAGCACCGGCAACCCCTCGCCGCGCAGTTCCTCGACCAGCCGCACCGGCAAATTGGCGCGGGCCTGATAGTGGTTGACCACGATGCCTTCCACCCGCAGCGCGCGATTGTGGTCGGCCTGGATTTCGCGGACGCTGTCCATCAGGGTGTACAGGGCGCGGCGGGAGAAGTCGTCGCAATCGAAGGGGATCAGGCAGGTATCGGCGGCGATCAGGGCCGAGCGGGTGTAGAAGTTCAGCGCCGGGGGTGTGTCGATGAAGATGTCGTCGAATTCCTTGAGGGTTTCCAGCGCCTCGCGCAGCTTGTACATCTTGTAGCGGGATTCCAGCTTGAGTTGCAGTTCCTCCAGGCGGGGATCGGACGGCAGCACGCCCAGGTTGGGGAAAGGCGTCGGCGCGACGTAGGCCTCCGGTTTGTCGGGAAACAGCTTGTAGGCCAGGATGTCGTCGAAAAAGTGGGCAAGGGTTTTCTTCTGCTCGTCCAGGGCGTCGCCCAGCAGGTAGCGGGAGGCGTTGGCCTGTGGGTCCAGGTCCACCAGCAGGGTCCGCCGCCCGCGCGCGGCGCTGATGGCGGCCAGATTGCACGCGATGGTGGATTTGCCCACTCCCCCTTTCTGATTAAAGACGACTCGGCGCATGGCGGTTTCCGTGGTTTTAATGTGGTTTCAAGCAAGTGTAGTCAAGCCGCGCGGGGGCGTCGAGAGGATGGGGCGGGCGGGTCGGTTTCCGGCGGTCGCCACGATGGTCGCCAATCTAAACTTTTCCCAGAACTTTTTGCATCGCCTTGCATCCGGGTCTTGCGGGCGCGGCCGGGAGGTTGCTCATGGTTTGTGCAACGCAACATTTATTGCTATAGTCTGAGTCGCCCGATGCCGATTGGGTTTCGCCAAGCAGAAATAATCATGAATATCGTAGATGATCCGACGCTTGCGCTTCTCAGCCGTTTTGTGGGGGACGCCCACGACCTGCAACTGTCCGACGCGGAATTTCTACTGCAACAGGTTGCGGCCATCGAGCGCTATATCAGCCAATTTCCCGCCAAAGAGCGACAGGAACGGGCGTTGGAGTGGATAGAAGCCTACGCATTGCAATATCGCCGCCAGTGGCGGAGGCAGGCCGTGATCGATGCCTTGGCCCAGATGCGCTGCGTCGATTGCCCGCTGACGGGGGGCGATGAGTCGTCGCCGTGCGCCGTTCACGCCCGCTGGTTGAATCTGTTGCAGCGCTACGCCGACGAGGAGCTTTCCTCGCACGACTATGTGGAAGCGGTGCTGAATCTGCTCCGCGCCTACAAGCATCAACTGAGAGTAAGCGAGATCCACCGGCGGTCGCGGCGAGTGGTCCCGGTACTTGATCCCGGCTGATGGCTAACACCGCGATGAAGCCAGGTTTCCGGGTCGTTGCGCTGTTGTTGCTGGTGGTCCCGCTGCTGCTGACCGCCTGCCAGGCGCTGGACTACGAAGGCCAGGCTCCCGCCTATCGCATTCCGGCCGGAACCGTGCTTGACCTGCATCGGGATCTGGTCGTTCCGCCGGGTCAGGCGGGCGCCAACATCCAGGGCACGGCCATCGGCGACCGGTATCGCTACGACGCCGTCTGCCGGCTGGAGGTGCTGACCGTCAACGATTCGCCGCGCCCCGTGCGGGCTGACCGCTTTACGGTGGAACGGGTCGGCCGCGAGTGGGAAATCTTTTCCAGTCGGGTTTCGGGTCTGCGTTACGTCCGCATGTTCGAGCGGGACGGTCCCCACCTGCTGCTGTTCACCACTTACCTGTACCTGCGTTCGGAGCGGCAGCCGGATGTGTTCCGGCTGGCCTGCGGGCACTTGCAGAACAGCGATCAGAACCCGCGCCACCTGACCGTGGCGGAAATCCGCGCCACGCTTGCGCCGGTCATGACCCTGGATTAGCGGGCGTAGCGGGCGTAGCGGGCGTTCGAGCCGCGACCTACAGCAAAATATCGTCGCCAGCCCCAGGAAGATGAAAAAACCCATGCCGTCGGTGATGAAGGTCAGCGGCGCCTGCTTGATCCGCTGGCTTTCGCGCACCGTCAACACATCCTGACTCATCGAGTGGCCGGCCGCGCTTTCCGGATAGGCCATGGGTGCTTCTCCAGCGGATTGACGATATGCCGCGGGTGATCTTCCACCTTGTGAGTGGATTTGCGGGAAGCGGCGGCATCGGGCACGGCGGAATCGCGGGTCCTGGATGGCGGGATGGCGCTCAACCGGCGCCGCGCTCGCGCCCGCCGTAGCGGCGAATCACGTAATCGGTCACGATTTGCTGAAATTCGGCGGCGATATTCTCGCCCTTGAGCGTTACGGTCTTTGCGCCGTCCACGTAGACCGGCGCCACCGGGACCTCGCCGGTGCCCGGCAGGCTGATGCCGATGTGGGCCTGCTTGCTCTCGCCGGGGCCGTTGACCACGCAGCCCATCACCGCCACGGTCAGATCCTCGACGCCAGGGTAGCGCCCGCGCCAGACCGGCATCTGCTCGCGCAGGTAGCCCTGGATCTGCTGGGCCAAATGCTGGAAATAGTCGCTGCTGGTGCGCCCGCAGCCGGGGCAGGCCACCACCGCCGGCGTGAACGAACGAAGCCCCATCGCTTGCAGGATTTCCTGGGCGACGATCACTTCCTGGCTGCGGCTGCCGCCCGGTTCGGGAGTGAGGGAGATGCGGATGGTGTCGCCGATGCCTTCCTGCAACAGCACCGCCAGCGCGGCGGTGGAAGCGACGATGCCCTTGCTGCCCATGCCGGCCTCGGTGAGACCGAGGTGCAGCGGGTAATCGCAGCGCGCCGCCAGTTTGCGGTACACCGCGATCAGGTCCTGTACTCCGCTCATTTTGACCGACAGGATGATCCGGTCGTGGCCCAGGCCGATCTCCTCGGCCCGCGCCGCGCTGTCCAGCGCCGAGACGATCATCGCCTCGTGCATGACCTCGCTCGCTGGCCGAGGCTTCGACAGACGGGCGTTGTCGTCCATCAGCCGCGCCGCCAGTTCCTGGTCCAGACTGCCCCAGTTGACCCCGATCCGCACCGGCTTGTCGTGCCGGCGGGCGATTTCGACGATCATGGCGAACTGCTCGTCCTTTTTCCGGCCACGGCCGACGTTGCCGGGGTTGATGCGGTATTTGTCGAGCAGTTCGGCGCAGGCCGGATATTTGCTCAGCAGCCGGTGGCCGTTGAAGTGAAAGTCGCCGATCAGCGGCACGGACACGCCCCGCGCGTCCAGCCGCTCGCGGATCGACGGCACGGCGGCGGCGGCTTCCTCGTTGTTGACGGTGATCCGCACCAGCTCCGAACCCGCTTGCGCCAATTCCGCCACCTGAGCGGCGGTCGCCGCGACGTCGGCGGTATCGGTGTTGGTCATCGACTGCACCACGATGGGCGCGTCGCCGCCGACCGTGACGGCGCCGATGCGGACGGCGACGCGGGAACGGCGCGGGATGGGAGAGCGAGCCTGAGTCATGGGGTTTACCTGAGCGGTCTGAACAAAACGGTGTTTGGAGCGCCCCCGGCCGCGATCATGCCATGGCGGTCAGGGCTGGCGCCCGCCACGGCGGCATTGCGCTCAGCGCAAAAACTCGCGGCTGATCTCGCGGAAACGGTCGTCGCCGGCCCGATGCAGCCACTCGAAGATGACCATTTCGCGGCTGACCACGCGCACGCCCTCGGCGCGCATCCGCTCCAGCGCCAGTTCGACATCGCGCGGCGACCGGGAAGAAACGGCGTCGGCAACCAGATAGACGTCCCTGCCGGCCGCCCGCAAATCCAGCGCGGTTTGCAGTACGCAAACATGGGCCTCCGCGCCGATCACGACGATTTGCTGGCGGCCCAGGGCGTCGATGCGCCGCATGCAATCCCGCTCGGCGGCGCAGGAAAAATGCAGCTTTTCCATGAACGCCTCCGCCGGCAGCAGCTTGCGGATCGCCGCCACCGTGTGGCCGAGCCCTCGCGGATACTGTTCCGAGGCCAGCACCGGCACGTTTAAGCGCTGGGCAATTCGAATCAGCCACGCGCCGTTGGCAATGGCGCGGTCGGCGTCATGAACCGCCGGCATCAGCCGTTCCTGAAAATCGACCGCCAACAGACAGGAAGTTTCGATCCTCATCAACATCTGCGTTCTCCCGCATGGGTTGGGAATCCGCCGGGGCGGATCGTGTCAATCGGCAATCAGGGTGATCCACGCCTGGGGATTGGCGCCATGGACCACTCGAGTCCGCAAACCCCGCCAGGCCGGCGCCAGCAGATCGCTCGGCGCGCGGCTTTGCGGATCGTCCACCGCGAAGGTGAACAGCCGCATCCGCGGTTCCCGTTTCTGGCGGATCAGGCTGCCCACCCAGATCGGCGGGCCGCCCTCGCTCAGGCGCGCGTCGATATCCCAGAAGCGCAGCACCCAGCGGGTGTCGGGCTGGTCATCGTAGCGCACCAGCGCGAGCGCGTCCTCCCGGCCATCGTGAATTTGCGGCAGGACCGGCAGTTCCCGCAGTTCGACCCGCGGGCTGAGCCACAGCAACATGCCGCGCAAATCCAGTTCGGGGGCCGGCTGCCAGCCCGCCGCCCGCAGCCGCGATTCCAGTTCCTTGCGGCTGCCGGCCCATTGCAGCACCAGGTCCTGCCGGTGGCGACCCTGGAAATCCAGTCGTTGTCGCGGTAGTTCCCGCCAGCTCTCCGCCCACCACTGCTCCCGCGCCAGCACTCGCAGCGTCGTCTTGGGCTGGTAGCGTTGCAGGTCGGCGCTGTAGTCGAAGCCGACGTGCAGCAGGTCGGTCGCCAGCAGGGCGATCACGCTGTAGGTCAGTAGCCCGCGCCACTGGAGCGCCGCCTTGGGATGGCGATTGTAGGCGATGCCCAGCACCGTCACCCAAATCAGGCCCAGACATAGACCGGCCAAAGTATCGGTCAGCCAGTGAACCCCTAAATACAAGCGGGCGAAGGCAATCGGCACGATGAGAAACGCCGCCGCCAGATAGACGATCCAGCGACGGGTCAACGGGATTTCCCGGGCGATCAGCACGGCCAGGAAGCCGAAGACCAGGGTGCTGAACGTGGCGTGACTGGACGGAAACGAATAGCCTTGCACACCCTGGGCGACTTCGGCGGGACTGGACACCGGCAACAGCCACTTGAACAGCAGGTTGGTGGCCATGCCGAAGCACAGCGCCGCCAGCCAGTGCCAGGCCGCGGAGTGGTTGCGCCGCCAGACCAGCCAGCCGAGCACGACCAGGCTCACCGGCAGCGTCACCTGGTAGTCGCCCAGTTCGGTGGTGAACACCATCAGGGCATCGGCCCACGGCGTGCGCAATTCCTGAAAGAAATGGTACAGGCTTTGGTCGAGGCTGCTCGGCAGTTGCCGGCCGGCGGCGCTCAGGCTGAGGCTGGCCAGCACCACCCCGCCCAGCAACAGCACCGCCAGCGTCGCCAAGCCGCGCAGTTCGCCCTGGGCCGGGTCCAGCAGCGAGGCGCTGATCGGCCCGATGAAGCGCCGGTCCCGGCTCCAGGCATGGAAGCGCTGCAACCAGTCGGTGGCGTGGGCCTGGAACAGCCGCGCCGCATGGGTCACCAGCCAGGCGGTCAGCCAGAGAAGCATGGCGATGATCAGAATCAGCACCGCCAGCCGTCCCGCCACCCGCGAGGCGATGTCCAGGGACGCGCCGAACGCCATGCCGGGAATCAGGTAGGCGGGCGCCCACAGCACCGCCGACACCACGTTGGCGATCATGAAGTTGCGCCAGGTCATGTCCATCATGCCGGCCACGGTGGGAATGGTGCCGCGCACGGGGCCGAAAAAACGACCGAACAGCACGCCCTTGCCGCCGTGCTTGCGGAAGAACGCCTCGCTGCGGGCGAGCATTTCGGGGTGTTTGGCGAACGGCCAGACCCGGCGGACGCCCTGGTGGAATACCCGGCCAATCCAGAAGCTGACGGCGTCGCCCACCACCGCGCCCAGCATCGACCACCAGTAGGCCGACCAGAATTCCAGGTGACCGAGGCCGATCAGCGCGCCCAGACCGAACATGATCAGAGCACCGGGGATGATGACGCCGACGATGGTCAGGGATTCGGCCATCGCGGTAAGGAAAATCACGGTACTCATCCAGCCGGGATGAGCGGCGACCCATTGGAACAGGCTGCTGACGAATTCGGACTGCATGGCGGAACGGGGTTGGGGGCGGGCGGGAAAACCGGCGCATTTGCGTCGGCGCGCCGGAAGTATGGCCGCGAGCGGCGATTTATGCCACAGCCGTTCACGACTTTAGCGCCCTGTCCACCGCGCCGGGTCACAAGCGCGGCGGGTGGTCTGAACCCTGATTTGAAACCGCCCAGTCCTGGATGCGGGCCGATGGATGCGGCCCGGCGCGGCGACTATTTGCCGTTGCGTACCTCTTCCACCAGGGCAACCAGTTCGTGATCGGTCAGGTCGCTCAGGCCCCGAATCAGTTCGGCGAACAGCAACGGCCGCCGGACGATGATGTCCCGGACGTCGCTGGAGATCTGGCCCGCCAAAGCCAGTAACACATCCGTGTCTTCCCCCAGTTCAATGGCCAGCCGCCGGATCGTTTGCTCGGTGGGCGGCGGCATTTCGCCACGCTCGACCTTGCTGAGATAAGCGGGCTCCACACCGATCCGCCGGGCCGTCTGTCGGACCGAATAGCGGCGATTGGCTTGGCGGCACTGTTCCCGTAGTTGCCGGGCATACCCTCCAAAATCCATCTGCATCATTACGACCCCCTAAATCCTCAACTGTTTTCAGTCGGTTGTTTGACTTGTTTGTGTTACTAAAACACCGATACAGCGTCCCTGGATCAGCCCATGATTCCTACATGTCCGTATGTGCCGTGGGGATAAAGCAAAACAAAAGCCAAACATCTTCGCGATCGTTGCGGAGGGACGAAACACATCTTGCAGGGAACGAAGAATCAAGTACCTGGCGTTCGGCCATGGCGTGCGAAACCCTCGCGCGCGGCGGGGTTAAATCAATCGATACAATGTCTTATGCGTTTATTTTAATCTTGGCGAGGAAAGGTCGGGGCGGGGGTAAAAACGGTATTGAAAAGCGGCGGCGGGCAAATGACCCGGCTCGACCGTTTTCAAATTGGAACAGATTCGGTGATGGCTGTTTCTTTTTGAAACCGGAGGGTTTGGAGCGGACTCAGGATCGATCCTGGTAGTCTTTCAGCCGGCGCCACAAGGTGGTCCGGCTGACCCCCAGCACCTTGGCGACCAGTTTCAGGTTGCCGTGGTGGAGCGCGAGCAGCCGTTCGATCTCCGTGCGTTCGATCTGCCGCAGCCGGGAAAACCCGCTGGCATCGGGGGAAAGCTCCGGCAACCATTCGTCGGCATCGATCAAATCCCCGGAATTCAGGATCAGCGCCCGTTCGATCAGGTTTTCCAGTTCGCGCACGTTGCCCGGATAATCGTAGCGGAGCAGGCCCTGTAGGGCATCCTCGGTAAAACCGGTGGCTTGGCGGTTGAGCTTGTGACGGTATTTCCGCAGGCAGTGCTCCGCCAGCAGGGGAATGTCCTCGATTCGCTCCCGCAGCGGCGGAACATGGAGGGGGAAAACGTTGAGCCGGTAATACAGATCGCAGCGGAACCGGCCGTTTTGGATTTCGGCCTGCAAATCCTGGTTGGTCGCCGCGATCACCCGCACATCGACCTGCCGGTACTGGCTCTCGCCGACTCGGCGGAAGCTCCCGTCCTGCAAGACTTGCAGCAGCTTGACTTGCAGGGCCGGGCTCATTTCGCTGACCTCATCCAGCAACAGCGTACCGCCATCGACGGCCTCGAACAGCCCCTTGCGGTCCTGGACGGCGCCGGTGAACGCACCGCGTTTGTGACCGAACAGCTCGCTCTCCAGCAGGGCTTCGGGCAGCGTCCCGCAATTTTGTTCGATGAACAGTTGGTCCTTGCGTGGACCGCGCGAGTGGATGTGGTGGGCCAACAGGGTTTTGCCGGTACCGGTTTCGCCGGTCAGCAGCACGGTCGCCGAATTGTCGATCACCTTGTCGAGCAGATCGAAAACGCGCCGCATGGCCGGACTTTGTCCGATGACGGTCTCCATTAAACCCAGCCCCTTGCCGGCTTCCTTTTTCAACAACCGGTTTTCGTCCTTCAGACGTTCGTTGGCGGCTTGCAGATCCTTGAGCAGGCGCTGGTTTTCCATGGCCAGCTCGTAGCGCTCCAGCGCCCGTTTGACCGTGAGCTTGAGTTCCCGTCGATCCCAGGGTTTATTGATGTATTGGTAGATGTGGCCCTGGTTGATGGCCTGCACCAGCGCGGCGGTATCGGTGTAGCCGGTCAGGATCATGCGGATCGCGTCGGGCTTGATCTCGATGGCGCGTTCCAGCAGTTCCACGCCGGTCATTTCCGGCATGCGCTGGTCGGCGATGATCAGGGCGATGTCCCGCCGCGCCAGCAGCGCCAGCGCCTCGGCGCCGCTCGACACCGCGAACACCTCATAATCCTCCGCAAAGGTCAGGGTGAGGCTGCGGAGTATTTCCTTCTCGTCATCGACGATGAGCAGGCCATGTTTCATGGCGGTGCTCTCCTGATCGGCCTCACCGGCAGTTCGACCGTGAATTCGCTGCCCTGATGGGCTGTGCTGGTCACCCGGATGCTTCCCCCGTGTTTTTCGACGATGCCGTAGCTGATGCTGAGCCCCAGTCCGGTTCCCGCGCCCACCGGCTTGGTGGTGAAAAACGGATCGAAAACCCTGGACAGGTTTTCCCGCGCGATCCCCGCGCCGTCATCCCGGATGGCGATCTTGACCCAGTCGCCCTCGGCCCGCGTCCCGATCCAGACGTTGCCCTTGCCGGGGATGGCCTGGGCGGCATTTTGCAGCAGGTTCATAAAGACCTGGTTGATCTGTCCGGGCAGGCATTCCACCTGGGGCAGGGGATGATACTCCCGGTGGATGGTAATACGATCCTGATACTGTTTGCTGAGCAGGTTCAGGGTCGAGTCGATGCCTTCGTGCAAGTCGACCGGGATCAGGCCGATGTCGTCGGTGCGCGAAAAGATGCGCAGATCCAGCACGATCTTCTTGATGCGCTCGGCGCCTTCGCGGCAACTGGCGATCAACTCCCGCAGGGTGTTCAGGGTGTCGTGGGATTCCCGATGGCGCGCGTCGCTCCGGCGGCGGGCCGGATCGGTTGGCCCACCCTCGCCGGCATCGTCTTCGAGCGCCGCGGCCAGGCGCTCGGTATATTCCTCGATAAATTCCAGATTGCTGTGGACGTAGCTGGTGGGGTTGTTCAACTCGTGGGCGATGCCGGCCACCAGCAGTCCCAGCGCCGCCATTTTTTCCGACTGGACCAGTTGGTGCTGGGTGCGGGCCAAATCCCCATAAGCGGTTTCGAGCTGCTGGTGGCGCTGGCTGAGTTCCTGGTTGGTGGCGGCCAGTTCCTGGGTGCGTTCGGCGATTTTCGCTTCCAGATCGCGGTTGATGGCTTCCAGCAGGCGGCGGCGGTCGCGTTCGGCGGTCAGCGCCCGCAGCAGCAGGTGGCCGCCTTGGACCAGAACCAGGGTCATGATCGCCGATAAAACCGGTAGCCATAAACTCGCCGCCGCGAACACCGCCCAGGCGATGGTCAGGCACAGCGCCGCCAGCGCGGCGGTCGCGGCCAGGGCGACGAGCGGCTTGAGCCGGATCGCCAGCAGGCTGGCGGCCAGCGCCAGCGCCAGCAGCCCCAGCCAGCGTTCGAACGGAGTGGGCTCGGTGGCGAAGCGTCCGTTCAACAGATTGTCCACCAGGGTGGCCTGAATTTCGACGCCGGCGGCGAGGTTGCCGCCCATCCAGGAAAACGGGGTCAGGAAGGTGTCGCCCGACAGGCGCTGCGGTTCGGGAATGGCTTCCAGCGCGCGGCCGACCAGCACGATTTTGCCGGCGAAAATGCCTGACGGCAGGAGGCGTTGGGGGTCGAGAGCCTGATGGTAGGACACGGTCTGGATCGTCCGCGGTGGCCCCCGGTAGTCGATCAGATGTTCCCGCAACAGATCTTTTTGGCTGAAGCGCCGCCACTCCGGCTCGACCGTCGTTTCCATCCCCGGCCGTTCGAGGTAGCGCCGGACCACTTGCAGGGCAAAGGAGGGCAGGTCCGGGGCGAGCAGCCGCGCCCGCCGCACGGCGCCGTCGGGGTCGATGCTGACGAAGGCGCTACCGACCAGGGCGGAATCCCGCAGGGTGTGAATCGGATCGACCCGAATCGTGTGGCGGAACAGGGGATCGTTGACCACCGACAGCGCGCTGGCCAGCACGCCGTTGCCGGTTTCCCGCAACGCCAGCGCCAGCGCCTGGTCCTCGGCTGGTTCGGAGGGTTCCGCGAATAGAATGTCGAAACCGATCACCGCCGCGCCGGCTTGGTGAAGTTGTTGGATCAGGCGAGCGTGCAGGCTGCGCGGCCAAGGCCATTGCTGTTTGATCTCGGCCATGGAGGGTTCGTCGATGGCGACGATGACGATGGAATCGGGTGGGGGTAGCGCGCCGCGCAGGGTGAACAGCAGGTCCAGGCCCTTGAGTTCGAGGAGCGCAAAAAACGAGGTGTTGGAGAGAACAAGAATCAGGCCGAAAGCCAGGCTGGCGACCAGCGTCGCCGGCCAAATCGACGAGGTCTGCAATCTCGGCAAGGTCTTAGCTCATTGCGGACAGGGGTCTACCCATACCCATTTGCCGCCGATCAATACATAACATCCGCTTTGCGGCTGTGCGTCATCCGTTGCGGTGTTGGTCTCCACGCGCAAAACAACTTCGCCATCCGGCAAGGACAGGTTGTCGATCTTGACCAGTTTCTTTATCCCATCCTGGTCTGAGATCACGACCAAAATCGTATCCGGTTCAAGCGTGGATAAAATATCAAAGGGAACTTCAATGCCGGTCAGTTTCATCTGATTTTCTCCTTCTACTGGCCATTAAAAGTTAATCACCAGCCGCCCAAAAAGGGTTCGCTCTGGAATGTAGAGCGGGTTAACGCTCTGATTCACAGAGCGGAAACTATTATCCTGATAGTGAAATTCTTTATTCAGAAGATTGTTTACCTGAAGCGCCACAATTCCCCATCGCTTGGGAAAGCGATAACCCAGCCCAGCATTGACCAAGGTAAAATTTTCGCTTTGCGTCGGCAAGGGGGCGAGTGATCGCTGATCCAGAAATTGCACCTGCTGGTTCACATAGATGATACCCAAGCTGGCAAAAAAACCGGATGGATCAAAATACTGAATATCCAGGGGGAGCGAGATTGTCCTCAGTTGGGAGGGCATGGGTGGAAAGGAAAACATCAGGCCCAATAAGCCCTCTTTTACCTCGAAGCGCTCATAAAACCCCGCCGCCTTGACCGCCCACCGATGGCTGGGCATCCAGTACAAATAAGCGCCATATTGATCGATCTGTTGCTGCTCGACTTCATAGAACGCAGGGACATCAAGCGTTCCAAAAGGAACGTCGAGGTCTCGGCGGAATGCCTCCAGACCGCCAAAGACCTGATTAGTAAATCGCACGTCGAGAGCCACCCCGTAATTTTGGGATACAGTCGAACTGATATCATCAAAAAATTGATTGAATCCAGTGACTTGGGTAGGTTCAATCGTCTGATTTGCTACAAGTATCGAGTTGGTGGCTTTGAATGCGGCGGCCCGCAGGGAAATCTGCTCATTCATCGCCCACTGGACGCCGAGTTTCGGATTGAGTTCGTGTAAATCGGCGTTCGAATCCTCATTCGATTGATAGCTTAAACCCACGGTCCCGATCACGTCTCCCGGCAGTTTTAGAGTAGCGTAGCCATAGCCGATGTCTTGATTGCCAGTCGTGGGAGGCTGTTGAACACCATAAAAATTGAAATCCGTCGAATAGATCCCAAAGCCGGTGATTAAATTGAAACGATCTGCCTTGTAAAGAAGCTGAACTTCTGTTTGATAGTCTTTTTCTACTGATCCAGCACTAAAGTTCGAGAAACTAACGTTATCATTTCGATCCGTATAAATGAACGAGGCAATCAGATTGGCTTGCGGCGACAGCGAATAATTGGCGCCAATGCGGGCGATGTCCTGATCGATACTACGGCGCCTGGACCGACTAAAGATATTGTTAAAACTGGACTGGAGGTCGCCGTTGGTGGTTTCCCGATGCCGATATTCAGCTTGGAGGTTAAAATAAGGAGTGACGGCCACTTGTCCGAACAGATCATAAATGTTGTTCTTCAGGTCGTTATTCTCCCGATAGCCGTTACTCTGGTAATGAAACTGGCCGAGACTGTAGGCAGCGCGGTCGGTCAGGCCGGAGACGATCAGCTCATCTCCCCACGTACTCTGATTACCGCCCAACGCCGAAGCCCACAGCGTCGGCTGATTTTGTACAAACAATGGCGTAAATTCGTACAGAGACGAGGTGGTCAAGGCGCTCGGCATCAGCAGTTTGGTTTCCGCCATTTGCGGTTGCACCGGAGTGATGTTGATTGGCTGCAGCAACTGGGATTGCAGCAGTTCGCTCACGCGGGCGATTTCCAGATTGGGTAATGCCGCATAGGAATCCGCCAGCAGCCGATGCGCCGAGTAGTTGCTTGGGTCACGGTTGACCGATTGCCAGCCTTCCTGCAAGCCGAGTTGGGTAAAGCCCACTTCGTTGTAAATGCGTCCCAAAGTGGCCGACCGCGCGGCCAGATCCTCATCCAGCAGCAACCGCGACCGGTACACGCCCCGATCGTCGTTCAGTTCGATGGATTTTTGCAGGTTCTCCACGGCTTCGACCGGTCGATTGACGCTTTGCAGGCGAATGGCGTCGTAGTACCAGGGGGTCGGGTCGTGGGGATCGAGTTGTTTGGCCGCCTCCAGATATTTTTGCGCCGGCTGGTTCTGTTTGTCCTCGTAAAACGCCTTGCCGAGATAGCTGTTGTAGAGCGAGACCTTCGGCTCCAGCAAGGTCGCCTTGCGCATGGCCTCGATGGCTTCATCGGTCTGGTTGTGCCGGAACAGCACCAGTCCCAAACCGAGTTGCGGCAATCCCAAGGTCGAGTCTTGGGCGATGGCCGCCTGAAACGCTTCGCGGGCGTCGTTCGCCCGGTTGCGCGCCAGTTGCAGAAATCCCCAGACGGTATTGACCATGGCATCGTCCGGCGCTCGTTGCCGTGCCTGTTTCGCCACTTTCACCGCCTCCCGCAGCCGGCCCATGCCGAACAGCAGGCTGCTTTCCTGAATCAAGGCCCGGGCATTGTCGGGGTCGAGTTCCACCGCCTGGCGGGCCGCCGCCAGCGCGGCGTCCAGATCGAATTCGGCCTGCCGGACCAGACTGAGACTGAGATACGCCGGGGAGGAGGACGAATCGGCGGCGACCGCCCGTTCGGCATCGGCCAGCGCCCGTGCGTTGCGGTTTTGCACCAGTTCGATGTTGGAGCGCAGGCTGTAAGCCAGCGCGTCCTTGGGATCGAGCGCCAGCGCCCGGTCGATGGCCTGCCGGGCTTCCGGCACTTGACCGCGCAGCAGATGGGTCTGGGCGGCCTGAGTCCAGTAGCGGGGAGATCGGGGGTCCCGCGCTGGTTCCGCCGGGCCACCGACCGGACCCGGATAGTAGAGCGACCATTGCACCGCATCGAGCGGGTTGAGCAGCACGGTCTTGTGCGGCGCTTCGCCCACCTTGGCGCTGGCCTGTTCGTTCGCCGCCACCAGCACGCTGCCCTGCGGGTTGCTGAACTCGACCAGTCCATCGAGCACGGCCAGTTGAGCCGCATCGGCGGGGCCGACCGCCAAGTTGAACTCGGTGCCGCGAATGGTGGCGGTGGCCGGCAGGGTTTGAATCTCCAGCAACTGGTTGTTGTCGCGGACCCAGATTTCGCCGCCCAGCAGGCGCAGAACGTTTTGCAGGATGTCGTTCGAGGCGGGAACGATTTCCTGGGGGGCGACCTGCTTGAGTTCCAACTGGCTGTTGCCGTTGAGTTTGATCTGCGCGCCGTTCGCCAGCAGAACCGCGGCGCGGCTGCCCTCGCCGGTTCGCAGCACCTCGCCGGCCGCCAGCGACTCCCCCGCGCCGACCGCTTGCCAGCGCCCCTCGCGCCGTACTTCGGCGGTTCCCACCACGCTGACGATTTCACCCGCTTCCTGGGCCAGGGCCGGGTAAAACGGCAGCAGCACCATCACCATCACCATCACCAGTAGCCAATAAACCCGATTCCATAGACCCAATCGGCGACACTGGGTTGGCTTGCTTTGTCGTTTTTGTTGTTCTGGAGAGGCGGTCACAGCGTAAGATTCGTTCATTGTGTTATTTCTTGAGCTGATCTGTAATCTTGATTAGGCGGATCGCCGATGGCGCTGAACATATTTTCTCAATAGTCCCACGATGTTAGAAAGAATTCCACACTGTATTTAAGTGGGATAAATGGCGTTAAGCCCTGCTTGGGAAAATGGTTGATATAAAATCGTTTGTATCAATATAGATGCATTTCACAAGCGTCTTGTAAGTAAAAACCGCTGCCCGCATCCTTGGTGCGTTGCTGTACCGGTTGATATGGCAATCCTGT
The DNA here is from genome assembly GCA_963695105.1 of uncultured Gammaproteobacteria bacterium. Lineage (GTDB taxonomy): Bacteria > Pseudomonadota > Gammaproteobacteria > Competibacterales > Competibacteraceae > Competibacter. The sequence continues at coordinate 49,374 of CAVOGC010000055.1, read as the reverse complement.
CTCGGTCGTGAAATTTCCCCTCCCTGGATAAGTGAAGGGTGGCGCGTAGCGCCGGGTGTTTGAAGCGGCGACTCCACAATTTATTTGGGAGCGCATAGTGGCGCTGGCGTTGATGCAAGCGGGGGATTTGAATCTGATGAGGCGCGCCGTGCTGGCGGCGGCGCTGATGCTGTCGCGATTGCGAGCGGGCTCTCCGCTCCGATGGCGGCGATGACACCGACCCAAGAGGAACGTTTTTACTCCCGCAACTCGCTCCGGTCGGCAAACGACGCGAGCGCTTCCGGATTGGCCAGCGCTTCGAGGTTCTTGACCGGCTGGCCATGCACCACATTACGGACGGCCAGCTCGACGATCTTGCCGCTCTTGGTGCGGGGGATGTCGGCCACTTGCAGCACCTTGGCGGGGACGTGGCGCGGCGTGGCGCCCTCGCGAATCGTCCGTTTGATTCGGGCGACCAGTTCGTGGTCGAGATCGACGCCATCCTGGAGCTTCACGAACAGCACCAGCCGGACATCCGCCTCCCAGTCCTGCCCGATGACCAGCGCTTCGACCACCTCGGGCAGTTTTTCGACTTGGCGGTAAATTTCGGCCGTGCCGATGCGCACGCCGCCCGGATTGAGCGTGGCGTCCGAGCGGCCGTGGATGATCAACCCGTCGTGTCGGGTGATTTCGCAGAAATCGCCGTGATGCCAAACGCCGGGAAACCGTTCGAAATAGGCGGCCTGGTACTTCTTCCCGTGAGGGTCGTTCCAGAAACCGATGGGCATGCAGGGAAACGGGCGGGTGCAGACCAGCTCGCCCTTTTGTTCCCGAATGGATTGGCCCCGGTCGTCCCACACCTCGACCGCCAGCCCCAGCCCCTTGCATTGAATCTCGCCGCGCCAGACCGGCAGCGTGGGGTTGCCCAGCACGAAACAGGAAATGATGTCGGTGCCGCCGGAGATGGAGGCCAACTGCAAATCCGCCTTGATGTCCGCATACACCGAGTCGAAGCGTTCGGGAACCAGCGGGCTGCCGGTTGACAGGATGGCGCGGAGAGGACTCAGATCGTAACCTCGCCGGGGTTTGAGGCCGATCTTGGCCAGGGCGTCGAGATATTTGGCCGAGGCGCCGAAGTGGCTCATGCGCTCGGCTTGGGCGAAGTCCCAGAGAATCCGGCCACGAGCGACGAAGGGGCTGCCGTCGTACAGCAGCAGCGTCGCGCCCGACGCCAGGCCGGACACCAGCCAGTTCCACATCATCCAGCCACAAGTGGTGAAGTAGAAAAACCGGTCCCCCTCCCGCAGGTCGCTATGCAACTGGTGTTCCTTGAGATGCTGCAACAAAGTCCCGCCCGCGCCGTGAACGATGCATTTGGGGATGCCGGTCGTCCCCGATGAATACATGATGTAGAGCGGATGATCGAAAGGCAGCGGCGCGAACTCGATTTCGGCCGCCGCCGCGTGGGGCGCGATAAAGCAGGTCCACGAGACTCCCGCGGGCAGACTCGCCGCCAAGGCGTCCGCGTCGTCGTCGAGGTAGGGAACCAGGATCAACCGCTGGATACTGGGCAGCTTGGGCGCGAGTTCGGCCAGCCTGGCCCGCATGTCGATCGCCTTGCTGTTGTACCAGTAGCCATCGCAGGCGATCAGCACCTTCGGTTCGATCTGGCCGAAGCGGTCGAGGACGCCCTGGACGCCGAAATCCGGCGAGGCGCTGGTAAAAACCGCGCCGATGCTGGCGGCGGCGAGCAGCGCAATGATCGTTTCGGGCAGGTTGGGCAGGTAGGCGGCGACCCGGTCGCCGGGGCCGATGCCCGCTTCCTTCAGCGCCGCCGCGAATCGAGCGACCTGTCGGCGTAATTCAGCCCGCGACAGTGTGCGCCTGACCCGGTCTTCCCCCCGGAACACCAGCGCCTCGGGGTTGCCGCAGTCCCGCAACAGGTTCTCGGCAAAATTGAGTCGGGCGTCTGGAAACCACCGAGCGCCGGGCATCCGGCGCGGATCGACCAAAACCTGCTCCCCGCGTTCGCCGAGCACGCCGCAGAAATCCCAGACCGCCGGCCAAAACTGCTCGGGTGCATTGATCGACCAGGCGTGCAAATCCGCATACGACGCCAGCGCCATCCCGGAAACCCGCCGGGCATACTCGGTAAAGGCGGCCATGCGGCTTGCGGCGCCACGCTCGGGATCGGGGGTCCAGAGCGGCTGATCGAAGGGCGGCGCGGCGCCATCATCACGCGAGCGATCATTCATCGGTCTCTCTCCACGGGTCAGGAGGGTTCGGTGGTCGGAGGCGGCCGGCCGGCTCTCGCCCGCGCGACTTTCGACGCCGGCGGGTGCTCCAGCATCGCGCTGATCCATGCCGAACAATCGATGAGGGCGTTAAGATCGATACCGGTTGCGATCCCCAGTCCGTTCAGCAGATACACGACATCCTCGGTGGCGACGTTGCCGGAAGCGCCGCGCGCGTAGGGACATCCGCCCAGCCCGGCCACCGAAGCGTCGAACACCGCCACGCCACATTGGAGTGAAGCGTAGATATTGGCGATGGCCATGCCATAGGTGTCGTGATAATGGCCGGCGATGCGGTCGAGGGGCACGCGGGCGCTCACCGCCTCGATCAGGCGTTTCGCCGCCTCTGGCGTTCCGACCCCGATCGTATCGCCCAAACTGACCTCGTGGCACCCCATGTCGAACAGGGCGGCGGCCACCTGAGCGACCGCCGCCGGCTTGACATCTCCTTCGTAGGGGCAACCGAGCGCGCAGGACACATAGCCGCGCACCCGGACGCCGGCCTGTTGCGCCGCCGCCGCTACCGGCTCGAAGCGCTTCAGCGAGTCGGCGATGGAACAATTAATGTTTTTTTGCGAGAAGGACTCGGAAGCCGCGCCGAACACGGCGACTTCCCGCGCGCCCGCCGTTAGAGCCGCTTCAAAGCCCTTCAAGTTCGGCGTCAGCACCGGGTACGCAACGCCGGGCAAGCGCTCGATGGCGCTCATGACCGCGGCGCTGTCGGCCATTCGCGGCACCCACTTCGGCGAAACGAAGGAGGTCGCCTCAATGACTTTCAATCCGGCTCTCCCCAGTCGAGCGATCAACTCTATCTTGGTCGCGGTGGCGATCACCCTGGGCTCGTTTTGCAAGCCGTCGCGCGGACCCACCTCGACGATTTTGACCGTATCAGGCAACTGCATCGATTTCAGGCTCATGAACTTCACATCTTCTCGGCTTCGAACTCCACCAGTTCGGCGCCATCGCTCACCTGGTCGCCGACGGCGAAATGGAAGGACTTCACCGTCCCCCTGGCCGGGGCGGTGAGGGTGTGCTCCATCTTCATCGCCTCCAGGATCAACAGCGGCGCACCTTTCTCCACCCGCGCGCCTTCCCGTGCGAGCAGGGCGATGACGTTACCGGGCATGGGCGCCAGCAGCCCGCCTTCCTGGCCGCCGCTTTCGCTGCTGTAATACAGGGGATCGACCCGCGCGAGCGGCCAGGCGTGTCCGTGGAGAAACACGTACCGCCTCTCTCCGGCGACCACCACCGTGGCGTTCAACCGCAAGCCGCCCAGATCGACCCGCAGGGTGTCGTTCGGTCCCAGTTCGCCCCGGACCAGCGTCTCCTGACTGTCGATGTCCAGCGCGTAGCCCTGTTCGGCATAGCGCACGCCCACGGTTTTCTCCAATTCGCCCGCGCGGAACAGCAGACGGCGTTCGGCGCGGGAATTGAGCCGCCAGCCATCGCGCCGGTGCCAGGGCGAGAGCGGATCGGTATGTCTTGCCGCTTCGGCGCTCGCCCGCGCTTCTTCACGCAACAGGGTGGCGAGCGCGGCGACCAGAAAAACATCGCGGGGAATGGGCGAACCGGTGGCAAACAGGAATTCCCGCTCGCGCTCGATCAGGTCGGTATCGAGGTCGGCTTGGGCAAAAGCCGGGGAAGCCACCAGGCGCGACAGGAAATCGACGTTGTTGGCGACGCCCACGATGCGGTACTGGGCCAGGGCTTGCAGCATACGGGCCAGCGCCTGCTCCCGATTCGTGTCCCACACGATGAGCTTGGCGATCATCGGATCGTAGAACGGGCCGATCTCGTCGCCTTCCTCCACTCCCGTATCGACCCGAATGTGCAGGTTCTCTTCCGGTGGCGCGAGATGCACCAGTTTGCCGGTGGAGGGCAGAAATTCCTTGGCGGGATCTTCGGCGTAAATCCGGGCTTCCAGCGCGTGCCCGTGGATCTGGATCTGCTCCTGAGTCAGTGGCAGCGGCTCGCCGCAGGCCACACGCAGTTGCCACTCCACCAGATCCAGGCCGCTAATCATTTCGGTGACGGGATGCTCGACCTGGAGCCGCGTGTTCATCTCCATGAAGTAAAAAGCGCCATCCGGGCTGACGATGAATTCCACCGTGCCGGCGCCGACGTAGCCAACGCGCTTCGCCGCCGCCACCGCCGCTTGGCCCATCGCGGCGCGGCGCTCGGGCGTCATCCCGGGCGCGGGCGCTTCTTCGAGCACCTTCTGATGACGGCGTTGCACCGAGCAATCCCGCTCGAACAGATAGACGATGCTGCCGTGGACGTCGCCGAACACCTGGATCTCGATGTGGCGCGGGTGCGGCAGGTATTTTTCGACGAGCACCCGCTCGTCGCCGAAAGCGGAGGCGGCCTCTCGCTGGCAGGAAGCGAGCGCCGCCTCGAAGTCCTCGGATTTTTCCACCCGCCTCATGCCTTTGCCACCACCGCCGACGCTGGCTTTGATCAGCACCGGATAACCGATCCGGTTCGCCTGCTCGCGCAGAAAGGCCGGCTCCTGGATGTCCCCGTGATAGCCCGGCGTGAGAGGGATGCCGGCTTGTGTCATCAGCTCCTTGGCGATGCTCTTGGAACCCATCGCGCGGATCGCCTCGACCGGCGGACCGATGAAGACCAAATCGGCGGCGGCGCAGGCGGCGGCGAAATCCGGGTTTTCCGACAGAAAGCCGCTGCCCGGATGAATGGCTCGCGCCCCGGTTTGCCGGGCGGCGGCAATGATCTTGTCGATGGCGAGGTAGCTGTCCCGCGCCGCCGCCGGGCCGATCAGCACCGCTTCGTTGGCCAGCCGCACATGCCGGGCTTCGGCATCCGCTTCGGAATACACGGCCACCGTGCCAATCCCCAGGCGATGGGCGGTCTTGATGACGCGGCAGGCGATTTCTCCCCGGTTGGCAATCAGGATTTTCTGAAACATCGACCTACCTCCCCGCCCGGTTGGGTGAATCTACAGCAACGACGTCCATCCAGGCCGGTGGCCGCTTTTCCATGAACGCGGCAAGTCCTTCCCGGGCTTCCGGCGCAGCGCGCAGCGTCGCAATGCGGCGGGCGGTGTCTTCCACCAACTCATCGCTCATCGGTTGGCCGGCCACGGCTCGAATCAGTGCTTTCGCTGCCGCTTGGGCCTGGGGACCGCCTTGGAGTAAGGCGTCGGTCAACTGCTGAATCTTGGCGTCCAGCTCTTCGGCCATTACCACTTCATGAACCAGGCCAATTTCCCAGAGCGCGCTGGGCGTCGATGCGTTCCGCCGTCTGGAAATAGCGATACGCTTGCCGTTCGCCGATGGCGCGGATCACGTAGGGGCCGATCGTGGCGGGAATGATCCCGAAGCGGACCTCCGAGGTCGCGAAGACCGCGCCGGTCGCGGCCACGCACAGATCGCAGGCCGCCGCCAGTCCCAGACCGCCGCCGAGAGCCGCGCCATGCACCCGGGCGATGGTCGGCTTGCGCAGTTCGGCCAAGGTGCGCAGCATGGCCGCCAGCCGCCGGGCATCTTCGAGGTTTTCCTCGACCGACGCCTGACCGGCCGCTTTCATCCAGTTCAGATCGGCGCCGGCGGAGAAGCTTTTGCCGCGACCGGCCAGAATCACCACCCGCACCGCATGGTCGGCGTCGAGTGCGCGGCAGGCGGCGGTGAGGTCCGCGATCAGTTGGGGATTGAAGGCGTTGTGAAGTTCGGGGCGGTTCATCCACAGGGTGGCGACCGCTCCGGCGTACTGGATTTCAAGCGTGGGGGCCATAAATCACATTCTGAAAACGCCGAATCGGGTCGGCGGAATGGGCGCGTTGAGAGCCGCCGACAGCGACAGCCCGATGATGCGCCGGGTCTGAATCGGGTCCACCACCCCGTCGTCCCACAGCCGGGCCGTGGCGTAGTAGGGATGACCCTGGACCTCGTACCGTTCGCGGATCGGCGCCTTGAATGCGTCCTCTTCCTCCGCGCTCCAGACGCCGCCGCCGGCCTCGATGCCGTCCCGGCGCACGGTCGCCAGCACGCTCGCCGCCTGTTCGCCGCCCATCACCGAAATCCGGCTGTTCGGCCAGGTCCACAAAAAGCGCGGCGAGTAGGCGCGGCCACACATCCCATAGTTGCCGGCCCCGAAACTGCCGCCGATCAGCACGGTGACCTTGGGGACCTGAACGGTGGATACGGCGGTCACCATCTTGGCCCCGTCCTTGGCGATGCCGCCGTTTTCATACTTGCGGCCCACCATGAAGCCGGAGATGTTTTGCAGAAACAGCAGCGGAATGCCGCGCTGCCCGCACAGCTCAATAAAGTGCGCGCCTTTCTGGGCGGACTCGCCGAACAGAATGCCGTTGTTGGCGACGACGCCCACCGGATAGCCACAGAGTTGCGCAAAGCCGGTGACCAGCGTGGTTCCGTAACGGGCCTTGAACTCGTCGAAGCGCGATCCATCCACCAGTCGGGCGATGATTTCCCGCACGTCGTAGGGCTTGCGGGTATCGGTGGGCAGGATGCCGTAGATTTCCTCGGGGTCGTAAATCGGCTCTTCACCACTTCCCAGCGCCAGACTCACCGGTTTGATCCGGTTGAGGTTGGCGAGAATGCGCCGGGCGATATACAGGGCGTGCGCGTCGTTTTCGGCCAGATGGTCGGCGACCCCGGAGATGCGGGCATGAACGTCGCCGCCGCCTAAATCCTCGGCCGTCACCACCTCGCCGGTGGCGGCTTTCACCAGTGGCGGCCCACCGAGGAAGATGGTGCCCTGATTCCTGACGATGACCGTCTCGTCGGACATGGCCGGCACGTAAGCGCCGCCGGCGGTGCAGGACCCCATGACCACGGCGATTTGCGGGATGCCCTTGGCGGACATGTTGGCCTGATTGTAGAAAATGCGGCCGAAGTGGTCCCGGTCGGGAAAAACTTCATCCTGCCTGGGCAGAAACGCGCCGCCCGAGTCCACCAGATAGATGCAGGGCAGATGATTCTGCTCGGCGATTTCCTGGGCGCGCAGGTGCTTTTTCACGGTCAGCGGATAGTAGGTGCCGCCTTTCACCGTGGCGTCGTTGGCCAAGATCATGCACTCGCCGCCCTGCACCCGACCGACGCCCGCGATCATGCCCGCCGCCGGCGATTCGTCGTCGTAGAGGCCGTAAGCCGTCAGTTGGCCGATTTCGAGGAAGGGCGTTCCGGGATCGAGCAGGTGATTCACCCGCTCCCTGGGCAGCAACTTGCCGCGGGCGGCGTGTTTCTGGCGGGCCGCCTCGCTGCCGCCCAACGCCACCTCGGCGATCCTGTCGCGCAAATCGGCGACCAAGGCCCGCATGGTGTCCGCATTGGCCTGGAATTCGGCCGAGCGGGGATTGATCCGGGACTTGATGACGCTCATCTCAGGCGCTCTCGGCGAACAGTTCGCGGCCGATGAGCATCCGGCGGATTTCCGAAGTGCCGGCCCCGATCTCGTAAAGTTTCGCGTCCCGCCACAGGCGGCCGGTGGGATATTCGTTGATGTAGCCGTTGCCGCCCAGAACCTGAATTGCTTCCCCGGCCATCCAGGTGGCCTTTTCCGAGGCGTAGAGAATGGCGCCGGCGGCGTCCTTGCGCAAAATGCGGGCATGGTCGGCCCGGTCGCAGGACTGGCCCACGGCGTAGACGTAGGCGCGGCAGGCTTGCCAGGTGGTGTACAGATCGGCCAGCTTGCCCTGCATGAGCTGAAACTCGCCGATGGGAACGCCGAACTGCCGGCGGTCGTGGAGGTAGGGGACCACCACGTCCATGCAGGCGGCCATGATGCCCAGCGGCCCGCCGGCCAGCACGGCGCGCTCGTAGTCGAGGCCGGACATGAGCACCTTGACGCCGTTGCCCACGCCGCCCAGCACGTTCTCTTCCGGCACTTCGCAGTCGTCGAAAAACAGCGGACAGGTGTTGGAACCCCGCATCCCCAGCTTGTCCAGGTGTGAGCCGTGGCTGAAACCCTTGAAACCCTTTTCGACGATGAAGGCGGTGATGCCCCGGGGACCCGCGTTGATGTCGGTCTTGGCGTAGATCACCAGCGTATCGGCCTCGCCGCCGTTGGTAATCCACATCTTGCCGCCGTTCAGAACGTAGCGATCGCCCTTCCTGTCGGCGCGCAGTTTCATGGAGACCACGTCGGAGCCGGCGTTGGCCTCGGACATGGCCAGCGCTCCGACCTGCTCGCCGGCAACCAGTTGAGGTAGATACCGGGCTCTCTGGTCGGCGGTTCCGTTGCGGTGAATCTGGTTGACGCACAGGTTGGAATGGGCGCCGTAGGACAACGCGACGGCGGCGGAAGCGCGGGAAAGTTCCTCCATGGCGACGATATGGGCCAGATAGCCCATCGTGACGCCGCCGTATTGCTCGTCGACGGTCATGCCGATCAGCCCCAGATCGCCGAATTTTTTCCATAAATCGACGGGAAATTGGTTGTCGCGGTCGATTTGAGCGGCCCGGGGGGCGATTTCCTTCCTGGCAAAGGCGCGCACCGTATCGCGCAGCATGTCGATGGTCTCGCCCAGATTGAAATTCAGGCTATGGAATGACATATCGTTTTCCCGTTGCGGAATACTTTATTTACCTGAAAGCCCGACAGGGCGCCATGCCTTGCGGCATTCGGAACGAGCCCAATCGAGCCTCTCTGTACTTGCATTTCAGGTGCGCTAAGCTCTTTTTATCACTTACCTTCCGATTCTGGCCCCTGGGAGTTTCCACGAGGAAATTATTAGCGCCGGAACAACCGATTTTCCGATTTGCGCCGACGATTACAACACAATAAAACGAACCATCAAATGGCCGAATCCGGTTCTTGAAAGCCGGGAATCGGCCGGGAGGAAAGCAATGTCGTTTGGAACCAGCGCCGGGACGCCGGATGGCTTGCATACCTTTCCGCGCCTGCTGTTTCATCATGCCAAGGCACGGGGTAAGGCCCCGGCCATCCGCGAAAAGGATCTCGGTATCTGGCAGACCTGGAGCTGGTCCGACGTCGCCGAGCGGGTGCGCGCCATGGCCAGCGGCCTGGCGGCGCTGGGCTTCAAGCGCGGCGACAACCTGGCCATCATCGGCGACAACCGGCCCCATCTCTATATGATGATGAGCGCCGCCCAATGCCTCGGCGGCGTTCCCGTGCCGCTCTACCAGGATGCGGTGGCGGATGAAATGCTCTTTGTCCTCCAGGACGCCGCCATTCGCTTCGCCGCGGTCGAAGATCAGGAGCAGGTGGACAAACTGCTGGAGGTCATGGACCAGGTTCCCCTGCTCGGGCACATCGTCTACGACGACCCGCGGGGAATGCGTCACTACAATCAGCCCTTCCTCCACGACATCCGCGCCTTGATGGAGATGGGGCGGATTCACAATCGCAACCATCCGGATTTTCTCGACGCCGAAGTGGCGCGGGGGCAGGCCGATGATGTTTCGGTCATGCTCTACACCTCCGGCACCACCGGCATGCCCAAAGGCGTCTGCCAGACTCACGCCGCCTTCATCGCGTCCGCCCAGGGCGGCATGAAAATCGACAAGCTGGACGCCGCCGGCGACATTCTTTCCTATCTGCCGATGGCCTGGGTGGGCGACCACCTGTTCTCCTTCGCCCAGTCGTTGGTGGTGGGTTTCACCATCAATTGCCCGGAATCCGGCGACACGGTGATGACCGACCTGCGCGAAATCGGCCCGACCTATTACTTCGCGCCGCCCAGGGTGTTCGAGAGTCTACTGACCTCCGTCATGATCCGCATGGAGGACGCCAGCGCGATCAAGCGCAAGCTGTTCCATTACTTCCTGGGCGTGGCGAAGCGCTGCGGCGGCGCCATTCTCGACGGCAAGCCGGTGGGTCTCGGCGACCGGCTGCTCTATGGATTGGGAACCCTGCTGGTCTACGGTCCCCTGCGCAATGTCCTCGGCCTGAGCCGCATCCGCGTCGCTTACACCGCCGGGGCCGCCATTGGCCCCGAACTCTTCAGTTTCTACCGTTCCATCGGGATCAACCTCAAGCAACTGTACGGCCAGACCGAAACCTGCGCTTACGTCTGTCTGCAACCGGATGGCCAAGTCAAGTCCAGTAGCGTGGGCGCTCCGGCGCCGGGGGTGGAGATCAGGATCGCCGATAACGGCGAGGTGCTGGTGAAAGGCCCGATGCTGCTCAAGGAATATTACAAGCGGCCCGACGCCACCGCCGAGTCGCTCAATGCCGATGGCTATTTCATGACCGGCGACGCCGGTTTCATCGACGCGGACGGCCATCTGAACATCATCGACCGGGCCAAGGACGTGGGCAAGTTGGCCAACGGGGCCATGTTTGCCCCCAACTACATCGAAAACAAACTCAAATTTTTTCAGTACATCAAGGAAGCCGTCTGTTTCGGCCACGACCGGGCCATGGTCTGCGCCTTCGTCAACATCGACGTGGACGCGGTGGGCAACTGGGCCGAGCGGCGCGGCATCGCCTATTCCGGCTACACCGATCTGGCCAGCAAGCCGCAGGTCCACGATCTGCTCAAAACCTGCGTCGAGGAGGTCAACGCCACCCTGGCCCAGGACGCCATGGTGGCGGACTCGCAGATTCATCGCTTCCTTATCCTGCACAAGGAACTCGATCCCGACGACGACGAGCTGACCCGAACCCGGAAGGTACGGCGCACCTTTGTGGCGAAAAAGTACCAGGTGCTGATCGACGCCCTGTACGGCGGTCAATCCACGCAATTCATCGAAACCGAAGTCAAGTTCGAGGATGGCCGGCGCGGCAAGATATCCGCCGATCTCGGGATCATTGACGCCGAGACCTTCCCCGCAATGCGGAAAGCGGCTTGAACCATGGCCAAAAAAATCGGCGACGTCGTTCTCGATTTACAAAATATTTCGCTGCGCTTCGGCGGGGTCAAGGCCCTGATCGACATTTCCTTCGATGTCCGCGAGCACGAAATCCGCGCCATCATCGGTCCCAACGGCGCCGGCAAGAGTTCCATGTTGAATGTCATCAACGGGGTCTACCACCCGCAGGAAGGCGTCATTATTTTCCGCGGCCGGGAGCGTAAAAAAATGGAACCGCACGCGGCGGCCGTCCAGGGCATCGCCCGCACCTTCCAGAACATCGCGCTGTTCAAGGGCATGAGCGTGCTCGACAACATCATGACCGGGCGCATCACCCGAATGAAGGCCAGCTTCATCGAACACGCCCTGTGGCTGGGTCGGGCCAGGAAGGAGGAACTGGAACACCGTAAAAAAGTGGAGGAAGTCATCGACTTCCTCGAAATCCAGCATATCCGCAAAACCCCGGTGGGTCGCTTGCCCTACGGTCTGCAAAAGCGGGTGGAACTGGGCCGGGCGCTGGCGGCCGAGCCGTCCATGTTGCTGCTGGATGAGCCGATGGCCGGCATGAACGTCGAGGAAAAGCAGGACATGTGCCGCTTCATTCTCGATGTCAACGATCAGTTTGGCACCACCGTCGTCCTGATCGAGCACGATATGGGCGTGGTGATGGATATTTCCGACCGCGTCGTGGTGCTCGACTACGGCAAAAAGATCGGCGATGGCCTGCCGGACGACGTGAAGAACAACGAAGACGTGATCGCCGCCTATCTGGGCGTGAGTCACTGAGGAGACCGGGACCATGCAATTTTTTCTGGAAGTCCTGATCAGCGGTCTGCTCTCCGGGGTGATGTATGCGCTGGTGGCCCTGGGCTTTGTGCTGATCTATAAAGCCTCCGGCGTCTTCAACTTCGCCCAGGGGGCAATGGTCTATCTCGCCGCGTTGTCGGTGGTGGGCTGCATGGAGCAGGGCGCGCCGTTGTGGCTGGCGATCATCCTCGCCTTCGTCATCATGACGCTGTTCGGCATCGCCACCGAAAAATTCGTCCTGCGCAAACTGGTCAATCAGCCCCCCATCACCCTGTTCATGGCGACGATCGGCCTGGCGTTCTTCATCGAAGGCCTGGCGCCGATGGTGTTCGGCAGCGATCCGCGCGCCCTCGATCTCGGCATCGTGGATGAGCCGATCCCGGCCATTCTCGATTCGTGGGACATGGTGATTTCCAGGTTCGACCTGGTGGCGGCCGGGGTCGCCGCCCTGCTGGTGACGATGCTGGCCCTGTTTTTCCAGTACACCCGGATCGGCCGGGCGCTGCGGGCGGTGGCCGACGACCATCAGGCGGCGCTGTCCATCGGCATCCCCTTGCAGCACATCTGGGCCATCGTCTGGGGCATCGCCGGCTTTGTCGCCCTGGTCGCCGGCCTGATGTGGGGCGCCCGCAACGGCGTGCAGTTTGCGCTTACCTTCACCGCGCTCAAGGCGCTGCCGGTGCTGATCATCGGCGGCTTCACCTCGGTGCCGGGCGCCATTGTCGGCGGCCTGCTGATCGGCGCTTCGGAAAAACTGGCGGAGATCTACCTGCCGCCGGTCATGCAGTCGATGTTCGGCGGCAACTTTGGCGGCATCGAAGGCTGGTTCCCCTACGTTTTGGCCCTGTTCTTCCTCCTGGTTCGCCCCGAAGGGCTCTTCGGCGAGAAGCACATCGACCGGGTATAACGCCCTCACCCCCAAGCGCTCTCCCGTGGGAAGAGGGGAGAAGGAGAAAAACTCATGCTCTACCGCGAGGCCGGCCAATTCAAGACTCGTTACGCCGCCGACCAGCAGCTTTTCCCCATCCGTCAGGACCGTATCGGCATTCTGATTCTGCTCGCCGTGGTCTTTCTGGCGATTCCGGCCATGGCCAGCGAATACTGGCTCTCGGCCATTCTCATCCCCTTCCTGATTTTTTCCCTCGCCGCGCTCGGGTTAAACATCCTGACCGGCTACGCCGGCCAATTGTCCCTGGGCTCGGCGGCCTTCATGGCGGTCGGCGCCTACGCCGCCTACAACTTTCAGTTGCGGATCGACGGAATCCCGATTCTGGCGAGCTTCGTGTGCGCCGGGCTGACGGCGGCCGGCGTGGGGATTCTGTTCGGATTGCCGAGCTTGTGGATCAAGGGTTTTTATCTGGCGGTGGCCACGCTGGCGGCCCAATTCTTCATCGTCTGGTGCCTGACCAAATTCCCCTGGTTCTCGAACCACTCCTCGTCCGGGGTGATTTCCGCCCAGAAGCTCATCATCCTCGGGCATGAATTCGCGTCCCCACGGGAAAAATACCTGCTGGTGCTGAGCATTGTGGCCGTCATGGCGCTGGCGGCCAAGAATATGGTTCGCTCGTCCACCGGCCGCGCCTGGATGGCGGTGCGCGACATGGACGTGGCCGCTTCGGTCATCGGCATCCGGCTGATGCCGACCAAGCTGCTGGCGTTCGCCGTCAGTTCGTTCTACTGCGGCGTGGCGGGCGCGCTCTACGCCTTCTGCTATCTGGGGTCGGTCGAACCGGACGGCTTTTCGCTGGATATGTCGTTCCGCATCCTGTTCATGATCATTATCGGCGGGGTGGGTTCGATCCTGGGCAGCTTCCTGGGCGCGGCCTTCATTCTGTTGCTGCCGATTTTCCTCGATATCGCCCTGCCGTGGGCAGCCGGATTGCTCGGTCTGCCCTTTTCCAACGCAACGGTCTCGCACATTCAGATTCTGCTGTTTGGAACCTTGATCATGTTCTTCCTGATCGTCGAGCCGCACGGCCTGGCCCGCTTGTGGCAAATCGGCAAGGAGAAGTTGCGTCTGTGGCCCTTCCCCCACTAGGGGGCGTTCTGTTGCATAGATAACTACACTGGAGAAGACAACGTCATGTCCAAGTATCGCAAGTCCGCATTGACCGCCGCCGTCGTCATCGCCCTGTTGTCGCAAGGCGCGTTGGCCGCCGAAGAACAGTTTTTCCCCATCACCTCGTACCGCGTCGGTCCCTACGGCGCCAACGGCCAATCGTTCTTCGGCGGTTTCGTTGATTACCTCAACTACGTCAACCTCAAGGAAAACGGCGTCAACGGCGTCAAGATCACCTGGGAAGAGTGCGAAACCGAATACAACAACGCCAAGGGCATCGAGTGTTACGAACGCATGAAGGACAAGGCCAAAATCTCCACTGGCCCGATCCATCCGATGTCCACCGGTATTTCCTATGCCCTGATCGACAAAACGGCGGCCGACAAGATCCCCATGGCGATGGTGGGCTATGGCCGCACCGACGCGGTGGACGGTTCGGTGTTCCCCTACGCCTTCCCGCTGGTCACGACCTACCAGATGCAGGCTTCCGCCATCATCCGGTTCCTCAAGGAGAAGGAAAAGGGCAGCCTGGAGGGTAAAAAGATCGTTTTTCTCTACCACGACTCCGCCTACGGCAAGGAACCCATCGTCGCCCTGCAGGAGGAAGCCAAACTGAACAAGTTTGAGCTGACGGTGATTCCGGTGGCGCATCCGGGCAACGAACAAGGCGCGCAGTGGCTGAAAATCCGCCAGGAAAACCCGGACTACGTGATTTTTTGGGGCTGGGGCGTCATGAACCAGACCGCTATCAAGGCCGCCCAGAAGATTGGTTTTTCGCGGGACAAGATGATCGGTTCCTGGTGGGCCGGTTCCGAGGAAGACACCGTGCCGGCCGGAGACGCCGCCAAGGGCTACATGTCCGCGACCTGGAACGTGGCCGGCAAGGACGTGCCGCTGATCGCCGATATCGAAAAGGTGGTCTATGGCGCCGGCCAAGGTAATCTGGGGGACACCTCCAAGATCGGCACCATCCTGTACAACCGGGGCGTTTCCGCCGCCGTTCTGTCGGTTGAAGCGGTGCGCAAGGCCCAGGAAAAATACGGCGAGGGCAAGGCCATGACCGGCGAGCAGGTGCGCTGGGGCATGGAAAACCTGAACATCACCGATGCCCGCCTGAAAGAAATCGGCGCCACCGACCTGCTGCCGGAAATCAAGACGTCCTGCGACAATCACGAAGGCTCGGGCAAGATCAAGATCCAGCAATGGGACGGCGCCCAGTGGGTTGTGGTTTCCGACTGGATCGAAGGCAACAAGACCCTGATCCACCCGCTGTTCAAGGCTTCCGCCCAGCAATACGCCAAGGAAAAGGGCATTACCCCGCGCGATTGCTCGAAAGAAGGATAATCCAGGCCGGGGCGCCCGCGGGCGCCCCGCCGCAACCGGATAATCGCATATGGCCGCCCATACCGTAGCCGCGTCGGCGGCTGAGCATTATTTGAACATCAACAACATCGAGGTCATTTACGACCATGTGATCCTGGTGTTGAAGGGGGTGTCCCTCAACGTCCCCAAGGGCAAAATCGTTGCCCTGCTGGGGGCCAACGGGGCGGGGAAAACGACGACCCTGAAAGCCATTTCCAATTTGTTGCATGCCGAACGCGGCGATGTCACGAAAGGGTCGGTCGAATTCAAGGGTCAACGGATCGACCAGCTTTCCCCCAACGAACTGGTCAAGCGCGGCGTCATTCAGGTCATGGAGGGACGTCACTGTTTCGGCCACCTGACCATCGAGGAAAACCTGCTGACCGGCGCCTACACCCGCTCGATTTCCCGGAGCGAGCTGAAGGCAAGCCTGGAGAAGGTTTATCATTATTTTCCGCGCCTCAAGACCCGGCGCGGTTCCCAGGCCGGCTACACCTCGGGCGGGGAACAGCAGATGTGCGTCATCGGCCGCGCGCTGATGGCCAAGCCGGAAATGATTCTGCTCGACGAGCCGTCCATGGGACTGGCGCCGCAGATCGTCGAGGAAATTTTCGAGATCGTGAAGGGCCTGAACAGCCAGGAAAACGTCAGCTTCCTCCTGGCCGAGCAGAACACCATGATGGCGCTGCGCTACGCTAATTTCGGCTACATTCTGGAAAATGGCCGGGTGGTGATGGAAGGCGACGCCGAGGATCTGCGCACGAATGAGGACGTCAAGGAGTTCTACCTGGGCATTTCTTCCTCCGGCCGCAAGTCCTTCAAGGACATCAAGCACTACCGTCGTCGCAAGCGTTGGCTTTCCTGAGGTTGCGACCGAACGAAGGTCGTTGAGGCTTAATTTTTCTCAGTGGGCGCGGCGGGTAGGGAAACAATAGCGACGGGTTCCTGAGTCGTGGGCGGGATCGAATAGGTGCAGGTCACATGGGCTACTGGTTCTGGATCACCTTCCGAGTACAGCAATACTTCACCCACCGCCAAGCGCTTACCCAATTTGAGGATTTGACCCCGGCCAATCAAATCGACCGGCTTGGGGCGGCGCAAAAAATTGCAGGTCAGATTGGTCGTGACGGCCAGTTCCACCCGACCGATCAGACTGAGGACCACCGCGTACATCACAACGTCCGCCAGCGCCATCTGCACCGGACCCGACACCGTGCCGCCGGGGCGGATAAAATCCTCGCGAAAGGGCATGCGAATGCTTGCCCTGCCGGCTTCCAGGCTTTCCACCTGAATGCCCAACATCCCCACGAAGGGGACGTGCTCATGGGCCAGTTGTTCAAATTCCGCTTGGGAGATGCGCGCCATTACTGTTCACCCCGATTGGCAATCGACCGCCGGTGAAGGGCCTCAGTCAGTCACGGAATTTCGGCTTGCGTTTTTCCTGAAACGCCCGCACCCCTTCCTGGGATTCCTCGGTGCCGTAGAACAGGCTGACCGCTTTCAGGCCCAATGAAGAAATACCGGCGATATGGGCGGTGTCGGCGTTGAAGGAGCGCTTGGCCAGCTCCAGCGCGGTTGGGCTCTTCTCCAAAATCTCCGCGCACCAGCGGTCCACCTCGGCGTCCAGCTCGTCATCGGGAACGGCTTTGTTGGCCAGCCCCATCTGTACCGCTTCCGCCGCCGTGTACTGACGGCACAGATACCAGACCTCCCGCGCCTTCTTCTCACCGATCACCCGCGCCATGTAGGCGGTGCCGAAGCCGGGGTCCACCGAACCGACCTTGGGACCGACCTGGCCGAACTTGGCCGATTCGGCGGCGAGGGTCAGATCGCACAGCAGCGCCAGCACATGGCCGCCGCCGATGGCGTAGCCGCGCACCTTGGCGATCACCGGCTTGGGCGCGTCGCGGATCGCGCTTTGCAACTCCTCCAGCGGCAGGCCGATCACCCCGCGCCCATCGTAATGCCCGGCGTGGGACGACTGGTCGCCGCCGGTGCAGAACGCCCGGTGGCCGGCGCCGGTCAGGACGATGACCCCGACCGACCGATCCCAACTCGCCTGCTGAAAGGCATGAATCATTTCCTCGCAGGTTTGGCCACGAAAGGCGTTCATTTTATCAGGGCGGTTGATGGTAATGGTGGCGACGCCATTCTTGATCTCGTACAGGATGTCTTCGTAGTCGGCGGTCATGGTGGTTCCTTGGCGGGTTGAAAATTTCAGGCAATAGCTTTGTTAATTTTTCTGCCCAGCCTGCGCAATCATCGTGGCAAGCAGGGTGGCGATAAGAACCGGAACCCCGTCGGTATAGGCAAAAACATCGGCGCGTGAAACCGTGATCGTTTTGCCGGGTTTGACGACGCGGCCTTCGGCGACAAAGCGGGTTCCGGCGGCTGGCCTGAGCAGGTTGACTTTAAATTCGATGGTGAGGACTTCGCTCCCGGCTGGCATCAATGATAAGGCAGCGTAGCCGCACGCGGAATCGGCGATTGCGGTGATGGCCGCCGCGTGCAGGAAGCCGTGTTGTTGGGTGAGACAGTCGCGGTACGGAACCGAGATATCGACTGCTCCGGGTGCAATCCGATCCAGCGTCGCGCCAAACATCTTCATCAGCCCCTGCTGCTCGAAACTCGCGTGCACGACTGAAGCGAACTCAGGATTACATGGCGTGAAGTTCATGGTTGAGAAGCTCTACTTGGCGCATAAAGAGCGCGCGCCGTTACCGAACGAATCCACTCACCAGGGCTCACGCCATCGATGATCCAGGTTTTGCGATGGAGGCGCTTGCTTTCAGATAACCCCGGCGGACGCGAATTGGGCGATCTCGGCTTCGGAAAACCCCCATTCCGCCAGCCAGTCGCTTGAAGCGTCAATAGGCGACCTCGGCGCGCTCTGAATCGTGGCGGGAGTGCGGCTGAAGCGCGGGGCGGGAGCGGGCTGCACGAGACCGGCGACCTCGACGAAGGTTTGCCGGGCCTGGTTGTGCGGGTGGGCGGGCGCTTCGCCCAGACCGAGCACCGGCGTGACGCAGGCGTCGCTGCCCTCGAACAGCGCGCACCACTCGTCGCGGTTTTTGGTCCGCAGCGCCGCCCGCAGACGCTCTTTCATGGCCGGCCAGGATTTTGCCCGCCATTGCTGCCGGGGGTCGGGGTCGGTGACGCCGCAGCCTTCGAGCAGAATCTGGTAAAAGTGGGGCTCGATGGGGCCTACCGCCAGCCATTTGTCGTCGGCGCACTGATAGGTGTCGTAGAAATGCGCGCCACCATCGAGAAAGTTGCTCTCCCGCTCGTCGGTCCAGAACCCCATCGCCTTCAGGCTGTAGATGGCGGCCATCAGCAGGGCGGAACCATCGCTCATGGCCGCGTCCACCACCTGCCCCTGCCCGGAGTTCCGCGCTTCGAACAAGGAGGCCAGCAGACCGACGAGCAGCAGCATGGCCCCGCCGCCATAGTCGGCGATCAGATTCAGCGGCGGCGTCGGCCCGCCGTCCGCGCGACCGATGGCGTGCAGCGCGCCGGACAACGCCAGATAATTGATGTCGTGACCGGCGGTTTGCGCCAGCGGTCCGGTCTGGCCCCAACCGGTCATGCGACCGTAGACCAGTCGCGGGTTCCGCGCCAGGCAGACTTCCGGCCCCAGTCCCAGCCGCTCCATGACGCCGGGCCGAAAGCCCTCGATCAGCGCGTCGGCCCGTTCGATCAGACGCAGCGCCGCCGCCACGCCGGCGGGGGCTTTCAGGTCGAGCCGGACGATTCGCCGCCCCCGGTCCGGGATGTTCTTTTCCGGCGCGAACAGGTTGGTTTCCGGGGCGTTGGCCTCACGGTTGATTTGCAAGACCTCCGCCCCCAGGTCGGAGAGCACCATGCCGGAGAAGGGCACCGGACCAAGTCCGGCGAATTCGACGACCTTGACGCCTTTTAACGGTCCCATCGCAAACCTCCCAACGATCAGCCGGCCGCCACCGCCCGACCGATCACCAAACGTTGAATATCGGACGCGCCTTCGTAGATCTGGGTCACCCGGACATCCCGATAGATGCGTTCCACTGGAAAATCGGTGCTGTAACCGTAGCCACCGTGAATCTGAATAGCGTCCGAGCAAACCCGCTCGGCCATTTCGGAAGCGAACAACTTGGCCATGGAGGCTTCCTTCAAACAGGGACGGCCAGCGTCCCGCAGGCTGGCGGCATGCCAGACCATTTGCCGGGCCGCCTCGATTTGGGTCGCCATGTCGGCCAGGCGGAACAGCACCGCCTGATGCTGGACGATGGGCACGCCGAACGCCTCCCTTTCCCTGGCGTAGCCCACCGCCATGTCGAAGGCGGCCCGGGCCATGCCCACGGCCTGGGCGCCGATGCCGATTCGCCCGGCTTCGAGATTCGACAGGGCGATCTTGTAGCCTTCTCCTTCCCGACCGAGCAGATTTTCGAGCGGCGCCCGACAATTCTCAAACAGAATCTGCGCCGTATCGGAGGCGTGCTGCCCCATTTTCTCCTCCAGCCGGGCCACGATGTAACCCGGCGTGTCGGTCGGGACCAGGAAACAGGAGATGCCTTTCTTGTCGGCGGACCGATCGGTGACGGCAAAGACGATGGCAAGCTGGCCTTCCTTGCCGGTGGTGATGAATTGCTTGGCGCCGTTCAGTACCCAGTGGTCGCCATCCCGCCGCGCCGTGGTGCGCAAAGCGGCGGCGTCGGACCCGGTCTGCGGTTCGGTGAGGCAGAAGCACCCCAGCCATTCCCCCCGCGCCAGTCGAGTGAGATAACGTTCCTTCTGGAGGTCGGTTCCGTAGTTCAGCGTAATCCCGCAGGCGAGCGAATTTTGCACGCAGACGATGGTGGAAGTGGCTCCGTGGCCGGCGGCGATTTCTTCGATCGCCAGCACCATCGACAGGTAATCCAGACCGGCCCCGCCCCATTGTTCCGGCACCACCATGCCCATGACGCCCAGTTCCGCCAGCTCGGCCAGGGCTTCGCGGGGAAAGGTGCGGGTGCGCTCCCATTCGGCCGCGTTGGGCGCGAGTCGCTCCTGAGCGAACTGGCGCAAGGTGTCGCGGATCATTTCCTGTTCCTGGGTGAGGATCATGTTTCGGTCCTTATCCGGGTGCGAAAGCTATTTCGCGCCCATGCGGATGGCGCCATCGAGACGAATCACCTCGCCGTTGAGGTAGGTGTTTTCAAGGATATGGCGAACCAGGCTGGCAAACTCGGCCGGTTTGCCGAGGCGGGAGGGAAACGGCGCCATCTTGCCGAGAGAGTCCCGCAGCTCCTGGGGCATTCCCAGTAGCATGGGGGTTTCCATGACGCCCGGCGCAATGGTCATCACCCGGATGCCGCTGCGGCTGAGTTCCCGGGCAATCGGCAGAGTCATCGCCACCATGCCCCCCTTGGAGGCCGCATAGGCCGCTTGCCCGATTTGGCCCTCGAAAGCAGCCACCGACGCCGTATTGACAATGACGCCGCGCTCGCCGGCTTCATTGGGTTCGTTGCGCACCATCGCGGTGGCCGCCTGGCGAATCATGTTAAACGCGCCGATCAGGTTGATTTGCACCACCTTGGTGAAAGTGGCCAGCCCGAGCGGTTCGCCCTTGCCCAGCACTTTTTCCGCCGGAGCGATGCCGGCGCAGTTGACGAGCCCGTGCAGGGCGCCGAATGCGTTCGTGGCCGCGTCGGTCGCCGCTCGGCCGCTCGCCGCGTCGGCCACGTCGGTGAGAATGAACCGGGTAGTTGGGCCGAGTTCGGCGGCGAGCGCCTCGCCGGTTTCCCGATTCGTATCGGCGATGGCCACCCGACCGCCGCCGGCGACGAGCATTCGCGCGGTGGCCGCGCCGAGGCCGGAAGCGCCGCCGGTCACGAGAAAAACGTGGTTATCGATGTTCATGGCCGCACCCGCGTGAGGTATTGATTTTTTTCGTTGGCATCGAGATAAGTCTAGAGAGGGTTTGGGTAACCCTCCACGCGAAAGCCGCCAACATTGTTTGGAGTTTATTGCAACTGGCGTCGGTGGGTGGCAGTGAAAAAGCCGTGGACAAAGATACGGTATCGATCTGTTTTGTGAAGGAAGCCGTTTATGGCGCTTCCCAGCGTGGGCTGGATGTGGATGCCATGCTGCGTAGCGCCGGGATCTCGCCGGATTTGCTCGAACTGCCCGATGCCCGAATATCGGCGTCGCACTACGGCGTTTTATGGCATGTCGTGGCGCGCGCCCTGAACGACGAATTGTTCGGGCTCGATAGCCATCCCATGCGTTATGGAAGTTTTAAGTTGTTGTGCTTTGCGGTGCTCGGTGCCGGGACATTGGAAAAAGCGATCCGGCGCGCGCTCGATTTCCTGGCTCTGGTGTTGGACGACACCCAGGGCCGGCTCGGTATCGACGGTTCGGAAGGCTCCATTATCCTGATCTGCCCGAGGACGATCCCCCGGCTGTTCGCGCACGGCACTTTGTTGATGATCCTGCACGGTCTGATGTGCTGGCTGGCCAACCGGCGTCTGCCCATCTTGCGAACTGCTTTCATGCAACCCAGTCCCGATCACGCCGATGAATATCGCGTGCTGTTCGGTCCAGAAACCCGCTTCGGCGCGCCCGATACCACCCTGGTTTTCGAAGCCGAGCACCTGGCCTTGCCGATTCGACGCAATGAAGCCGCCCTACGCGAATTTCTCCGCAATGCGCCGGCTAATTTCCTGGTCAAGTACCGTGACTCTCGCAGTCTTTATGCGCGCATTCGCAAACATTTGCAGCGTATCTCCACGCCGGAATGGCCAGAATTCGAGACGATTGCCCGAGAATTTCATCTGTCGCCATCGACGCTGCGGCGCAAGCTGGAGAGTGAAGGGCAGACGTTCATGGCGATCAAGGATTCCCTGCGCCGGGACATGGCCATCGAACAGTTGTGTCACTCTCAGCGTAGTATTTTGGATATTGCCCTGGAATTGGGCTTTTCCGAAACCAGCGCTTTCTATCGGGCTTTCAAGTCGTGGACGGGAACGCTGCCTGGAAAATATCGACGAGACAGCAAGCAGACGGGTAGCACTCTATAATGGATTTCGAATTTCGAATCGGTAAATCCCCTGTCGGGCTCTTGGTTCATACCATTTTCCGAATGGTCCAGGAATTCGTTTTATGATCGCATCTATTTGAATGCAAGCTAATTATTCTCAATAAAACCAACATTTATCGAGAAGGCCGCAAGGCCATATCGACGCCAAGGAGACTGATGTGAGTTACGCCGTTATCGTATCGTTCGACCGCGACAGGGAATACGAGATCATGCTGCACGATGGCGATATTCAGGGCATGGACAAGGAACAGGCGCGCGCCTGGCTGGCCGGGGAATTCGAGGAGATGGGGTGCATACCGTCCAACCCGACGGGCAAGATCCTGCTTCTCGACATGGTCCTGAATGTCGCCATGCATGGAGGCGAGGAGCGCTTTGAGGGCGGTGGCGAATGGGCCAGAAACTATGCGATAGCGGTGGCGGCAGCCCTGGAACGCCCGGTGATCAGGGTGGATGTCGCGAACTTCGTCGTCGGTTGAACTGGTCTGGCCCAAGGGGTCGGGCTGGATTGGTCAACTTCGTTTTTTTATTGGTGGCCAGGGACGGAATCGAACCATCGACACGCGGATTTTCAGTCCGCTGCTCTACCAACTGAGCTACCTGGCCTTGGGTGTGCGGTATAAAAGAGGCGCGTATTTAAGCAGTTTGCCATGCGAGCGTCAAGATCGTTACGCCTCCGGCGAAACGTAGCCCTCGGGTGGCGCGGCGCCCTCGCCGAAGAAAAACTGCTCCATCTGCTCCTCCAGGAACTGGCGGGCCTTGGGTTCGAACGGCGTCAGTCGGTATTCGTTGATCAGCATGGTCTGATGACGCAGCCACTGCTGCCAAGCCGCCTTCGAGACGTGTTCGTAAAGCCGCTTGCCCATTTCCCCAGGGTAGGGCGGACGGTCCAAACCCTCGGCCTCGATGCCGAGCTTGATGCATTTCACCATTCGAGCCATCGCTGATTCCCGTTGTTCCACAGTTCGCTTGCCAATGCCGCCAGCAGCCGCCGCACCGGCGTGGCTACCCCGCGGCCGTCAGGGTGGCGGGTGTTATACCAGACAAAGCGCTCCCCTTCCATCACCAGCCCGCCCTGACCGGTCACTCGCGCCGGCGCTGGCGTGATATCGAGGTGAAAGTGACTGAAGCTGTGTCGCACCACGGTCCACGGCCGTTCGACGATAACCGTCAGCCCCAACCGATCCCGGCACCAGTCCGCGATGTCGCATTCCAACGCACATTCGGGAAAGCTCCACAACCCGCCCCAAATCCCCAACGGCGGCCGGCGCTCCAGCAGCACTTCGCCATCCGCCGCGCGCAGCAACAGCATTCGGATGGCTCGCACCGG
Organism: uncultured Gammaproteobacteria bacterium; assembly: GCA_963695105.1. Classification (GTDB taxonomy): domain Bacteria; phylum Pseudomonadota; class Gammaproteobacteria; order Competibacterales; family Competibacteraceae; genus Competibacter. The sequence continues at coordinate 25,694 of CAVOGC010000055.1, read as the reverse complement.
CAGATCCCGCCGCGGCCGGGGTGTCGGCAGATCCGCCGCCCGTCCCTGTTGGCGCGCGGCGCAGGCCTCCGTCAACGGACAATCCCGACAACGCGGCCGGCGCGGCGTGCAGATCGTCGCGCCGAGATCCATCATCGCCTGGGTATAGTCGGCCACCCGCTCGGCGGGCGTGTAGCGCTCGGCCAGCTCCCATAGCGCCGCCAGGACGCGCGACTGACCCGGCCAGCCCTCGATCGCCGCGAACCGCGCCAGCAGGCGCTTGACGTTGCCGTCCAGAATCGGTTGGCGCTGCCCGGCCGCCAGGGCGAGAATTGCCCCCGCCGTTGATCGGCCGATGCCGGGCAGTCCTTGCAGGATCGTGCTGTCCAGCGGCAGCTCCCCGTCATGCCGGTCGCGCAGGATTCGCGCCGCCTGGTGCAGATGGCGGGCACGGGCGTAATACCCCAGTCCGGCCCACAGTCGCAACACCTCGTCCGGTTCGGCCGCGGCCAGCGTCCGGGCATCGGGGAACCGCGCCATGAAGCGCTGGAAATAGGGGATCGCCGTCGCCACCTGGGTTTGCTGCAGCATGATTTCCGACACCCAAACCCGGTACGGCGTGGGATCTGCTTTCCAGGGCAACTGCTTGCGGCCGTGCGCGTCGAACCATTCCAGCACGCGCCGGCCAAATTCGGCGGGAGCCATCATTCACCTTCGCCATTGCCAACGAGGATTTCAACCATGGCACGCATTCTGATCGCCGGTTGCGGCGATGTCGGTGCGACTCTGGGTCTGAGCCTGCACGCCGCTGGGCACCAGGTCTGGGGCCTGAAACGCAGTCCCCAAGATCTGCCGGCGGGGCTCCAGCCGCTGGCCGCCGACCTCGTCGATGCGGCGACCCTGACCGTGTTGCCAACGGCCCTGGATTACATCGTCTACAGCGCCGCCGCCGCTGATTTCAGCGAAGCCGGGTATCAGGCCGCCTACGTCGCCGGGGTCCGCAACCTGTTGCACGCCTTGCGTCAGGCCGGACAACAGCCGAAGCGGCTGCTGTTTACCTCCAGCACCTCGGTCTATGCCCAACATCAGGGCGAATGGGTGGACGAGGATTCGCCGGCCGTCGCCGAAAGTTTCTCGGGCCGTTGCATCCGCGCGGGCGAACAACTGCTGTGGGACAGTGGTTGGCCGGCGGCGGTGGTTCGCTTCGGTGGGATTTATGGCCCCGGCCGTACCCGCCTGATCGACAGCGTCCGCGACGGTTCCGCCGCCAGTCCGGCCGGGCCGCCGGTGTTCACCAATCGCATTCACCGCGACGACTGCGCCCGGGCGCTGGAACATTTGCTGTTTCTGCCGGACCCGGCGCCGTTGTATCTAGCCGTGGACGACGATCCCGCCCCGCTGGCCGAGGTGCTCAATTGGTTGGCGACCCAACTCGGAGTGCCGGAACCGCCAACGGCGGCGGGCTCTCCGCTGAAGCCGGGCTCCGGGAACCGGCCCGATCCCGCGCTGCGCCAGCGCGCCAGCAAGCGTTGCCGCAACACCCGACTGCGGGCCAGCGGTTTCCGGTTTCGCTATCCGAGCTACCGGGACGGCTACGTTGCCCTGCTAGGCGCGGCGGCGGTGGCCAGTCAGCCCGATCAGAACGCCGCGCCGGCGAAATCGTAGCTCATCTCGCGATAGGGGTGTTGCAGGAAGAATCCCTGAATCAGATCGACGCCCAGCGACCACAGGATCGGCATGGTCTTGACATCTTCCACTCCGCCGACCACGGTGGCCGCCCCCAGCGCCTCCAATCCCTCTACCAATACCCGAAGCTGCGCCTGTTTCTCGGCGTCCCTGGCCAGCTTGTTGACAAAGTACATGTCCAGCTTGACGTAGTCGGCGCCCAGGCTCTTGAGTAGCCCCAGCGAATCCGCCCCCCGGCCGAAGCGGTCCAGACAAAACCCGCAACCCAGCAGCTTGATGCCGCCCAGAAAACCGAACATGTCGCGCAGGCTGCGCTCGGCGGTTGATTCGGCCACCGCGAACACAAGGCGCTGCGCCTCAACCCCGGTCTGTTCCAGCCGCTCCCGCAACCAGCCGCTGAACGTCCGATCCTGCATCGTGACCGGCAGGAGCTTGATGAACAGCGTGGTCGTTTGCTGCCGCTGCTGGAGCATTTCCAGGGCGTGATCGATGACCCAGCGATCCAGGATTTGACCCATTGAATGGTTGTACACCACGCCGAACACGCTTCCCGGCACCACTTCCTGCCCCTCGCTGTCGCGTAGGCGCAGCAGCACTTCGTAGCGTTCGTTGGTGTCGCCGCGCATGCTGACGATAGGCTGGAAGAGCAGCCAGAGCCGTTCGTGCTCGATGATTTCCTCAATCTGCCTGAGCATCCGCGCCCGCGACGAAGCCTCGTGATCGCGCTTGGACGTATTGGGGTCCTTCTGCACGTACAGGCGCTCGCCCTTGGTTTCCCGCGCCAGACCGCAGGCCGAGTCGGCGCGCTGGATCAGCATCAGGTGGTCCAGACTGCGATCGGTGGCCGTTGCCACGCCGATGCTGGTCCGCAGCAACAGGGCATGCTCGCCGACCTTGTAGAATCCGGTTTCCAGCGCGTCGCGAATGCGCCGGACCAGTTTGAGCAGCGGTTCGCCGAGTAGATTGGGAACCAGTATCGTCAAAATGGCGTCGCTGAATCGCGCCGCCTGCTGCTCGTGGGTCAGCAGTTGCCGCAGCCGGCTGGCCGCCTGTCCCACCACGTCGTCGGCGGTCGCCACCCCAGCGGAATCGCGGATGGAGCGCAGGTTGTCCATCATCACGAACACCAGCGCCAGCGATTGCGTGCGCAGGCCCAGGGTCTCGATCGCCCGCTCCAGCAGGGTCAGGAACCGCTGGCGATTGAACAGGCCGCTGACCGCATCGTTATCGGTCAACAGGCTCAGCTTGACGCGGGTGGCCCGTGCTCGATGCAATCGCTGTTTGACTTCCCAGCGTAGATAATTGACGGGTACCGGCTTGGCCAGCAGACTGGCGCCGGGGGTGTCCAGATTCACCAGGTAATGCGCCGTGTCCGCCGGAAAGCACAGCAGGATCATCGGCAAAATATCGAACTCACGGTGTTGAGCGATCACTTGCGCCAGTTCGGACCCACTGGTTTCCTTGATATCCAAATCGATGATCAACAGATCCGGTCGGAAATGGTGGATTTCCTGCAAGACTTGCAACGGTTGGATCACGACCAGTGGCGTGATCCCCTGCTCTTCGAGCACGCCCGCCATCTCCCAGGCCTCGGCCGGCCGGTCGTTGACGATCATGACCCGGTAATAGCCCTGCGCGGTTTGGGGTAGCAACAGCTCCCGTAGCGCCCCGATAACTTCATCGCTGTCGTAAGGTTTGTTGAAATACGCGGCGGCGCCGGCCCGCACCGCATCCAGGCGCGCGGCCATGTCGTTGCGTTCGGCCAGAAACAAAATCGGCATCCGCAACCGGATCTGGCCGCGCAGCGCCGCGATCAGCTTGAAAACCGTCTCCGGTCCTTCGGGGAAATCCACATCGATGAGGACGGCGCCGGGTATCCGTTCGTGTAAGCGCTGTTCGGCCTCGGCCAAACCGACGATGTGCCGCGCCCGGTAAGCGGAATCCTCAAGTCTGGCCACCAGATGCGGTTTTTCATCCGGTGCGATCACGAAAATTTCCGGTTGTGGCGCCAGCAGGGGGCGGGTGCGCGAGTCCTCGATCGGACCGGGGATATGATTTTCCGGCGCCAGCAGGTAACGCAGAGCGTCGAGCAGCGCGGTCAGCCGTTGCCGTTCCGTTTCGTGGGGAGGGGTGCCGGCGGTGGCGCAAATTTTGACATGGTGTTCCAGTTGCGCGGTCAGGTTGATCAGACGATCATCCCCGCGGGCCTGAGCGCTTTGCAGCATTTCCTGCGCCAGGCGCGCCAGCATCACGAACGACCTGGGGTTCCACTTGACGTAGTACAGCTTTTGCCACAAATCTTCGGCCAATTTCAGGTGATTGACCAACTTGATACGCTGGCTGTCCTGACCTTTAACCTGATTCATGGCGGATCTCCCTAATTCTAAAAATTATTCCGAATCGGATCATCGAAGCTAATGTTGCGGGATGCTGGCTGTCCCTGTCGCGCCGCCAGCGGCGCGAGCCGTCAACGCTCGACTTGACTGATATCCCGCACCGCGCCGCGGTCGGCGCTGGTGGTCATGGCGGCGTAGGCCCGCAGCGCGGCGGATACCGGCCGCTGGCGGCTGGCCGGCTTCCAGGCCGCCGCGCCCCGCGCCAGCATTGCCGCCCGCCGCTGCTCCAGTTCCCCGTCGCTGACCGTCAGGTGGATACGGCGGCTGGGGATGTCGATCTCGATGATATCCCCTTCTTCCACCAGGGCAATCGTACCGCCTTCGGCCGCTTCGGGGGAGACGTGGCCGATGGATAACCCCGAGGTGCCGCCGGAGAAGCGGCCGTCGGTGACCAGCGCGCAGACCTTGCCCAAGCCCTTGGACTTGAGGTAACTGGTCGGATACAGCATTTCCTGCATACCGGGACCGCCGCGCGGACCTTCGTAACGAATCAGCACCACGTCGCCCGCCTGAATCCGCCCACTCAGAATCGCCGTCACCGCGTCTTCCTGGCTTTCCACCACCCGCGCCGGTCCCTGGAAGACCAGACTGTTCTCGTCCACCCCGGCGGTTTTGACGATGCAGCCGGCCTCGGCCAGGTTGCCGTACAACACCGCCAGGCCACCGTCCCGCGAATAGGCGTTGGCTTGATCGCGGATGCAGCCGCTTTGCCGATCCAGGTCCAGGCTGGGCCAGCGGGTGTCCTGGCTGAATGCCTGCTGGGTGGGAATGCCGGCCGGCCCGGCGGAGTAGCGCAGCCGCGCTTCGTCCCAAGAGGTCGGTCGGGCGATATCCCAGCGGTCCAGCGCCTCGGCCAGCGTTTCGCTGTGAACGGTGCGGATGTCGCGGTGCAGCAGCCCGGCACGGTCCAGTTCGCCGAGGATGGCGATCACGCCGCCGGCCCGATGCACGTCCTCCATATGGTATTTCTGGGTGGCGGGCGCGACCTTGCACAGATTCGGCACCCGCCGCGACATCCGGTCGATGTCGCGCATGGTGAACGTCACGCCGCCCTCGTGGGCGGCGGCCAGCAGGTGCAGCACGGTGTTGGTGGAGCCGCCCATGGCGATGTCGAGACTGATGGCGTTCTCGAAGGCTTCGAAGGTGGCGATGCCGCGCGGCAGCACCGAGGCGTCGCCCTGCTCGTAATAGCGCCGGGTCAACTCGACGATGCGCCGGCCGGCTTCCAGAAACAGCTCCCGGCGGTCGGCGTGGGTGGCCAGCAGCGAACCGTTGCCGGGCAGGCTCAGGCCCAGCGCCTCGGTCAGGCAGTTCATGGAATTGGCGGTGAACATGCCCGAGCAGGAACCGCAGGTCGGACAGGCCGAGCGTTCCATTTCCGCCACCGTGGCATCGTCGATGCTGTCGTCGGCGGCGGCGACCATGGCGTCCACCAGATCCAGCTTATGCGTCGCCAGCCGGGTCTTGCCCGCTTCCATCGGCCCGCCGGAAACGAAAATGGCCGGGATGTTGAGCCGCATCGCCGCCATCAACATGCCGGGGGTGATCTTGTCGCAGTTGGAGATGCAGACCAGGGCGTCGGCGCAGTGGGCGTTGACCATGTATTCCACCGAATCGGCGATCAGCTCGCGCGAGGGCAGCGAGTACAGCATCCCGCCGTGGCCCATGGCGATGCCGTCGTCCACGGCGATGGTATTGAACTCCTTGGCGATGCCGCCGGCCCGTTCGATCTCGCGCGCCACCAGTTGGCCCAGGTCCTTGAGGTGGACGTGGCCGGGCACGAACTGAGTGAAGGAATTGGAGATGGCGATGATCGGCTTGCCGAAGTCGCCGTCCTTGACGCCGGTGGCCCGCCACAGGGCGCGGGCGCCCGCCATGTTGCGGCCGTGGGTGGTGGTGCGGGAACGATAGTCGGGCATGAGAGAACTCCACGAAGCTGGAAATGGGGTCGGGACCATCAGGAAAGACCGCCATGCGTTTGGAAAATTCTACGTCAATTTCCAGCCCTTGTGACATTGATCGGCCGACAGCGGGTCGGTAACGCGCAACGGGCCTGATGCGCGATGACCGGCCGCGCCGGTTCATCCGCGCGCGGCGTCAGCCGCTGCCCGGCGCGACCGCGCCGGTTCCAGTCCTTCCGGTCGCCATCAGCGCGTCCAGTGCCGTCACCAGCGCCGGCGCCGGCCGGTCGTGGTACACCCCGCAAGCCGATCCCAAAGCCGGGTCCATGCCGCGCAGAAACAGGTAGAACACGCCGCCGAAATGCTGCTCGTAGTCGTAGTCCGGGAGCCGCAGCCGCAAATAGCGGTGCAGCGCCACGGTATAGATCAGGTATTGCAGCAGGTAGGCTTCGCGGGCCATGGCCTCGTCCAGGCGCTCGCGCCGGTAGGCCGCCGGTTCCGCCCCGAGCCAGTTGGATTTGTAATCCACCAGCCAGAACCGTCCGTCGGCCTCGAACACCAGATCGATGAAGCCTTTCATGTAGCCGCGCAGAGGGCTGAACTCCAGGGTTTCGATCATCTCCCGGAACGGGCCGGCGGCGTAACCGTGTCGCTCCAGCACCCGCCGCAGGGCGTCGGCGCGCAAGTTGGCGAGCGGATAGGTGAACTCCAGTTCGTTCAAACGCCGGTTCGGGGTCACGCTCGCCAGCCGCAGCCCGGCGGGATTCAAGGGGGTTGCCAGCACCCGCCGCGTCAGGTCCGTCACCACCGGCGTCCATTCCGCCGCATCCAGCCCGTGGCCTTCCAGCGTCCGGTCAACCAGCGCTTCCAGGCGTTCGTCTTCGCCCTGGGTGAAATCCAGCCGCTCGAACAGGGTGTGCAGGCAGACGCCGGCCCGGGCGCCGCGCGGAAATTCGAAGATGCTCTTGCCGGGCGCGGCAACGGCGGTCTCCGTCGTAACCTCGGGAATCGTGGCGGTCATATCGTAATCGGGCGCTTCGACCGAATGACCGGCGGTCAGCGCGGTAAAGCTGCCGATCCGCCAGAACTCCGGCAGCGGTCCGGCAAACTCGCGCGCGTGCAACTCCGGTTCCGTCGTCGTGGGCGGCTGATAGCGCGGGCCGGATTCCGTCGGTAGCGGCGCGATGGCGACCGTCTCGCCCGCCGCGGCGAATACGGTTTGCAAATCGCCGCGCAGCGCCGTCGCCGTCAGGTCTTTAAAGCGCTGTCGGGTCACCTCCAGCCGGTCCTGGGATGGCCCGACCACCGGTGGGTGGTGCAGCAACCAGGCCGGCGGCGCGGTTTCGGCGTCCTTGATCTTGCCCCAGACCAGGGTGCAGCGTTGTTTGGCGCGGGTCAGGGCGACGTAGAACAGCCGCAGGTTCTCGGCCATTTCCTCGCGGCGGGCGTGCTGGCGGGCGGGATGCTCCTCGTCCGCGCCGACGGCGAGAATGGCGTGGTTGTCGTCGTTGGGATCGTGGTACAGCAGGGCCGTGCCGCCTTTCCCGTCGGCGCGCAGGCGGCCATCCCACAGGAATGGGCAGAACACCAGCGGATATTCCAGGCCCTTGCTCTTGTGGATGGTTACGATCCGCACCAGGTTTTCATCGCTTTCTAGCCGCAACTGCTGTTCCTCGTCCCGGTTGGCCGGGGTGCGGCGGCGGTCGCCGAGCCACTTGAGCAGGCCCGCCATGCCGGGATGGGTCCGGCCGGCGACATGCAGCAGTTCGGCCAGATGCAGCAGGTTGGTCAAACGTCGCTCGCCGTCGCGGAAGGCCAGCAGCCGTTGCGGCACACCCTCGCCGGTCAGCCAGGCGCGGAAAAAACGCATGAAGCCGTGCTCGCGCCACAACTGCCGGTAGTCCTGAAACTTTTCCAGCCAGGCTGTCCAGTCCTGCTCCGCCTCGCGCAAGCGGTGCAGGTCCTCGCCGCTCAGGCCGAACAGATCGGAGGCCAGCGCCGTCCGCACCCGGCCCTCGTCGCCCGGCTCCGCCACCGCCGCCAGCAGCCATTCCAGTTGCAGCGCCTCGTCGGCGACGAATACGTTGTCATCGGCGTGCTGGACGCTGGGCACGCCCAACCGCAGCAATTCGTTGCGGATCAAGCGCCCCTGCCAGTGGCTGCGCACCAGTACGGCGATGTCGCCGCCGGCCAGCGGCCGGTCGCCGATCTGGGCCCGATTGCGCGCGCCCAGATTCAGCAGGCGGGCGATTTCGGCGGTGGTGGCCCGCGCGGCCTTGCGGCTGGCGCCGCCCTTGTCCACCGGCTTGTCGCCATCCGGTTCCAGCAGCCAGACCTGTAGCGGCGGCTCCCGCCGTCCCTGAATCCAAAGCGGTTCGTGCTGTTTCCCTTCGGCCGGAATCGCCGAATGGAAGGGGATGCCGTCGAACAGGAACGGCTGCTCCCCGACCGCGCCGAACACCGCGTTCAGGGCGGTCAGCAGGCGCGGGTCGGAGCGCCAGTTCACGTCGAGGGTGTGGCGGTTGGAGTCGGCTGTGTCATGGCGGGCGGCCAGGTAGGCGAAGATGTCCGCGCCGCGAAAGCTGTAGATGGCCTGCTTGGGATCGCCGACCAGAAACACCGGCTTGCCGGCGTTGGTGTAGATGCGGCGAAAAATCTCGTACTGCACCGGGTCGGTGTCCTGAAATTCGTCGATCAGGGCGGCGGCGTAGCGGTGGCGCAGGGTTTCGACCAGCGCGGCGCCCTGCTGGGGATGGTGCAGCGCCGCGTGCAGGTCGAGCAGCAGGTCGTCGTAGGACTGCACCTGTTGCCGGCGTTTGCGGATAGCCAGTTCGGTGTTGCACCAGGCCAGCAGCTTGACGGGAATCTGATGCCGGCAGTAATCCACCAGCGCTTCGCAGGCGGTTTTCAGCGTTTCGCAGGCGTCGAAAAACGGATGCTGGGGGGCGGTCTTGCCCTTGTTGATCGAGGCTTGCAGTTTGGTGGCGGTGAATTGCGCGAACTTGTCGAACAGGGCGAGCTTGGGGGTTTCCGCCGTCAGATAGGCGTCCATCGCCGCCAGCCAGCGGGGGATGTGTTTTAGGCCGTATTTCTGCCGGTTGAGGCCGGGCGACTTGAGGAGTAACGCTTCTATTTCGGCGCGATCTTGCAGCCAGAGGGCGCGGGTCTGTTGAAACGCGGCGACGAAGGCGTGTTCGAGCGCCGGGCCGTCCGCCTCTCCGCCCGGCGTGGTCACGCGCAGGTACGGTTTGCCCAGGTGGCGTTCGATCTGAGCGAGCAGCTTGTCGGGACTGTAGCGCTCGTCCAGGAAATATTGCACCACCAGCGGCGAGCCGGCGTAAAACTCCCGCCGCCAGAAATCCTCGACGATCTCTTGCAGCAGGTCGCCGGTGTCGGCCATCAATTCGGTCTCGAACGACAGACCGCTTTCGAAGGCGTTGTCGCCGAGTGCCCGCTTGCAGAAGCCGTGAATGGTGAAGATCGCGGCCTCGTCGAAACCGCGCACGGCGTTGCTCAGCCGGCGGATGGCGATTTCCCGGTCCGGCAACAGATCGAGCAGGCGGGTGGCGAGTTCGTCGTGCTCGGCGGCGCGGCCGCGCAGGAAGGCGGCGCGGATGGCGCTCAACCGGGCGCGGACGCGGTCGCGCAGTTCCTTGGTGGCGGCGTTGGTGTAGGTCACCACCAGGATGCGGCTGACCGGAATTCCGGCCTCGACCACCAAGCGCGCGTACAGCGCGGTGATGGTGTAGGTTTTACCGGTGCCGGCGCTGGCTTCGATCAGATTGAAGCCGGCCAGCGGGGTGTAAAGCGGGTCGAGGCGTTGCATGTTGGATATCGCGAACGGGAATTTTGCCGGACAGCATAACTGCTTGGATTCCCTCGCGCTCCGATGGGGAGGCGTTGGGATATGAAAAATTCTCGGGATCGAAGCCTTGGCAATTATCATTGGGCCTTGATATGAGCAGGATAGCCGCAATGAGCGAAAACGCCAGTTTAAAGAATGCGTTGCCGGTTCCAAGCGCGGGCGGTGGCGAGGATTCGGCCCTGTCGGCTCTGTACGAGCAGGGCCTGTTGACCGACCTGGATGTGCATTTCGCCCGCTTCATGCAACGGCTGGCCGACGGGGGCTCGCCGGAACTGGCGCTGGCGGCGGCGCTGGCCAGTCACGCCAGCGGGCAGGGCGATATCTGCATCAACCTGCGCCAGTGGGCGCGGCGCTGGTCGTGGGGCGCCGGGGAGGACCCGGCCGAACCGCCGCCGTTCGCGCCACCGCCGATCGGCGACTGGCTGGCGTGTCTTGCGCGCCAGTTCGGTGGTGGGTCGTCCGGGGGAACGCCAGCCGCTGGTGCTCGACCGGCGCGGTCGGCTGTATCTGTACCGCTATTGGGAATACGAACGGTGTCTGGCCGACGATCTGCTGTGACGGTCCCAGGCGGCGTCGCCGGTCGCGGACGAGGCGCGGTTGCGCGCCGATCTGGACCGGCTGTTTCCGCGTCACCCGCAACTGAACGGCCCGGACTGGCAAAAGGTGGCGGCGGCGGTGGCGGCGCTGAAGCAGGTCTGCGTGATTTCCGGTGGACCCGGCACCGGCAAGACCAGCACGGTGTTGCGCATCCTGGCGCTGCTGGCCGGGCAGGCGGGCGAGCGGCCGTTGCGCATCGCCCTGGCCGCGCCGACCGGCAAGGCGGCGGCCCGCTTGCAGGAGTCGATCCGCGCCGCCAAGCCGATGCTGGATCTGGAAGCGGAACGGCTGGCGCAGATTCCCGAAGAGGCGTCCACCCTGCACCGTCTGCTCGGCGCCCGGCCGGATTCGGTCTATTTCCGCCACAACCGCGATAACCCGCTGCCGCTGGACGTGCTGGTGGTGGACGAGGTGTCGATGGTGGGCTTGGCGCTGCTGGCCAAAACCGTGGAGGCCCTGCCGGCGGAGGCGCGCCTGATTCTGCTGGGCGACAAGGATCAGTTGGCTTCGGTGGAAGCGGGGGCGGTGCTGGGCGATCTGTGCGCCGGGGCCGGACGATTCTCCCCGGAGTTCCGGGAGCGGCTGGCGGCGCTGACCGGCGAGCCGTTGCCGCGCGGCCGGGAGTCTTCGTCGCCGCTGGTCGATGCCATCGTGCTGCTGCGCCACAGTTATCGCTTCGGCGCGGAGAGCGGTATCGGCGCGCTGGCGCGAGCGGTGAACAGAGGAAAGCCGGCGGAGGCGCTGGACTTGCTGGCGGGTGTGCCGCACGAGGACATTGTCTGGCGGGAACTGGCCGATCCCGCCAGCTTGCCGGAGCGGTTGGCGGAGCCGGTCGCGGCGGGGTTCGCGCCCTATCTGCGGGCGGTGCGGGAAGGGGCCGGGCCGGTGGCGGTGTTCGAGCAGTTCAACCGGTTCCGGGTGTTGGTCGCGCTGCGCGGCGGGCCGTTTGGAGTGGAGGCGCTGAACCGGCTGTGCGAGGCGGTGCTGTCCGCCCGGGGACTGATCGATACCCGCCCGACCTGGTACGCGGGCCGGCCGGTGATGGTGGTTCGCAACGATTACAACCTGCGGTTGTTCAACGGCGACATTGGGATGACCCTGTCGGACCCGGACGCGTCGGAGCGGCTGAAGGTGTTTTTTCTGGGCAACGACGGCGCGCTGCGGAGTTTCGCGCCGGCCCGGTTGCCGGAGCACGAGACCGTGTACGCGATGACGGTGCATAAGAGCCAGGGGTCGGAGTTCGAGCGGGTGTTGGTGGTGACCCCGAACGAGCCGTCGCCGGTGCTGAGCCGCGAGTTGGTGTATACGGCTTTGACGCGGGCGAAGCGGGAGGCGATGTTTTACGGCGTGCCCGAGGTGTTCGCGGCGGCGGTCGGGCGGCGGTTGCGGCGCTCGTCGGGCCTGCGGGATCGCTTGTGGGTGGAGCCGAGGGTTGGTGTTGGTCGATAGCCGGTCGTCATTCAGCGTCCAGAATTTGTTCCGCGGTCAGATCCAGTTCCGGGAAAATCCGCGAAACGATGAGTTGCGAGCCAGTAAATTCTCGAATTTCGTACAAGCCATCGTCCAGCGAAAGCACGGAAACCTTGTTTTCAAGTGGGTCCGCGATCCAGTATTCCGGTACTTCCACGGCGGCGTATTCAGACCGTTTGTGACGGTAATCCCGGCGGATGGATTCGGGGCTGACGATTTCGACGATCAGTTTTGGGGCATTTTCAAATACGGCCACTGACCCCGAAGCGCGCAGAGCATCGACGTATTCCTTTTCGATCACGCAAACATCCATGATTCTGGATTTGCGAACGCCGACTCGAAGCCCTGCTTCCCGATAGCAGCGCCACGGTAAATTCAGCCGTTGAATTTCCTGATCGAAGCAATGTTCGGTGAATTTGGCGATGTCGAAGTGGGAGATCAGCGGGGGTGTCATGGCAACCAGCACTCCATCGACTAATTCGTAACGATTATCGGTGTCGTCGCCATAGGCGAGGTACTCTTCAAAACTCAGCAGGCGATGAGCGAGATTGGCGACCATGTGAATTCTCCCGTCAGTCGTGCGGCTATTTGGCGCACTCATCGACGCACGCCCGGTAATTTTCATCCAGCGCCGGCCGCAATAAAACTAGCGCCACGATGCGTCGAGCCATGCCGCTGAACTCCAGCGCTTCATCGGTGGATAGCGACCGATTCAGCAATTCCAATTCCCGGTACGACAACCACTTTTTCAGGACTTGGTAACCGCCGAGGGTGAATTCCCACACTGGGCGCGGGACGTTCTTCCAGTAGCAACCGGTGTTCAAATACACCTCCAGCGTTTCCTCACCCAGAGCGGGTTGTTCCACTTCCGTGAACGGGCGGCTTTCGGTTTTTCCTTTGCCGGGCATGGTGACGCCGTCCTTGCCGGCGTGGCCCCAGCCGGCGGTGAGTTTGAGGTGTTCCGGGGCGAGCGGGGTGGAGTCGGCGACGGTGAGCAGGGCGATGTTGGCCAGTTCCGGGCGCGGTTTGCCTTGGGTGACGCCGGGTAGCGGGGTTTCGGTGTCGAGCAGGGCGGCGATTTGCTGGCCAAGTTCGGCGGAGGCCAGCAGCCGTTCCTTGCACGGCGGGTAGCGGGATGCGCGGCCAGTCCTGTTTCAAAGCGCCAGCGTTTTCGGTGCGATAGGCCGGGGCGTGCAGCACGGCGACGATGTGATGGAACAGGGCCGGCGCGTCGGCGTCGAAACGGGCGAGATATCCGGCGGCGGCTTGGCTGAGGTTGGGTTGATATTCGCTGTGATGATGAAAGGGCTTGATCTGAAGTGGAAAGCAACTCGGCGCCTCTGTCCATCAAGTCAAGTGCAGCCAATAGGTCGAATGATTTGTGGTTCTGACCAATCGCGTCTTGGTTTTTGTTGAGAGCATCGAGCGTGGTATTACCTGAAAAACATTGGGGAATATACTCGCTGCGTTTTTCATCAAGCAATTTTGTTTCCGGTTCCCAGTAAAGCCAACGAATATCGAGGGGCCGGTAGGCGTATCGGACGATATTCTCGGATCGGAATTTGCGTTTTTGCAGGGTTGCGCGTGTTTGCTTGGGATCGAACCGCGCGGTGATTTTCATCAAACTTGGTGCAATCCGGCGCATTTCCTCGTCGCTGACGTTCGGATCGAAATACTGCCGCATCCGCTGTTCCAACGCCGCGCGGTCGATGTCCACCAAGGCATCGTCGCGGCTGGTTTTTACTCCGGGGAAGGAAGCCGGTAGCAAATCCGGCAAAAGCGGCCAAGATAGATAATCGGCATTGATCTGCATCGGCTTGAACGGCAGGCCGATTTCCGCAATGGGTTTCAATTCGATGTAAAGGGAATTGGGATCATTATTTTCGAGGCTGGCTAATAAAGTCTCTCGGCGCTCTTCAGCGCGAGCGTCCTGAATGTCCCGGTAGTGAATAACCGGTTGTTCAGACTGATTGCGGACTAACAGGCTAATTTGCGTCCCTATTTTTATTCCGGACGAACTACCAGTCATAGCAAATACGGTTTCGCTGGTTCGTCCGTCCGGCGCGTATTCCGAGATAATGCGGTCGCCGTGTAGATTGTCGATCCAAATTCGGTCGAATTTTTCCAGGTAACGTTCCCGCATTCCGGTGAACGACAGCCCGTCCAGCCAGGAATAGTTCGAGATGAAGCAGATCACCCCGCGCCCGCTGTGCTCGACGATGTGCCGCTCCGCCATCCGGTAAAACCGCACGTACAGATCATTCAAACCCTGACCTTGCGGGGGCGGCGCGCGGCGGGTCTGGCGGTAAGCGCGGGTCAATTCCTGTTCCTCGTCCATCGCCACCCCGGCGAAGCCGTTGTACGGCGGATTGCCCAGAATCACCAGAATGCGCCGCTCCTGCTTCACCGCCCGCGCCGCGTTGTTCTCGGCCATCAATTCCGGGAAATTGAGCGCCAGTTGCGCCATGCGCTTCTTGCCGTCCTCGTCCGGTGGCTGCCAGCCGGTCAGCGCATTGGTCAGATACACGCCCAGCCGTTCCGTCTGGCCGGTCGCTTCATCCAAATACAGCGCCGCGCCCCACTGGTGCAGCAACAAACCCAATTGCAAATGCGCCACCACATACGGCGCCGGCAGCAGCTCGAAGCCGAACACCCGCGCCAGCGCCGCCTGTTTCAGCTTGGCTCCGGCCGCATCGCCCAAACCCTGTTCGTCCAGTCGCGCCTTGATCTGCCGTAACACCTCGGTCAAATACGCGCCGGTCCCACAACAGGGATCGAGCACGAGCACATTCGGATCGGCCAGCCCGTCGGCGATATCCAGTTCCTCCCGCAGCACCGCATCCACCCGCGCCACCATGTAGTGGACGATCTCCGGCGGCGTGTACCACACCCCCAGTTGCTTGCGCAGTTCCGGGTCGAAGGCGTGCAGGAACGGTTCGTAGAAATACTGTACCGCGCTGCCGGCCGCGAACTGGCCGAAGAATGCCGCGCGATCCACCCGGTTCAACACCCCGTTGACTCGATCCAGCACCTCGGCCAAGCCCAACGGTAACAACCGCGACGGCTGCGACAACTGCTCGAACAGGGCGTGGATCATCGGCACCCGCAGCGTCCAACTCGCCAGCTTCCAGTTGAAGGCATCGCGCCGCTCGGGATGTTCTCCATGCCACAGCACCCAGGCCGAAAACACGCCGTAGAACAAGGTCTGAATCAGCGTGGAGCGGAAGAAATGCTCACCGTCCTCGGCCTCGAAACGCAGGCCCAGCGCGTTTTCCAGCGCCGCGCGCAACGTCGCCAGCGCCGGCAAATCCGGTTTGTCCGCCAGCCGGGTCCGCGCGTCGCGGGCATACGAGGCGAGGAACCAGGCCACATCGCGGGGATGGGTCAATGGCGCGGCGCACAGCAACGCCCGCTGGAGAAATTCCAGCAGCCGTTCGCCGTGGGTCCGGGCGAAGGCGCGCGGCTGTTGCAGCCGGGACCAGAAATCCTCCGTCGAATCGGCCAGCCGCAACGTTTCCAGCACTGCCGGCCGGCCAGTGCGGTCCTCGCCAACCAGCAGGAAATCCCGGTAGTTGGTGACCAGCACCAGCCGGTATTTCTCCCAATATTTGCCCACCTGCGCGCCGCCGGCGGTCAGCCAGCCATCTTCCGCCACGCTCTTGACCTCGACCGCGCCGCGTTCCGGCAACTGGCCCGGCAACGGCTCGCCCGCACCCTTGGGAAACTGGCTGGCGGCGAACAGGCCGGCATCGGGGTTGCCGGCCCCGGTATTTTGCAATTGCGCGACCGCCAGCACTCGGGGCTTCAAGGTTTGCCCGACCGCGTTCAGCAGATTGATCAGCGCCGGGTAGTAAGAGGTTTCCCGCACCCCGCCGCCCGTGGCGCGAATCTCGGTCAGAGTGGCGAAGTAGGTTTCGGCGGGCGATTTCATGGGGTTCCAAACGTTGGAGGCGTCAAACAATGATACAGAGATAGTGGCATATTCGCGCTTCGTCAGCGGTTGAGTTGTTAGACGAATACGGGTTCAGCGCGGCTATGACCGAACTTGACATAAATGACCTCCCTGCCTATAGTTCCGCCTCTTTGTGGGCCTGGGTGTCCGATCGACGCAGGCCCGCCGCTAGAATGATCGAATTTCAAAGCCTTATCTGGAGTAGGGGGCAATGGCCACAATCAACCAGTTGGTAAGCAAGCCGCGCGTCAGGGACAAGGCCAAGAGCACTGTCCCGGCGCTCGAAGGCTGCCCACAGAAGCGCGGCGTCTGTACGCGCGTCTACACCACGACGCCGAAGAAGCCGAATTCCGCGCTGCGCAAAGTGGCGCGCGTGCGTCTGACCAACAGTCAGGAAGTGACCAGTTACATCGGTGGCGAAGGCCACAACCTGCAGGAGCACTCGGTGGTGCTGATCCGCGGCGGTCGTGTCAAGGACCTGCCCGGCGTGCGCTACCACATCGTGCGTGGCAGCTTGGACACCTCGGGTGTCACCAAGCGGCGCCAAGGGCGTTCCAAGTATGGCGCCAAGCGGCCCAAGTCCTGAGTTTCGCTTTAGCAGATTGCGATTGAGGCGGTTATGCCGAGAAGAAGAGAAGTTCCCAAGCGCGTCATTCTCCCCGATCCCAAGCACGGGAGCGAGATGCTGGCCAAATTCGTCAACATGATGATGGAGCGTGGCAAGAAATCCGTGGCCGAGAAGATCGTCTACGGCGCGCTCGATGCCATGGCCGAAAAGGGCAAGGACGATCCGATGGGCTTGCTGGAGCAGGCGCTGGACAATGTCCGGCCGGTGGTCGAGGTCAAATCCCGCCGGGTCGGCGGCGCCACCTACCAGGTTCCAGTGGAGGTGCGCTCGGTGCGGCGGACCGCCCTGGCCATGCGCTGGCTCATCGACGCTTCCCGCAAGCGCGGCGAGAAATCCATGGCCCGCCGCCTGGCCGGCGAGCTGCTGGACGCCGCCGACAGTCGCGGCACCGCCGTCAAGAAGCGGGAGGACGTACACCGCATGGCGGAAGCCAACAAGGCTTTCGCCCATTATCGCTGGTAAGTCGCGAGGATTGAGTTGTGGCCCGCAAAACCCCCATCGAGCGCTATCGCAACCTCGGCGTCATGGCCCATATTGATGCCGGCAAGACGACCGTGACCGAGCGCATCCTGTTCTACACAGGCGTCTCCCACAAGTTGGGCGAGGTGCACGATGGCGCCGCCACCATGGACTGGATGGTGCAGGAGCAGGAGCGTGGCATCACCATTACCTCCGCCGCGACCACCTGCTTCTGGCATGGCATGGCCGGCCAGTTCGAAGAGCATCGCGTCAATATTATCGATACGCCCGGCCACGTCGATTTCACCATTGAGGTCGAGCGCTCGCTGCGGGTGCTGGACGGCGCCTGCGCGGTGTTCTGCGCGGTGGGCGGGGTGGAGCCGCAATCCGAAACCGTTTGGCGGCAGGCCAATAAGTACGGAGTGCCGCGACTGGCGTTCGTCAACAAGATGGACCGCGCCGGCGCCGATTTCCTGCGGGTGGTGCAACAGGTCCAGGATCGCCTCGGCGCCTATCCGGTGCCGCTGCAACTCCCGATCGGCGCCGAGGATAAATTCAAGGGCGTGGTCGATCTGGTCAAGATGCAGGCGATCTGGTGGGATGAGGACAGCCTCGGCATGAAGTTCGAGTACGGCGCCATTCCCAGCGAGTTGCAAGCCGACTGCGAAGCTTGGCGCGAGAAAATGGTCGAGGCCGCCGCCGAATCCTCCGACGAGTTGATGGAGAAATACCTGGAAGGCGAGCCGCTGAGCGAAGACGAAATCCACGCCGGGTTGCGCGCCCGCACCATCAAGGGCGAGATCGTGCCAGCCTTGTGCGGGTCGGCATTCAAGAACAAGGGCGTGCAGGCGATGCTGGACGCGGCGGTGCGTTACCTGCCGTCGCCGATCGACAAGCCGCCGGTCAAGGGCGTGCTGGACGATGCCGCCGAAAGCGAGGGTGCACGGCAGGCCGACGACAGTGCTCCGTTCGCGGCGCTGGCCTTCAAAATCGCCACCGATCCCTTCGTTGGCACCCTGACCTTCATCCGCTGCTACTCTGGCGTGGTCAATTCCGGCGACTCGGTTTACAACCCGATCAAGAGCCGGCGCGAACGCATCGGTCGCCTGGTGCAGATGCACGCCAACAGCCGTGAAGAAATCAAGGAAATCCGCGCCGGCGACATTGCCGCCTGCGTCGGTCTGAAGGACGTGAGCACCGGCGATACCCTGTGCAACGCCGACCAAGTCATCACCTTGGAGCGGATGGAGTTTCCCGAGCCGGTGATCGCGGTGGCGGTCGAGCCCAAGACCAAGGCCGACCAGGAAAAGATGGGCATCGCCCTGAGCAAGCTGGCGCAGGAAGACCCCTCATTCCGGGTTCATACCGACCCCGAGTCGGGGCAGACCATCATTTCCGGCATGGGCGAATTGCACCTGGAGATCATCGTCGATCGCCTCAAGCGCGAGTTCAAGGTGGACGCCAACGTCGGCAAGCCGCGCGTCGCTTACCGCGAAACCATCCGCAAGACGGTGGAACAGGAAGGCAAGTTCGTGCGCCAGTCCGGCGGGCGTGGCCAGTACGGTCATGTCTGGCTGCGACTGGAACCGCGCGCGCCCGGTGACGGCTACGAGTTCGTCAACGCCATCGTTGGTGGCGTGGTGCCCCGCGAATACGTCCCGGCGGTGGATAAGGGTGTGCAGGAGCAGATGGAGAAGGGCGTGCTGGCCGGCTATCCAGTGGTGGATGTCAAGGTAACCATCTTCGACGGTTCCTACCACGAGGTCGATTCCAGCGAAATGGCCTTCAAGATCGCCGGTTCGATGGGATTCAAGGATGGCGCCCTCAAGGCCGGAGCGGTGTTGCTGGAACCGATCATGAAGGTCGAGGTGGTCACCCCCGAAGACTACATGGGCGACGTGATGGGCGATCTCAACCGCCGCCGCGGCATCCTCCAGGGGATGGACGACTCGCCGTCGGGCAAGGTCATCCGCGCCGAGGTGCCGCTGGCCGAAATGTTCGGCTATGCCACCGACCTGCGCTCGGCCACCCAGGGCCGCGCGACCTATTCCATGGAATTTGCCAAGTACAACGAAGCCCCCGCCAATATCGCGGAGACGGTGATTAAGAAAGCCTCCTGAAGCGCTTTGCTGAAGACGGTTGTTGAAGATTTGAATCGGATGGAGTGAGTACGGTGTCCAAAGAAAAGTTTGAGCGCAACAAGCCGCATGTCAATGTGGGGACGATTGGCCATGTTGACCACGGCAAGACCACGCTAACGGCGGCGATCACGCGGGTGATGGCGGCGCAATTTGGTGGGGAATTCAAAGCCTACGACCAAATCGACTCCGCGCCGGAAGAAAAGGCGCGCGGCATCACCATCGCCACTGCCCACGTCGAATACCAATCGCCCAAGCGGCACTACGCCCATGTCGACTGCCCCGGGCACGCCGACTACATCAAGAACATGATCACCGGCGCCGCGCAAATGGACGGTGCCGTACTGGTGGTTTCGGCCGCCGACGGCCCGATGCCGCAGACCCGCGAGCACATCCTGCTAGCGCGCCAGGTCGGGGTCCCGTGCATCGTGGTCTACCTCAACAAAGCCGACATGGTGGACGACGCCGAACTGCTGGAGCTGGTGGAAATGGAAGTCCGCGAGCTGCTCAGCAGCTACGACTTCCCCGGCGACGACGTCCCCATCGTCACCGGCAGCGCGCTCAAGGCGCTGGAAGGCGACCAAAGCGCGCTGGGCGAGCCCTCGATCCACAAGCTGGTCGAGGCCATGGACGCCTACATCCCGCAACCGCAGCGCGAAATCGACAAACCCTTCCTGATGCCGATCGAAGACGTCTTCTCGATCTCCGGGCGCGGCACCGTGGTCACCGGCCGCATCGAACGCGGCAAGGTCAAGGTCGGCGAGGAAGTCGCCATTGTCGGCATCCGCCCCACGGTCAAAACCATCTGCACCGGGGTTGAAATGTTCCGCAAGCTGCTGGACCAGGGCGAAGCCGGCGACAACGTCGGGGTTCTGCTGCGCGGCACCAAGCGCGACGACGTCGAACGCGGCCAAGTGCTGGCCAAGCCCGGCACCATCACCCCGCACACCCACTTCGAAGCCGAAGTCTACGTCCTGGGCAAGGAAGAAGGCGGGCGGCACACGCCATTTTTCAAGGGCTACCGGCCGCAATTCTACTTCCGCACCACCGACGTCACCGGCTCGGTCGACCTGCCCGAAGGGGTGGAGATGGTCATGCCCGGCGACAACGTGCGGGTCGTGGTCAGCCTGATCGCGCCGATCGCCATGGACGAGGGCCTGCGCTTCGCCATCCGCGAGGGTGGGCGCACCGTCGGCGCCGGCGTCGTCGCTAAAGTGATCGAGTGAGCGCCATGACCGCCACCAGCCAACGTATTCGCATCCGCCTCAAGGCGTTCGACCACCGGTTGATCGATCAGTCGGCGCGGGAAATCGTCGAGACCGCCCGGCGCACCGGCGCCCAGGTTCGCGGCCCCATTCCGCTGCCGACCAAGATCGAGCGCTTCACGGTGCTGGTCTCGCCGCACGTCAACAAGGATGCCCGCGATCAGTATGAGCTGCGCACTCACAAGCGGCTGATGGATATCGTCGATCCCACCGACAAGACGGTCGACGCGCTGATGAAGCTCGATCTCGCCGCCGGTGTGGACGTGCAAATCAAGCTCAACTAAGCATTCAAGTCCGGGTCATGAGGGGCAGCCTTCCCTTCCTCTGACCTGAAGTCGTGATTAGGTAGAAGGAAATAAAAATGGCAATCGGACTCATCGGCCGCAAGGCCGGTATGACTCGTGTTTTCACGGAAGAAGGCGTCTCGATTCCCGTCACTCTGATTGAAGTCGAGCCCAACCGCGTTGCGCAGGTTAAGACCGAGGAAACCGACGGGTACCGTGCCCTGCAGGTGACGGTCGGCAGCCGCCGCGCCAGCCGGGTAACCAAGCCCATGGTCGGTCATTTCGCCAAGGCCGGCGTCGCGGCGGGTCGTGGCCTGTGGGAATTTCGTCTGGCGGAGGACGAGGGCGCCGGGATCGATGTGGGCGCCGAACTCAAAGTGGATTTGTTTCAGGCCGGTCAGAAGGTCGATGTGACCGGCACCAGCATCGGCAAGGGCTTCGCCGGCGCCATCAAGCGCCATCATTTCCGCAGTCAGCGCGCCAGCCACGGCAATTCGCTGTCCCACCGCGCCCCCGGCTCCATCGGGCAGAACCAGAGCCCCGGCCGGGTATTCAAGGGTAAGAAGATGGCCGGCCACCTGGGCGCGGTGCGGCGCTGCACGCAAAACCTGGAAGTCGTCCGGGTGGATGTGGAGCGCAACCTGCTGGCGATCAAGGGTTCGGTGCCCGGCGCCAAGGGTGGCGATGTGATGATTCGACCCGCCGTGAAGGCGCGCCGGTAAGGAGGCGATATGGAACTTCAGGTCAAGAACGCGAGCGGCGCGGCG
This sequence comes from uncultured Gammaproteobacteria bacterium, assembly GCA_963695105.1. GTDB lineage: Bacteria > Pseudomonadota > Gammaproteobacteria > Competibacterales > Competibacteraceae > Competibacter. The sequence continues at coordinate 4,307 of CAVOGC010000055.1, read as the reverse complement.
TCCGGCCAACTCACGGTTGCCGATGAGACCTTTGCTCGGCCGTTCAACGAGGCGCTGGTGCATCAGGTGGTGGTGGCCTATCTGGCCGGCGCCCGCTCCGGCACCCGCGCACAGAAAAATCGTGCTCAGGTCAGGGGCGGCGGCGCTAAACCGTTTCGGCAGAAAGGAACCGGTCGCGCCCGCGCCGGCACCACCCGTGGCCCATTGTGGCGGGGCGGCGGCGTGACCTTCGCGGCCAGGCCGCAGGATCACTCGCAGAAAGTCAACCGAAAAATGTATCGTGCCGCCATGCGCGCCATTTTCTCTGAACTGCTGCGCCAGGACCGGTTACTGGTGGTGGACGCGCTGGATGTTCCGGAAATCAAAACCAAGCATATGATCGAGCGGATGCGGGCGCTGGGTTTGGCTGATCGAGGCCGCGTGCTGGTGGTGACCGAAAACGTCGATCTCAATCTGCATCTGTCGGCGCGCAACCTGCCCGATGTGGCGGTGAGCGATGTGATCGGCCTGGACCCGGTCAGCCTGGTGGGTTCCGAAAAGGTATTGATGACGGCGGGCGCTTTGCAGCGCGTCGGGGAGTGGTTGGCATGAACCAGGAACGTCTACTGAAGATTCTGCTGGCCCCGCATGTCTCGGAAAAAAGTAACCGGGTGGCCGAGCGATACAACCAAGTGGTGTTTAAAGTGACCCTGGATGCCACCAAGCCGGAAATCCGGGATGCGGTGGAGTTGCTGTTTAAAGTCAAGGTCAAGGGCGTCACGGTCGTCAACGTTAAGGGCAAGCGCAAACGGTTCGGGGCTACTTACGGGCGGCGTTCGGATTGGAAGAAAGCGTACGTTTCCCTGGAAGCCGGCAATGAAATCGACTTCATGATGGCGGAGTGATTGAGCGCTCGCCGCCCCGCTATATGAATAAAAGGTGAAATCCCATGCCTCTCGTAAAGACCAAACCGACTTCGCCCGGCCGGCGCTTTGTAGTCAAAGTTGTCAGCCCGCACTTGCACAAGGGCCGGCCCCACGCGCCGCTGCTGGAAAAGCAGACTCGCAACGGCGGGCGCAACAATATGGGCCGCATCACGACCCGGCATCAGGGCGGCGGCCACAAGCAACATTACCGGCTGGTCGATTTTAAGCGCGACAAGGACAATATCCCGGCGCGGGTCGAACGGCTCGAATACGATCCGAACCGCAGCGCGCACATTGCGCTGCTGCTGTATGCCGACGGCGAGCGTCGCTACATCATCGCTCCGCGCGATGTCGGCGCCGGCGTTATGCTGATGTCTGGGCCGGCGGCGCCGATCAAGCCGGGCAATGCCCTGCCGCTGCGGAACATTCCGGTTGGCAGTCAGGTGCATTGCGTGGAGCTGCGGCCCGGGAAGGGCGCGCAATTGGCGCGCAGCGCCGGTGCATCGGTGCAACTGGTCGCTCGCGAAGGCATCTACGCCACCCTGCGGTTGCGTTCCGGCGAGATTCGCAAGGTCCATGTGGATTGCAAGGCCACCATCGGCGGAGTTGGCAACGAGGAACACAACCTGCGCTCGCTGGGCAAGGCCGGCGCCAAGCGTTGGGTGGGCGTTCGACCCACCGTGCGCGGCGTGGCCATGAATCCGGTGGACCATCCACACGGTGGTGGTGAAGGTCGCACCTCGGGTGGCCGGCATCCGGTGTCGCCGTGGGGCGTGCCGACCAAGGGCTACAAGACCCGCTCGAACAAGCGCACCGACAAGTTCATCGTGCGCCGGCGAAAAGCGAAATAATGCAGAGGCCGGACGGCCTTGGGCCGGACGGCCGCCCCGCCGAACCGGGGGCATGCAACCAAGAGGATAAGTAAGGTGCCACGTTCGATTAAAAAAGGACCGTTTGTCGATCTTCACTTGATTAAAAAAGTGGAGCAGGCGGTTGCCACCAATGCCAAGCGGCCGATCAAAACCTGGTCGCGTCGTTCGATGATTTTGCCGGATATGATTGGGCTAACCATCGCCGTGCATAACGGCCGTCAGCATGTGCCGATTCTGGTCACCGAGAACATGATCGGCCACAAGCTGGGCGAGTTTGCCGCTACCCGCACCTATCGCGGTCATGCGGCCGACAGAAAGTCCAAGTAAGGAGGCGAGTCAATGCAAGCTGTCGCTGTCATGAAAAATGTCGGGATCTCACCGCAGAAAGCCCGGTTAGTGGCCGACCAGATTCGCAGCCTGCCGGTGGATCGAGCGCTGCGGATTCTGGCGTTCAGCAACAAGAAGGCGGCCCAACTGATCAAGAGCGTGTTGGAGTCAGCCATCGCCAACGCCGAGCACAACGAAGGCGCCGATATCGACGAGTTGAAGGTGGCCACCATCTGCGTGGATGGCGGCCCGCTGCTGAAGCGGATGCATGCCCGGGCCAAAGGCCGCGGCAATCGCATCGTCAAGCGCACCAGTCACATCACCGTGACCGTAGCCGAGTAGGAGCGAGAACGATTATGGGTCAGAAAGTCAACCCCACAGGGATACGGCTAGGCATCGCGTCCGACTGGACTTCCAAATGGTACGCCAATAGCAAAAGCTTCCCCGAGCTACTGGAAACCGACCTGCGGGTGCGCCAGTTTTTGAAGAAAAAGCTGGCCAACGCCTCGGTCAGCCGGATTCAGATCGAGCGGCCAGCCCGGTTGGCGCGCATCACCATCCACACCGCTCGTCCGGGCGTGGTAATCGGCAAGAAAGGCGAGGACATCGAAGCGCTGCGTAAGGCTGTCGCCCGGATGATGGGTTTGGAGGTCAAGGATCTGCAGATCAACATCGAGGAAATCCGTAAGCCGGAGCTGGACGCCCAACTGGTGGCCGAAGGTGTGGCCCAGCAGTTGGAGCGGCGCATCATGTTCCGCCGGGCGATGAAGCGCACGGTTGCCAACGCTATGCGTTTGGGGGCGCTAGGGATTAAGATACAAGTTTCCGGTCGGTTGAACGGGGCCGAAATCGCCCGTAGCGAATGGACCCGTGAAGGACGGGTGCCGCTACATACCCTGCGCGCCAATGTCGATTACGGCCTCGCCGAAGCCAGGACCACCTACGGGGTGATCGGTATCAAGGTCTGGATCTTTAAGGGTGAAGTGTTCGGTTTCGACCGACAGGGCGAGGCGAAGCTCGAGAAGGCGGCGGCCGGTTGAACGTCTGGAGTTGTTGCGGAACTCCGCGCCACGCCGCGGAGTTCCTTGTTTATAAACGAGACAGAATATGCTACAGCCGAAAAGAACCAAATTTCGCAAGCAGCGCAAGGGGCGCAACACCGGCGTTGCCACCAGCGGCACCCACGTCAGTTTCGGCGAGTACGGGCTGAAATGCACGACCCGCGGGATGTTGACCGCCCGCCAGATCGAGGCTGCCCGTCGGGCCATCAATCGCTATATCAAGCGTGGCGGCAAGGTGTGGATCCGCATTTTCCCGGACAAGCCCATCACCAAGAAGCCTTTGGAAGTGCGCATGGGCAGCGGTAAGGGCAACGTCGAGTACTGGGTGGCCAGGATCAAGCCCGGCCGCGTGCTGTATGAAGTGGAAGGGGTGTCCGAAGCCATCGCCCGCGAGGCGTTCCGCCTGGCGGCGGCCAAACTCCCCGTGCGGACGGTCTTCGTGACCCGAACGGTGATGTGATGAATGCGAGCGAACTGCGGCGCAAGAGCGCGGATGAACTGAAACAGGAGACTGCTGGCGCTGCTGCGCGAGCATTTCAACCTGCGGATGCAGAAAGCCACCGGCCAAGCGAGCAAGTCCCATCTGTTCAAACAGGTGCGACGCAATATCGCGCGGGTCAAAATGGTGTTGAGCGAAAAGGCGGGCCAGGCATGACGGCGGAAAATCAGGTGGAGCGCACCCTGACTGGGCGCGTGACGAGCAACAAGATGGACAAGACCATCACGGTGGCCATCGAGCGGTTGGTCAAACATCCAGTTTACGGCAAATACATCCGCCGGACCACCAAGCTCCACGCTCACGACGAGCACAATCAGTGCCATGAAGGCGATATGGTGACCATCAAACAATGCCGGCCTTTGGCCAAGTCCAAATCCTGGATGTTGGTCGATGTGGTCCGGCGCGCGCAATAGCCGCCGCAGCCGGGCCGGGGCGCCCGACACGGCAGGCGTTTTCCAAAATCCGTGAACGGAATGTAGAACCATGATTCAGATGCAAACGATGTTGGATGTCGCCGACAACAGCGGCGCCCGCCGGCTGATGTGCATCAAGGTGCTGGGAGGCTCCCACCGCCGGTACGCGCATATTGGTGACGTCATCAAGGTCAGCGTCAAGGACGCGATCCCTCGCGGCAAGGTCAGCA
>CAVOGC010000054.1:0-67587 GCA_963695105.1 uncultured Gammaproteobacteria bacterium | reverse complement strand
TCCACCAGCGCCGGCTGCAAGTGGCCATGGAGCGCTTTCAGGTCGAGACCGTTTACCACGCGGCGGCCTATAAGCATGTGCCGATCGTCGAACGCAACCCCATCGAGGGGGTGCAGAACAATGTGTTCGGCACTTGGCGCGCCACCGAGGCCGCCATCGCCGCCGGGGTCGGGACCTTCGTGCTGATCTCCAGCGACAAGGCGGTGCGCCCGACCAACGTGATGGGCGCCACCAAACGGCTGGCGGAGCTGATCCTGCAAGGGTTGGCGGGGGAGGGCGGTCCCACTCGGCTGTGCATGGTTCGCTTTGGCAACGTGCTGGATTCTTCCGGTTCGGTGGCGCCGCTGTTTCGCGAGCAGGTCCGCAAGGGCGGACCGGTGACGGTGACTCATCCCGAGGTGGAGCGCTACTTCATGACCATCCCCGAGGCGGCGCAATTGGTGGTTCAGGCCAGTGCCCTGGCCCAGGGCGGCGATGTGTTCCTGCTCGACATGGGCGAGCCGGTGCGGATTCTCGACCTGGCGCGGCGGATGATCCGACTGTCCGGGCTGGAAGTGCGGGACGCTGACCAACCCGAGGGCGATATCGAAATCCGTTTCACCGGCCTGCGCAGCGGCGAGAAACTGCGCGAGGAACTGCTGATCGGCAGCGGCGATCTGGCCACCGAGCACCCGATGATCCGCCGGGCTTGCGAACGCAGTTTGTCGTGGCCGGTGGTTCGAGACTGCCTGGAGCGGCTCGCCGCCGCCTCGCGCGCCTTCGACTATCCGACCGTGCGGGCGATCCTGCGGGAAGCAGTGGCCGAGTACCAGCCGGAGAACGACATCGAGGACTGGGTCTGGTTGGCGAATCGGCGGCGGGAAGAGCCGATGGACGCGGCGGTTAGCCCGCCGCCGCCGGCCCCACTTCCGCGGTCGGCCAGATGACCGCGGTTTTGACCCGATTGCCGGAGATTTCCACGATCTCGGTCAGATGACCCATCAGCGACAGCCGGGTGCCGGGTTCGGGGATGGTTTCGAGGTGCTCCATGATCAGGCCGTTGAGGGTGCGCGGACCATCGGTCGGCAGTTTCCAGTCCAGCGCCCGATTCAGGCTGCGGACCGAAGTGCGACCATCCACCATGTAGCCGCCGTCGGCGCGTGGGACCAGGTTGCGCTTGCCGATGGCGGCGGGATCGGTGGTGAATTCGCCCACGATCTCTTCCAGGATATCCTCCAGCGTCACCAGCCCCAGCACTTCGCCGTACTCGTCAACCACCAGCCCGACGCGTCGGCGCAACTGCTGAAAGTTGAGCAACTGCCGGGTCAGCGAGGTGCCTTCGGGGATGAAATAGGGTTCCCGGATCAGGCTCTCCAGATCGGCCCGGTTGAAATCCGGCTTCTGCATCATCGTGTTGAGCACCTTGCGCAGGTGCAGGAATCCCATCACCTGATCGAAGGTGTCGCGGTAGACCAGCATGCGGGTGTAGGGGCTGCGGGTCAGTTTGGCGACGATCTCCGCCCAGTCGTCTTCCAGATCGATGCCTTCCACTTCGTTGCGCGGCACCATGATGTCGTTGACGGTGATTTCCTCCAGCTCCAGGATGCCCAGCAGCATGGTTTGATGCCGCTTGGGAATCATCACCCCGGCTTCGAGCACCACCGTGCGCAATTCCTCGGCGCTCAGCGAATGCTGGCTGGAGGTCTGAATCGCCACCCGGAACAGCCGTAGCAGGCTGTTGGCCACCGCGTTGGTCAGCCACACCAGCGGGTAAAATACCTTGAGCAGCGGCGCCAGCACCGCGGAAGCGGGGAAGGCGATACGTTCGGGATGCAGGGCCGCCAGCGTCTTGGGCGCGACTTCGCCAAACACCAGCAGGACCAGCGTCAGGGCGATGGTGGAAACCACGATGCCGGCCTCGCCCAAAAAGTGGATGGCGATGATGGTGGCCAGCGAAGATGCCAGAATGTTGACGAAGTTGTTGCCGAGCAGAATGATGCCGATCAGCCGGTCCGGCCGCTCCAGCAGCCGGCTGGTGCGCAGCGCGGCCTTGTGGCCTTCCCGGGCGCGGTGGCGCAGGCGGTAGCGATTGAGGGTCATCAGTCCGGTTTCGGAGCTGGAGAAAAAGGCGGAACAGCCGATGAGAAGGACCAGAGCGACGCACAACACGCCAATATGAAGATCGTCCAAATCGCGAAACCTTGGTTTGAGTGGATGAAACGTATTTACGAGTTGCCGGCGCATGCTGTCAAGCCGTCGGCCGAACCGGAGCGGTTCGGCCAGGGCGCAAGCGTGAGCGTTCAGTAGCGTTGCAGGATCAATTCCAGCACCAGTTTGCTGCCAAAGTAGGCCAGAGCCAGAAACGCAAAGCCGCTCAGGGTCCAGCGGATGGCGGTGCGGCCGCGCCAGCCGAAGCGCCAGCGGCCCCACAGCAGCACCCCGAACACCCCCCAGGCGATGAAGGACAGCACGGTTTTGTGAACCAGGTGCTGGGCGAAAATATCCTTGAGGAACAGCAGGCCGCTGAGCAGAGTGATGCTGAGCAGGACGAAGCCGGCGCCGATCATCTGAAACAGCAGGGATTCCATCGCGGTGAGCGGCGGGATGCCGCGCAGAAAACCGCCGGGCTGGCGGCGACGCAGGCGCCGTTCCTGGACGGCCAGCAGCGCCGCCTGGGCCGCCGCCAGCGCCAGCAGCGAATAGGCCAGGATGGCGATGAGAATGTGTAGTTCCAGCGGCCATTGCCCGGGGTCGGCGACGATGCGTTCGGTGGCGAACGACCGGCCGAGCACCAGCGTCAGCGCGCCGAACGGCAGCGCGATGATGCCGAGGTTCTCGACCGGCCGCACCATCGCCGCCGCCAGCAGAACCACGTTGATCAGCCAGCCGGTGAACGATAGCGCGTTGAAGAAGCCGAGATTGAGGCCGGCGGGTTGGAATACGGTCTGAGCCAGGATCATGGCGTGCAGGATGGTCGCGCCCCAGCCCAGGGCCAGTGGACCGCCCTTGGACACCGCCGCGCCGCCGGCGCGCGCCAGCCGCACGGCCAGCAGTCCGCCGGCAAGCAGGTAGAGCAGGGCGGCCAGACCGCCAGTGACCGCGTTCATTGGGATTCCGTGCAAATCCAATTATTCGCAACCATGATGGCATGGAACGACGACGGCTTGAAGCGCGCCGCGCCAAGCCGGGCGATTCTCCCTATAATCCTCCACTCTTTTCCGATTTTGAATCAAGGTTTCCCGCATGTTCGAAAATCTCAGCGAACGCTTGTTGCTCACCGTCAAGAACCTGCGCGGCCAAGGCCGCCTAACCGAGGACAACATCAAGGATGCCCTGCGCGAGGTGCGCATGGCGCTGCTGGAAGCGGATGTGGCGCTGCCGGTGGTGCGCGAGTTTATCAACCGGGTGCGCGAGCGGGCGATCGGCGAGGAGGTGCTGCTCAGTCTGACCCCCGGCCAAGTGCTGATCAAGATCGTCCACGAAGAACTGATCCGAACCATGGGCGAGGCCAACGCCGAACTGAACCTGCGGGTCCAGCCGCCGGCGGTGGTGCTGATGGCGGGCTTGCAGGGCTCCGGCAAAACCACCAGCGCCGCCAAGCTGGCCCGCTGGTTGAAGGAGCGCCAGCGCAAGAGAGTGATGGTGGTGAGTTGCGACGTGTACCGGCCAGCGGCCATCGAGCAGTTGCGCAAGCTGGCTGACGAGGTCGGCGCGGAGTTTTTTCCCAGCGACCCCGGGCAGGCACCGGAAGCCATCGCCCGCCAGGCGCTGGATCATGCCCGCCTGCACGGCGTCGAGGTGCTGATCGTCGATACCGCCGGCCGCTTGCATGTCGATGCCGAGATGATGACCGAGATTCAAAGGCTGCACGCGGCCCTGAATCCCATCGAAACCTTGTTCGTGGTGGACAGCATGACCGGGCAGGACGCCGCCAATACCGCGCAGGCCTTCAACGCCGCCCTGCCGCTGACCGGCGTGGTGCTGACCAAGACCGACGGCGACGCCCGCGGCGGCGCGGCGCTGTCGATCCGTCAGATCACCGGCCGGCCGATCAAATTTCTCGGCGTCGGCGAGAAGACCGCCGCGCTGGAGCCGTTCTTTCCCGATCGGGTGGCCTCGCGCATTCTCGGCAAGGGCGACGTGCTGAGCCTGGTCGAAGAGATGGAGCAGAAGGTCGATAAGGACAAGGCGCTCAAGCTGGCCCAGAAGGTCCAGAAGGGGCGGGGTTTCGATCTGGAAGATTTCCGCGAGCAGATGGAACAGATGGCGAAGATGGGCGGTATCGCCAGCCTGTTGGAAAAGATGCCGGGTTTCAACGCCGCGCCGGCGGCGCTCAAGGATCAGGCGGCGGACAAGGAGGTCAACCGGTTGATTGCCATCATCAATTCGATGACCCCGCGGGAACGTCGCTTCCCGGACATGATCAAAGGTTCGCGCAAGCGCCGCATCGCCGCCGGTTCCGGTACCCTGATTCAGGATGTGAACCGTCTGCTCAAGCAGTTCGATCAGGCGCAAAAAATGATGAAGAAAATGAAGGGTGGCGGGTTGATGAAGATGATGCGCGGCCTGCAGGGTAGGCTGCCGATGGGCGGGTTGCCGCCACTGAAGCGGTAGAACGGAGGATCTCTCCGGCAATGGAGCCAATGATCAACTGTTCCTAACGGTTTCAAACACTGGAAATTTCGGATACTATTTCCTGCTTTATCCAGCCGCCCCGTGCGGGCAGCTCCTTCATCTACCGGAAAATCGGAATTCGCAAGAGGTATTCGCAGCGCATGGTTACTATCCGCCTGTCCCGCGGCGGCGCCAAGAAGCGCCCCTTTTACACCGTGGTCGTGACCGATAGCCGCAACCGGCGCGACGGTCGCTGCATCGAACGTATCGGTTTTTTCAACCCGATCGCCAGCGGTAGCGAAGCGCGTTTGAACCTGAATCAGGAGCGCTTGCAGTATTGGCTGGGTAACGGCGCGCAGCCGTCCGAGCGGGTGGTCAGCCTGATTAAGGAACAGACCCGCCAGCAGCAGCAGGTTCAGTAAGGGCTGAAGTCGCGAAACCGGCGCCGCCGCGATGTCGGATTGGGTGGTGCTGGGCCGGGTGTCCGGCCTGTTCGGCGTGCAGGGCTGGGTGCGGGTGTTCTCCCACACCGAACCGCGCGCGGGAATCGTCCACTACAACCCGGTGTTTTTGCATCGCGACGGCGAGTGGCGGCCTTTTGAAATCGAGGCCGGCCGCGCCCACGGGCCGGGTGTGGTGCTGAAGTTCGCCGGCTGCGACGACCGTGACCAAGCCACGATGTTGTTGCAGAGCGAAATCGCGGTGCGCCGCTCACAACTGCCGCCACCCAAACCGGGCGAGTATTACTGGGCGGATCTGGAAGGGTTGCGGGTGGTGACGCTGAGCGGGGTCGATTTAGGCACGGTCGCCTCCGTGTTCGCCACCGGCGCCAACGATGTAGTGGTGGTCAAAGGGGAACGGGAGCGATTGCTGCCGTTCGTGCGGGGCCAGGTGGTGGTTGAAATCGACCTCGAACAGCGCTTGTTGCGGGTGGACTGGGAGCCGGATTTTTGAATCCCCTCAATCCCAAGCGCTCTCCCACGGGGGGAGAGACATGCTAGGGAACGCGGCGATGCGCGTGGACGTGGTCACCCTGTTTCCCGAGATGGTCGAAACTCTGCTCCGCTTTGGGGTCACCGGGCGGGCAGTCGAGCGCGGGCTGTTGCGGGTGGCGGTCTGGGATCCGCGCGACGATGCCCATGATCGTCATCGCACCGTGGACGACCGGCCCTACGGCGGTGGTCCGGGCATGGTGATGAAGGTGCAACCGCTGCGCGATACCCTGCAACGGGCCAGGGCGGCGGCGCAGGCACCGGGAAAAACGGTTTATCTCAGCCCGCAGGGTCGGCCGCTGACCCAGGATGGCGCGCGGGAGCTGGCGCGGGAAACAAGACTGATTTTGCTGGCTGGCCGCTATGAAGGCATCGACGAGCGGCTGATCGCAACCGAAGTGGACGAGGAATGGTCCATCGGCGATTACGTGCTCAGCGGCGGCGAACTGGCGGCGCTGGTGTTGATCGACGCCGTGGCCCGGCTGTTGCCGGGGGCGCTGAACGACAGCGAATCGGCCGAGCAGGACTCGTTCATGGACGGATTGCTGGACTGCCCGCACTACACCCGGCCCGAAGAGATTGAAGGGCGGCGGGTGCCGGCGGTGCTGCTGAGCGGCGATCATGCCGCCATCGCCCGCTGGCGGCGGCGCGAGGCCTTGGGGCGGACCTGGCTGCGACGGCCTGATCTGTTGGCCCGGCGGCGGCTGGCCGCCGAAGATCGGGCGTTGCTGGATGAATTCATTTGCGAATACCAAGAGAAACGGGGAGCGCCGGCGCCGCCGGACAACCTCCTGAAGCAACGTGGAGCGTAGTGTCATGAGCAAACTGGTGGAAGAATTCGAACGCGAACAAATGAACCACGAGATCACGGCCTTTAATCCCGGCGATACCGTGGTGGTGCGGGTTAAGGTGAAGGAGGGCAACCGCGAGCGCTTGCAGTCCTTCGAAGGGGTTGTCATCGCCAAACGCAACCGTGGCCTGAACTCGGCGTTTACCGTGCGCAAAATTTCCCATGGCGAGGGCGTGGAACGAGTGTTCCAAACCTACAGTCCGGTGATCGCCGACATCAGCGTCAAACGCCGGGGCGACGTGCGTCGCGCCAAGCTGTACTACCTGCGCGGTCTGGAAGGCAAGGCGGCCCGCATCAAGGAAAAGTTGCGTTAAACTCACGGACGGCGACGACCGGCGATGGGGCGATCTTCCAGGGTCGCCCCTTTTTATTGGCGATCCTCTTCCTCAAGGAGGGGGTTGGGGGCGGGAGGGTGACATGCACGACCCATGGTTGAAGAATTGGCTGGAGCCGGTCCGGGTGCTGGCGGCGGAAGCCAGCGAGCGCATCCTGGAGGTATACGCCACCGCGTTCGGGGTAACCGCCAAGGACGACGACAGCCCGCTGACCGCCGCCGACTTGGCTGCCCATCATGCCATTACCGCCGGCCTGCGGCGCTTGACGCCCGACCTTCCCATCCTGTCCGAGGAATCGGCGGCCGTGCCGTTCGCCGAACGGTCGCAATGGCGACGCTATTGGCTGGTGGACCCGTTGGACGGCACCAAGGAATTCGTGAAGCGCAACGGCGAGTTTACCGTCAACATCGCCCTGATCGAAGACCATGAACCCGTGCTCGGGGTGGTGCGGGCGCCGGTGACCGGAGTGTGCTATTTTGCCGCGCGCCGTCACGGCGCGTTCCGCGCCGAACCGGGTCAGTCGCCGCGACCGATCTCGGTTAGACGGCTGCGGGCGGGCGAACCGGTGCGGGTGGCCGGCAGCAAAACTCACGGGGGCGCGGGATTGCGGGCCTTCGTCGCCGCCTTGGGCGCGCACCACCTGGTCACCATCGGTAGTTCGCTCAAGTTTTGCCGAGTCGCGGAGGGTGCGGCGGATGTGTATCCCCGGCTGGGTCTGACCTCGGAGTGGGACACCGCCGCCGCGCAAGCCATCGTCGAAGCGGCCGGAGGCCGGGTGGTATCGGCGGAGACGGGCGAGCCACTGCGCTACAACACGCGCGACTCGCTGCTGAATCCGTACTTCATCGTTTACGGCGACGCTGGCCGCGACTGGCTGCGCTACGTTCCGCGCGAGGGTTAAACATGATCGCGACCGATGCCTATCAGGCGATTATTGCCGTGCCGCTGCTGGGCAAGATCGGCATCCGCATGGCCGGCGAGGCGGTGAGCGAACTCGATTACCTGCCCGTCGATACCCCCGAACTGGTGCCGGCGGATGCCGCAACCCAGGCTGTCACGACCCAGTTGCAAGCCTATTTTCGCGATTCTCGCACCCCGTTTACGGTTGCGTTGTTGCCTGGAGGCACCGCGTTTCAGCAACGGGTGTGGAAAGCGCTTCAAACCATTCCACCGGGGACGGTGCTGACCTACGGCGAGTTGGCGGCGCGACTCGGCACCGCCGCCCGCGCCATCGGCGGAGCCTGCCGGAGCAATCCGATCCCGGTTCTCATTCCCTGCCATCGAGTGGTGGCCCGACAGGGATTGGGCGGTTACGCGGGCGAAGTCACCGGCGATCCCCTAGTCATCAAGCGCTGGTTGCTGCGGCATGAGGGTGTGGACGATCTGGCCGCTTGAAATCCCCTCAGCCGCCCTCATATCCGCTCCTGGCATACGAACACCACCCAGGAGACCGTTCCCCATGACCGTCGAAGCCCATAAGGAAACCCTTGGTTTTCAGGCCGAGGTGCAGCAGTTGCTGCGCCTGGTCGCGCATTCCCTGTATTCACACAAGGAGGTTTTCCTCCGCGAGCTGATCTCCAACGCCTCCGACGCCTGCGATAAATTGCGCTTCGAGGCCCTCACCGACGGTGCTTTGTACGAGAGCGATCCCGACCTGAAAATCCGGGTGAGTTTCGATAAGGACACGCGCACCATCACCGTGTCCGATAACGGTATCGGCATGGATCGGCAGGAGGTCATCGACAACATCGGTACGATCGCCCGTTCCGGTACCCGCCAGTTCATGCAGAAGCTGAGCGGCGATCAGTCCCGAGACGCCAACCTGATTGGCCAGTTTGGCGTCGGTTTCTACTCCAGCTTCATCGTGGCCGACAAGGTCACGCTGCGCACCCGCCGCGCCGGCATGGGGCCGGAACACGGGGTGCTTTGGGAATCCGCCGGCGAGGGCGAGTACACGCTGGAAACCATTGAAAAACCCGCGCGCGGCACCGAGGTGATTCTCCATCTGCGCGAGGATGAGAGCGATCTGCTGAACGAGTGGCAGTTGCGCTCCATCATCACCAAGTATTCCGACCATATCACGCTGCCGGTAATGATGCCGGTAGAAAAATTCAGCGAAGACAAGGACGCGCCGCCGACCATCGAAGAGGAGCGCATCAATCAGGCGGCGGCGCTGTGGGCGCGGCCCAAACAGGAAATCAAGGACGAGGAGTACAAGGAGTTTTACAAGCATGTCGGCCACGACTTCGAAGACCCGCTGGCCTGGACCCACAACCGGGTCGAGGGCAAGCTGGAATACACCTCGCTGCTGTTTATCCCGGCGCGCGCTCCATTCGATCTATGGGATCGCGAACAGCGTCACGGGGTGAAGCTGTACGTGCAGCGGGTGTTCATCATGGACGACGCCGAGCATCTGATGCCGCGTTATTTGCGCTTCGTGCGCGGCGTCATCGATTCCAACGACCTGCCGCTCAACATCTCCCGCGAAATCCTGCAAAGCAGCAAAATCGTGGACAGCATTCGTGGCGGATCGGTCAAGAAAGTGCTGGGACTGCTGGAGGACATGGCGGCCAACGACGCTGAGAAATACGGCAAGTTCTGGAAAGATTTTGGGCGGGTCCTCAAGGAAGGGCCGGCGGAGGATTATGGCAATCGCGAGCAAATCGCCAAACTGCTGCGCTTTGCCTCGACCCACAACGACAACGCCGAGCAAACCATCGCGCTGGCGGACTACGTCGGCCGGATGAAGGAAGGACAGGACAAGATTTACTACATTAGCGCCGACAGCTTCGCCGCCGCCAAAAACAGCCCGCACCTGGAAGTCTTCCGCAAGAAAGGCCTGGAGGTTTTGTTGCTGACCGATCGGGTGGACGAGTGGCTGATGTCGCACCTGGCCGAGTTCGAAGGCAAACATTTCCAGTCGGTCGCCAAGGGTGCGCTGGATTTGGACAAGATCGCTTCGGAGGAGGAAAAACAGGAGCAGAAGCAGGCCGAGGATCAGTTCAAGGATTTGCTAACCAGAGTCAAGGACGTGCTGGGCGACAAGGTCAACGAAGTGCGGGTTTCCTCGCGGCTGACCGACTCCCCGGCCTGCCTGGTGGTGGACGAATACGCGCTTAGCGCCCACCTGGAGCGCCTGCTGCGCGAGGCGGGTCAGAACGTGCCGGTCAGTAAGCCGCACCTGGAATTGAATCCCCATCACCCGCTGGTCGCCCGGCTGAAGGACGAAGCAGACGCCGGCCGTTTTGGCGACTGGACCCACCTGTTGTTCGAGCAGGCGATGCTGGCCGAGGGGGGGCAACTCGAAGATCCGGCCAGCTTTGTGAAACGGTTGAACGGTCTGTTGCTGACGCTTGGTTGCTAAAGCGTCTACACTACGCGGTGGAGTTCGCGTCGCCTGTTGCGGCAGGCTTGGCTCCGCCGGGTGGTTTCTATCGCCAAAGCCGACAATTTTGATAAATTATTTTAACGAGCTATCTTGCTCGATGATTAATGAAATTCATGATTAGGGAGGTGTCTGCCCATGATGCAACTGAAGGAAGTGCTGAAGAACAAAGGGGGCGAGCCCGTGATTGTGCCGGAGGCCAGCACGGTGGGGTCCGCCATCCGAACCATGCATGCCAAACACGTTGGGTCTGTGATGGTGCAAGGTCCCAGTGGTGAGCCGATGGGTATCCTGACGGAGCGCGACTTGATACGGCTGTACGCCGAAGGCGAAAGCGATTTCGAAACCATGCTGGTGAAAGACTGGATGACCACCAACATCTATCTTGGCAAGCCGAGCGATACCGTCGGCGAGACGCTGGCCGTGATGACCGCCAAACGGTTCCGTCACATGCCGGTGGTGGAAGACGGCAGGATGGTGGGCGTGGTCTCCATCGGTGACTTGGTGAAGGCCAAACTCGAAGAGACCGCCGTCGAAGCCAAGAATCTGCGCGAATACATCAATTCCTGAACCGGTTGGGGGCGCCGCCCAGCGTCCCTGTTTTTCCCTCTTGCTTATCGGTCGCCATGGATACCGCCCCGCTCTTTTGGGAAGAAAAATCCCTCCCTGATTTCACGTTGATCGAATGGGAAGCTCTTTGTGACGGCTGCGGCAAATGTTGCCTGCACAAGCTGGAGGATGAGGATACGGGTGAGCTGTTCCACACCAATGTCGCCTGCCGGTTGTTGGATCTCGGAACCGGTCGTTGCACCCGTTATGCTGACCGTTTCCGCTGGGTTCCCGACTGCGTGCGGCTGACGCCGGCCGAAGTGGAACGGGTAAACTGGCTGCCGTCCACCTGCGCGTACCGGTTGCGGGCGGAGCGTAAGCCGTTGCCGGACTGGCATCCGCTGCGGACCCACGCCTCCGACTCGACCCGCCGGGCGGGTATGAGCGTGTGCGGTTGGGCGGTGTTGGAACGGCGAAACCGGCGACTGGAAGACCATATCGTCGAGTGGCCATCATGAAAGTCCGCTGTCTTACCCTCGGTGCGTTCCAGGTCAACGCCTATCTGCTGGAGGACCCGTCCTCGGGTGTCTGTGCCGTGGTGGATACCGGGGACGGTCCCCAATTGGCGAACGCCTTGGCGGGCATGCAGCCACGCCCGAACCTGCGGGCTATCCTGTTGACCCACGCGCATTTCGACCATGCCGGCGGTTTGGCCGACCTGCAGCGGGAGTTCCCCGAAGCGGTCACCTACCTGCCGGCTTTGGAGCGACCGATGTTCGACGTATTGCCCCAGCAGGGTTCCCTGCTGTTCGGCATGGCGGATTTTGACCGACCGAGTGGCCGGATCGACCGGGAAGTGCGGGACGACGACACGCTTGATCTCGGCGGCGAGCTGCGTTTTCGCTTTTTGTCCACGCCGGGGCATACGCCGGGGCAGGGCTGTTATTACGACGACACCTATATCTTCGTCGGCGACACGCTGTTCGCCGGCAGCGTCGGCCGGACCGATTTCCCCATGAGCGACCCGGATCTGATGCAAGCCAGCCTGCGTCGGCTGCTGGAGTTGCCGGGGCACCTGATCGTATGCAGCGGCCACGGGCCGGTAACGACCTTGGAGCAGGAACTGGAGAGCAACCCGTTTCTGGACTATCTGCGTCGTGAGCGGGGGGTGGCGGAGCCGTCCGACTGGCGGTCGCCGCTGGGGCCGAACTGGGGTTAGAAGGGGATGGGAGATGTGCGAATTGCTCGGGATGAGCGCCAATGTGCCCACCGATATCTGTTTTAGCTTTACCGGTCTGATGCAGCGTGGCGGCAGGACCGGACCCCATCGGGACGGGTGGGGCATCGCCTTTTACGAGGGACGTGGTTGTCGCGCCTTTCACGATCCCCATCCCAGCGCCGAATCGGAAATCGCCCGTTTGGTGCAGCGCTACGCCATCAAGAGCCGGATCGTGGTCAGTCACATCCGCCGCGCCAACCGCGGCCGGGTCTGCCTGGAGAACACCCATCCGTTCGGCCGCGAGTTGTGGGGCCGGCATTGGGTGTTTGCCCACAATGGTCAGTTGCGGGGAGTAAAGCGATTGCCACTGCATTTTTACCGCCCCATCGGCGGCACCGACAGCGAGCATG
Organism: uncultured Gammaproteobacteria bacterium; assembly: GCA_963695105.1. Lineage (GTDB taxonomy): Bacteria > Pseudomonadota > Gammaproteobacteria > Competibacterales > Competibacteraceae > Competibacter. Next base: position 55,254 of record CAVOGC010000054.1, on the reverse strand, counting down.
CCTTCTGCTGGTTGTTGGACCGCATTCGTGCCCGGTTTCCCCAACCGCCGCGTCGGCCAGCAGTGCTGTGGCGCCACGTCCACGCCTTGGCGCGGGAATTGAACCCGCGCGGAGTGTGCAATTTCCTGCTCAGCGACGCCCATTACCTGTATGCCCATTGCAGTACGCAACTGTCGTGGCTGACTCGGCGGGCGCCATTTGGCAAGGCTCGGTTGATGGACGCCGACATGATGGTGGATTTTCAGGCGGAAACCACGCCTGACGATGTCGTGACCGTGGTGGCGACCCGGCCGCTGACCGACAACGAGCCGTGGACGATCATGAATCCGGGCACGTTGGCGATCTTTGCCGCTGGCGACCCGGTGGCCATGTTCGAGCATTAGCCGGAAGGGCCGGCGCCGGTCGGCGCGGCGTGTCCGACCAGCGGCGCCGTGCCGCCGAGGAACGTCGCGCCTCCGACCAGCCGTTGTTGCCAGTAGCGCCGCTTCAGGCTGACTTTACGGACTTGGCCGCTGCCGGAGGAGGCATGGATCATTTGTCCCTTGCCGGCGTAGATCCCGACATGTGAAACCATGCCGTTGTTACCGGTACGGAAAAACAGCAGATCGCCGGGCAGGACCCTGCGTTGCGGTCGTCCCGACCGAAACTGTTCCATCGCCGTGCGCGGCACTCGGATGCCGGCCTGCAAATAGGCGTACTGCACCAGGCCGCTGCAATCCACCCCGCCGGGCGATTCGCCGCCCAACACGTAGGGTGTGCCGATCAGCCGTTCGGCGGTGCCGAGAATGCGCTGGCGCGCGGCGGTGTGCGCGACGCCATCGGCGACGCCTGACGACGCCGATGGCGTCGCGCAGCCTCCCAGCCAGAATAATCCGGACAGTAGCAGCGCAAGGAAAGCCCGGTGGGTGCATGGCGAGATGGGCGTCACGGCAGTTTCCCCTAAGCTAAAGATGGCTAAAGTATAGAGGCTAGGTTGTGTTTGGCGGGAGGTCGAGCGGCGGCAGCATGTTGGCATAACCGGATGGCCGGGTTTAGGACGGCGAAAACATCAAGCGTGATCTATAGTACAATTTTGTTTCAACCTGACAGGAGTGCTCATGAAGGCAGAAAAAGACAAGGTCGTATCGCTGCATTACACTTTGACTGATGATGGGGGCGTGGCTCTCGACTCCAGTCGCGGGCGCGAGCCGCTTACTTACCTGCACGGCCACGGTAATATCATCCGGGGCTTGGAGGCGGCGCTGGAGGGCAATGGGGCCGGTTTCAGTTCCTCTGTCCAGGTGGCGCCCGCCGAGGGCTACGGTGAATACAACCCGCAAGCCGTGTTCGAGGTGCCGCGCGAGCAGTTTCCCCCGAACGAGACCATTCAAGCCGGTATGCAAGTCCAGGGCGAAAGCCCCGACGGCCTAATGAATTTCACGGTGTTGGCGGTGAACGAACAGGGCGTGGTCCTGGACGCCAACCACCCGATGGCCGGCAAAAATCTGAATTTCGAGGTGGAGGTGCTGGAAGTGCGAGACGCGACCGAGCAGGAATTATCCCACGGGCATGTTCATCCACACGGTCACGATCATTGAGCCACCAACGACGGCCGGGCGGGGGGCCGGATGCGTGTTCGCCGGTAACGCGGTTGATGTGTAGAATAACGCCCTACACACGCGTTTAGCCCAAGGTGCCTCAACCGCCATGCTGCTGCGATCTCCTCCTCTCACCAGCGAAGAGCCGCCGCCCTTCGAACTCAAGGGTAGCCTGTTCACGCTGACCGTCCTGTATCTCTTCAAACTGGATCGAGTCGCCATTGAGCGGCATTTGATAGAGAAAATCAAACAGGCTCCCGGTTTTTTCAACAGTACTCCGGTGGTGATTGATCTGGAAGGGCTGGATGAATCCAGGGATGGCGTGGATTTCATTGCCCTGTACGAGCTGTTAAAAGGGTGCGGCATGGTGCCGGTGGGGATCCGTAACGGCAATCCCAAACTGCAAGCAGTCGCCCGATTGGCTGGATTGCCGTTGCTGCCGGAAAGCCGCTCCGCCGGCCCCGTTAAAAAACCCGAGCAACGGGCCGAGCCGGCGTCGGCGCGCGGCCTGATCGTTAGCCATCCGGTGCGTTCGGGCCAGCAAATCTATGCTCCAAATGGCGATTTGATCATTCTGGGGACGGTTAGCGCCGGCGCCGAGATCATGGCGGACGGACATGTCCATGTTTACGGATTGCTGCGGGGGCGCGCGCAGGCGGGGGTAAAAGGCGACCTGGAGGCGCGAATCTTCTGCCAGGGACTGGAAGCGGAATTGATCTCGATCGCTGGCCGCTACCGGGTCAGCGAGCAGATTGGTGCGGATGATTGGGGTAAGGCCGCCCAGATCCATTTGGCGGATGATCGATTGATTATCGATCATCTGCTACGTTGACAATGGGTCGGACTCAATTCATTACTTTTAAAACGCAACTTGTAGGAACAGCAGCTTGGCAACCGTTATCGTTGTGACTTCCGGCAAGGGGGGTGTGGGCAAGACCACGACCAGCGCCAGTTTCGCCACCGGTCTGGCCCAGCGCGGCTACCGGACCGCCGTCATCGATTTCGATGTCGGATTGCGCAATTTGGACTTGATCATGGGCTGCGAACGCCGGGTTGTGTATGACTTCATCAACGTCATCAACAACGAGGCCAATCTCAATCAAGCCTTGATTCGCGACAAGCGCGTGGAAAATCTATATATCCTGCCGGCCTCGCAGACCCGCGACAAGGAGGCGCTCACTAAGGAAGGCGTGGAGAAAATCCTGCACGAACTCAAGCAGAGCTTTGATTACATCGTCTGCGACTCGCCCGCCGGCATCGAGCGAGGGGCGCTGATGTCGCTGTATTTCGCCGACGAGGCGCTGGTGGTTACCAATCCGGAGGTTTCGTCGGTGCGCGATTCTGATCGCATCCTCGGCATTCTGGCCAGCCGCTCGCGTCGGGCCGAACAAGGCGACGAACCAGTCAAGGAGCATTTGGTGCTGTCGCGCTACGCGCCGGAGCGCGCTGATCGGGGCGATATGCTTGGCGTGGATGACGTGCTCGAAATCCTGGGCATTTCGTTGTTGGGTGTGATTCCGGAATCGCCGACCGTTTTGCAATCCTCGAACGCCGGTGTTCCCGTGATTTTGGAGGAGGGTAGCGATGCGGGTGCCGCCTATAGCGATCTGGTCGACCGCTTCCTGGGCAAAAACCTGCCGCATCGGTTTCTCGTGACCCAGAAGAAGGGGTTTCTGAAGCGTCTGTTTGGCGGGAACTAAGCCATGGGCATTTTTGATTACTTTCGCTCGCCGCCCAGCAAATCGGCGGCGCTGGCCAAGGAAAGATTACAGATCATCGTCGCGCACGAACGGGGTAACCGCCGCAGCAGCCCCGACTACCTGCCGGTGCTCAAAAAGGAGCTGCTGGAGGTGGTGCGTAAGTATGTGCCGATCGATCAGAGTCAAGTCAAGGTGCATCTGGATCGTGAAGGAGACTGCGAAATTCTGGAATTGAACATCACCCTGCCCGATGAAGAGCAGCGCCCCAGCCAGCGTCAGGGCGGAAGCTGATTGCTGTTGGGTCAAGGTGGGGTCGATGGTGGTCGCGGGCGATATCGAAAGCCGGATTCGGATCGATAAGTGGCTGTGGGCCGCTCGGTTTTTCAAGACACGCACTTTGGCGGCCGAAGCGGTTGCCGGCGGTAAGGTTCATGCCGGCGGCCAGCGAATCAAACCCGCTCACGCCGTGCGCGTGGGGGAGATCCTGTATATCCAGCGCGGTCCTGATCAGTACATCGTTATGGTCAAGGCGCTCAGCGATCGGCGCGGCCCCGCCAAGGAAGCGATTCTGTTGTACGAAGAGAGTGCCGAGAGCCGCCAGCTCCGCGAAGCGCTCGGCGAGCAGCGACGCCTGCTGCAATTCGGTTCCCCCCATTCCATTGGCCGTCCCACCAAGCAGGACCGCCGCCGCATCGTCCGCTTTACCCAGCGGAACGAGTAGGGCGGCTCGCCGCTGGCTCCGCCGGATTATCCTTCGCGGACATCTGGTTAGTATGCGTGCTCTAATTTTATCTGCTAACTTCCCCAATAAGATTACCAGACGGCTCGCGACCGGGATTTCTGCGTGTATGCGGAGCAGAGATCGAAGGAATGCAAGCCGGCCTTGCACGATTGTATAAAGGGGTTCCATAGTCATGAAAGCCAACTTGTTTGAAAATCAACTGACCGGCAATGTCCGGGATTACGCGCGCCAAATCTGGCTGGCGGGGCTTGGCGCCTTTGCCAGAACCCAGCAGGAAGGTGGGCGACTGTTCGAAGCTCTGGTTCAGGAAGGTCAGGGAGTGGACGTGCGGATGAAGGAAACCGCCGCGCGGAAAACCGGGCAAGTGGAAGATGGGATCGGTGTGGCGAGAGGCAAGGTCGAAGAACTCCGCGACCGGGCGACCGGTACCTGGAACAAGCTGGAAGAAGTTTTCCAGGGGCGGGTGGCGCGCGCCCTGCATCGCTTAGGCGTGCCAAATCGAGATGATATCCAGGATTTATTCCGGCAGGTGGAGTTACTGGACCGGAATATTCGGGATTTGACCTGGGTGCCGGAAGCAGAGGCCAAAGCCAGGAAGACGCGCGCCGGCAAGGGCGCCGATCCGGCGGCTCTCCCCAAGATTGCCGACCCGGTGGTTTGAGCGCCGCCGCCCGGTTGCGGGCCAGCGAGGGAGTTCGCGGTCGGGCGCCGGGGAGGAGAGCAGGACCAGGGAGCGGCCCTTTCCATGTTTTTGGTTTGCACGAAATTGACCGTTTGCCGGCCGCAAGGTAACGTAAGTGCTTACCGAAAACGGATGGGCAGGTATGACGGCCAAGAAACATTCCCCTCTTGCTTTCGAAGCGGCGCTGACCGAACTGGAAAGTGTGGTCGCGCAGCTCGAACAGGGTGAACTGAGCCTCGACGAAACCTTGCAACGATTCGAGCAGGGGGTTGCCTTGGTGCGAACCTGCCAAACCGCCCTGCAACTGGCCGAACAAAAGGTGGAACAGTTGCTTGAGCAACACGGTGGCCTGGAAATCCTGCCGTTCGGCGAGACGGCGGCTTGATGGCCATGCCGACGGAGTGGATCAGGCACTGTCGGAGCCGCGCCGACCAAGCACTCGACCGACGGCTGCCAGCCGCCGATCTCCACCCCGGCGACCTGCACCAAGCCATGCGTTACGCAGTACTGGGGGGTGGCAAGCGTATCCGGCCGGTACTGGTTTACTCGGCCGGTACGGCGGTTGGCGCGGCGCTTGAGTCTTTGGACGGTCCGGCTTGCGCGGTGGAATTCATCCATGCCTATTCCCTAATCCACGACGACTTGCCGGCGATGGACAACGACGAACTGCGCCACGGCCGGCCGACCTGCCACAAGGCATTCGGCGAGGCGCTGGCGATCTTGGCCGGCGATGCCTTGCAGGCGCTGGCGTTCCAGGTTCTGAGTCAGGATCCGGCCATGACCCCCGATTTCGCCATCCGCATGCGGATGCTCGGCCTGTTGGCGCAAGCCGCTGGTTCTCGTGGGTTGGTGGGTGGTCAGGCCATCGATCTGGCGGCGGTCGGTCGGGATGACCTGACGCTGGCGGAATTGGAGAATATGCACATTCACAAGACCGGTGCACTGATTCGCGCCAGCGTGCTGCTCGGAGCGTTCAGCCAACCGGAAGTCGAACCGGCGGTTCTGGAGCGGTTGGATCGCTATGCCAAATGCATCGGTCTGGCCTTCCAGATTCGCGACGATATCCTCGACGTGGTCGGAGATACCGCTACCCTCGGTAAAGCCCAAGGGGCCGACCGGGCACTCAACAAACCCACTTACCCCGGACTGCTGGGGCTGGACGGTGCCCGCGAGCATGCCCGCGCGCTGCACCAGGAAGCGCTGGCCAGCCTCGAACCCCTGGGATCAGAGGCCGAACCTCTACGCTGGCTCGCCGCTTTCATCGTCGAGCGCGCCTATTAGCTGGCTTGCAGCGCTGGGTGGCCGAAGCGCTCCGACGTATCCCTGACGTAAAATCACCAATGGGCATGGACTTTGTCACGATGACCACCGGATCCGCTTTTCCGCTGCTGGAACAGATCGATACGCCGCTTGACCTGCGGCAGTTGCCCGAAGCGTGCTTGCCGGAGCTGGCCCGCGAACTGCGTGAGTTTCTCATCCAGACCGTGGCCAGGACCGGGGGGCATTTCGCCGCCAATCTGGGCACCGTGGAGCTGACCATCGCCCTGCATTACGTTTTTGACACGCCCGAGGATCGGCTGGTTTGGGATGTGGGCCATCAGACCTATCCGCACAAAATTCTGACCGGCCGTCGGACCCGGATGGAAACCCTGCGGCGCAAAGACGGTATCGCCGGTTTTCCCAAGCGCTGCGAAAGCCCTTACGACACCTTTGGCGTCGGCCATTCCAGTACCTCGCTCAGCGCGGCGCTGGGCATGGCCATCGCCGCCGGTCGGGCGGGCAGCGATCGCAAGGTGGCGGCGGTAATCGGCGATGGCGCCATGACCGCCGGCATGGCGTTCGAAGCGCTCAATCATGCCGGCCATCTGAAGCCCGACCTATTGGTGGTGCTCAACGATAACGAAATGTCGATTTCGCCCAATGTCGGCGCCTTGTCGGCCCATCTGACCAAGCTGCTGTCGGGTCGGTTCTTTTCCAGCGTCCGCGAAGGTGGCAAACGCATGCTGAGTCGGGTGCCGCCCATGCTGGAGGTGGCGCGCCGTGCCGAGGAGCACGTCAAAGGCATGTTTGTTCCCGGTACCCTGTTCGAGGAGTTGGGCTTTAATTATTTCGGGCCGGTGGACGGCCACGATTTGCCGACGCTGGTTCAGACCCTGCGCAACCTGCGTGCGCTTAAAGGACCGCGATTGCTACATGTGGTCACCCGCAAAGGCAAGGGTTATCCGCTGGCCGAGGATGAGCCGGTCGGCTATCACGGAGTCGGCGCCTTCGATCCGGCGTGTGGGCTCAAGCCGGCCAAGTCGAGTGGTGGGCCAAGCTATACCCAGGTGTTTGGGGAATGGCTGTGCGCCATGGCCGAGCGGGACGAGCGCCTGATCGGCATTACCCCGGCCATGCGGGAAGGGTCCGGGCTGGTGGAGTTTGCGGAGCGCTTTCCGGATCGTTATTTCGATGTGGCGATCGCTGAACAGCACGCGGTTACGCTGGCGGCCGGTTTGGCCTGCGAAGGGCTCAAGCCGGTGGTGGCGATTTATTCCACGTTTCTGCAGCGCGCTTACGATCAATTGATTCACGATGTCGCCCTGCAAAATTTGCCGGTGCTGTTCGCCATCGACCGTGCCGGACTGGTGGGACCCGACGGGCCGACCCACGCCGGCAGCTTCGATTACAGCTACCTGCGCTGCATTCCCAATCTGGTGGTGATGGCTCCGGCCGATGAGAACGAGTGTTGGCAGATGCTCTATACCGGATTCCAGTTGAACCAGCCGGCGGCGGTGCGCTATCCGCGCGGCAAGGGCTCCGGCGTGGAAGTGCGGCGAGAGGAGATGCGGGCGTTGCCGCTGGGGGAGGCCGTCGTCCGCCGTCGCGGCCGGGATCTGGCGTTGCTGGCCTTCGGCGGCATGGTGGAGGTGGCCGAGGCCGTGGCCCAACGGGTGGACGCCACCGTGGTGAACATGCGCTTTATCAAACCGCTGGATGAAGCGGCCGTGGTGCGATTGGCCGCCGAACACCGCTGGCTGGTGACCTTGGAAGAGAATGTGGTGGCCGGCGGCGCGGGCAGCGCGGTGAACGAATGTCTGGCGGCGCGAGGCATCCAGGTCCCGATTTACAATGTCGGGCTACCGGATCGTTTCGTGGGTCAGGGCGAGCGTGGCGAACTACTGGCCGAGTGCGGTTTGGATGTGGAGGGCGTGCTCCGGCAACTGACGGGTTGGGGCATAATGCGGCCCGCCCGATCCTTGGCTTGATAGCCGAGTAATATGCTCGGGAATTAACCGCCAGTTTGATCATCCAACCAGTGGCATTAAAAAATTCCGCGGGCTGGTTGGAGCGGGGATCTTGAAAAATGCGCGCGAGTGCGCGTAGCCGAGAGGATTGCATGAAGCCATCGATAATGAATGCCGCGGCCATGCCGACGGTAATCCATATTCCCGACGTGCAGAGCAGCGCCGATACCCGCCGATTGGCGATCAATAAGGTGGGGATCAAGGACATCCGCCACCCGGTCAGGGTCCGCGATCGCAGCGGGGGCGACCAACACACCATCGCCATGTTCAACATGTACGTGAACCTGCCCCACAATTTCAAGGGCACGCACATGTCGCGTTTCGTGGAGATTCTGAACGTGCCCGGCCGCGAGATTTCGGTGGACTCCTTCAAGGACATGCTGACGGAGATGACCGGGCGCTTGGAAGCGGAAGCCGGCCATATCGAGATGACCTTCATGTATTTTGTCAACAAGGCGGCGCCGGTATCCGGGGTGCGGAGCCTGATGGATTACGAGGTGACTTTCACCGGCGAGATCCGTGATGGTCAGCCGACCATGAGCGTCAAAGTGGTGGTGCCGGTAACCAGCCTTTGCCCCTGCTCGAAGAAAATTTCCAAATACGGTGCGCACAATCAGCGCTCGCATGTGACGGTCAACGTGCGCGCCCAGGATTTTATCTGGATCGAGGACATTATCGACTTGGTGGAAAAGGAAGCGTCCTGCGAATTGTACGGATTGCTCAAGCGCCCGGACGAGAAGTACGTCACCGAGCGGGCTTATGATAATCCCAAGTTTGTTGAGGACATGGTGCGCGATGTTGCCGCCAAACTGAATCAGGATGATCGTGTCGCGGCATATGCGGTGGAGTCGGAGAATTTCGAATCCATCCACAACCACTCGGCCTACGCCATGATCGAGCACGACAAGGGAGCCAAGTAGGGGATCTGGAGCCGGTTTGAGCCGAATGCTCTATCGAATGCGCTTCCGGCAGGACGCAAAAAAGCCGTTCCAGCGAACGGCTTTTTTTATCTCGAAGTGGTGGGCGATGCTGGGCTCGAACCAGCGACCCCTACCGTGTGAAGGTAGTGCTCTCCCACTGAGCTAATCGCCCGTTAAACGGGATCGAGATTGTAAACATCTGACCTTCTTCTGACAAGCGTTTGCTTCATCCGCGCCTCGGTTCGCCGGTAACAGGAATGCGGCGAGGATGACGCCATGCATCGCGGTTTCGACTCAGACGTATTGTACGTCAACGATTTCATAGGTTCTCAGACCACCGGGCGTTTGGACATCGACGACGTCGCCAACGAATTTGCCGATCAACGCCCGGGCAATAGGCGAACTGAATGAAATCTTGCCCTCTTTGATATCCGCCTCGTCCTCGCCAACGATCTGATAGCGGTTTTCTTCCTCGCTTTCCTCCTCGGCCAGCAGTACGGTGGAGGCGAACACCACCTTGTCCGAGGGCGGTAGCGCGGTTACGTCGATGATCTGGGCATAGGCCAGCTTCGTCTCGATTTCGGCGATGCGACCCTCCGTGAAGCTTTGTTGCTCGCGAGCGGCATGGTATTCGGCGTTTTCCTTCAGGTCGCCGTGGGCGCGGGCCTCGGCGATGGCGGCGATAATCCGCGGCCGCGCCACCGTTTTCAGTTGGAGCAGTTCCGCGCGCAGTTTTTCAGCGCCAGTGGTGGTCATCGGTACCCTGTTGGTCATGCGCGCAGTTCCCGGTGCAGATCCTGGAGGCAGTTCACGCTCCCGTTGTCGAGTTCGCGCAAGGCCTGGCAGGTGGCCCGCGCGGCGGCGATAGTGGTGGTGTAGCTGACTTTGTGCATCAGAGCCTCGCGACGAATGGAGTACGAATCGGCAATCGCCTGCTTGCCTTCCGTCGTGTTGACGATGAGATTGATCTGATCGTTCTTGATCAGGTCCACGACGTGCGGCCGGCCTTCCCCCACCTTATGGACGGTTTCGCAGGCGAGGCCGATGGCGCACAAGGCCGCTGCGGTTCCCTTGGTGGCGACCAGCTTGAAGCCGAGCCTTTGCAGGTCGCGGGCGACTTCAATCGCCTTGGGTTTGTCGGCATCGCGCACGCTGATGAAGGCTTGCCCGCCGCGCGGCAACTGGTCGCCCGCGCCGAGTTGGGCTTTGGCGAATGCCTCGCCGAAGGTGCGCCCGACGCCCATGACTTCACCGGTGGATTTCATTTCCGGCCCCAGCAGGGGATCGACGCCGGGGAATTTGACGAAGGGGAATACGGCTTCCTTCACGCAATAATAGGCGGGAATCACTTCGCCGGATACCCCCTGCTCGGCCAGCCCGCGTCCGACCATGCAGCGGGCGGCGATTTTGGCCAGCGGCCGACCGGTGGCTTTGGAAACATAAGGCACGGTGCGGGAAGCGCGCGGGTTGACTTCCAGTACGTAGATATCGTCGCCCTGAATGGCAAACTGGGTGTTCATCAGTCCGACCACGCCCAGTTCCAGCGCCATTGCCCGCACCTGTTCGCGCAGCCGATCCTGAATTGTCGGACTGAGGGAAAAAGGCGGCAGCGAGCAGGCGGAATCACCGGAATGCACGCCGGCTTCCTCGATGTGCTCCATGATGCCGCCGATGAGGACTTCGCGCCCGTCGCTGAGCGCGTCCACGTCCACCTCAACGGCGTTGTTTAGAAAGCAGTCCAACAGCACGGGCGAATCGTTGGAAACCCGCATGGCGTCGGTCATGTAGCGACGCAGGTCCTCTTCCTGGTGGACGATTTCCATGGCCCGGCCGCCCAGCACATAGGAAGGGCGCACCACCAGCGGGTAGCCGATTTCCTGGGCCAGCCGCACCGCTTCCTCGGGCTCGCGGGCGGTGCGATTGGGCGGTTGCAGCAAGCCGAGCTGGGCGATCATTTGTTGGAAGCGCTGGCGGTCCTCGGCGCGGTCGATAGCGTCCGGGGTGGTGCCGATGATCGGCACGCCGTTGGCTTCCAGCGGCCGGGCCAGCTTGAGCGGCGTCTGGCCACCGTACTGGACGATCACCCCCTTGGGCTGCTCCTTGCGGACGATTTCGAGCACGTCTTCCAGGGTCAGCGGTTCGAAATACAACCGGTCGGACGTATCGAAGTCGGTGGACACCGTCTCCGGGTTGCAGTTGACCATGATGGTTTCGTAGCCATCCTCGCGCAGGGCGAGGGCGGCGTGGACACAGCAGTAGTCGAACTCGATACCCTGACCGATGCGGTTGGGGCCGCCGCCCAACACCATGATTTTGGCGCGGTCGGTCGGTTCGGCCTCGCACTCTTCCTCATAGGTGGAATACAGATAGGCGGTGCTGGTGGCGAATTCGGCGGCACAGGAATCGACCCGCTTGTAGACCGGGTGGATATCGAATTCGTTGCGCCGTTGGCGGACCAGGGTTTCGGTGACGCCGGCCAAAGTCGCCAGCCGGCTGTCGGAGAAGCCCTTGCGCTTGAGAAAATATAGCCGCTCCCGGTTCTGCAAGGCCGCTGCTCCCAGGGCGCGCACCTCGCCGGTGATCTGAACCAGTTCTTCAATCTGCGCCAGGAACCAGGGGTCGATCCAAGTGAGTTCGTGCAGCGCTTCCATCGAGTATCCCAGCCGGAAGGCTTCGGCGACAAACCACAGCCGCTGCGGGCCGGGCATGCCCAGCTCGTGTTTGAGCACGACATGCGGGTCGGGATGCTGGTGGTCGAGGATTTCGTTGAAACCATCGGTGCCGATCTCCAGTCCGCGCAACGCCTTGTGGATCGATTCCTGGAAGGTTCGGCCGATGGCCATCACTTCGCCGACCGATTTCATCTGGGTGGTCAAGCGCTGGTTGGCTTGCGGAAATTTTTCAAAGTTGAAGCGCGGTACCTTGGTGACGACGTAATCAATGCTCGGCTCGAACGATGCCGGGGTGCGGCCACCGGTGATCTCGTTCTTGAGTTCGTCCAGGGTGTAGCCGACCGCCAGCTTGGCCGCGACCTTGGCGATTGGAAAGCCGGTGGCCTTGGAGGCCAGCGCCGAGGAGCGGGAGACGCGCGGGTTCATTTCGATGATGACCATCTGTCCGTTCAACGGATTGATGGCGAACTGGACATTGGAGCCGCCGGTGTCGACGCCGATCTTGCGCAGCACCGCCAGCGAGGCGTCGCGCATGATCTGGTATTCCTTGTCGGTGAGAGTTTGCGCTGGCGCGACAGTGATGGAATCGCCGGTATGCACACCCATCGGGTCGAGATTCTCGATCGAGCATACGATGATGCAGTTGTCGGCTCGGTCGCGGACCACCTCCATCTCATATTCCTTCCAGCCCAGCACCGATTCTTCCAGCAACACCTCGCTGGTGGGCGACAAATCCAGGCCGCGCTCGAGGATCTCAACCAGTTCCTCACGGTTGTAGGCGATGCCGCCGCCGCTGCCGCCCAGAGTAAACGACGGGCGAAGGATGGTCGGGAAACCGATCTGGTGATGCTGGGCCAGGGCCTCCTCCAGCGTGTGGGCGATCACCGAGCGCGGCGTGGCCAGCCCGATCTCGTTCATGGCCTGGCGGAAGCGCTCGCGGTCCTCGGCCATGTCGATGGCGTCGGGCGAGGCGCCAATCATTTCCACGCCGTGCTGTTCCAACACGCCGTGGCGGACCAGGTCCAGCGCGCAGTTCAATGCGGTCTGGCCGCCCATGGTCGGCAGCAGGGCGTCCGGACGTTCGCGGGCGATGATGTGGCTGACCGTCCGCCAATGAATCGGCTCGATGTACACGGCATCGGCCATGTTGGGGTCGGTCATGATGGTGGCGGGGTTGGAATTGACCAGGATCACCCGGTAGCCTTCCTCCCGCAACGCCTTGCAGGCTTGGGCGCCCGAGTAGTCGAACTCGCAGGCTTGACCGATCACGATGGGACCGGCGCCGATAATCAGGATACTGTGCAAATCAGTGCGCTTGGGCATGGCTCAGGTGTCGGGTGTCGGGTGTCGGGTGTCGGATATCGGGGGCGCCGTGTCGCCGTGTGCCGTGTGCCGTGTGCCGTGTGCCGTGTGCCGTGTGTCGGACGCGGACAATGGAACACGGGCAAGCAGCGGGAGAGCGTTCGACGCTTCGGCTCATGCGCCGGGCCGGCTTGCCGCCATCAGATCGATGAACCGGTCGAACAGCGGCGCCACGTCGTGCGGGCCGGGGCTGGCTTCCGGGTGACCCTGGAAGCTGAAGGCTGGTCGATCGGTGCGGGCGAGACCTTGTAGCGAGCCGTCGAACAGCGAGCGGTGAGTCGCGCGCAAGTTGGCCGGCAGCGTGGCCTCATCCACCGCAAAGCCGTGGTTCTGGCTACTGATCATCACCCGGCCACTGTCGAGATCCAGCACTGGATGATTGCCGCCATGGTGGCCGAACTTCATCTTGACGGTGCGCGCGCCGCTGGCCAGTCCCAATAATTGATGGCCGAGGCAGATTCCGAACAGTGGAACCCCGGCGTCCAGCAGTTCGCGGATGGCGGCGATGGCGTAAGCGCATGGTTCGGGGTCGCCGGGTCCGTTGGACAGGAACACGCCGGCGGGATTCAAGCGCATGACCTCGGTGGCTGGCATCCGCGCCGGCACGACGGTGATCCGGCAGTCCCGGTCGGCCAGCATTCGCAGGATGTTGCGCTTGACGCCGTAATCGTAGGCGACGATGTGGTGGCGGGTGGCATACACGGTTGGGAAACCGTTGTCGGCCAGCCGCCAGCCGCCCTCTCGCCATTCGTAGGGCGCGGCGGCGCTGACCACTTGGGCCAGGTCCATGCCCTTCAACCCGGGGAACTCGCGAGCCAGGCGCAGAGCCAGGTCCGCATCGGGGGAATCGCCCGCGACTAGACAGCCGTTTTGTGCGCCCTTTTCCCGCAACAGACGGGTCAGCCGGCGGGTGTCAATGCCGGCGATGGCGACCACGTTGCGTTCGCGCAAGTAGCTTTCCAGCGGTTGTTGATTGCGCCAGTTGCTGGTGATGCGCGGACAATCCCGCACCACCAGGCCGCTGGCGTGGATTTGGCTCGCTTCCTCGTCGCCGCTGTTGGTGCCGACATTGCCGATATGGGGATAAGTCAGGGTCACGATCTGTCGGCAGTAGGAGGGATCGGTCAAAATTTCCTGATAGCCGGTGATCGAGGTATTGAAAACAACTTCGCCTTGGGCGTGGCCATCGGCGCCGATGGATTCGCCCTGGAACAGGCTGCCGTCTTCCAAGGCCAGAAGCGCGGGTTTCCTCAAGGGAGCCTCCAGAATGGGCACACAGAAAGGGAGCGGCGCGCGGGCCGCTCCCAGGATGCAATGCAAAAAGGCATGGCTAGATGGCGCGGAGTTTAGCAAATCATGCCGCGCGGCTCTAGAGAGCGCTGCCGGCGGGCGGTGTTCAGCGCAGGCCGAGCACGTCTCGCATGTCGTACAGGCCGGGGGCGCGGTTTGCCAGCCAGGTGGCCGCGCGCGCCGCACCCTTGGCGAACGTCATCCGGCTGGAGGCGCGGTGGGTGATTTCGATGCGTTCGCCGTCGTCGGCGAACAAGACGGTATGGTCGCCGACGATGTCGCCGGCGCGGAGGGTGGCGAAGCCGATGGTGTTGCGGTCGCGCTCGCCGGTGACGCCTTCGTGGCCGTACACCGCGCATTGCGCCAGATCGCGGCCGAGCACCCCGGCGATCACCTGCCCCATCGCCAGCGCCGTGCCGGAGGGGGCGTCCGCCTTGTGGCGGTGGTGGGCTTCGAGAATCTCAATGTCGACGCTGTCGCCCAGGGTCCGTGCCGCCAGTTCCAGCAGTTTGAAGCAGAGGTTGACTCCAACGCTCATGTTGGGGGCGAACACGATGGGGATTTGTGCCGCGCCAGCGGCAATTTCCGCCTTTTGTTCCACCGACAGACCGGTGGTGCCGATTACCATCGCCTTGCCCGCGGATCGGCACAGTGCAAGATGAGCGATGGTCGCTGCCGGCCGGGTAAAATCGATCAGCAGATCGAAGCGGTCGGTCAGTGACGCCAGTTCGGCGGTGATGGGGACGCCCAACCGGCCGATGCCGGCGACTTCGCCGGCGTCCGCGCCGATAAATGGGCTATCGGGGTGCTCGGAAGCCACGGAGCAGCGAATGCCTTCGACCCGGCCGCATGCGTCAAGCAACTGTCGCCCCATGCGGCCGGTGGCGCCGGCGATCGCGACGTGAATCATGGCGGGTGTTCTCCCGTGGGATGGTCAGACGCCGTCGGCAACTGGTCGAGGCCGGTTTTGAGGCATTGCCGCGAGGAGTGTTCGCGGGAGCTTTCTTTATTAAGACAAAGGGTTACGCGCTGCGGCGAAACCCTGGAATTCTGGAGCGGGTGATGGGAATCGAACCCACGCCATCAGCTTGGGAAGCTGAGGTTCTACCATTGAACTACACCCGCCGCATGATCTCGTGCTTTTCCTGATCGCAACCAATCAGGCTGGTGATTTGAAAATCATAGAGATAAAGTATACGGCTTGCAAGATGGATAAAGCCCGCCCTCTCGGCGGACTTTATCTGCAAAATCTATTCAGGGATTCGGAAAGCTTCGATGTCATCCGCCTGTTTCAGCCAGCCTGGCCTTTTGCCACGTCCAGTCCAGGTTTGCTCGGGGTTGTGGGGATTGCGGTATTTGGGTTTGCCAGGCGCTCTCTTCCGGCGGCCCGAATAGTTAATCACCTCTTCCGGCGTCATATCGTATTGATCGGCCATTTTGAACATTTGGTCGCGAAGAGCCTCGATTTCACCGGCCTTTTTTTGTGCGATGGCATCCTCGGCTGTCTGGATCAACTGCTTTAGTTGCTCGACGGAATAGGAATGGATGAGGTCTTCGATATTGTCGCTCATGGTTTCTCGTTTGCCGTTATCAATGTTTGCTGTGAGGAGTCCTTGATCGGACCATGCGATTATTGTAGAGCATTTTTTTTTATGACTGCAATGATTTTTACTATATTTTATGTGGCGGCTTGACGAGGTGGTCTTTTAGATGGCTGGTCGCTTTCGTGATTAATGATTCCGAATATCGCCGCGGTGTGAATCGAAAGCCTAATGAATTCTGACGATACCACGAAGTTTTTTTCGTCGAACCTCCCCACCGTGGGTGATTTGAATACCGCCAGCAGTGTGCCGCGGCGAATCCGCAGTTTTGTCCGGCGCGAGGGCCGGATGACGCGCGCCCAGCGGCGGGCGCTGGCGGAATGCTGGACGCGGTTCGGGGTTGACGCTGGCGTGGCGACGCTGGAACCGGAATGGCTGTTCGGCCGTCGCGCGCCGTTGGTGTTGGAAATCGGTTTCGGCGATGGCGAGTCCCTGGTTGCCACGGCGATGGCCCATCCCGAGATGGATTATCTGGGAGTTGAGGTCCATCGTCCGGGTGTCGGGCACACACTGCTGCGCGCCGAGGCGCTGGACCTGAGCAATCTTCGGATCATGTGCGCCGATGCCGTCGAAGTGTTGCGGCAATTGCCGGACGAAAGCCTGGAGTGTATTCAGATTCTCTTTCCCGACCCATGGCCCAAGGCGCGGCACCACAAGCGTCGCCTGCTTCAGCCGCCGTTCGTTGCGCTGCTGGTTCCTAAGCTAAAGTGGGCCGGGCAACTGCATGTGGCCACTGATTGCGAGGATTATGCCCGTTCGATCCTGAACGTGCTGCGCGCCGCTCCTGAATTGGTGAATGTGGTGAATGGCGACGGATTTGCTCCGCGCCCGGCGAGCCGACCTTTAACTCGATTCGAACGGCGTGGTCGGCGCTTGGGTCATGAAGTTTGGGATGTGTTGTTTGCCCGATCCCAGTCAGCGATATAAAACCGGAGCGCCTTCCGGGTAGCGGCGACAGCGGTTCGTTTTGCGGTTCAGTGGCCGGCCACGCCTGGCCCCGCCGAGGATTTCAACCCTAGCTCTAGCCGGTTGCCCGATTATTGCCCAGAATATGCAAAGTGCTGCTGAACGCGAGCCTGGTGATAGAGGTTTTGCCGCTGAGACCCTTGGGCGGCCCGGCCCAAACGAAAAATAGCAATGGAGTTAACCGCATGTTTTTAAAATTAGCCTTCAGCGCGTTGCGGGCTTGGCAGCCTCGTTTCTGGATACTGGGCGCCGCGTTGTGGATGGCGGCGGGGCCGTTGTCGGCGCAGCAGGCCCCGTTCTTTTCGCCAGCGCCCGAAGTGTCCGCTCGCGCGGCGGTGCTGATGAACCCCGTGACCGGTGAAATTCTGTTCGCCAAGGAGCCGCACTTGCGGCTGCCGCCAGCCAGCACCACCAAGGTGTTGACCGCGCTGGTGGTGTTGGATCGACTCGATCCGAATGCGCGATTGCCCGTTAGTGCACAGGCCGCCAGCGTCCCGCCGAGTCGCATTGGCCTGCGGGCTGGCGAAGTGGTCACGACGCAGGATCTGATGTATGGGTTGTTGCTGAAATCTGGCAATGACGCCGCCGAGACCCTGGCCGAAGCGGTGGGTGGTTCGGTCTACCAGTTTGCCGGGTTGATGAATGCCAAGGCCTGGCAGATCGGGGCGCGGAATAGTCATTTCACGAACCCGCACGGCTTGCCCGACGACGATCATTACACTACCGCATACGACTTGGCTTTGGTTTTCCGCTGGGCGATGCACTATCCGCTGTTTGCGGACATCGTACGTACCCGCACCGCCGCTTTGCGCATTGAATCGGGGTCCGGCCCGTACGGTGACTGGCGGATGGTTCCGGTACGCAATACCAACCGCTTGCTAGCGTCTTACGAGGGCGCGCGCGGCGGCAAAACCGGTTTTACCCTTAAAGCCCGGCGCTGTTTTGTCGGTGAGGTGGATCGGGGAGGCATCCGGCTGATCGTGACGATTCTCAATAGCCCCAACAGTGGCACGCTATGGCAGGATGCCCGCAACCTGCTCGATTACGGGTTTGCCCGGTATGGCTTGGCGCCGTCGCCCATGCAGGTTGAGCCGACGCCGGTCATGGTCCGACATATGCCGGTCATCACGCCGACGGCAGCCCGCATGGTCTTGGTTCGGCCAGCGCTGGCAAGCAAGCGAGGGCGTGCGGTTGCCAAGAGCGGGGTAGCGGCATCCAAAACCAAAGCCACTGCCGCCAGGATGCAAGCCGCCAAGACGAAACCGGTCGCGAAAGCAGCGGTGGCCAAACCGGTATCCGGTAAAGCGGCACGGGGGAATCCGGGCAAAAAGCCGTCGACCGCCGTTGTGGTCAAGCTCAGTCAAGCCAGTCAAGCCAGTCAAGCCAGTCAAGCCAGTCAAGCCAGTCAAGTCGGTCAAGTCGGTCAAGTCGGTCAAGCCGGCAGCCAAGATCGCCACCGTTCCCGCCGAATCCAGCGGCAAGTCGCAGAAGAACACCAAGCAACGGATTTGAGGCGGATCTCTCGCCGCCGACCGGCGCGCGGGTGAGCCAACCAATAAAAAAGGCGATTCAAAAATCGCCTTTTTTGATCTCGGACTGCGCGAGAGCGCTAACTTATTCGCGCTCTTGCAACGATATCACGTCGCGGCGCGTTTCGCCGATATACAACTGCCGCGGTCGACCGATCTTCTGATCCTTTTCGGTGATCATTTCCATCCAATGGGTGATCCAGCCGGCGGTGCGAGCGATGGCGAACATCACCGTGAACATCTCGACCGGGATCTGCAGCGCGCTGTAAATGATGCCGGAATAGAAATCGACGTTCGGGTACAGCTTGCGTTCGACAAAGTAATCGTCGCTGAGGGCGATCTCTTCCAGCCGCATCGCCAGATCCAGGCGCGGGTCGTGGCCGTAGGATTCCAGGGTTTGGTGGCAGATTTCCTTGATGATCTTGGCGCGCGGGTCGAAATTTTTATAAACGCGATGGCCGAAGCCCATCAAGCGCACGTTGGAGTTCTTGTCCTTGACCTTGGCTATAAAACTGTCGACGTTCTTGATATCGCCGATCTGCTCGAGCATCCGGAGCACGGCTTCGTTGGCGCCGCCGTGCGCCGGCCCCCACAGACAACTGATGCCGGCGGCGATCGCCGCGTAGGGGTTGGTGCCCGAAGATCCGGCCAGCCGCACGGTTGAAGTGGAGGCATTCTGCTCGTGGTCCGCGTGCAGCGTGAACAGGATATCCAGCGCCCGTTCGGCGATGGGGTCCACTTCGTAGCGCTTGCCGGGAAGGCTGAACATCATGTACAGCAGGTTGCCGGTGTAGCTCAGGTCGTCGCGAGGGTAAATCGTGGGGTCGCCGATGCTGTGCTTGTAGCAGGCGGCGGCGATGGTCGGCATTTTGGCGATCAGCCGGCGGGCGGTAACCATGCGATGCTCGTAATCGCGGATATCGAGCCGATCGTGGAAGAAGGCCGACAGCGAGCTGACCACCGCCGCCATCATCGCCATCGGGTGGGCGTCGTGGTTGAAGCCGTGCAAAAACCGCCTCAGGTTCTCGCGAATCCGATTGTGCCGGGCGATGCTGGTTTCAAAAATCTGCTTCTTTTCGGTGTTGGGCAACTCTCCGTAAAGCAACAGGTAGCAGACTTCCAGGAAGTTGCACTGCTCGGCCAGTTGTTCGATGGGAAAGCCACGATACAGCAGTTCGCCCTTGTCACCGTCCAGATAGGTGATCGCGCTCTGGCAACTGGCGGTGGACATGAAGCCGGGGTCGTAAGTGAAGTAACCGAACTCCTTGGCCAGCTTGCCGATATCCACCACGGGATGGCCGTAGGTCGGCTCCAGCACTGGCATTTGCGCCGCTTTTCCAGTGACGTCATCCTTTAAGGTGATCGTTGCCATTTATAACCTCCAGAGTGGATTGATGGGCCGGAACCGGCGGGTCATCCGTTGTCGCGTCCTGGTTGACCTAGCGGTAATCCGACGTTGATTCAGCGTCTTACGCACTTTTGATTAAGCAATGGCAATGATAACCCAAACTATGCGGCTTTGCCGAAAAATCCTCTCGATCAGTGTGGATGATGCGGACGGGCAGGAAAAAAAGGCATCCTGAGGATGCCTTGAGCGGGTCGGGTCGGGCCTTCAGGACAAGCCATACTTGCGGCGGAAGCGATCCACCCGGCCGGCGGTATCCACGATCTTCTGTTTGCCGGTGTAGAAAGGGTGAGATTGGCTGGAGACCTCCACCTTTACCAGCGGATATTCCTTGCCGTCAGTCCACTGGATGGTGTCCTTGGCGGTGATGGTGGAGCGGGTGAGAAAGGCGAAATCGGTGGAGATGTCCTGGAATACCACGTCGCGGTACTGGGGATGAATATCTTTTTTCATGGCTGCTGAAACCTTAGGGATGCTGTTGGCCGATCCAAGACGCACCGTCGCCGACGCGCGGGTGGTGGTGCTTTGACGGACTATTAAAGGCTCGCAATATAGCTATTTTCCAGCTTGATTCGCAAGATTGCATCGCTGCAAATTTTTCGGGTTTCCGGCCGATGGCCCGATGCCACCGTTTCATTTCGAGTCCACCCGCATGTGTGATCCCATGAATCTTCCCTCAAAATCGGTTTTGTCAGCCTTGGTTGCCCAAGGCGATGGTGTGGACTCCGAACAAATCCTGAGCCGTTTGCGAGCCGAGGGCCACGACCTGGCGTGTACCTATCAAGCGGCGGATCTGGTGGTGGCGGATGCCTGTTCCACAAGCTCTACAGCTTGGATAACGGTACTGGCGGATTTGGGCAAACCGGCCAAGGCGGCGCTGGAACAGGCCATGGCGGGGGTACGTATTGGCGAGCACCGACTCGGTGGAAACTTGCCAGAAGTCGCGTTGAGCGCCATTGAACTTTCTCGAATTGTCCTGATCTCAGAAGGTAAGCGTAAGCCCTTACGCCTGTCCGCTTCCCTCCCTGAGCGGGCTATGTCCGGTTAGCCAAACCGGATATCAATTCGCCCCGGTTCCATTCCCCCTTGTGACCGGGGCTTCTTTTTGTGCGGCGGCCGGAGTAGACGTGGTTCCCTCTGCCGTATCCCGGATATCGTGTACAATCCCGCACACTATCAAGAGGCAATCGCATGGAATCATTGCATGGCACCACGGTGCTGGCCGTGCGCCGTAACGGCCAGGTTGTGATTGGCGGCGACGGCCAAGTGACGTTGGGTAACACCGTGATGAAGGGCAACGCCCGCAAGGTGCGGCGTCTGTATCAGAACAAGGTGATCGCGGGGTTCGCGGGCGGCACCGCGGATGCCTTCACGCTGTTCGAGCGCTTCGAAGGCAAGCTGGAAAAACATGGCGGCAACCTGACCCGGGCTGCGGTGGAACTGGCCAAGGACTGGCGCACCGACCGCTTGTTGCGGCGCCTGGAAGCGCTGCTGATCGTCGCCGACCCCCACGCTACCCTGATCCTTTCCGGTAACGGCGACGTGATCGAGCCGGAAAACGATCTGGCGGCGATCGGTTCTGGAGGCGCTTACGCCCAAGCCGCCGCCCAAGCGCTGCTCAAGCATACCGAACTGGACGCGCGGACCATCGTCGAACAGGCCTTGAAAATTGCCGCCGGCATCTGCATATACACCAACGAGAATCTGACCCTCGAAGAACTGGCGGCCGCGTGATGCGCTGTTTGGGATCGGTGCGCCCGCCGGTTTATCTTTACCTCACACGTCCAAACGGTAGCCCAGCATGTCGGAGATGACCCCCCGAGAAATCGCCCAGGAACTGGACAAACACATTATCGGGCAGGATGCCGCCAAGCGGGCTGTGGCCATCGCCCTGCGCAACCGTTGGCGGCGGATGCGGGTCGAGCCGGCGCTGGGCAACGAAATCACCCCGAAAAATATTCTGATGATCGGCCCGACCGGGGTGGGCAAGACCGAAATCGCCCGACGGCTGGCCAAACTGGCCGGTGCGCCCTTCATCAAGGTCGAGGCCACCAAATTCACCGAGGTCGGCTACGTGGGCCGGGACGTGGAATCCATCATCCGCGATCTGATGGACGGAGCGGTCAAGATGGTGCGCGAGGAGGAGATGCACAGGGTTCGTCACCACGCCGAGGAAGCCGCCTGCGAGCGGGTGCTGGACACGCTGTTGCCGAAGCCGCGCAGCGTCGGGTTCGCCAACGAACCGCAGCAAGCGGATCACTCCACGACCCGACAAAAGATGCGTGACCGTCTGCTCAAGGGCGATCTGGACGACCGTGAAATCGAAATCGAGGTTACGGCCCGGCCGGTGGGGGTGGAGATCATGGCGCCGCCCGGCATGGAAGAAATGACCAGCCAGTTGCAAAGCCTGTTTCAGAACCTGAGCAGTGGCCGCACTCGCACCCGCAAGCTCAAGGTGCAGGACGCCCTCAAGCTGCTACAGGAAGAGGAAGCGGCCAAGATGATCAACGAGGACGAACTGAAACTCAGGGCGCTGGCGGCGGTGGAGCAGAACGGTATCGTCTTCATCGACGAAATCGACAAGGTGGCCAAGCGCGGCGAGTACGGCGGCCCGGATGTCTCGCGCGAGGGCGTACAGCGCGATCTGCTGCCACTGGTGGAAGGCTGTACCGTTTCCACCAAGTACGGCATGGTGCGCACCGACCACATCCTTTTTATCGCCTCCGGGGCATTCCATCTGGCCAAACCGTCCGATCTGATCCCCGAATTACAGGGCCGCTTGCCAATACGGGTGGAACTCAGCGCTCTGAGCACCGAGGATTTCGTGCGGATTCTGACCGAACCGGATGCCTCTCTCACCGAACAGTACACGGCGCTGCTGAAAACCGAAGGCGTCGGTTTGAAGTTTGCGGCGGATGGGGTGCGCCGCCTGGCCGAGGTCGCCTGCCAGGTCAACGAACGCACCGAAAACATCGGCGCCCGCCGCCTGCACACTGTCATGGAGCGGCTGCTGGAAACGATTTCCTTCGAAGCGCCCGACCGTTCCGGTCAGGCGGTGACCGTCGATCTGGCCTATGTCGACGCCCATTTGGGCGAACTGATCAAGCACGAAGATCTAACCCGTTACATTCTGTGAAGCCCGACCATGAGCACGCATCCCACCGAAATCAAACTGCGCCAGGTGTCCCGCGTTCTGGAAGTCGCCTTCGAGGACGGCGCGCGCTTCGAGTTGCCCTGCGAGTACCTGCGGGTGTTTTCGCCCTCGGCCGAAGTACGCGGCCACGGACCCGGCAGCGCCACCCTGGTGATCGGTAAGGAGACGGTCAACATCAGCGCCATCGAACCGGTGGGCCACTACGCGGTCAAGCTGGTGTTCGACGACGGCCACTCGACCGGCCTGTATTCCTGGAACATCCTGTATGATCTGGGCGTGAATCAGGAGCGCAACTGGCAGGATTATCTGCGGCGGCTGGCCGAAGCCGGTCACCAGCGCCCGATCTGAACCGGTATTTGTCCCAGGAACCCGCGAGCATGGAACACCCCGAAACCACGCATTTCGGCTACCAGAAAGTGGCCGCCGCCGAGAAGGCCCGCAAGGTGGCGGACGTGTTCGATTCCGTTGCCCGCAAGTACGATCTGATGAACGATCTGATGTCGCTCGGTGTACACCGTTTATGGAAGCGGTTTGCGGTGAGCGTCAGCGGCGTGCGACCGGGCGAGCGGGTGCTGGATCTGGCCGGCGGCACCGGCGATCTGACCGGTCGATTGCTGCCTCTGGTCGGGCCGAAGGGACTGGTGGTGCTATCCGACATCAACGCCCGCATGTTGGGCGAGGGTCGCAGGCGGCTGATCGACGAGGGCGCGGTGGGCAATATCGCCTACGCCCAGCTCGATGCCGAGCAACTGCCGTTTCCCGATCATACCTTCGATTGCATCACCATTGGCTTCGGACTGCGCAACGTGACCCGCAAGGAGCGAGCGCTGGCGGATATGTATCGGGCGCTCAAGCCGGGCGGGCGGGCGGTCATCCTGGAGTTTTCCCATCCGATCGCGCCGGGCCTGAAGCCGGCCTACGATCTGTATTCCTTCGCGGTGCTGCCCGTCCTGGGCCAGTTGGTGGCCGGCGATGCCGCCAGCTACCGTTATCTGGCCGAGTCCATCCGCCTGCATCCAGATCAGGAAACCCTGCTACGGCTGATGGAGGCGGCGGGCTTTGAGCGTTGCCAGTACTTCAACTTGACCGGTGGCATTGTTGCGGTGCATCGCGGCTACAAGTTTTGATCCTCCTCAATCTCTTCTCCGACCCCATCCTATCCAGGAGCCTCGCGTGACACCCGCTGTGATCGCCGCCAGTTTGGAGACCGCGCTCAACCTGGTTTTGCGCCTGGACCCGGAGGTGCTCGCTCGCTTGGGCGCGCTGAGCGGTCACGTAATCGCGGTCGAACCGAGCGGCATGGCGATCACCTTCTATCTGCTGCCCGAGCCCGGCGGCATTCAAGTAACGGACCGCTGTGAGGTTGAACCCAGCGTGCGGATTCGTGCCACGCCTGCGGCGCTGTTCCGGCAATGGCGCGGGCGGCGCGCCGATGGCGGCGAGATCGCCATCGAGGGCGATGTCGGGGTGGGGCGGGAGTTCCAAGCCATTCTGGCGCGGCTGGACATCGACTGGGAAGAGCAACTGTCGCGGGTTGTCGGAGATGTGGCCGCTCGTCACCTCAGCGGCTTGTGGCATGGCCTGCGTGCCTGGAGCGGGCGGACTGGCGATGTCCTGCTGCGCGATAGCGGCGAGTATTTGCAACAGGAGCTGCGTTTGTTGCCGCCGCGCCCAATGATCGAGCGGTTTTTGAATGCCGTGGACCTCCTGCGCGAAGACACCGACCGGCTGGCCGCGCGGGTCGAACGCCTGCGCCGGCGGCCGATGGCCGGCGAGCCGGTTTAGGCTCTTTTCTGTCAATGCGCGAACTTCGCATGTTCGGCCCCGCCCAATTGCTGCGCTTGCTGCACATCAACCGGGTGTTGGTGCGCCACGGTCTGGACGACATCGTGCTGGCGACCCATCTGTTTCGGCCGATCGGCTTTCTGCGGCACCTGTTGCCGTGGAACTGGGTGCCACGCCAGCAACTGGATCTGCCGCGCGGCGCCCGCATTCGCCTGACGCTGGAAGATTTGGGGCCGATCTTCGTCAAGTTCGGACAAATGCTGTCCACTCGCCGCGACCTGCTGCCGGACGATATCGCTCTGGAGCTGGCCAAGCTGCAAGACCGGGTGCCGCCCTTTCCTGGCGAGCGGGCGCGGGCCATCGTCGAGAAAGCCTACGGCCAGCCGCTGGAGGCGTTTTTCGAAGAATTCAGTTTTCAGCCGCTGGCTTCCGCCTCGATTGCCCAAGTGCATACCGCCCGCTTGCGCGGCGGTCGGCAGGTGGTGGTCAAGGTGGTGCGACCCGGCATCGAAAAGACCATCCGCCGCGATGTGGAACTGCTGTACATCATCGCTAGCCTGGCGCAGCGCTACTGGCGAGAGGGACGCCGGCTGCGGCCGGTTGAGGTTGTGACCGAGTATGAAAAGACCATTTTCGATGAACTGGATCTGATTCGCGAGGCCGCCAACGCCAGCCAACTGCGGCGCAATTTCCAGAACTCCCCGGTCCTGTACGTACCCGAGGTATTCTGGCCGGAGACCCGCCGCGAGGTGCTGGTGATGGAGCAGATCCACGGTGTCCCCGTGGGCGATATCGCCGAGCTGCGGCGGCGCGGAGTGGATTTGAAGAAGCTGTCGGAACGGGGGGTGGAGGTTTTTTTTACCCAGGTATTCCGCGACAGTTTTTTTCACGCGGACATGCATCCCGGCAACATCTTCGTCAACGCCGAACATCCGGACAATCCCAGCTACATCGCCGTGGACTTCGGCATCATCGGTACGTTGAGCCCGACCGACCAGCATTACCTGGCGGAAAACTTCCTGGCGTTTTTTCACCGCGATTACCGCCGGGTGGCGGAACTGCATATCGAATCCGGCTGGGTGCCGGCGGAAACCCGGATAGACGAATTTGAGTCGGCCATCCGCACCGTGTCGGAGCCGATCTTCGACCGTCCACTCAAGGATATCTCCTTCGGCGTTTTTCTGCTGACACTGTTTCAGACCGCCCGCCGCTTCAACATGGAAGTGCAACCGCAGCTCATGCTGCTGCAAAAGACCCTGCTCAATATTGAGGGATTGGGGCGGCAACTCGATCCCGAACTGGATCTGTGGAAGACCGCCAAACCGTTTCTGGAAAGCTGGATGCGCGACCGGGTTGGCCCGCGCTCCTTCATCAGGCGCATTAAATATCACATACCGCGCTGGATCGACCAGACACCGGATCTGCCAAATCTGGTTTATCACCTGCTCCGGCAGGCGAACGCCGGTGGGCTGACGGTGCAACTGCACAAGCAAGAAACGGAATATTTGCGGCGTGATCTGCGTCGCGCCAACCGGCGCAATTTTCATTCCGTGGTGGGCGCCGCGCTGATGGTCTGCGCCGCGGTGCTGCTGGGATTCAACGCTCAAAACAGCATCGATATTTGGCAGACACCGCTGCTGATCTGGCTGTTGGGCGGCGTCGGCGTCGGTTTGCTGCTCGGCGCTTGGTCGACGGATGCCTGAAGACGTTCAGGAGCGTTGCAATGCGGCTTCCACTGTGTCGCGTTGGCCGCGCCCGCACAAAACTTCAATCAGGGTCAGGGCGAAATCCATGGCGGTGCCGGGACCGCGCGAGGTAATGAAGGTGCCGTCGCGCACCACGGCGGCGCTGCTGGTCTTGATGCCTTCCTGATCGTCGAGAATGCCCGGATAGGCGGTGGCTTCACGATTATTCAGCAAACCGGCGCTGGCCAGCACCCGCGGCGCGGCGCAAATGGCGGCGACATAGCGGCCCTGTTCCGCCATCCGCCGCAGTAGTGCCGCGATCCGCCGGTCGGCTTCCAGTCGCTGCGCGCCGCCGAGACCGCCGGGCAGCACCACCATGTCGAAATCCCGATCCTGAACCTCGGTCAGCGTGGTTTCGGGGAGTAGCATGACCCCGCGCGAAGCCGTCACTGTTCCGGTTTCCAGCCCCGCGACCACCACGGTGACGTCGGCGCGGCGCAGCAGGTCAATGATGGTGACAGCTTCCAGTTCTTCGCAGCCTTGGGCGAGCGGGACGAGTACGGTGGCCATGGCAAACTTTCTTCCGGGGGATGCGGGTTCGAGGGTGGTGGGCCGGCCGGCGTTCCGTTCAGCCGTTTTTGCGATCTTGCAGCAAGGACATGCCTCTGAGCAGGTTCAGGGCTTCGTAGAGCGCGTAGTCGCTTTGTGTGGGATCAGCTTCGTTGTCGGCGGTTGTGGAGTTAGCGCCATCCGGCGCTTCGCCGTCGGTCTGGCCGTTGCGGTCGTTGCTCAGGTGGCCGGACAGGTCGGATTCCTTGATGAAATTCGCGTCGGCATCGGCGGCGGCGATCTTTAGCGATTTGAGCTTGATGTCGGGTTCGATGCCCTCGGCCTGAATGGAACGGCCGTTCGGGGTGTAGTAGCGCGCCGTGGTCAGTTTGACCGCCGTGCCGTTGCCCAAGGGCAAAATGGTTTGCACCGAGCCCTTGCCGAAGGTGCGCTCGCCCAGAATCAGCGCCCGACGGTGATCCTGTAGCGCGCCCGCGACGATTTCCGAGGCTGAAGCGGAACCACCGTTAACCAGTACCACTAGCGGCGCGCCTTTCAGTAAATCACCCGGCGTGGCCTTGAAGCTTTGGTCGGAGCCGTTGCCGCGTCCCTTGGTCTGGACGATGGCGCCATCCTCGAGGAAATCGTCCGCCACATCCACCGCGCCGTTCAACACGCCGCCCGGGTTGTTGCGCAGGTCCAGCACCAGTCCTTGCAGCGGCTTTTGGTTCTGTTGTTCCAGTTCTTGCAGCGCCTGCTTCAGGTTCTCCGCGGTCTTGGACTGGAACTGCGTGATCCGCAGATAACCAAAACCCGGTTCCAACAGGCGGCTTTTGACGCTCCTGACCTGAATGACTTCCCGGACCAGCTTGACCTTGAACGGTTTTGGCTTGCCTTCCCGGACGATGGTCAGAGTGATCGAGGTATTCGGTTTGCCTCGCATCCGCTGGATCGCATCGGACAGCGGCATGCCCTTAACCGAGGTGTCGTCCAGACGGATGATCAAGTCGCCGGCGCGAAGACCAGCTCGCTGGGCGGGCGTATCGTCGATCGGGGCGATGATCTTGATAAAACCGTCTTCCTGCCCGACTTCGATGCCCAGGCCGCCAAATTCGCCGGACGTGCCGATCTGCAAATCCTGGAACGCTTCGGCGTCCAGATAGGCGGAATGGGGATCAAGGTTGCTCAGCATGCCGCGAATCGCGTTTTCCAGCAGATCCTTGTCCTTGACCGGCTCCACGTAGTCTTGCTTGACGGCATCGAGTACGCCGGTAAAAGTGCGTAACTCGTCCAAGGGCAACTTGTTGTTTTCGGTCGCTGGTTCCTTCTCGGCCCAGACGGCGTGCACCGTCATCAGCGAAACGCTCGCCAAAAAGCTCAACGCCAGCGCCAGGCCGTGTCGGGTTGCAGCACTCATCTTCGCTCCAGAATTCTTCATCGCGCGGGGAGAACGCAAGTAGTCAATCGGTGAATTTCATAAGACAACCAAACAAGCCTAAATAATGCAGGTTTGGACTGGAAAATTTATCGAAGCTCGATGAATGTAGTATGAGGAAGTCCCGAAACCGACCGTAAAGGCCGGTGTCGGGAGTGGTTGAGGCGAAGGCAGCGGGCGAGGTCTACTTGGCCTTGCCTTGATTGGCGACGGCGTCCATCAGTTTCTTGAGTTCCTCTGGATCGGCGAGGTAGTAGCTCTTGGTAGGCCGCAGCTTGGCATCGAGTTCGTAGACCAGCGGCACGCCGGTCGGAACGTTCAGGGCGATGATTGCCTCGTCGGACATGTCGTCGAGATATTTGATCAGCGCCCGCAAGCTGTTGCCATGCGCGGCGATCACCACGCGCTTTCCGGCGCGGATGGTGGGTACGATGGTGTCATGCCAGTAGGGCAGAACGCGCTCGATGGTGATCTTGAGGCTTTCGGTGGCCGGCAGCACGCGCGGGTCGAGGCCAGCGTAGCGGGGGTCGTTGGTGGGGAAGCGCGGGTCGGTCGGTTCCAGCGCCGGGGGTGGAATGTCGAAGCTGCGCCGCCAAATCTTGACCTGTTCCTCGCCGTGCTGGGCGGCGGTCTCCGCTTTGTTCAAGCCGGTTAGGCCACCGTAGTGGCGCTCGTTGAGCCGCCAGGTCCGATGCACTGGAATCCACATCAGATCCATTTCGTCCAGCACGGTCCATAGGGTGCGGATGGCGCGCTTGAGCACCGAGGTGAAGGCGACATCGAAGACGTAGCCTTCCTTCTTCAGGGCCTGCCCGCCTTTCCGAGCTTCCTCGCGGCCCTTCTCGGACAGATCGACGTCATGCCAGCCGGTGAAGCGGTTTTCCTTGTTCCATTGGCTTTCGCCATGGCGGATGAGCACGATTTTATACATGAAAAAATGCCTCCTTGGTTCAGGGCGGTCGTGGTCGTCATCGGATTGAGCGTGTCGGTCGGCGGTTGGGATGCGTCGGTCTCGGATGATCGCGGCATCCTGGGCCAGCAGCACATCGATCCCTTGAAGCGATGTGAAAAATTTTGTCCGCCGATAATACGCCGGACCGGCTGGTTTCGCCACTCGACATTTGTGCCACGGGTCGTGGAGTGGCTTCTCAGTATTGCTATATCAAGCTATGCTAATGCGCGAAATTCCCGGACAAGGCGTTGTCGGATTTATGGTGCACGATGGGTTTGCGGGCATTGCGCGGGATGGCGGCGGGGCCGGCAATTTGGCGCTGGAATTGCTGATGACCCGCGATGAAGATATTGAGCGAGCCTCGCGTTCGCTCAAGGCGATGTCGCATCCGCTGCGGCTTAAGATTCTTTGTACCCTGGGCGATCAGGAAGTCAGCGTCCAGGAAATTGTCGAGCGCGTGGGCACCTCTCAGAGCAACATCTCCCAGCATCTGGCGATCCTGCGCGACAAGGGTATCCTGACCTGCCGCAAGGATGCCAACCGGGTCTATTACCGGGTTGGTGACGCCCGCACCTTGCGTCTGATCGGCATGATGAGAGACGTTTTCTGTGCGCGGGCTTGAGCGGTCGGAGCGGTTCGACGATCTCCCGTCGCTACCGTCCGGCAGCGAAGCTGACTCCACAATTTAGTCTTCAGAGGTTGTCAATTGAGGTCAAACATGAGTAGCGAACGGATTATCCGGATCATGGCCGGTTCCTTTATCCTGCTGTCATTGTTGCTGGGGGCTTCGGCCAGCCCGCTCTATCACAGCAGTAACTGGCTCTGGTTCACTGCCTTCGTCGGGTTCAACCTGTTCCAGAGCGGCTTCACCCGCTTCTGCCCGGCCGAGCAGATCCTGTCGAAGCTGGGTATTAAAAATGCTGGTGCTCCGACCAGTTGTTCGAACTAACGGAACCTCGGAAAATCATTGATGAGTGATTTCATCGAATTCTCCACACAGAACTGGTTGTTGTTTTTGGCGCTGTTCGCGATCGCGGGGATGCTGATCGGCGGCGAGGTCCTGCGCAAAATGCGCGGGGTCAGCAGCCTCAGCGCCGCCGAAGCCCTGCGCCTGATCAACGATCAGGATGCCCTGATTCTGGATGTGCGCGACGGCGGCGAATACAAGGAAGGCCATATCCCGCAGGCGCGCCATATCCCGCTCGGCGCCCTGCGCGACAGGCTGGGCGAATTGACCAAGGCCAAGGACAAACCCATCGTGGTCTATTGCCGCAATGGCGCCACCTCGCAGACGGCTTGCGCGCAGCTCAAAAAGAGCGGAGTTGTCAACGTTTACAGCTTGAGCGGTGGGCTGTCGGCCTGGCTGGAAGCCCACTTGCCGGTCAGCCGCAAGAAGTCCTGATGCCCGCGCCAGATCCGGCGATGCCGAACATCGTCATATACACCTCCGAGTATTGTCCGTACTGCCGGCGCGCGCGGGCGCTGTTGGACAGCAAGGGCGCGGCTTACACGTTGTTGGATGTGAACCGCGACCCGCGGCTGTGGGAGGAAATCGCCAAGCGTACCGGTCGCCACACCGTGCCACAAATCTTCATCGGCGATCGGCATGTCGGTGGCTGCGACGATTTATTCGAGCTGGAGCGGCGCGGTGAGTTGACCTCACTGTTGCCTGACTGAAGCCGAACCCGCGGTTTTTCCGTCGATCCGGCGGCGAGCCCATTCTGCAGAGGATGCCCAGTGGGTGGGTCGCCGGTGTCCGGTTCGCGCGACGCAACCACGGTCGAGTCCGGGTGGATTGCTGGGCGGTATGGCGCGAACCCTGTAGAATGCCAGATATTTCTCACCTACAAGACAAGGCATTGCGCATGAGCGACCAGCAACAGGTTCCCCAGCATTTCGAAATTCAGAAAGTTTATCTGAAGGATGTATCGCTGGAGGCGCCTAATTCCCCAACGATTTTTACCGAGCAATGGCAGCCACAGACCGAGGTGCGCCTGGAAACCGGCGCCAAGCCGCTGACCGAAGACTTGTTTGATGTGTCGCTGACGGTGACCGTGACCGCCAAGCTTGGCGACCGCACCGCCTATCTGGCCGAGGTGCAGCAGGGTGGTTTGTTTACGCTGCGGGGTTTCGACGACGGACAAATGGGCCACATGCTGCATGCGTATTGCCCGAATCTCCTGTTCCCCTTCGCCCGTGAGGAACTGGCCTCGTTGATCGGCAAGGGCGGGTTCCCGGCACTGCTGCTCAATCCGATCAACTTCGATAGTCTCTACCTGCAACGCTTGCAGCAACAGCAGGCGCAGGCTGCCGCCGCTTCCCCGCCTGCTTCCGCTCCAACTGCCTCCTGACCGACGGATGCTTGCCGCCGCGCGGGTCGCTGTCCTCGGAGCAGGAAGCTGGGGCACCGCGCTGGCGCTGCTGTTGGCGCGCAATGGGCATGACGTCCGCTTGTGGGGCCACGATCCGGAAGAAGTCGCCCCGTTGTGCCGGGAGCGAGAGAACCGCCGCTACTTACCGGGTGTGCCGTTCCCGACCCGCTTGAACGTGGGCGCCGATTTGACCGAAGCGCTCGCCGGCATCGATCTGGTGCTGGTGGCGGTACCGAGCCATGCCTACGGGGCGACCTTGGCCCGACTGCGGTCGCTATTGCCGGTGACCGCCGGTTTGGCTTGGGCCACCAAAGGCTTGGAGCACGGCAGCGGCCGGTTTTTGCATGAGGTGACTCTAGAGGCGCTCGGTCGGCACAGGTCGGCGGCGGCGATTTCGGGTCCCAGCTTCGCGGCGGAAGTGGCCCGTGGCTTGCCGACCGCCGTTACGGTCGCCGCTTGGGATGCGGAGCATGCTCGTCGGGTGGCGGCCGTGCTGCACGGCTCCAACTTGCGCGCCTACACCAGCGGCGATGTGATCGGTGTCGAACTGGGCGGCGCGGTCAAGAACGTGCTGGCCATCGCCGCCGGCATTGCCGACGGTCTGGGTTTTGGGGCCAATGCCCGAGCGGCGCTGATCACGCGCGGATTGGCGGAGATGGTGCGGTTGGGCGTGGCAGTGGGTGGCCAGCGTGAGACTTTCATGGGGCTGGCCGGCATCGGCGATCTTGTGCTGACTTGCACCGATGACCAGTCGCGCAACCGGCGATTCGGGTTGGCGATCGGTCGGGGTGATAGTGCCGAGATGGCCCACGCGACCATCGGTCAGGTGGTGGAAGGCGCGGCGACGGTGCGGGAAACCCTGCGGCTGGCGCGGCGGCACGGTGTGGAGCTACCAATCACCGAACAGGTGGACGAAGTGCTATATCACGGCCAGAGCCCACGCCGGGCGGTGGAGAATCTGCTGGCGCGCGATCCGAAACCGGAAGGGGTTTGATGTGGCCGCCGCTGGTCGGGTGGCGGGTTAAGTGATACAGCTTTCCAGCAGCGGCCGACTGTGATCGTCCGTTTCCCGGTCTCGGCCGGTATAGGCCTGCGGCCAGCGCTTTTTGACCACCGGGCTGTCGCTGGCCAGCGCATGGCAGGTGTTCAGGACCGGCGGCGGTTTACGGGCGGTGGCGGGCTTGGCGTCTTCCTCGTCGTAACGCTGGCCGTAGAGGGTTTGAAAGAACGTGGTGGCCACCGGACCCAGCAGTTCGGTCATGTGCGTGCAACCGCTTGCGCCGCCCAACAATTCCTTCAGTTTTAGTGACCAGCCCGGCCCGATCCGCACGCCGACTAACCCCTGGTAGCGGTTGGTAACGGCTGGACACAGGGCGAATGGGGCTCCATCGGTGCGGGCCTCGACCGCATGAATCAGGCACTGGCTGTCGACCGTCAGGCGGATCCACAGGTCGTGCAACGGTTCGCCGGCCTGAATCGCTCCGCCCCGATCTTCGTTGGGAAAGGGATAGGTTTTGGTGTCAAGCAGCCGTCCTTCGATATCCCACAGTCCGTCCTCACGCCGGTAACCCCAACATTGAACGACGCGCTTGTGCAGTAACTGGCGGGGGGCGGGAGCAGGCAGCGGCATGGGATCCTCACAAAGGGAATAAAGCGTTGGGCGGCGAGCACCGTCAGCCGAAGAATGTACCGTCCATGATTTGCGTCAGCCGCTGCTCCAGTCTTGCCAGCACCGCGTGCTTTTGCGTGGGCGTGCAGTCCCACCAGGCGGCGATTTCTTCCAGCGTGCGGTAGCAGCCGTCGCACAACTGGGTCTGCGGGTTGATGACACAGACCCCGATGCAGGGGGACGGCGGCTCGCTTGGCGCGGCGGAAAGATTGTGACTCATAAGAATTTTGCTGGGGCGATGGTTGCTTGCGATATGGACGAAAACGCAATGTTACCGCACCCCGGCCCTTCGAATCCATGAACAATCGAGCTGACCGGCGGAACCGCGGCGGTCAGTTAGGCGTTGCCTGGCAGTGAAGAGGCGGTCGGCCGCGAAGGCTTGGGAGAGAATGGTTATGGGCTTATCGAGTGTGCTGATTCGGAGCACGCGCCGTGGCGCTTTGGTCGGACGGTGGTAGCCCGACCCTCGATCCTGTGGTGGTTGGGAAACCTCTCCGCCGCCTTCGCGGCTAACCAGGTTGAACGGGACTTTTGAGTTCGACTGCTTGACTTCGGGAACCTTAGCCAAAGCGGTCAGCGGACGTAAATAAGGATAAACCTTGATTGATGCGGGGATAATCACGGTGCGTGGGGGGCAAGGTCGCAAAGGAGCCTAAATAAGTACAACAGTCATATGGTTTGTACTTGTGTGGAGGCATCGCCGGGTTTAACCTTTAACAAGCCGGCATTGGAGCGGGGCCGATCCTGCTTGGCGGCGTGCTCTGAATGATCAGGTTTTGATCCATCGAAATGAAATAATGACTCAGGAGGGAATATCTCATGTTGACCTATGAAGACTGCCTGGAGTTGAGCGACCTGACCGAAGAAGAGATCGAGGCCATCGCCCAGCACGAACATCTGCCGGAAATGGCGGCTTTGGAATTGGGCAGCTATCTGGTGCATACGCCGGAAGGCATACCGATGATCAAGCGCATCATTCTGGAAGATATCGAGGACGCGGGCCGGCGTGGGCACACCGAGAAGGTCCTGCAGTTGAAGTTGGTTCTCAAGCACTTCGTCGATACCCATCCGAGCGCCACCGCCAACAAGGCCTAGTCGAGGCGGCGGGTCGATGTCAGCGCTTGGGCGCGGCTGGTGGCATTCTCGGCGGATCTTCAGCCAGCAGAGCCTGAACCTCGGCCAGGCCCGCCCGCCGCATGGGGCGGCCGTCGACCGGGCTGCGCGGTGCTTCCCGTTCGGCCAGCGGCGCGAAAATAGTCAGGTCGATATGGCTGCCGTCGGCGTCGAGCCGGAAGGCGGGCAGGCAGGCCGGATCGCCATTGCCCAGTTTGACGCGGTGTTCCGTGGTATCGAAGGGAATGCGGTGTTCCATCAAGAACAGCAGCACGTCCGTGGGCGTATCGGCAAACAGGTGCAGGTGGATATCGGCGTGCGGGCCGGTGGCGCCGCTCAGCACCGGGCCGACCAGCCGAGGCCGGAAACGCGCCAGAAACCGCATGGCTTCCACGGCGGTTTCGCGCAGGCCACGCAGGCACCGCGCCTGGCGGTTGGCGTGGAACAGACGCTGATAGTCGAGCAGTGCCTGCTCGATCTCGGCGTTGTCCGGCAGAACGGCCTTGTCGGCTACCGCCAAGCGAATGGCGGCCTTGCGCTTGGCGCTGCGGAAATCCTGGACGCCTTCTTCGACCATGATTCGGGCGCTTTCCTGGGCCACGAGGGTCGTGAGTCGGGGGGTGTCGCGGCGGCGGCGGGCCATGGGTAGACTCCGGTGGGGCGATGGCGGTGGGCTATGGCATTCCCCGACACCTCAAGCAAGTTTGTTTGCTATATTTCCAGGGTACGGGTTTGATTCGTTCAATCAGATCAGTTGAGGAAGCGTAACTTGGCTCTGTTCAAGCGTAAAGAACCTATTTTGGGTATCGATATCAGCCCCTCGTCAATCAAGCTGATCGAGTTGAGCCGTTCCGGGCCGCGGTTCCGGGTTGAGGCCTTTGCCGTCGAGCCGCTGGGCGAGGGAATGATGGAGGACCGCAACCCGGCCGATCCCGATGCGATGGGGGAGGCGATTAAGCGGGCCTGTCGCAAAGCGGGCACTCGCTTGCGCCGCGCGGCCGTCGCCGTGCCGACTTCCAGCGTAATCACGCGCACCATACCGATGCCGGCGGAATTCAAGGAAAGCGATGTCGAGGTCAACATTTCAATCGAGGCGGCTCAGTATATTCCGTACCCCATCGAGGAAATCTATCTGGATTTTGAGATGAAGGGTCCGTCCCAGGCCAGTAGCGGAATGCAGGACGTCATGCTGGTGGCTACTCGCAAGGAGAATGTGGATACCCGGGAAGCCGCGCTCAGGAATGCAGGCTTGATTCCGGTGGTTGTGGATATCGAAGCTTATGCCTTGGAAAACTCATTCCACCTGCTGATGGATGGCCTGCCCAAGGCCGGTGACAGTGGATCGCTCAACCTGGATAAGCCGCGAGAGGGGCTGGTCGCGCTGGTCGATATCGGCGCCACCATCACCAATCTATATATATTGCAACAAAATTGCGTCATTTTTACCCGCGAACAGGGTTTCGGTTGTGACCAACTCACCCTGCGTATCGCCGATATCTATGGCCTGTCCCGGGAGCAGGCCGAACAGGCCAAGCGCTCCGCCGATTCTGTAGCCGAGGATTTCGCCACGGTCGTGTTGGAACCTTTCAAGCACATGCTGGCCGAGCAGATCGGGCATGGCTTGCAGTTCTTTTTTTCCTCCGACCAATATGCTTCGGGCCGCTATAATATAGATACTATCGCCCTAGTGGGAGGCGGTGCCATGATCATGGGTTTGGATCGAGTGGTGGCGGACGTACTGGGCATCGCCACGGTGGTTGCCAACCCCTTCAAGAATATGGGTAGCGCCGCCAAAGTGAACGGCAACGCCTTATTGCGCGACGCGCCCATGCTGGCGGTTGCCGGTGGGCTGGCCCTGAGGAGCTTCGACTGACATGACGCGCATCAATTTGCTGCCCTGGCGTGAGTTGCGCCGTGCTCAGCGACAGCGCGAGTTGGTCGCGATGTTGGTCGCGGCGGCGTTGGTCGCCGCCGGCATCGTGTTTCTGGTGCAAACCGAAATCGCCAACCGCATCGAGTATCAGCAGGAGCGCAACAACTATCTGCGCGGTGAACTGGCCCGGCTCAAGAAAGCCGCCGAGGAGATCCAGGCGTTACAACAAACCCGGAACCGACTCGTGGAACGCCTCAACGTCATCCAGAAATTGCAGGCCAGCCGTCCAGGCATGGTGCGGATGTTGGATGAGTTGGTCCGGCTGGTTCCCCAGGATATCTACCTGACCGCTTTCAAGACCACCAGCAATCAGGTGACTCTCAACGGCATCGCCCGCTCCGACCTAATCATTGCCGAATTCATGCGCAGCATTCGAGACACCAAACTGTTTGGCGAGCCAGTTTTGCAGGTGATTCAAACCAAAGATGTCAATAACGTTCAGGCGCGGGTGTTCGAACTGGTTGTTCCGCTCAAGCTGGATGCGGAGCAATCGGACACGGGGGGGAAGACATGAATCTGTCGGAGATCAACCTCAGCGACTTCGACCTGCGGGAAGCCGGCGACTGGCCTTGGATCGGCAAGATCGTGCTGACCGTTCTAGTCATCGCCGCCGTGCTGGGAGCCGGTTACTATTTTTTCACCAGCGACCGTTTGGAGGAGCTGGATCGAGTGGCCCGCGAGGAGCAGCAACTGCGGCAGGAGTTTATTGAGAAGCAGCGGGTCGCGGCCAATCTGGAATCGTTCCGGGCGCAGCTCAAGCAGATGGAGGCCGAATTGGAAGTCATGTTGGGGCAGTTGCCAACCGGCACGGAGATGCCCGATCTGCTGGACGACGTATCCAATACCGGCAAGCTAAACGGTCTGGACTTCGAACTGTTCAAGCCCGAGGCCGAACAACCTCGGGATTTTTATGCCGCCAAGCCGATTACCATCAAGGCGCAGGGGACTTATCATCAGTTTGGCGCGTTCGTCAGCGGGGTTGCGGCGCTGTCGCGGATTGTGACCCTGGAGAACGCGACGCTGACCGGTACCAGCGACAAGGCAGCGAAGGGAGGCAAAAAAGCGGGCGATGCGGAATCCCTTAGCATCCAGGCCACCTTGCAGACGTATCGCTACATGGATGAAGCCAGCGCGCCGGCCGCGGGCCAGCAACAAGGCAAGGGGGCCGGCAAAAAATGAACCCGTGCTTTCGTCCGAGTGTCGCCACGCCCGCCCGCGCCATTCTGTTGCTGGGCGTGGCGCTGGCCGTGCTAGCGGGATGCGCGCAGCGCGATATGACCGACTTGCAGCAGTTCGTCGAAACCACCAAGCGCACCACGCCGGTGAAGAAACCCGATCCGTCGCCGGAGATCAAGCCCTACATGCCGTTTTCCTACACCGCGCAGGGCACCAAGGATCCATTCGGCGTGGCGCCGTTTGCCCAAGAGGAGGAGTTAATGCTGACGCAGGCGCTGGCGGCCCAGCAAGGCGGCAGCTATACCGGCGTGCGGCCCGACCCGAATCGGGTGCGTGAAGAACTGGAGAAGTACTCGTTAGGCTCGCTCAAGATGATGGGCACTTTTCGCATGGGGGGTAACAACGAGTTATGGGCGCTGATCCTGGCGCCCGATGGCGTCGTGCACCGGGTGCAGAACAATAATTACCTGGGGACCAACCACGGCAAGATAGTCGACATCACGGAGCAGCGAGTTGATTTGCGGGAGATCGTTCCGGATGGACCCGGGCGCTGGCAGGAACGGGATGCGTTTCTGTCGCTTACCCAATGATCGAGGGGGAAGTGTCATGACGAGCAGGTCCACGAGCGAAGGCCAACATGACCGGCGACCGGGCGGGGGATTACTGCCGCCAATGCTGGCGGTTACGGCTTTTTTGATTGGGGGGATACTGTGGGGGGGGTGGACCGGGGCGCTGGCGGCTGTTCCCGAGCCGGAGCCGGTGTTGCAGGCGGTGGATATCAGCCCACTGGCCGGCAACCGTCTGCAACTTCGCTTCCGGCTCTCGGAAGCGCCCGCGCAGCCGCCGAGCACGTTCACCATCAACGAGCCCGCGCGCATCGTGTTGGATTTCCTGAATACCCGCAACGGCCTGAACACGCGGCAGCAATCCATCAATGTCGGCGTGGCCGACCGGATCAGCGTGCTGGAAGGGTCCGACCGGACCCGTGCCTCGCTGAATCTGGCGCGGTTGGTGCCATACAAGATGCAGGTGCAGGGCAATATGGTGTTGTTGACGCTGGAGAACGCGGGATCGAGCGCTGCAAGGACTCCGGCGCCCACCGTTACGGCGTCGGTGGCCGCCGCCGCCGCGTCCCGGCGTAGCGAAGCGCCGGTCGCGGCGCGGCGCAATGTCAGCGATGTCAGCTTCCGGCGCGGCCCGGGCGGGCAGGGCGTGATCACGGTCAAACTGTCGAATCCAGGAATCCCGGTGGATGTGCGGCAGGAAGGTAATCAGATCATCGCCGATTTTCAGGGCGCGACCTTGCCAAAAGGCCAGCAGCGACGTCTGGATGTCACCGACTTCGCCACGCCGGTTACAACCGTGGAGGCGCTGAACCAGGGTGACAACACCCGCCTGAGTATTCTTCCCAGCCCGCCGTTCGAGTATTTGGCCTATCAGGCTAACGACCTGTATGTGATCGAGGTG
Organism: uncultured Gammaproteobacteria bacterium; assembly: GCA_963695105.1. Lineage (GTDB taxonomy): Bacteria > Pseudomonadota > Gammaproteobacteria > Competibacterales > Competibacteraceae > Competibacter. The sequence goes on along the minus strand of CAVOGC010000054.1, from coordinate 16,231 downwards.
CGCCCGCCGCAGAGATCCGCGGAAGAGGAAGAAAGGGAGGCGATGCTCGATCCGTCCAAGAAAAAATACAAAGGCGATCTGCTGTCGCTGAACTTCCAGGATATCGAGGTGCGGGCGATCCTGCAGATTCTGGCGGATTTCACCGGGCTGAACATCGTGGTCAGCGACAGCGTGAAGGGCAACCTGACGCTGCGCTTGCAGAACGTGCCCTGGGACCAGGCGCTGGACATCATCCTGCGCACCAAGGGTCTGGCCATGCGCCAGAACGGCAATGTGGTGTTTATCGCCCCGACCGAGGAAATCGCGGCCCGCGAGAAGCTGGATCTGGAGTCGCGCAAGACGGTGCAGGAGTTGATACCGCTGCGGACCGAGATTATTCAGGTGAATTATGCCAAGGCGGCGGATCTGGCGGCCCTGCTCAAGCAGGCCGGCGAGAAGGGACAAACCATGCTGTCGCCGCGTGGGGATGTGGTGTTTGACGAGCGTACCAATTCCCTGATCGTCAAGGATGTGCCCGACAAGCTTGGAGAGGTCCGCGATCTGGTAAACAAACTGGACGTGGCCACCCGGCAGGTGATGATCGACTCGCGGGTGGTGATCGCCAGCGACGATTTCAGTCGGGATCTGGGTGTTCGCTTCGGCGTGACAGGCGTCAACCAAACCGGCAGCGGCGTGAATGCACTGAGCGGCAGCCTGCAGGGAACCGATACCATTATCAACAGCGCGGCGGAAAATTTGATCAACACTGGCCAGCCCTTCCCGGTGGCGATTCCGGAACTCATTCAGCGGACAGGTGTGAACTTCCCAGTAGCCGGGCCGAGGTTGGCGCTTTCGATTCTGGGGGCGGATTATCTGGTGGACTTGGAGCTTTCGGCGCTGCAGGTCGAAGGCAAGGGTGAAATCATTTCCAATCCCCGGGTGGTGACCGCCGATCTGAAGAAGGCCACTGTTTTGCAAGGCCGGCAAATTCCTTACTCGACGGTCAGCCAGGAGGGAACCAATGTGGAATTCAAGGACGCTTTCCTGAAATTGGAGGTGACGCCTCAAATCACGCCGGATGATCGCGTCCGTATGAATCTCAAGGTTTCCAAGGACGAGCAGGGTGCCACCGTGGCAACCGCGACTGGGCCACAGGTCAGCATCGATAAGCGCGAAATCGAAACAGAGGTGATGGTGAACAACGGTGAAACCGTGGTGTTGGGCGGTGTTTTCGAGCAAACCAAGCGTGACGATGTCAGCAAGGTGCCCCTGTTGGGGGATATTCCTTTGTTGGGGTACCTGTTCCGGACTACGGGCAAGAACGAAACCAAGCGCGAATTATTGATCTTCGTGACACCGCAGATTTTGAAGAACGGCGCGCTGGCCGAGCGTTAAGGCTAAAGAGAACAACACGTTTTAATCGCGGGGAGATAAGCCATGCGGTCATTGAGTCGGTTGGCGGGTTTTGCAGAGCTGTTGCTGCTGGCCGTCGTATTGGTTAGTTGGGGGGGGAGTAGTGATGCCATTCGTTTTGATGGCGGTGGCGGTGGCGGTTTCACCGGCGGGTTTACCGGACAGACGTCGATTAGCGTTGAGATGACCGCCGACAAGACCACGTTGCCGCTGAACATCACCAATGCCGGAATAAATCCGAGCGGTCCGTATACCAATACGATCACCGTCGTCGTTAAAAAGAACGGTAATTTGTTCCCGGCGCCAAGTGTTGCAATCAGTATCGTCTCGGGCCTTTCCAGCGGTGCGCTGTTTTACTTGGACGGCGACGAGGAGCATGAGGATGATGATGGCAATCCGCTGGCGTTTCGCCGGCTGACGTTTGAAGACACCGATGGCATTGTAACCGCTCACTTCCATGCCAACAGCACGCCGGGTACGGTGGTGCTGGCGGCTACGGCCACCGATCCGAATACTGGGCAGTCCATTGCCGCCAGTCTGACCATCAATGTGACTGGTGGCGGTATCGGTGGCGTCGGGGGCGGCAAGCCAGCCATGGTCAATTTCGTCATGGACCCCAATCCGGTCTATATCCGCACCAATCCCGACGGCACCACCACCGTGCCCCAGCGGAATTTCAAGCTGTTCCAGATTTTTGTGATGGATGATTTCGACCAGCCGATCAATCCCAGCGGGGGTCGCATGCTGCGGATCGAATTGCTGCCGAACCGGCCAAACGGCGGTGAGTGGTTGAGCGCGACCGATTCCGCAGGCAACTCGCAGGAAGGCGTCACGATTCTGACCGATCCCATCGGCGGTGCGGCGACTGTGGTTTTACACAGTGGTTCGTTGCCTGGCACGGTTCTGATCGCCGCGACGGCGGACCGAGCGGATAACAATGTGGATAACGGCATTCAGATGCCGATTACCAATTATGCTTCAGTACCGATCGGGACGGGCGAACTGACTTCCCTGACGTTCAGCGGGCCGTTCATGGATGCCGTGCTGGGGCGTAAAAACAACTTGGCTGCCCAACTGGTCGATCCCACGACGCTGGCTGACCCCTTCATCCCCGAAGGGATTAAGGACACCTTGTGGAATGGCATGTTCACTCGTTTCGTTTCGGTGATCGCCAGCGACCCCTATGGCAATCCGCCGCCCGCGGGTACGCCAATTACTTTCCGGCTGATCGATTCGCCGCTAGACATGCTGGTGAACCGCTATCCCGATCAGGGACATGGTCAATTCGCCATCACCGGGTACAACGGCGACCCACAGGAAGGGGGTTGGGAGTTCTTCGCGCCCAACCGTACAGTATCGCGGGCTGCCGGTGATACACTGAATCCATTCGTGGTGCCCAATGGCGTTTCGTATGCCTTGGCTGATCCTCTTTGTATGCTGGTGTTGCAAGACCCTGAAATCATCAATCCGAATCCGAGCACGATCAACGCCCTACCTTCGGAAGGTCGTCCGGAATACCATGTCGGTAGCCGGATTATCACCGGGCGGGCAGGGAACATGTTGGTCGCCAACGCCCCGTTCAATCAGACCCGGCAGAATGTGGGCGCCAACGTCTGGTACACGGTCGGCTGCCCGCCTCACAAGGGCAACGTCATGAACTTCAATCTGATCAACAGTCCGGTACTCGGGTTGACGGAAGTGATCGTGATGACCGATTCCAGCGGTGTGGCGAACACCATCCTGAACTATCCGGCCAGCCAGGTCGGGCGACGGTTCATGCTGGTGGCTGAAGGAAATGGCGGCAAGGTGGGGTCGGTCATGACTCATTGGTATCTAGGCACGTCGGATAACAGTATCTTGACTGTAACATCTCCAGGGCAACTCGCCGCGCAAGTAGCCGCTATAGCACCGATTGACTTAGTCCCTTGGCCGGGATTGATTACAGTCACCCAGGAAGTAGCTCCAGGAGCGACGATTAATTTGCCAGTTACGTTGCAATTGCTGGATGGCGGTGTCACTTCTGGAGGTGTGTTGCGTCGAACCCCAGTTCCGGGTGTGCCGATCGCGGTGGAAATTATTATCAATGATCCGTCTGAAACGGCGGCGATTCTGGCGGAAGAAGCCGTGGTGAAGGCGCAAATCGCCTTCGATGTGTTTGTTGCCGCCAATCCGGGAGTCTGCGATTTAATTGTGGACCCTGCGGATTCGGAAGCCGTGGTTGAACGGGATCCCGAAAAATGTGCCAAGCAAAAGGAACTGGCGACTGCGTTGGAGAACGCGCAGATTGCCGCCGCCCAAACACGCGCGATTGCCAACCTGCATATGCCCACGGCGTCGGTGGTTCCGGCAACGCTGGCCAGTGGCGCGGGTGGATTCACCAATCTGGTGCTGCAAGTCAACGATTTGCCTACGGATGGCAGCGTGGACTTCTTCTTCTCCACCGTTGGTCCTGAGATTCGCAGCGAAACGCTCCAGATCAGGGTACAGCCACCGCAGCCTGAAGAACCGGCTCCAGCACAGTGAGACTTGAACGCGGCGGGAGGTGATCTCTCCTCCCTGTTAGCACCCTAACAAAACCGGCGGTGATCCCGCCGGTTTTTTGTTGGCTGTATTGTGTGTGAGGCGCCATCCATTGAATCGCCTTCAAGCGAGTTTCCACAAAAGAAAGAACTGCCCATATTTATCAGGGCCAAAATGGAGATGATGCGTGAGTCGGGATTGAGCATGAGGGAAACCCTTCTTCCCTGAAGCCGTAGGGTAGGGCAACCGATGCGTTCGTTCAATACCCGATTGTCGGGATCTGTTCGCCTGGATAACTAATTAAAATAAAAGGCAAATCGGATCGAAAAAGGCTGGATGCCCGTTGAGAAAGGAGGTGTCGGCCGCCGAGTCCTGAGGCGCGGGAACTTGCTTGTGGGCAAAACTCCTGAATCGCCGGCAAACCAGCTCCCACGAAAATCACCGCTCCCGAAAGCAGGCAAAAAAAGCCGCGATGTGAATCGCGGCTTGCAAGGACTACTCGATCATTTATTCACCGGGGCTTTTTCCCCCCCCATCTTCCGGATTCGGAAAATTGACGCCCCCGCCGGGTAAAAACTGGTTGGGATCATTGGAATAAATAGCGTCCGCGACTTCGGAATCCGCCCAGTTGTCCTTGAAGGCCATCGCCCTCAACACCACCGTGGTGCTGTTCAACCCAGCCAGCGAGACGGAATCGCCACTGTTGATCACCGTCCCGTTGGTCGGTGTGGGGACGCTGCTGTCCGTCGTGTAGCTGATTGAAGCGCCCGGTGTGGTGGTGCTGATCCTGACGCGTCAGGGTGAGGTTTCCGCCCGGCGGGTCGAAGGTCGGCGTCGCCACCGTGGCCAGTGGCCCCACGAACTGGCCGAAGGCCCACGGGGCCCATTGGCCGTTGACGTTATTCCCCGAGACTACTGGCACTACGGTTTCATTCCATTCCAAATCTCCCTGTTCGTTTTTGATTTTTTGGAGGACCGAGACCGTATTGTCATCGCTGTTGGCGACGTAGACCCGCTTGCTGTCCGGGCTGACCGCGACGCCGTAGGGCTTCTTGCCCACATCCACGATGTCGACCACGCTGTGATTGGCGGTGGTGTCGATCACGAACAGGCGGTTGCCTCCCCCATCGGTGACGTACAACCGGTTACCGTCCGGGCTGACCGCGACGCCGCGCGGCACCACCGGTTGCGGCGCACCTTCGAACCCGTCCAGCTTGATCACGCCGACCACCCGGTTGAACACCGTTTCGATGACCGAAACCGTCCGGTCACCGGAATTGGCCACGTACACCAGCATGCCGTCGGGATGGACCGCCACGCCCTCCGGCGCCCAGCCGACCGCCACCGAACCGACCTGCGTCTTCAGGTCCGCGTCGAAGATCGACAACGAGCCAACGCACTGATCCGGGTTGACATTGACCGGGGGTCGCGATACCAGTGCGTCGCACTGATCGGGGTAGGGATTGGTCGCATCGTCCGAGAACGAATTGACCGTCCGGTTGGTGACGTACACCAGTGGGATGGTCGGGTTGGGATGCGTCGCCACGCCGCGCGGGTAGGGGTTCGCCGCCAGGTTGGGCACGTTCAGGTCGATGAACGGCTTGTTGGTGGTGGTATCGATCACCGACAGGCTGAAGCTGCCCTCATTGGCCACGAACACCCGTTCGCCGGTGGGGTTGACGGCGACGCCCAGCGGCGCCACGCCGACCGGGATGATGGCGATCACTCGTCGTTCGGTCAGATCGATCACCGAAAGCGTACCGGCGCGTCGGCCGTACTGCGGGCGGTTGGCGACATACAGCCGGGTGCCGTCCGGGCTGACCGCGATGCCGCTGGGACCGCTGTTGTTGATACCGGCCGCCATGTTATCGACGACTTGATTGATGTCGGGGTCCAGGATCGATACCGTGTTGCCGTAATAGTTGGTGATATAGGCCGGTCCGCTAAGCAGGCTGTACGCATAGGGGCCGAAGGAAATCACCAGGTTGACCCGGCTGTTGACCGGCACCGCCGTCTCCGGCTGCGGGTTCTGGCGGATGACCTGGCCGGCCGGCACGTCCGGGCTGCGCTGGTTGGAAACCACGCCGACTCGCAAGCCGGACTCGATCAGCTTGGCGGTAGCCGCCGCCAGCGTCAGGTCCGTCACATCCGGAACCTGGGTTTGCGGGCCGGCGCCCGGATCTTCCGGTACCGGACCCAGCGATATCACCAGGTTGACCGCCCAGCCGAGCGGGGCCAGTGCGGTCATCAGCGGGTTTTGGCTGATGATACGGTCTACTTCAATGGTGTTGCTGGTTTGGTGGGAGACGAAGCCCACCTTCAAACCAACGTTTTCCAGAAGGACGGTGGCGTCGGGCAGGGTCATCCCGACCACGCGCGGGGTGACGACCGGCGGTTGCGAGCCCGAAGATACGATCACGTTCACCGTGGTGTTGTAGCCGATCAACGAGCCGGCAGCAGGGAACTGAGCAGCCACTAGACCGGCCGGTACGGTGCTGTCGCGTTGCACGGTGGTGGAGCCGATTCCCGCTAGGCAGGTCGCGAACAGGATTTCGCCCGCATTCTCGACCGTTTGGCCGGTCACGTCGGGCGCAACGCACTGCTGGGGTGCGGAGAAGCCCTCGGAGATCACCAAATCGACCGCTGAGCCGACTTCAACCTGTTCGCCGGCCGCCGGCGTGGTCTGGATGACGTTGCCGATCTGCATGGTGGGATCGGGCTGTTTGGTGGTGGTGCCGATGGTAAGCCCAGCGCTTTGTAGGATGGACTGAGCCACTGTTTCCGGTTGGCCGGTCACGTTCGGGACGGTGACGACGCCGGCCGGACCTTGGGACACGGTCAGGTTGACGGCGGTGCCGGCAGTCACCATGGCCCCGGCCGCCGGGCTTTGATCGAGAACGGTGCCAGCGGGGACGGTGTCATCGAATTTCGGGATCGTCGCGCCGACACTGAGCCCGGCGCTGCGAATGATGTCGCTGGCGGCGCTCTTGGTTAGACCAACCACATCCGGAACCTCGATGTCGCCGGGGGTTACCGGCGGCACTTCCGGCGCCGCGGGGCCGGAGGAAATGGTCAGGTTGACGGTGGAGCCGGGTGCGACCAACGCGCCGCCCGCCGGATTCTGGCTGGTGACGATGCCGGCGGGGACGGTGTCGCTGGCAACCAGGCTGATGGTGCCGACCTTAAAGCCAGTCACCTTCAATGTATGGTCTTGGCGCTGGCCAAGGCTTGGCCGACGACATTGGGCACTGCAACCGGCGCCTTGCCCGACGATACGACGAGGCTAACGGCGGCGCCGATGGCGGCTTCGAAACCAGCGGGAGGATCCTGGCTGATAACGCTGCCAGCGTCGACGGTCTCACTGGTCTGGAAGATCACGTTACCGACGGTCAGGCACTGAGTCGTGCCGGTCACGCAGGTGTTTTTGATCTGAACCTCGGCATCCAGTTGAGTCTTGCCGACCACGTCCGGAACCGTCAGCAGCGCCGGACCCGACGACACTACGAGGTTGACGGCGGAGCCAGCGGGGGTCTGAAAACCAGCGATGGGATCCTGGCTGATGACGTTGCCCTTGGGAACGGTAGAGCTGGCTTGCTGGGTAACGGTTCCGACTTTCAGGCAGAGCGTGGAGCTGCCAGGTACACAGGTATTTGTGATGTTCAGCGTGGCGGTTTGCTGGGGCTGGCCAACCACGTCTGGCACCGTAAGCCGGTTGGATACCACGATGTTGACGGTGGTGTTGGAGGGAACGCTGCTCCCTCCTCCCGGACTCTGGCTGATGACTTGGCCGGCGGGGACGGTGGTGCTGAAGGTGTAAGTGACGGCGACTGATCAGGCACACTGAGGGAATCAACGGGAGGACCCGGATCACCAGCATCACACGTTCCCGTGATCGTGGCTCTGGCGGCCGCTTCGGTGTCACCAACTACATCCGGAACAAGAACATCTGCCGCCGCGCTGATTTGTGGGTAAGCGGCAAGAAAAAAACTTATGAAAATCAGCAGAAACGACGTGGAAAAAAACCTGGTTATTGATCTCATGTTAAAAAGCTCCACGCTTTATAAGGCATTACAGCACAGGTGCATTCGCTCTCTTTTCAGGAAGACACCGTTTTGGAAACCGTGCCGCCCCCCCTTACAACGCCTTTCCTTATAGAGCGCAAGTATAGCTCTTTTATGACGCTTGCAAACATTCGTGCATACCCGAATCGGGGTGCGGCGGCTCGAGCCCAGCAGCCCTGTCTGCTCGCCGCAACCGGTGGATGGATCGGACGGGGATACGGGTCGGATTGTGGATGCGAGAAGCCTCTTCCGATGTTTATACTGGCGGAAATTCGGCTTCAACGAACCGCCGTACCCGTTTTACCACGGCATCGAGTCAGGAAACCGCACCATGCCCCTCAGTGTTGCCCGGTTCCGTAAAATGAACAGTATTCCGCCAGCACAAATTGGACGCGGTTCGAAAAATGGGACCCTTTTTTTTGACGCCGCCGCCGGTAACTTGTTTTGCCTGTTCGGGATTGCTGGAGCAGGTGCGTCGGAGGGTGTGGTGGCGGCGCAGAGCGTCGAGTGGGGTTGACCGGTGCCCGCCGCCATGGTCCCGGCCATCTCTCGCCTGTTCCTGATCGGCCCGATGGGTGCCGGCAAGACCACCATCGGCCGCCGGCTGGCGCAGATCCTGAGCCGCGAGTTCGTGGACAGCGACCAGGAAATCGAACAGCGTGCCGGGGCCAGCATCCCGCTCATCTTTGAACTGGAAGGCGAGGCCGGCTTCCGCGCCCGTGAAAAGGCCGTCATCGCCGAGCTGACCCAGCGCTCCAACCTTATCCTCGCCACCGGCGGCGGCGCCGTGCTCGACCCCGACAACCGCAACCGCTTGCGCGAGCGCGGCTTTGTCATCTATCTATGGGCCACGGTGGACGAACAGCTTCTGCGTACCCGCTTGGACGCCAACCGCCCGTTGTTGCAGACCGCCGACCCCCGTGCCCGCTTGGCGCAACTGTTCGAACAGCGCGATCCGCTCTATCGCGCTACCGCCGATCTCGTGATCCAGAGCGATGGTCAGGCGGTGAGAAAGGTGGTGGGGCGGATTCTCGGCATCCTCAACCGCCAGGGCAGCTTGCGCTGACCAAACCCGTCGCCTCCGCTTGACCCCTGACAGGAACACCCTATGAAAACCCTGATGAAAACCCTGCACGTCGAACTCGGCGACCGCCGCTATCCCATCCACATCGGTCCCGGCCTGCTTGGCCAGCCCGAACTGCTGCGCCCTTATATTCCCAGCCGGCAGGCGCTGGTGGTCAGCAACACCACGGTCGCGCCGCTGTATCTCGAACGGACCCGCGCCGCGCTGGCCGGGCTGCGCCACGAAGCGGTTATCCTGCCCGACGGCGAGCGATACAAGACGCTGGCGGTAATCGATGAGGTGTTCACCGCCCTACTGCGGCATCGCTTCGACCGCAACTGTACGATCGTCGCGCTCGGCGGCGGGGTGGTCGGCGATATGGCCGGTTTCGCGGCGGCCTGTTATCAGCGCGGCGTGCATTTCATCCAGATTCCCACCACTCTGCTGGCGCAGGTGGATTCCTCGGTGGGCGGCAAGACCGCGGTCAATCATCCGCTCGGCAAGAACATGATCGGCGCTTTCCACCAGCCGCGCTGCGTGTTGGCCGACACCGATACGCTCGCCACCCTGCCGGACCGCGAACTGAGCGCCGGCTTGGCCGAGGTCATCAAGTACGGGCTGATCCGCGATTTGCCCTTCCTGGAATGGCTGGAGGCGCACCTGGATGCGCTGCTGGCGCGCCAGGCCGGCGCCCTGAGCGAAGCCATCGAGCGCTCCTGTCGCAACAAGGCCGAGATTGTCGCCGCCGACGAGCGCGAAACCGGCGAGCGCGCCCTGCTCAACCTCGGCCATACCTTCGGCCACGCCATCGAGACCGGCGCCGGCTACGGCGCATGGCTGCACGGCGAGGCGGTGGCGGTGGGGATGGCGCTGGCGGCCGATCTCTCGGCGCGGCTGGGCTGGTTGAGCGGGGGGCAGGTCGAGCGGATACTGGCGTTGCTGGCGCGCGCGCGCCTGCCGCTGGCGCCGCCGCCGGATCTGACCGCCGACGACTTTCTGCGGCTGATGGCGGTGGACAAGAAAGTCCAGGACGGCCGCTTGCGGCTGATCCTGCTGCGCGGGTTGGGGCAGGGCGTCATCGCCGACGACATTGATGCGGTCTGTCTGCGGGAAACCCTGGAGGCGCGGCGCTAGAGGGGGCGCGGCCGGACCGCCGGCCGCGCCGGGGTTACGGCAGCAGGTCGGTGCTGGCGATCGGATAATCGATGCCGGCCCGCTCCAGTTGGGCGAAGGTGGTCGGCTGCCGCGCGGGGTCGATGTCCAACCCGAGCAGCAGAGCGATTTGCGACAGCGAGAAAATACCGCGCACCGCCGGCTTGCCGGTGGCGGGATCGGTGGCCACCGCCATTGCGTGCTGGCGGTTCATCTGCCGGAGGGTGGAGATGATGTCGCCCACTCGCGCGTTCAGCACATCGTCCATTAGCAGCACTTCCAGCTTGGGTTTGAGCGTCATGATATCGGCGACCCGCAGATCATCCCAGTTGCCGCCAGCCTTGGCCAGGATACGGCCCGGCTTTTCGCCCTCGATATCGCGGCTGGTCACCAGCCCGACGATCCGGCCGTCGCCATCGCGCACCAGCAACATGCGCACCCCGCGCTTGACCATGGTTTCCAGCGCCTTGCTGAGCGGCGTATCGAGTTCGGTGGTGTAGGCGGTGACTTGGCTGAGGTCGGTCATCACCTGCACGGCCGGGTCGTCGGCGGAGACTTGGTCGGGCAGACGCTGCTTCGGTCGGAAATAGCCGGCGCCGGCTTCCAGATGGTGAAACGGGAGCGGCTGGTAGCTTGAGGTCATCGGGGTAGCCTCCATGGAATTGCACGGTTGCCTTTGAGGCGTTTGTTAAAAGCCGGTTTATTGGAAGACCGGCGGCGCTGCGCTCAGCGCCGCCGGCCGGATCGAGCCATGACGCCGTCGGTCCATTCCAGAATCGCCCGCACTCGCGGCGTCAGCAGGTTCCAGGCTTCGGCGCGGTCAACCCAGCGGTATTCATTATGCTCCGGCCGTCCCAACTCGGGATTGGGCATGAGACTGACCGCGGTGCTGGTCGATTCGGCGATATAGTAGCGGGCCACCTTGCGGCCCTGGTTGTAGGGGTGGGTTTCCCGGTGCAGATCGCCCCAGCGGAACCGCAGTCCGGTCAGCGTGGTTTCTTCCTCGACCTCGCGGACGGCCGCTTGTAGCGGCGATTCGGCTACTTCCACCACGCCTTTTGGAAAGTCCCAGTAATTGTAGGCCCTTAGTAAAAGATAGTCGTAATGATCGCCGTTCCAATGCACCACCACCACGCCGGATGAAAGGATCCGGGCGTTGGCTGGCCTGGGATTCGGCATCGAGGTCATCGCGCGCCGCTCATGGCGGCGCGCGCGTGATAGGGAACGCTCAACTGGTGCACCGCCTCAACCAGCACTCGGACATGCTCTGGATCGATCCCTGGTTGGATACCGTGGCCGAGGTTGAAGACGTGGCCGGGCCCGGCGCCGTAATCGGCCAGCACCTGGGCCGTTTGCTGGCGGATGCGCTCGGGAGCGGCGTATAACGCCGCCGGGTCGAGGTTGCCCTGCAGCGCCACCCGCGCCCCGACCCGGCGGCGGGCGTCGCCCAGATCCACGGTCCAGTCCACCCCCACCGCGTCGCAGCCGCTGGCGGCGATGTCTTCCAGCCAGGCGCCGCCGCCCTTGGTGAACAAAATGATCGGCACTGGTCGCCCTTCGGGCTCGCGGGTCAGTTCGGCGACGATGCGGCTCATGTAGGCCAGCGAAAATTCCCGGTAGGCGCGCGGGGTCAGGATGCCGCCCCAAGTATCGAATATCATCACCGCTTGCGCGCCGGCGGCGATCTGAGCGTTGAGGTAGACGGTCACCGCCCGTGCGGTTACGTCCAGCAGTCGGTGCAGCAATTCCGGCCGGTCGTACAGCAGACCCTTGGTCAAGGCGTAGTCCTTGCTGGAGCCGCCCTCGACCATGTAGGTCGCCAGCGTCCACGGGCTGCCGGCGAAGCCGATCAGCGGGACCCGACCGGCCAGCTCGCGGCGAATCAATCGCACCGCATCGATGACGTAACGCAGTTCGATCTCCGGGTCGGGCGCGCTCAAGCGGGCGATGTCGGCCGCCGAGCGCAGCGGTCGGGCGAAGCGCGGGCCTTCCCCTTCGTCGAACGACAGTCCCAGCCCCATGGCGTCGGGCACGGTCAGGATGTCGGAAAACAGAATCGCCGCATCCAACGGAAACCGCTCCAGCGGCTGCAAAGTGACCTCGCAGGCCAGTTCCGGGGTCTGGCACAGCGCCATGAAATTGCCGGCGCGGGCGCGAGCGGCGCGGTACTCCGGCAGATAGCGGCCAGCTTGGCGCATCAGCCAAACCGGGGTGCGGTCCACCGGCTGTCGCAGCAGGGCGCGCAGCAGGCGATCATTATGGAGCGTGGTGGTCATGCGTGGCGGAACGGCGGTCCTGGTTGAACTTCGGATCGGATGGGTCGGTTGCCTGAGCATGAGGCCGTTCGACACTGCCCGCGGTTCCCGGCTACATTATTTTTATAGTGTGCCAAGGTTCGGTGATGGCGTCCATGCATGGTGTGGTTGGAGCTGCCGGCGCTTGGGTCGTTGTTGCATCGGCGAGATTGACGGGGTTATGGCGTTGTGGTCTAAAATGTCGCTTTTTTGAATCTATCAATATAATATCGTGGCATAACTTCGTTTATGGAGTTTAGTAAAAGCCCTCATGCGACGATCGCCGCACAGATCTTACCTTACACAAGAGCCCGCGTCCGGCTTCCTGCCCGACTTTTGCGCCAACCCCACCGTCTTTCTGACCATCCTGCTGGCCGAGTTGTTCGCCCTGGTGCTGGCGCTGAGCGAAGCCGACCGGCTGGGCGACTTCTGGAACCGGCTGGCGCTGATCTCGCTGTTCGTGCAGTGGGTGGTGCTGGGCGTTGCCGCCGCCTTGTGTCTGTGCCGGCGCTGGCTCAATCAGCTCGGGGTAACCGCAGCCACCTTGGCCGTGCTTGGCCTAACCCAACTGGTCACCCTGGGCTTTTCGGTCCTCGGTTGGTGGTTCCTCGAGCCGGGGCACGAACTGGTCGCCGCGCCGCCGGCCGGTCTGATTGCCCGTAACCTGGCCATCAGCGGTATCGTTGCGCTGCTAGCCCTACGTTATTTCTATGTCCGCCATCAATGGCAGCGCAACATCGAGGCCGCGGCTCGTTCCCGGCTGCGCGCCCTGCAAGCGCGAATCCACCCGCACTTCCTGTTTAACACCCTCAACACCATCGCCGGTTTGATCCCCGCCCGGCCGGAACAGGCGGAACAGGCGGTGCTCGATCTGGCCGATCTGCTGCGCTCGGCGCTGGCCCATCAGGAGCGCATCACCCTGGGGGAGGAACTCGAACTGACTCGCCGCTTCATCGCCATCGAGCGGCTGCGCCTCGGCGAGCGGCTGCGAGTGGAGTGGCACCTGGCCGACGGGTTGCCGCTGGCTGCTCCGCTGCCAGCTCTGCTGCTGCAACCGCTGGTGGAAAACGCCATCCGCCACGGCATCCAGCTCTTGCCCGAGGGTGGCTGCCTGACCATTCACATCGACCGGTGGCCCAGTGCCTTGCGTTTCAGCATCGCGAACCCCCGGGGGGTCGTCGCGGACGGCGGGCAAACCGGCGGATCGGGCGAGCGCCTGGCTCAGGACAACATCCGCCAGCGCCTGCTGCTGGCCTTCGGCGCCGCTTGCCAATTGGAGATCGTGGAAGCGTCCGACCGCTATCAGGTCGCGTTCTCGGTGCCGCTGGGCGGGGAGTGAGCGGCAATTAAATGCTGGAGAGCGGCCGGCATGGGTTCCGGTCCGGCCGGCGCGCGATACCTAATCGGTCTCGGCCGGCGGCAATTCGTCGCGGGTAAAACGGACCAGCGCGCCGATCCGCTGCTCGCCCAGGGAGGCCAGTTCGATCAGGGTGATGGTTTCTCCCGGCTCCGGTGAATCCGGATCGAGCTTGACGCCGAGCCGGTTGAGCCGCAGGGTCAAGGGATGGAGTTGCAGGTAAGTTTCCGGGTGGCCGAGCACCTGCCGCACCTGCTCCAGGTAATCGTCCAGCGTACCCAATTGCTTGCGGGCGACGATCAAATCGCCATCGGCCTGGGACAGCCGCTGCTCCAGCGCCGCCAGCCGGCGCTGATCGGTATCGGTGGCGGACAGCAGCAGCGGCCGCAAGCCCTGCGCGTGTCCTCGCAGCGCGCGCAATTGCGCTTGCAGTTGCCGTCGCTGCTCTTCCAGGGCTCCGCGCCGCTCGCGCAGTTCGTTGATGCGCTCCAAAGCCCGTGAAGCCAAAAACACCAGCATTCGCCGCCTCAGCTCCTTGCGCAGTTCGGATTCGCTGGCGGCGGGAAAGAATAACTGGTGATCCGAGAAACTGACCCGAATCTGGCGGACGTCGCGGACCAGCAGGCTGCCTTGCAAGGCCGCGCCGAAAGTTTCGGTTTCGCGCTTGACCATGAGCAGCAGGGCAAAACACTCCGCTTGTCCGCTTTCCTTGAAAAAGGCCCGTACCTGAGGATCGAGCTCCAGGGCTGCGCGCAGGCTATCCGTTGTGGCGAAAAAGGCATTGACTCGCGGGTCCATGGCCCAAGCGCGGCGGCCGAGCGTCAGCGCCGGCGGCAAGCGCCGCAGCACGCCGTCGCAATGACGCTGCCCGATTTCCACGGCGTCCAGCAGTTTTTCGGCGTAGTTGCCCACCAGCCGGATCCGCGGCTCGCTGGCGTCCACCACCTGCTCGATGGAATCCCGCAGCAGCGCCAGTCGCTCCTGGTTCAGGCGATGTTCGGCCAAGTGGTGCTGGGCGAAGGCGGCGATGCCGCCGAAGGCGTTGTAAACCTCGTGCAGGAAACCCTGATCGTCCGTCATCGCACGCCTCGCGCCCGGTTAGGACAACCGCGCCAGCCGCTGGTGCAGCGGGCTGGACCGAGGAAAGTGAGCGCGGAGAAAATCCATCTGATCGGCTAGCACCCGCTTACCCTGCAAATACACGTATTCCGGGTGATTGGGGGTGAACGGAATCGCCAGCAACTGCATTCTGGCCTGTTCCGGCGTTTTGCCACCCTTGTGGTGGTTGCAGGGCTTGCAAGCGGTGACCACGTTGTTCCAGTGATCGGCGCCACCTTGCACGAGCGGCCTGACATGGTCGCGGGACAGGTCACGAACCGTAAAAGTCCCACCGCAGTACAGGCAGGTGTTGCAGTCGCGGCGAAACAGCGAGGCGTTCGAGAGAGGCGGCACATAGTCATGGCGGACGCGCAGGCGGGCGTAGGCGCCGCCCTGCGTGGCAATGATGGAGTTCACGGTGACGATGCTGCGCCGGCCGCTCAGGGCGTTGACGCCGCCATGCACCGTGTAGAGCACCATGCCGCAGGTGTAGGCCACCTGCTCGGCATGGTACAAGCGCACCGCTTGCTGGTAATTAACCCATTCCAATGGCATTCCCGTCACATCCGTGTGCAGAATCTGCTGCTCCAATCCGTACATACTTCACCTGTGCCTGTTCCTTATTTCCATCCCATTGTCGCCAGCCAACCTGAACCCAGGTTGACACTCCATGGACACAAAACCCGGCGCCGGGTTGCAGGGGCGACGCCCAAGGCATTGGACATATTTCGAGCTTTGCCCATTTGTGATGTTGAAAGTCTAGGTTACTATTCTAGGAGTATCGCGCGTTACCCGCTGACGGCGCGCATGCCCACCTTAGCACCCTGGCACCCCAAGAGGCTTTATAAGAGCCTTTTTTCGTGTCGATTTCCGGGCGGGCGGGAGTCCGGTGGAAATAACAATCAGGAGGACAACATCATGCCTGTTCGTATGGCCGTCCCGAAGGAAACCATTTCGGGCGAACAGCGGGTCGCGCTGGACCCGACGATGGCCGAGCGTTTCACCAAGCTCGGCGCGGAAATCCTAGTGGAAAAAGGCGCGGGTCTCAGCGCCTTTTTCACCGATGAAATCTATGGTAAAAACAGCCGCTTGGTAGACGACGCCCGGACCTTGTACGCCGAGGCCGACGTGGTCTTCAAGGTGCAGGGACCCACTCTGGAAGAAGTGGAGCTGCTCAAGGATGGCTCGGTTCTGCTGGCGGTGCTGTCGCCGCATCGCAACCCGGAGGTGGTCAAGCGCTTGCGCGACAAGAAGATCACCAGCTTCGCCATGGAACTGATCCCGCGCATCTCCC
>CAVOGC010000053.1:0-11316 GCA_963695105.1 uncultured Gammaproteobacteria bacterium | reverse complement strand
GTTTCCGCCAGCACGGCGTTCAGGCCGTTGATCTCGAACACGCCGTAACCGGCGGCCCGCTCGAATTCGGCTCTGGCCGAGGGCTTCAGCTTGAAGAGTTGATCCAGGGTCTGATCGCGGATCTTGAGGATGGCCCGCTGCTGCTCCCGCCTGGCTTTCAGGCTCAGCGCGCCGGAGGGTTGCGGCGCTTCGGCCGCTGGACGGGAGGCCACCGGCGGGGCATCGGCGCAGCCGGTCAGCGCGGCGGCCAACACCAGGCCGATGAATAGGCGGGCGGCGCGCCGCCGGTCGGACAGAGGTTCCGGTTCCTTCCAGAGTTCCGGCGGCGCCGTCGGTTCAGTCATCGTCGGCGGATTGCAGGTAGACGGTCGCGTCGTAGCGCTCGCGCGGATACAGCGCCCGCGCCCTGCGGTACGCTTCTTCTTCGTCGCTGGCGACCACCGCGTCCTCGATGGCCGGCCCGCCGGCCAGTGGGGTGGCGTAGACCAGATACAGCGTCGGGCGTTGTCGGGTGGGCGTCTGGTGTCGGTGCATATTCAACCTCCGTCGCGGTTGGCGTCCGTCCCCGGACAGGAACGGCTCGGCGCCGACTATTAGTATGCGCCGCGCGGCTTTCGGACCCAAACCGACGACGAGTTGGCCCCACCGTCGGCGGCATGTCCTGGCTACTTCCCGCCGCCGCGTTTCGGATCGGTCCGCCGGCCGTTCGGCTCGCGCCGCGCCGGTCGCGGCGGGCGGTTCTTGGTTTCGTTGCTGAAGCGGAAGCGGCCGGCCAGCACGCAGCCCTTCATGCCTGGATCGCACGGTCGTCCCTTGACGTGCCCGCAGATGTTGTCGATTTCGTGGGGACAACCCCAACCACCAGCCATGATGTTGCCTCCAGGGAACGCGCCGCGCGCCGTGCCGGGGGCCGCCGGGCGGGCGGCGCTCGCGGGAGCAGGCGGGCTAGTTCGCCCGATAGTCCCAATCGTCCTGACCCGGATCGCGCCACGCCAGGCGGCGGGCGGCGTCCGGACCCAAATAGCGGCGGGTCAGATCGAAGCTCGGCTCGCCGCGCCGATTGTAGCAAACCTGCTCGGAGCGGTCGCAGCGCACCCCGCGTTCGGGATAGAACGTGCGTGCGCCGTACCCCCGCTCTTCCCGTCGCAAATCTCGCGCCAGCCGCTTGGCGGCGCGGTGACCGAAGTAGCGCCCGGTCATTTCGACGCTGGGTATGCCGCGCTCGTAACAGACGCGGGCGGATTCGTCGCAGCGCACCCCGCGCTCCGGCCGGAAGTTGTCGGCCAGGGCCGGGGTGGCGCCGACGCTCGCCAGCAACAGGCTGGCGCCAACGAACAAGCGACTGAATTTCATCATCGTCGTGCCTCCAGGATAAGTTCGAAAGCCCATGCAGCCGGCCGCGCCGCGCTGGATGGATTCGAGGTTCGATCCTGTGCGCGCTTCGGTGAACTTTGACTGAATTGCGGCGGAGAATCGGCTTGATGCTGGAAAAAAGTCGGGTGGCGCGATTTTCAATCGCGCGCAAAAATGGATATTGAATGCAATAATTCCGCTAACAGCGATTTTTAACCTTGGTGGAGCCGGACCGATGCAAGCGATGCGATTCAATTTCCGCACCCTGTGCCGCAACGCGGCCGAACGCGGCGGCCAAATGCAGCGGCGCCTGCTGGACGCGCTCGGCGCGCACCACAGCGTTAAGACCTTGCCGGAATTCGGCATCGAGCGGGCGGCGCAACTGGCCGGCTGCACCGCCAACCACATTCGCAACCTGGAGACGCGCGGCGATTTGCCCGCCCCGCGGCTGGTGGACGCCGGTTCGATCCAGCGGCGGGTATACGATTACAACGAGGTCAACCACATCCGGGACATCATCGGCAAACGGCCCGGACGACCGGACGGCGCCGGTTGCGTGCGGGTGGTGTTTTCCAACCTCAAGGGCGGCGTGGCCAAGACCACCATGTCGTTGCACTTCGCCCAGTATCTGGCGCGCGAGGGCTATCGGGTGCTGCTGGTGGACGCCGACCCGCAGGCCACCACCACCAGCGCGTTCGGTTTCATTCCCGATCTCGATTTGCAGGATGGCGACGATCTGTTTCCGGCCCTGACCGAGGCCCCGAACCGGCTGAACCAGGCGATCAAACCCACGCACTGGCGCACGCTCGACCTGATCCCGGCGCGGCTGGCGCTGCAATACAGCGACTGGAAGCTGTCCCAGCCGGAGGAGCGCCAGAACGAGGCGTTGGGGCCGCCGCCGGTGCGCTTGCATCGGGCGCTGAAGACGGTCGAGGACCGCTACGACATCATCGTGGTGGACACCCCACCATCGCTGGGCATGCTGGCGCTGAACGCCATCGCCGCCGCCAGCCTCATCGTCATGCCCATCGTGCCGCACATGTACGACATTTCCTCCAGCGTGCAGTATTTCCGCATTCTGGAGCAGGTCTGCGCGCTGTACGAGCGGGAAATCAACGTGCAGCGACTCAATATTCTGCTGACCAAGGTGGACGCCAGCACCGAAACGCTGAACAACATCGCGGTGATCAACGGCGCCTACGGCGAGCTGATTCTCAGCAACCGCATGGGGCTGACCAAGGAATTGCAGAAATCCGCCAGCGACCAGCTCAGCATCTACGAGATCGACCAGCCGCGCGGCTCGCGCGATACCTACAATCGGGCGATCATGATGCTGGACGGGGTCAACGCCGAAATCCTGCTGGCGGTGCGCCAGCTCTGGCAGCAGGAAATCCTGAGCGGGATCGAGTCCGCCGAGGCGGCGCGGGCGAGGACGCCGGCATGAGTCGCCGCAAATCCTTGCAAAGTCTGGGCGAGTGGATCGGCGCCGGCGGCCATGCGTTCGACGGTAGCCTGTTGAAGGGGCAGAACGATGGCGCCGTCCGGTACCTGGATCTCGACCAACTCGTCGCCGGTCGCTACCAGCCCCGGCAGCGGATCGACGAGGCGTATCTGGCCGAACTGGAGCGGAGCATCCGTCAACTGGGCGTGATCGAACCGCTGGTGGCGCGACCGCTGGCGGATGGCAGCCACGAAATTCTGGCCGGACACATGCGCTGGCGGGCGGCGCAACGGGCCGGACTGAACCAGGTGCCGGTGATGGTGCGGGAGGCGGACGACCGCACCGCCGCCGCCATCGGTCTGGTCGAGAACCTGCTGCGCCGTGATTTGAACCCGATCGAGGAAGCGCGGGCGCTGCGGCGTCTGCGCGAGGAATTCGGCCTGACTCAGGAACAACTGGCCGAGCTGCTCGGTATGTCGCAGTCAGCGATCAGCAAGGCGCTGGGCTTGCTGGGGCTGGACCCGGCGGTGCAGGCCTTGCTCGAAGAGAGTCGGCTGGAGGCGGGCCACGGCAAGACCCTGCTCGGGCTGCCGCGCGAGGCGCAAATCCGCTTGGCGGAACAGGCGGCGGAGGCCGGGTGGAGCGTACGCGAGCTGGAGCGGCGCCGGGCGGCGCTGTCCGCCCGATCGTCCCAGCCCGCGCCGGTACCGCGCGATCCCGATCTGATCCGGCTGGAACAGCAATTGCGGGAGCGCTTGGCCGCGCCGGTGC
This sequence comes from uncultured Gammaproteobacteria bacterium, assembly GCA_963695105.1. GTDB lineage: Bacteria > Pseudomonadota > Gammaproteobacteria > Competibacterales > Competibacteraceae > Competibacter. Next base: position 7,751 of record CAVOGC010000053.1, on the reverse strand, counting down.
GCGTGCGCTACGACGCCGCCCGTGGTCGCGGGCGGATCGAGATCGGCTTCGGCAGCCTGGACGAGTGCGACGGGATTCTGGAGCGGCTGCGCATACCGGTGGGCGATGCTTGAACGCGCCCGCCGCCGGCCTTAACGGTCCGCCCGCGATTCCGCCGCCGCCCGCAGCAACGCGGCGATCTGGCGCGGCGGGGCCGGGCGGCTCAGGTGATAGCCCTGCATGACATCGCATTGGTTGGCCCGGAGGAAGGCCAGTTGTTCCTCGGTTTCCACGCCCTCGGCGATCACTTCGAGCTGCATGCTGTGCGCCATGGCGATCACCGCCAGAACAATGGCGGTGTCGTCCTGATCCGTGACCACATCGCGCACGAAGGATTTATCGATCTTCAATTGATCGATCGGAAACCGCTTTAAATAGCTCAGGGACGAGTAGCCGGTGCCAAAATCGTCGATGGACAGCCGCACGCCCATCGCCTTGAGCTGGCGCAGGGTGGCGATATTGCCCTCCACGTCGCGCATCAACAGGCCCTCGGTGATCTCCAGATCGAGACAGTCGGCCTCCAGGCCGGTTTCCCGCAGCACCGCCGCGACCAGATCGACCAGGCCGGGCTGCAGGAATTGGCGGGGGGAGAGATTGACCGCCATCCGCAGCGCTGGCAGTCCTTCCCGCTGCCACGCCCTGGCCTGCGCGCAGGCGGTGCGCAGCACCCATTCGCCGATGGTTTCGATCAGGCCGGTTTCCTCGGCCAGCGGGATGAAGTCGTTGGGCGGTATCAGATCGCGCCCGGCATCGCGCCAGCGCAGCAGGGCCTCGACGCCAATGATGCGCTGGCGCCGCAGATCCAGTTGCGGCTGGTAGTGCAACTCGAATTCCTGGCGCTCCAGGGCATGGCGCAGATTGCTCTCCATTCGCAACCGCTCCACGGCGCGGACATGCATGTCCTGAGCGTAGCATTGCACGGTGCCCCGACCATTCTCCTTGGCCCGGTACAGGGCCGAATCGGCGTTTTTCAACAGCGTTTCCGTGTCCTCGCCGTCTCGGGGAAACAAACAGATACCGATGCTGGCGGTGATGAAACACTCCTGCTTTTCAAGCAGGAAAGGCGGTTCGAGGATTTTCAGGACGCTCCGCGCGAACAGGATCACCCAGTCTTCCTGCTGCAAATCCTCCAGCACGATCGCGAATTCGTCGCCGCCCAGGCAGGCGAGGGTGTCGGCCTTGCGCCCGCAGTTCCGCAGCCGTGCCGCCACGCCTTGCAGGAGCAGATCGCCCACCGTGTGGCCCAGGCTTTCGTTCACCTTTTTGAAGTGATCCAGATCCACCAGCAGCAGCGCGAAGCCCTGGGTGGTGCGCTGGGCGTGGATGATGGCGTGTCGGAGCCGGTCTCGCAGCAGGTTGCGGTTGGGTAGTTCGGTCAACGTGTCGTGGGTCGCCTGATACGCCATCTGCTCGGTCAGGCGGCGGGCCTCGCTGAGGTCGCTGATGGCGAGCACCACGCCCAGAATCTGGCCCTGTTCATCGCGGATCGGGGCGGCGGAGGCGCGGATGGCGTATTCCCGCCCGGCGTGCCCGACCAGGAGGCTGTGCTCGGGCAGTTTGACCGTTTGTCCCTGTTCCAGACACTGGGCGGCGAGATCCACTTCGGCCTTATGCCTCGGTTCGTCGAGGATGCGGAAGATCGCCCCCAGCGGGCGGCCCAACGCCTCGTCCCGCGAGCGGCCGAGCAGAATTTCAGCAGTCGGATTCAGGTATTCCACCGCGCCGGTGGCATCGGTGGTGATCACGGCGTCGCCGATGGAGCGCAGGGTGGCCTGGGCCCGTTCCTGCTCCACGAACAGGGAGCGCGCCGCCTGCCGCAGGCGCCGCCAGCTCCAGAGCGGATAGCTCAGAACCTGCACCAACAGCGCCGGCGCCGGCGGAAACCAGCGGTGCGCGACATGTAGCAGGACCAGGCCGACGATGACGGTCAGCACCAGCGACAAACCGGCCAGCGGCAGAGTCCAGCGCGACGGCCCCACCGCGTACAGGCCCACCGACGACAGGACGAGAATGACGGTCAGCAGGGTGGACCAGGCCGATTCCAGCGGCTGGATCGCCGTGCCGCGCCGCAGCGTGTCGAGCACATGGGCGTTGAACTCCACCCCGGACATCGGCTGAGTCAGACCGGACACCGGGGTGGGCAGCACATCGCCGAGACCGGCGGCGGTCACGCCGATCAGCACGAACCGGTCGCGGAAGGTTGCCGGGTCGTAGGCATCGCGCAACACCCCGGCATAGGAAACATGTCGGAAATGACCCGGCGGGCCGGCGAAGGGAATCAGGATGCGATAATCGCGTTGCCAGGCATAAGGGGAGGCCGGCGCGGCCGGCGCGGCCCGTTCGCCGGGGAGCGCCACGCCCGCGGCCGGATCGACCGACTCCAGTAGCGCCAGCGCCAGCGTCGGCCAGCGCGGCGACCCCAGGCCGGCCTTGAGATACATGGAGCGGGCGATGCCGTCCAGGTCCAGTTCCACATCGACATGCCCCAGGCTGGCGGCGGCGGCCAGGATCGGGATCGGCAGGGTTTCGAGCAACTGACCGTCGAGCCGGGTCTGTTCGTTCAATACCGGCAACACCACATGGCTGCTTTCGGCCAGCGCCGCCGCCAGATCGGCGTCGGCGGCGGGGTCGTCGGCGGCGGGTTCGGCGAAGGCGATGTCCAGCGCGATCGCCCGCGCGCCGGCCGCGGCGAGCTTGCGGATCAAGTCGGCGTGAACGTGCCGCGACCAGGGCCAGCGGCCCAGTTCCCTCAAGCTCTGCTCGTCGATGGCGACGATGACGATGTCGTCGGCCGGGGAGTGTGATGCGCTTGCCAGTTGCCAGTCGTAGAACAGCCGATCCAGGCGCCACAGCCAGTTTCCGTGCAGCAGGATCACGGCGAAGACAGCCAGCGCCAGGGTTAGACCCAGCCGCTCGAACCCCCGGGCGCGGCGGGACCGGAGGTTTGGATTCATAAAGCCAGTATCAATACGAGGATCGTGCCCAGCGCAAACGGCCAATAGTTTTTGGGCGGCAGATCGATCCGTTGCACCGGGCCGTAGGGCGCGGCGGTCCCGTCGGGATCGATGGTGCGCATGCGCAGGTAATTGAAGCCGGACTCGGGCCAGGGGATGGCCAGTTGCGGCTCGTCGACCCGTCGGTCGACCACGATGTCCTGGAAATGGGGGTCCTTGGCCAGTTGGATTTGATAACGCTGGCCGGGCAGGGCGGCGCTCCAGCGAAACACCAGTTCGCCCTCGACGGCCTCGGGTGGCCCAACTTCCGGGGTCGGCAGCAGCCGGAACCGCTGTGGATCGCCGAACGGTCCTTGCCGGCCGGCGGCGTCGCGGGTCGCCACCCGCCAGTAATAAGTGCCGGGCGCCAGCGTCCGCTCGGGAGTCAGGCGGGTGCCGGCGTAATCCGGCAGATCGAGCAGTACGGTCGCGAACTGTTCGTCTTCGGCCAGTTGGAAATGATAGGCCGCCGCCGCCGCCGATTCGGTCCACTCGAAGGTCGGCGCTTTTTCGGGCACGGTGGCCTGCTGGCCGGGCCGCGCCAGGAACGGCGGTTGGGGGCGAGCGCGCAGCCGGAACGGGTGATAGGCGTCGTAGCCTTCCAGCCCTTGCGCGTCGATGCCGCGCACGCGCACGACGTAATCGCCGTCCGGCAAATCCGGACCCCGCACCTGAGGCTGTTGAGAGACTCCGTCGAACAGCAGGGTCTCGAACCGGACGTTGGCCGCGATCTGGGCGCGATAGCCGGCCGCGCCCGCCAGTTCCGGAAAGCTGAACTGCGCCGGTACGCGCGTGACCAGCGGCGGCAGACCGGCCAGCACCGGCGCCGCCAGCAAGCGCGCGGCGGCGGCCGGTGGCCGGCCGGTCTCGGCCAGCGCGCCGAACCCTTTCGGCACCGTTCGTGACCGGCGCTCGCCCTTCAGATCCAGCTTTCCCGTCAGCACTTCGACCCGGGCTACTCCGGTGGCCGGGTCCATATCGACCCGGAAATCGGTGCCACGCACCGCCGAGGTCGCGGCGGGCGTCCAGATTTCGTAGCGGGCGCGGGGAGTCTGGCGGGTTGTGACCTGGCTGTCCGCGCGCCCTTGCCGCAGGCGCAGGCGCGTGTCCATCATGCGGGTGTCGCCGTAGACGCTCAGGGTATCCATGACCAGTCGGCTATCGGCCTGCAGCAGCAGCCGGGAACCGTCGCCGAATTCCAGGGTGGCGCTGCCGTCGGGGCCGGTGCGAACTTCGTCGCCGCTTTGCAGCGGCTGGTCGGCGGCGACCGCTATCGTGCGGTTGTTAAAGGCCAGCGTGGCTTCGACTTCGCCCCGCGCGTCCAGGACCCGGGCCGCCGCGGGCCGGCTCTTGAGCCAGGCGACCGGAATGCGCAGTTTCATTCCCGGTGGCAGGCGCTCGGGGTCGACGACGTGATTGAGCGCCTGCAACTTGGGCCAGTAGCTCATGCTGGTGAGGTAATCGGAGGTGATGTTCCAGATATTGTCGCCGGGGCGGACGGTGTAAAGCCATTCCTGGGCCTGGGCGGCGGTTGTGGCCAGCAACGCCGAAAGCAGGAACCCAACCCAGATAGACATTTTTCTGGCGCGACCCAGAGTCGCCAGCCAACCTAGCCCTTGCATTATTGAACTCCCCAGGATTATCCGTGTTTGCTGACTTTCTTCGTTCTGGCGGCGCCGGGCGTGAAATACGCGGACGCCTGTATGAATTATGCACCGATGAACGGGCTTTTTCCGGCCTGGGGAAATTTTTTCGGTTGGGCGAGTCGCCCGGAAACGGCGGGATTCGGTTCCGTCAGTCGTTGGGGAGGCCGCCGGGTTCTTGCAAGAAAAGCGACTCACTCTCTCTTGGCGGCGCCGTTCAGGGGGCTGGGTGGGTATAGCGCAGGTGGAGAGTCTCGATCCCGGCCAGTATTTCCGGCGACAGCGTGGTGGCGCAGGCGGCGATGTTGTCCTGGAGTTGTTCGAGCGTGGTGGCGCCGATAATGGTGCTGGTCACAAACTCGCGGCTGGCGACGAAAGCCAGCGCCATGGCCGCCGGTGTCAGGCCATGCCGGCGTGCCAGATCGCAATAGGCCGCGACCGCCGGTCGCAGGTTTTCCTTGGTGTAGCGCTGGCCGAAAGCGGGAAATTCGCTGATGCGGCCAGGCGTTTGGGGATCGTCCAGATACTTGCCGCTGAGATGACCGAAGGCCAGCGGCGAGTAGGCCAGCAGCCCGACCTGTTCCCGGTAGCCGATTTCCGCCAGGCCGGACTCGTAAACCCGGTTCAGCAGGTTGTAGGCGTTCTGGATCGACGCCACTCGCGGCAACCCGCGTTCCTCGGCCAGCTTGAGAAACTGACAGACGCCCCAGGGCGTTTCGTTGGACAGGCCGATGTGGCGGATTTTTCCTTCCCGCACCAGTTCGCCCAGGGTTTCCAACTGCGCCAGGATTGGCGTGCCGTCCCGCTCGTGCTTTGGCTCGAACCGGTATTGGCCGAACATCGGCACGTTGCGCTCCGGCCAGTGCAATTGGTACAGATCGACGTAGTCGGTTTGCAGCCGGGTCAAGCTGCCTTCCAGTGCCGCGCGGATATTGGCCCGATCCAGACCCTTGGGTCCGCCGCGAATCCAGTTCATGCCCCGCGACGGCCCCGCCACCTTGGTGGCGAGGACGACCTGATCGCGCGGCTGTGTCTTCAGCCAGCGGCCGATCAGGGTTTCGGTGCGGCTGTAGGTTTCGGCCTGGGGCGGCACCGGATACAACTCGGCGGTATCGATGAAATTGATGCCGTGGGAGCGGGCGCGGTCGAGTTGTGCGTGCGCTTCCGCCTCGCTGTTTTGCTGGCCGAAGGTCATGGTGCCGAGGCAGACCCGCGAGACCTGCAATTCGCTGGAGCCCAGAGGGCGATAGTCCATGGAGACGTCTCCTGTGTTGGAACGAGGTATTGAAATAACCGGAGTAATGCCACGGAAAACAGTCATATTGACCCAGAATCGGATCATGCCGGACCGGTTCAGATGGGTGTGACCAGGGGGTCAGTCGAGAAGTTATTGATAAAATTATTGTTATTTATTAAACAGATAATAATATTGGCACAAGGGGTGCTATATCGTGATCGTCAACCGACAAATTAACGACCAACGATTAACGGTAAATGTAGAGGAGAACTTAACCATGAACCTGAAAACCTTTTGCCTGACCGCCGCCGCCGTCGCCACCCTGAGCCTGAACGCCACTTGGGTGCATGCTGAGGAAGACGACGTCAACGATGTCAACGGTGTTGAAACCAATACGGTGAACTCGCAGGGCAGCGATTGCTATGGCCATGTGATCCAGGTGTCGACGTACCCTCAGGGGTCTCGCAGTTATATCTATTTGCGGAAGAGCGCCAAGTCCAATGTGTACTATTACGGCACGACCTACGATCCGATCCTGATCAATGCGGCGCTGCACGCCCAGAATGGCTCGACCCAGGTTCGGATCTACAGTGAATATGGGTGCGGCGGCGGCAACGGTAGCAACAACATCGGCGAGATTAGACGCATCCGCGTCAATCCCTGATCGGTTTTCCCGTGGGGGGAAGCGGCGAGTTCATCGGGAGACCGGCGCCCGCCGCTTTTTTGTCGCGATCCTGCGTGCGTCGAATCGTGTCCACAGAGCCACTGCGGGAGGAGAATGATGAGCGCCTTCAGGCAATATAACTCAAGAGCCCGTGACCGCTACTCTACTTCCAGTCCACTGAACGGCAGGTAGTCCACCATGTCGCCGGGCGTCACCCCGGCGCAATCCTCCGGCAGTTCGATCAGGCCGTCGGCCCAGCACAGCGACGACAGCGCCCCGGAGCTGTTGGTGTGGTAGATAGTGGCCACGGGTCCCCGGTCGGGATCGAGCCGCAACCGCGCCCGCGGCCATTCGCGTCGGCCCGGCTTGCGGCGGAACTGGAAATCCGCGCTGGCCCGCAACCGAGTCGGCTCGACCGGCTGTGCGCCCATCAGCTTCAGCAGCAGCGGTCGGGCGAACAGCAGGAAGGACACCATGACCGAAACCGGATTGCCCGGCAGGCCCAGCACCAGGCAATCCTGAATCCGCCCGAAGGTCACCGGCTTGCCCGGCTTGACCGCCAACCGCCAGAACTCGACGGTCGCCCAGTTCGGCGATCGCGTCCTTGACCAGATCGGCCGTGCCCACCGAGACCCCGCCCGAGGTCAGCAGCACGTCGTGCGTTGCCGCCGCGTCCCGTAGCGCCGGCAGCACCGCGTCCCGCCGGTCGCGCAGGATGCCGAGGTCACTCACCGCGCAACCCAGCCGCCGCAGCAGGCCGATCAAGGCATAGCGGTTCGATTCATGGATCGCGCCCGGCGGCAACTCCGCGCCCGGTTCGTACAGTTCGTCGCCGGTGGACGCCACCGCCACCCGCGGCCGGCGCCACACCGCCAGCGCGGCGATGCCTTGCCCGGCGGCTAGCGACACATCCTGTGGGCGTAGCCGCAACCCGCCCGGTAGCAGCACTGTGCCTGCTTGCACGTCCTCGCCGCGCCGGCGGATATTCTCGCCGGGCTTGAGCCGGGCGGCGGCTTTCGGTTCAATGACAATCCCGCTTTCATCCGGCGCGATCGCGCACTGTTCCTGCATGATCACGGCATCCGGTCCGATTGGGATCACGGCGCCGGTGGTGATGCGTACCGCCGCGTCGCGCGGCGCGACACCCGCGTAAGGATGCCCGGCCAGCGCCTGAC
>CAVOGC010000052.1:0-45468 GCA_963695105.1 uncultured Gammaproteobacteria bacterium | reverse complement strand
GTCCGTTTCGACCGGGCCGCCATCGACGCCGCGCTGACCAGTTCCCGCTACCGGATTATCGGGCTACCCGCCGCCCTGGCCATCACCGACGAGGCGGATGTACAACGGTTCAATCGGCTGGCGGCCACCCTGCTCCGCCGCCTGTTCGAGAACGCTTACCGCAAGCAGGAAAGCCGCCACAGCCGCTACGCCCTCACCGACGCTGCGTTGAGCGGCATCCCGGCGATGTATCGGAAGGAATTCAGCCATGGCCAGGAAAAGTAAATCGCCACCGACCCAAAGCGGCCTGTTCGGCGCCGATGTCACCTGCCCCGATCTCCATAATCTGCCCTTGATCCTCGAACCGCGCGGCGCTTACGAAGTCTTCGCGCCCGGTAGCGTCTATCAGCCGGTGCTGCTGACGCCGGGGGAATCCCGGATCGACGTCGGTCCCGGCAAACTGGACGCCCACGAAGAACAATTTGTCCGCGACCTGATTCATTGGCTCTACCCATCCGGTAACCCGCCCCGCAGCGAAAAAACGCCGCTGGCCTGGAAGGACCGGGAGGTTTGGCTCAAACGCAATATCGAGAAGGACCCCCGCTCGTTCCGGCTGCGGGTGGACGACTCCGACTGGTTCTACCCCGATTTCATCGTCTGGATTGTCGATCCGACGACCCGCACCCAAACCTTCGGCTTCGTCGATCCCAAAGGTTTGGCGCTGGGAACGCCCGAAGGCTGGGCCGATTACAAGATCGTGGCGACGCTGTACATGCCTCACGTCGTCGCGTTGCAGCTTGGGGAACAGCCTGTCGAGTATCGGGGCGAACGCTGGCGGTTCCGCATCCGGGGCGTACTGGTTTCCACCTCACCGTTCGGGCAGTTGCGGGAACATGCCAAATTCGATCTGCGTAATGATCAGGATGAGAACGCGCCGCCGACCGAAGCGGATTTTCAGCGCGCCCGGATCGTCTTCCAAAACGCCAACCCCGCTTATATTGAACAGGTTTTGCGCCTGCTCATGGAAGATACCCCGTTTGATCCTATCGCCGCCGTTGCTGCCCGTCTGCATCATGCTCCGGACGCCTTTCACCCCAGTAGCGAAGTCGATTACGACCTGCGACTACGACAGGAGGCCGCGCCGGACGGAACCGAAACCGGGTTTTTGGGCGCATTGCTGCGGGATTATCTGAAACCTGACACGGCGGGCGTTTTCGGGAACGGCGTTAGAAAACGGCGGCGTGGCGAACTGCTGGATTATGCCAGGAAAGGACGCTTGGGCTTGGGCGCGGAAAAGGCGGCGGACATCGCCCATCACCCCTCGCCTTGCGAGGAGCTGTGGCGGCGAAAACGGAATGAGCGCTCAACAACGGGGACACCGTGAAAACAATCACGCTTTCAGCGTCCATATCCCAGAACAGCGCGCAATCGGACCGCCCGCCTTGGCCACGCCGATCGCCGGCGCCCAGCGAAATCGAGCAGGCGGCGCAGTCGGGGCATTCCGCCGCACAGATCGCGCGGCCGGTCCGTTCACCGCGACCGCTGCAAGGCACGGATGCCCTGTTCCAATCCCTCCAGCGTCAGCGGGTACATGCGGTCGCTCATCAGTTCCCGCACCATCTGGATCGAGGGGACGTAGCTCCAGCGGTTCCGCGGCTGCGGGTTCAGCCAGATGGCGTGCGGATAGGCCGCCAGCAACCGGCTCATCCAGACATCGCCGGCTTCCGGGTTGAAGTGCTCGACGCTGCCGCCGGGGTAGGTCACTTCATAGGGACTCATGGTGGCGTCGCCGACCAGAATCAGCTTGTAGTCCCGCCCGAAGGTGTGCAGCACCGATACCGTTTCGGTCTTCTCGGTATAACGGCGGCGATTGTCCTTCCACAGCGACTCGTACACCATGTTGTGAAAGTAGAAATACTCCAGATGCTTGAACTCGCCGCGCGCCGCCGAAAACAGCTCCTCGCAGACCCGGACGTGGTCGTCCATCGAACCGCCCACATCCAGAACCAGCAGCACCTTCACCGCGTTATGCCGCTCCGGCACCATCTTAAGATCGAGATAACCGGCGTTGCGGGCCGTTGACCGAATCGTGTCGTCCAGATCCAGTTCCCGCGCGGCGCCTTCGCGGGCGAAGCGACGTAGCCGCCGCAACGCCACCTTGATGTTGCGGGTGCCCAACTCCACCGTATCGTCCAGATTGCGGAACTCGCGGCGGTCCCACACCTTGGCGGCCCGGCGGTGGCGCGAGTCCTCCTGGCCGACGCGGATGCCTTCCGGGTTGTAGCCGTAAGCCCCATAGGGCGAAGTGCCGGCGGTGCCAACCCACTTGTTGCCGCCCTGATGCCGCCCTTCCTGCTCGGCCATGCGTTGGGCAAAGGTTTCCATCAGCTTTTCCCAGCCGCCCAGCGATTCGATCCACTGCTTGTCCTCCTCGCTCAGGGTCAGCTCGGCCAGCTTGCGCAGCCACTCCAGCGGCACCTCGGCGCCGATCATTTCGTCGAACAGCGTCGTCAGTCCCTTGAAGTGACTGCCGAACACCTGATCGAAGCGGTCGTAATGGCGTTCGTCCTTCACCAGCGCCGCCCGCGCCAGATAGTAGAATTCGTCGATGTCGTGAGTGGTCACCCGCTGGCTCAGCGCTTCCAGCAGGGTAAGAAATTCGGTCAGCGTGACCGGCAGGCCGGCTTGGCGCAGCTTGAGGAAAAAATCGGTCATCATGAACGGAAACCCTCGACCCCGGCCCCTTCCCACCGGAAGGGGCGTTGGCGATTCTCAATCCTTCTTGCGCCGCGACATGAACAATAGCCGCTCGAACAGGTGCACATCCTGCTCGTTCTTCAGCAGCGCCCCGTACAGCGGCGGAATCAGCTTGCGCTGGTCGCCGCGCAGCGCCTCGGGAGGAATATCCTCGGCCACCAACAGCTTGATCCAGTCCAACAGCTCCGAGGTGGACGGCCGCTTTTTCAGACCCGGCACGTCGCGGATTTCGAAAAACGCCTCCAGCGCCTCGGCCAGCAGACGCTTTTTCAGGTCGGGGTAATGCACCCGCACGATCCGCTCCATGGTTTCCTTGTCGGGGAAGCGGATGTAGTGGAAGAAACAGCGGCGCAGGAAAGCATCCGGCAGTTCCTTCTCGTTGTTGCTGGTGATAATAATGATCGGCCGGTACCGCGCCTTGACCACCTGTCGGGTCTCGTAGACGTAAAACTCCATGCGGTCGAGTTCGAGCAGCAAATCGTTGGGAAACTCGATGTCGGCCTTGTCGATCTCGTCGATCAGCAACACTGGCTGCGTCTCGGCGGTAAACGCTTCCCACAGCTTGCCCTTGACGATGTAGTTGCCGATCTCATGCACCTTTGCATCGCCCAACTGCGAATCGCGCAACCGGGACACGGCATCGTACTCGTACAACCCCTGCTGGGCCTTGATGGTGGACTTGATATGCCACTGGATAAACGGCCGATTCAGGGCGCTGGCGACTTCCTCCGCCAGTTGGGTCTTGCCGGTACCGGGCTCGCCCTTGACCAGCAACGGCCGGCCCAAGGTGACGGCGGCATTGACCGCCATCATCAGATCGTCGGTGACGACATAGCGGTCGGTACCGCGAAAACGAGCTTCGGACATGCGCGATCTCCTTTGCAGACGGGCGACAACCAGGGCAACTTCGCTCAAGGTTATAAAAAAATTCTTTATTATTCTTTATGCTTGGCGGGTTGCGCCTGCTATTTTTAAATGGCAAGCAGTTGAAGGTCGATCAGTTTACAGGACTCTGTTCCGGCGCCGCACCCAAACCCTCCGAACCCGCACCGATCCGGCGCGGCCGCCCTCACCACGGATACTGACCGCCGCCTCCGGCAAGAGTGCGGCAAGCAATTCAACCCTGCCCGAAGAGAGCCAGCGATGAAAGCGAACACTATTCTGGAAACCATTGGCAACACCCCTCACGTCCGCATCAACCGGCTGTTCGCCGACCGCAAGGTCGAAGTCTGGATGAAGCTGGAACGGGCCAATCCCGGCGGCAGCATCAAGGACCGCATCGGCCTGGCGATGATCGAGGACGCCGAACGGCGCGACCTGCTCAAACCCGACACCGTAATTGTCGAACCCACTTCCGGCAACACCGGCATCGCCCTGGCGCTGGTGGCCGCGACCAAGGGTTACCGCCTGATCTTGACCATGCCGGAATCCATGTCGCTGGAACGGCGGCGTTACCTGGCGGCGCTGGGGGCGGAACTGGTGCTCACGCCCAAGGAAAAGGGGATGCCGGGCGCGATCGAGAAAGCCCAGGAAATCGTGGACAGCACGCCGGGCGCCTGGATGCCGCAGCAGTTCGAGAATCCCGCCAACGTCGAGGTGCATCGCCGCACCACCGCCCAGGAAATCCTCGCCGACTTTCCGGACGGATTGGATTACATGATCACCGGTGTCGGCACCGGCGGCCACATCACCGGCTGCGCCGAGGTGCTGAAGGAACGCTTCCCGAATCTGAAGACCTTCGCGGTCGAACCCAGCGCCTCGCCGGTGCTGAGCGGCGGCCAGCGCGGCCCGCACCCGATTCAGGGCATCGGCGCCGGCTTCGTGCCGGCGGTGCTGAACATGAGTATCCTGGACGGCATCATCCAGGTTACCCACGACGACGCTTTCAAGCTCGCCGTGCGCTGCGCCAAGGAGGAAGGCATCTTCATCGGCATTTCCTCCGGCGCGTCGCTGGCGGCGGTGTCCAAAAAACTGCCGGAAATCCCCGACGGCAGCCGCGTGCTGACGTTCTGTTACGACACCGGCGAGCGCTATCTGTCGGTGGCCGGGCTGTTCGACTGAACAGCGCAAGCGGGCTTTGCCAGGCGCCGCCGCGCGGGCAAGCCCGCTCCATCGCGGACGACTATCCGCCGGCCAGCCGGGCGCGGATGAATTCGTACTCGGCCTGAACCGCTTTTTCGGCGTCGTTCCCGACAAAATCGGCCAGCTTGCCGCCGACCAGCGGGATTCCGCACTTGACCTCGATCCGCACGTCGTTGACGCAACCGGCGTCCTGGGCACGCAGTTCCATCTCCCCACCCATGCTGACCGGCACCCCGGAAATCTCGATGGCGATCTTGCAGCGGTAGGGGCCGCCGGCCTGCCCTTCCCACTGCTCGCTCTGGACGATGGTGTTCCAGGGGTTGAGAAACTTCTTCAGCAGGCCCGGAACATCGGCCGGTACTTCCCGCTTGACCTTGACGCCGTAGCGGCCGTCGCTCCCGGAACATTCCAGCACTTCGACGTTACGGGCGCCGATCCCGACATATTTGTCCTTCATGAAATCGGGATCGTGAAACAAAGCAAAAACCGTATCCACATCTTTGGCATACTGGTGCAACGCCTTAATCTTCATGTGTTCTCCTTACGCTGGTGAAAGGCAAACCGACCAGCCGCGCGCCACTGGCGCGAACTGGAAACCGTCTCATGTCGAAATCCCAGACCGTATTACCCGCCGAATGGGCGCCGCAGGACGCCATCCTGCTGACCTGGCCGCACGCCGACAGCGATTGGCGACCCTGGCTGAATCAGGTCGATTCCACCTTTGCCGCGCTGGCCGCCGCCATTAGCCGTTACCAAAAAGTCGTTATCGCTTGCCATGACCACAAGCATAGCCAGCACGTTCTCGACCTGCTGGCCACCGCCGGCGCCGAGCAGGATCGTTGCCTGCTGTACGTGGCGCCCTCCAACGATATCTGGGCGCGCGATCACGGACCGATCACGATTTATCGCGCCGGTCAGCCGGTGTTGCTGGACTTCCGCTTCAACGGCTGGGGCGGCAAGTTCGCCTGCGATCTCGACAATCAAATTTCCGCCCGGCTGCACGAACTGGGAGCGTTCGGCGCCACCCCGCGCGAATCGGTGGACCTGATTCTGGAAGGCGGCGGCATCGAATCCGACGGGCAAGGCGCCTTGCTGGCCACCACCGAATGCCTGCTCAACCCCAACCGCAACGGGTTGGAACCGGGAGCGCTGGAGCAGCGCTTGCGGGATGCGCTGGGCGTCACCCGCTTTCTGTGGCTGCGGCACGGCCACTTGGACGGCGATGATACCGACAGCCACATCGATACGCTGGCACGTTTTTGCGATTCGCGCACCATCGTCTATCAGGGCTGCGCCGATCCCGCCGACCCGCATTTCGAACCGCTGCGGGCCATGGCCGAGGAGTTGCGCGCCTTCCGCACCGCAAGCGGTGAACCCTATCGCCTGATCGAACTGCCGCTGCCCGCCGCCCGGCATGACGAGACGGGAAAACGGCTGCCCGCCGGTTATGCCAACTTCCTGATTCTGAACGGGGCAGTGCTGGCGCCCCTGTACGGCGACCCGCTGGATGGGGTGGCGCTGGAAACGCTGCAAGGCTGCTTTCCCGACCGGAAGGTGGAGGGACTGCCCTGCGCGGTGCTAATCCGCCAGTGCGGCAGCCTGCACTGCGCGACCATGCAGCTACCGACCGGCGTTTTATCGCCCGTCGGATGAAAAGAGCCCCTGGCGGACAACGGCGGCTCTTGCGCGAGGTCTATAACGTTGAGCCGGACCTGGGAGGTTGTACAAAAACCCTCCTCTCCCTAGAAAGAGGTTGGGGTGAGAGTTTTTTCAAAAACCCAACGCCCAAGAAGCTGTACAAAAACGCCTCTGAATCGGGTCGAAAGGCGTTACCAAATGCCACAACATGACGGATTGACCGGAAGGAACATAACCATGAACGCGATAAAACACTGGATACTCGCCGGCGCGGTCGCCGGCGGGATGCTGCTGGTTCCACTGCACGACGTGAATGCGGAAGGGCGGCATGGCGGTGGCTACAACGGCGGCCACCGGGGCTACTCGGGAGGCCACTACGGTGGACGCCCCGGTTACGGAGGCGGTTACCGGGGCGGTTACCGGGGCGGCTATCGGGGCGGTTACCGGGGCGGTTACCGGGGCGGCTACGGGGGAGGTTGCTGGAACTGCGGAGCGGCGGGCGCGGCTGTTATCGGCTTAGCCATCGGCGCGCTGGTCGGTTCCGCCATCGCCAACACCGCCGAACCGCCAGTGTTGGTCGGCCCACCGGGACCTCCGCCGACCGGTGGTTGCGCCTCGGTGGCCGTGGGTGGCGTCTCGTACTACAACTGCGACGACTACGACTACAACAGCTACGGCTACGGCTACGGTTATAACACTCCACCCAACTACTACTGGAATGGTTACGGGGCGCGCGGCGACGGTTGGCAGGCAAAGTGACTGATTTCGGGCTGAGCCCACCATGGCGGCCCGCCCTTTAGTTTCCCGGCGTTACTGGTTGAACGTAGTCAAAAATAAAAGGCTTACCTGCTATCCGTGGGCAAGCCTTTTTACTTTGGACCAAACAACGCATGGCCCGCTGAATTCGGATACAAACCGGATGCTGGGGGAGAAGCACAAGCACGCCAAGGATGGGCAGGGAGGCAAATCAGGCCGGCGACATGTCGCGGATATGCTGGTTCAAGCGACTCTTGTGACGAGCGGCCTTATTGGCGTGGATCAAGCCCTTGCGCGCCATGCGGTCGAGCACCGGCACGGCCGTCCGATATTCCGATTCGGCTTTTGCCTTGTCGCCAATCTGAATGGCTTTGATGACGCGCTTGACATAGGTGCGCAGCATGGAGCGCATGCTGGCGTTATGCTGGCGGTGATTTTCCGCCTGACGGGCGCGCTTCTTCGCTTGAGCGGTATTGGCCAACTTAAATACTCCTTAAAACTCAGAAAGATAAACTTAGTCACGGATGCGACGCTAAAAAGGACTAAGAATATTGACAGTTTTCGCCGTACTGTCAATCCCCAGGCACGCCGCGTCGCTGACAGTCCGGGCCAATCCCGCTATCATCCGCGCCTTCCGAACCGTCCAGCGCAGGCTCTTACCTTCCATGAGCAAGGCTCTTCTCAAATCGACCGGCGTGGTCAGCGCCATGACCTCGCTGTCCCGTGTCACCGGCTTCATCCGCGACATGATCTACGCCCAACTGTTCGGCGCCGGAGCCGGCACCGACGCCTTCTTCGTGGCGTTTCGCATTCCCAATTTCCTGCGCCGGCTGTTCGCCGAAGGCGCGTTCTCGCAAGCCTTCGTGCCGGTGTTCTCGGAATACCAGACCCAGCGCTCCCCAGCGGAAATGAAGGAACTGGTGGATCAGGTGGCCGGTACCCTGGGCGCGATTCTGTTCGCCATCACCGCCATCGGCGTGCTGGCCGCGCCGTTACTGATCCTGCTGTTCGCGCCGGGCTTCACCACCGACGCCGGCAAATACCAACTGACGGTGGAGATGCTGCGCATTACGTTTCCCTACCTGCTGTTCATCTCGCTGACCGCCCTGGCCGGCGGGGTGCTGAACAGTTGCGGCAAGTTCGCCATTCCGGCGATCACTCCGGTGCTGCTCAACCTGACCATGATCGCCGCCGCGCTGGGGTTGGCTCCCCGCATGGCGGAACCGGTGATGGGGCTGGCCTGGGGCGTATTCATCGCCGGCATCGTGCAACTGGGGTTTCAAGTGCCTTTCCTATTGCGGCTGAAACTGCTGCCGCGACCGCGCTGGGGTTGGGCGTCCCGAGGCGTGCAACAGGTGCTGAAGTTGATGCTGCCGGCGCTGTTCGGCTCCTCGGTGGCGCAGGTCAACCTGCTGATCGATACCCTGATCGCCTCGTTTCTGGTTTCCGGCAGCGTCAGTTGGTTGTACTACTCCGACCGGCTGGTGGAGTTTCCGCTCGGCATTTTCGGCGTGGCGCTGGGCACGGTGATTCTGCCCAAACTGTCCCGCCAGCACGCCGGCGCCGAAACCGACGGCTTCTCCCAAACGCTGGACTGGGCGCTGCGCTGGGCCTTGCTGATCGGCGTTCCGGCCACGGTGGCGCTGGTGATCCTGGCCGGCCCCATCCTGTCGGCGCTGTTTCAGTACGGCGAGTTCGACGCCCGCGACGTGACCATGTCGGCCCGCAGCCTGATGGCGTTCGCGCTGGGTTTGGTGGCGTTCATGCTGATCAAGGTGCTGGCGCCCGGCTTCTATGCCCGCCAGGACACTCGCAGCCCGGTCAAGTACGGCGTCATCGCCATGGTCGCCAACACCGCGATGGTGTTGATTCTGGTCTGGCCACTGGCCCATGCCGGGCTGGCGCTGGCCACCTCGCTGGCCGCTTTTCTTAACGCCGGCCTGCTGTTCGTCAATCTGCGGCGGCGCGACATCTACCAGCCACGCGCCGGATGGGCGACGTTCCTGGCGCAACTGGGCGCGGCCAACCTGGCCATGGGGCTGGTGCTGGGGTTCGGGGTGGGTCCTCTGGAGCAGTGGTTGCAGGCCGGCGCCGGAGCACGCTTGTGGCATCTGACCTGGCTGGTCGCGGCCGGCGGCGGGACTTATCTGCTGGCGGTGCTGGCGGTGGGCATCAAGCCACGGCATCTGCTGATGGGGCGCGGGTAAACGCGCGATGGCCGGGGCTTATTCCGACAAAACCGCTCGGGATTCGGTTATATTTTGGTCGTACTCCCGTACTTCGAGGACGACCGATGCGCATCCTGCTCGTCAAGCCCCAGGCTCACCTGAAAACCGTGCTTGGCCTACAGCGCTTTCAGTGTCTGGAACCCCTGGAGTTCGGCTATCTGGCCGCCGCGATTCCCGGGCAACACGAGTTGCGGGTGCTTGACCTGCGGCTGTACCGCTTTGCCGACGCCACCTTCGAACGCGCGCTGGCCCGCTTTCGACCCGATCTGGTCGGCTTCACCGCCTACAGCCACGAATCGGGGACCATGAAGCAGCTGGCCGGCACGGTGCGCCGGCTGCTGCCAAAAACCCGCATCGTGGTCGGGGGGCATCACGCCACCGTGGCGCCAGCCGATTGCAACATCCCGGACATCGACTACATCGTGCGCGGCGAAGGCTGCGCGCCGTTTGGCGCCCTGGTGGCGGCGCTGGATAAAGGGGACGAACCCGAGGGTATCGCCAATCTACTATTCACCGGCGACCGTTTCGACGAAACCGCCGCTTTGGTTTGGCCCCGCTATCCCGACCCGAGAACCATCCCGATCCCGCGCCGCGATCTGTGGGACAGCCGGCCCTACTACTGCATCTGGGTCCACGAGAATCCGCGCGACTGGCAAGTGCTCTTTCCCCGGGTAGCGATGGCGCGCACTTCCTACGGCTGCAAGATGACCTGCTCGTTCTGCATCGTGCCGTTCCTGAGCGGCGCCACCCACATGCCGCGGCTGGTCGATGTGGTGGCCGAGGATCTGGCGCGGATCGAAGGCGATCACGTCTACTTCGCCGACGACGAGAGTTTCATCGACGAGCAGTTCGGTTTCGAACTGGCCGAGGCGCTGGAAAAACGCGGTGTCAAAAAGCGCTACTTCGCCTGGGCGCGCGCCACCACCATCCTGCGCTACCCGGAACTGCTGCGCCGCTGGAAGGAGATCGGCCTGGACGGGGTGTTTGTCGGCTTCGAGTTCACCACCAACCAGGAATTGAAAGCAACTCACAAGGGCGGCACGGTGGCTCACAATGAGCGCGCCCATGACACCTTGCGCCGGCTGGGCATTGCCTGCCACGCAGCGTTCATGGTGCGTCCGGAGTACGGTCGCGCCGAATTTCAGCGCCTGCGCGACTATGTGAACGCCATGCCGCCGGCGCAATACAGTTTCACCGTCTGCACGCCCTCGCCCGGCACGCCGGACTACGAAGCGGCGCGGCCCGCGTTCTGGTGCGGCGACGCCTACGATTTGCACGACTGCATGCATCCGCTCACGCCCACCACCTTGCCGCTGCGCGAGTTCGGCGCGCTGCTCGTCCGCCAGATTCACGAGGCGGGCCGGCGTCATCCGCTGCGGGTCGAGCGCCACTTGACCCGCCCCTGGGAACTGGCCCGGATCGTCAATGCCGACTGGCGTTACCAGCAGGCGTTCCGGGAGTTGTATCGCGACTACCCGCGCGAACTGTGGGACTGGCCGGGAACCACCAGAATGACCGCCTGACGCCGCGGGGGCGACGAAGCGGACGGCGATCCGGCGCCGATCCCCCAACGGGCGCGGGCGCGGGTGTGTTAAGAAGCTGGCGATTGTCCCTATAATGGCGTTTTTCGCCCGCAACCCGACCGATCCCACCACCGACGACCAGCATGGAATTGATTCGCGGCCAGCACAATCTTCGGCCCCGCCACCGGGGTTGCGTCGCCACCATCGGCAATTTCGACGGCGTCCATCTCGGTCACCAGACCATCCTGGCTCAACTGGCCGAACAAGCCGCGCAACTGCGCTTGCCGCGACTGGTCATCACCTTCGAACCGCAGCCGCAGGAATTCTTCGCCGGCCCCAACGCGCCGCCGGCCCGGCTGATGCGGCTGCGGGAAAAACTGCTGGCGCTGGAGGAACTGGGCATCGAGCGGGTGCTGTGCCTGGAATTCGATCACCGGTTGGCGGCCATGCCGGCGGAGGCTTTCATCGACGACCTGCTGGTGAGCCGTCTCGGCATCCGCCATCTGGTGATCGGCGACGATTTCCGCTTCGGCCACCGCCGCGCCGGCGATTTCGCCCTGCTGGTCGCGGCCGGTCAGCGGCACGGTTTCAGCGTCGCCGACAGCCACAGCCATATCCTGGACGGCGAGCGGGTCAGTAGCACTCGCGTCCGCCAAGCGCTGGCGGGGGGCGAGCTGGAACTGGCGGCGCGGCTGCTGGGCCGGCCCTACGACCTGTGCGGACGGGTGGCGCACGGCGACCGCCGCGGTCGCACTATCGGCTTTCCGACCGCCAACATCCACCTGCACCGCCGGGTCACGCCGGTTTCCGGCGTCTACGCCGTGCTGCTCGGCGATCCGGCGCTGCCGCCCTGGCCCGGCATCGCCAACGTCGGCCGCCGCCCCACGGTGGCGGGCGAGCGCGAGCGGCTGGAAGTGCATCTGCTCGACTTCCAGGGCGATCTGTACGGCCGGCACGTCAAGGTCGATTTTCTGCATTATCTCCGCCCGGAACAGCGCTTCGAATCGCTGACCGCCCTGCAAACGCAGATCCGGCGAGACGAGCAAGCCGCCCGGATCTATTTCGCCGAACGGGGCATACCGCTCTCCTCACCCCCAGCCCCTCTCCCACCGGGAGCAGGGAGCCCCTCACTCCCTCTCCCAAAAGGAGAGGAGCGTTCTCGCACCGGTTTTTAGAGGCTTACCGTGGCTGATTACAAAGACACCCTCAATCTTCCCCAGACCGCCTTTCCGATGAAAGCGGATCTCGCTCGGCGCGAGCCGGACCTGCTGCGCCATTGGCGGGAACTGGACCTGTATCGCCGCCAGCGCGCCGAATTCGCCGGCCGACCGAAATTCGTGCTGCACGACGGTCCGCCCTACGCCAACGGGGTGATTCACATCGGCCACGCCGTCAACAAGGTGCTCAAGGACATCATCGTCAAGTCGCGGACCCTGAGCGGCTTCGACGCCCCCTACGTGCCGGGCTGGGACTGCCACGGCCTGCCGATCGAGCAGATGGTGGAAAAGAAGCTGGGCAAGGTGGGGGTCAAGGTCGATGCCCGCGAATTCCGCGCCGCCTGCCGCGCCTTTGCCGCCGAGCAGGTCGCCCATCAAAGCGCCGACTTCCAGCGCCTGGGCGTGCTGGGCGACTGGGAAAATCCCTATCTGACCATGGATTTCCGGGCCGAGGCCGACATCGTGCGCGCGCTGGCGCGGATCGTCGCCAACGGCCACCTGTATCGCGGCTCCAAGCCGGTGTACTGGTGCATCGACTGCGGCTCGGCGCTGGCCGAGGCCGAGGTCGAATACGAGGACCGCGATTCGCTGGCCATCGACGTGCGCTTCCCGGTGGCGAACCCCGAGGCCTTGCTGGCCCGCCTGCGCCATGTCGAGGGTCACGAAGGCAAGGGGCCGCTGTCCGTGGTCATCTGGACCACCACGCCGTGGACCCTGCCCGCCAACCGGGCGGTAGCGCTCAATCCGGGCTTCGAATATGTGCTGGCGCAGGTCGAAACCGACCGGGGTCAAGAGCGCCTGCTCGTCACCGAACCGTTGTTGCAAGATTCGCTGGCGCGCTGGCGCATCGACGACTATAAGGTGCTCGCCTACGGTTCGGGCGCCGACCTGGAGGGAGTGGCGCTGCGCCATCCGTTCTACGACCGGGAAGTACCGGTCATCCTCGGCGACCACGTCACCACCGAGGCCGGCACCGGCGCGGTGCATACCGCCCCCGCCCACGGCCAGGAAGACTACGTGGTCGGTTCCCGCTACGGACTGCCGGTGGACAACCCGGTCGGCCCGGACGGCAAGTTTCTGCCCGATACCCCGCTGTTCGCCGGTCTGCATGTGTTCGCCGCCAACGAACGGGTGATCGATGTCCTTAAGGCGCACGGCATGTTGCTGCGCGCCGCCCGGCTGACGCACAGCTACCCGCATTGCTGGCGGCACAAAACCCCGATCATCTTCCGCGCCACCCCACAGTGGTTCATCGGCATGGATCAACACGGGCTGCGCGCCCGCGCGCTGAGCGAGATCGAAAAAGTGCGCTTTACCCCGGACTGGGGCCAAGCCCGGATTCAGGGCATGGTGGCCAACCGCCCCGACTGGTGCGTATCCCGCCAGCGCTCCTGGGGAGTACCGATCACCCTGTTCGCCCATCAGAAAACCGGCGAATTGCATCCGAACACCCAGGCCCTGATGGAACAGGTGGCGCAACGCATCGAGCAGGGCGGCATCGACGCCTGGTTCGAACTCGACCCAGCGGAGTTGCTGGGCGCGGACGCCGCCGAGTACGACAAGGTCCCCGACACCCTGGATGTCTGGTTCGATTCCGGCACCACCCATCTCTCGGTGCTGGAGCGTCGCCCGGAACTGCACTTTCCCGCCGAGCTGTACCTGGAAGGCTCCGACCAGCATCGCGGCTGGTTTCAGTCTTCGCTGCTGGCCTCGGTGGCGATGCGCGGCGTGGCCCCCTACAAGGGCCTGCTGACTCATGGTTTCACCGTGGATGCCCAGGGCCGCAAGATGTCGAAGTCGCTGGGCAATGTGGTCGCGCCGCAAAAGGTGGTCAATTCGCTGGGCGCCGACGTGCTGCGGCTGTGGGCGGCGGCGACCGACTATCGCGGCGAGATGAACGTCTCCGACGAAATCCTCAAGCGCATGGCCGATTCCTACCGGCGGATGCGCAACACCGCCCGCTTCCTGCTGGCCAATCTCAACGGCTTCGATCCGGCCCGCCATCGGCTGCCGCCGGAGCGGATGCTGGCGCTGGATCGCTGGGCGGTGGACCGCACCCGCCGTTTGCAGGATGAGATCCTGGAGGCTTACGACCAATACCTGTTCCACCTGATCTACCAGAAGATACATAACTTCTGCTCGGTGGACATGGGCAGTCTGTATCTGGACATCATCAAGGACCGCCAGTACACCACCCAGCGCGACAGCATCGCCCGCCGCTCGGCGCAAACCGCCCTGTACCACATCGTCGAAGCGATGACGCGCTGGCTGGCGCCGATTCTCAGCTTCACCGCCGAGGAAATCTGGCGGAACCTGCCGGGCGAGCGCGGTCCGTCGGTATTCCTGACCACCTGGTACGATGGACTGTTTGCGGTCGATGACGCCGAACCGCTCAACGCGGCCTACTGGGATCGATTGATGGCGGTGCGCGAACTGGTGGGCAAAAAGCTGGAGCGGTTGCGAATCGAAGGCGGGATCGGGTCCGGGCTGGACGCCGAAGTGGAGCTGTACTGCGACGGCGAGCTGGCGGCCGATTTACGGCGAATCGAGGACGAACTGCGGTTTTTCCTCATCACCTCCCAAGCCCGGACGCGACCGCTGGCCGAAGCGCCGGACGACGCGGAACCGGCCTCGTGCAACGGTCAGCCGCTGGTGATCCAGGTCGTGCCCAGCAGCGAGGATAAATGTGTGCGCTGCTGGCACCATCGCGCCGATGTCGGTCATTACCCCGAACATCCCGAACTGTGCGGGCGCTGTGTGAACAATGTCGCCGGCGGCGGCGAAATGCGGCGTTACGCCTGATGGCCCCATTCCACTGGTGCTGGTGGCTGAGCGGATCGGTGATCGTGCTGGATCAGGCCACCAAATTTCTCGCCGAGACGTTGCTGACCTTTCACCAGCCGGTACCGGTGTTGCCCTCGTTCAACCTGCTGCTGACCTATAACACCGGCGCCGCCTTCAGCTTCCTGGCCGGCGCCGGGGGCTGGCAGCGCTGGTTCTTCCTGGGGCTGGGGCTACTGGTCAGCATCGGACTGATCGTCTGGCTGCGACGACTCCAACCGGCGGAAAAACGGCTGGCGGCGGCGCTGGCGCTGATCCTGGGTGGGGCAATCGGCAACCTGATCGACCGCGCCTGGCTGGGCCAGGTGATCGATTTCATCCAAATCTACTACCAGCGCTGGTACTGGCCGGCTTTCAACGTCGCCGATTCGGCCATCACCGTCGGCGCGGTGCTGCTGGTGCTGGACAGCCTGTGGTCCGGCAAGACTGGCGATCGGAACACGCCGGCTGACGGTCCCTGACGGCACGGCCGATTTGCGGGAGATCTGCATGAGCGTACAAATCCACCTGGCCAACCCGCGCGGCTTCTGCGCTGGAGTGGACCGGGCCATCGGCATCGTCGAGCGAGCGCTGGAACTGTTTGGCGCGCCGATCTACGTCCGCCACGAAGTGGTGCACAACCGCTTCGTGGTGGACGATCTGCGCCGCCGTGGCGCGGTGTTCGTCGATGAACTGGACGAAGTGCCCGAAGACGCGACCGTGATTTTCAGCGCCCACGGCGTCTCGCAAACCGTGCGGGAAGAAGCCGCGCGGCGTGGCCTGAAAGTGTTCGACGCGACCTGTCCGCTAGTAACCAAGGTCCACATGGAAGTTGCCCGCCACGGCAACCTCGGCCATGAGGTGGTGCTGATTGGTCACGCCGGCCATCCGGAGGTCGAGGGCACCATGGGCCAGTACGACACCGGCCGAGGCGGGCGGATGTATCTGGTGGAAACGGTCGAGGACGTACATGCCTTGACCGTGCGCAATCCCGCCGAACTGGCCTACGTCACCCAGACCACGCTATCGGTGGACGACACGGCGCGAATCGTCGTCGCCCTGCGCAAGCGGTTTCCGGTCATCCAGGGGCCACGCAAGGACGACATCTGCTACGCCACCCAGAACCGCCAGGACGCGGTGAAGGAGCTGTCGGGCCACTGCGAGCTGTTGCTGGTGGTCGGCTCCCGCAGCAGCTCCAATTCCAACCGGCTGCGGGAGCTGGCGGAAAAACAGGGTACGCCGGCCTACCTGATCGACGGCCCCGAGGACATCGATCCAGCGTGGCTGGCGGACAAGACGGCCATCGGCGTGACGGCCGGCGCCTCGGCGCCCGAAGTGCTGGTGCGGCAGGTGATCGCCCGCCTGCGGGATCTGGGGGCGACGGCGATCAGCGAAAGCGCCGGCCGCGCCGAAAATGTAATTTTCGCCCTGCCCAGGGAATTGCGCTGAAGCGCCGGCCGGGCAATCGCTTCCGAGTGACTTGCCGGGCGCGGTTGCTCCAGGTGGGAAACCCTTACCCACGCGGGTCTTGTCGCCATGAAAGTGTTGATCGTCGATGATGAACCGCCGGCCCGCGACCGGTTGCGGGAACTGCTCGGCCGGCTGCCCGATCACGAACCCTGTGGTGAAGCCGGCAACGGCGCGGACGCCTTGCGGCTCGCCGCCAGCCTGCAACCCGACATCGTCCTGCTGGATATCCAAATGCCCGGCCTGGACGGTCTGGAAACCGCGCGACGGCTGGCGGCGCTGCCCCAACCGCCCGCGCTCATCTTCGTCACGGCCTACAGCGAACACGCGCTGGACGCCTTCGATACCCACGCGGTCGCTTACCTGCTCAAACCGGTCCGGTTGGAGCGGCTCGAACAGGCGCTGGCCAGTGCCGGCCGGCTCAACCGGGCACATCTGGCCAGCCTGACGGCGGAGCGCGAAGGGACGGGGCGTACCCACATCCGCGCCCGGATCGGCCAGCGGCTGGAACTGATCCCATTGGCCGATGTGTATTATTTTCAGGCCGACCAGAAATACGTCATGGTCCGCCACCGCCATGGCGAGGCGTTGATCGAGGAAACGCTGAAAACGCTGGAACGGGATCTGGGGACCCGACTGGTGCGGGCGCACCGCAACGCGCTGGCGATGGTGGCGCAAATCGCCGGTCTGGAAAAAACCGCCGACGAGAGCGCGCAACTGGTTTTTCACGAAATTTCCGACCGGCTGGAGGTCAGCCGCCGGCACCTGCCGTCCGTTCGACAGTGCCTGAAGCTCCTCTGAGCCGAGGCGAATCGAGCCTTGTATGTCGGATTTGAGTGGGCTATAGTTTTCGCCCTAAAAAATTTCGCCGGGATAGCTCAGCCGGTAGAGCAACTGATTCGTAATCAGTAGGTCCGCGGTTCGATTCCGCGTTCCGGCACCAGCAACAACGACAGCCTGCCTTGTGCCGGCTGTTTTCGTTTCCGGGTTCATGGCGCCCGCCTCGTCCCAGGCATCCCGCTCAGCACCGCGCGCCGGACAATCATCAGCATGTCATGGAGTTTGTGCCGCTTGCTTCGGGTCTCGCGGCGGGGATCGGGCAGGCCGGCGAAATACGGGCGGTAGTCGAGCAGTTGGGGCCGCATCGGTTCTCTCCATCAGGCCAAGCCATCCCCGCTACCCGAGCGAGCGGCCTCCTGTCAACTCCCTGCATAGCGTGATTGCCCTGGCCGGAGCCTTGGCCGGACTCGCTTATTCCGCGCAATAATCGATATAATCACCGGCGTGCTATTTATTTCCCGTACCGGCACGACAGAGCTTTTCCGATGTCATTTCAGCCCTGAACCCGTGGGCGCGGATTGAAACATGTCAGCACGCATAGCGACGGTCAAGCGCGACACTCTGGAAACTTGCATTCAGGCGCGCATCAATCTGGACGGCACGGGTGACGCCCAACTCGCCACCGGCCTGCCCTTCCTCGATCACATGCTCGACCAGATCGCCCGCCACGGCTTGATCGACCTGGAGATCGAAGCCCGGGGCGACCTGCACATCGATGCCCATCACACGGTCGAAGACATCGGCATCACCCTGGGGCAAGCGGTCAAGCAGGCGCTGGGCGACAAGCGCGGCATCCGCCGCTACGGCCACGCCTACGTCCCGCTGGACGAAGCGCTCTCACGGGTGGTGCTCGACTGCTCCGGCCGGCCGGGGCTGGAATATTTCGTCGAATTTCCCCGCGCCCGGATCGGGGACTTCGACGTGGATCTGTTTCGCGAATTCTTTCAGGGCTTCGTCAACCATGCCCTGATCAGTCTGCACGTCGACAACCTGCGCGGCCGCAACGCCCACCATGTCGCCGAAACCGTATTCAAATCCTTTGGCCGCGCGCTGCGGATGGCGGTTGAATTCGACCCGCGCGCGACCGGCATCCCTTCCACCAAGGGCAGCCTGTAAACCCAGCCGTCTTTCCTCCATCCGGCATCCCTATCCCCGAGTCCTCCGCATGGCCAGCATTGCGATCATCGATTACGGCATGGGCAATTTGCGCTCCGTCGCCAAGGCGCTCGAACACGTCGCCCCACGGACGCGGGTGCTCGTCACCCAGAACCGCCAGGACATCCTGCGCGCCGACCGGGTAGTGTTTCCCGGCCAGGGTTCGATCCGCGACTGCATGCGCGAGCTGGCCCGCTGGGATCTGGTGGACGTGGTGCGCGAAGCGGCGCTGGGCAAGCCGTTCCTGGGGCTGTGTCTGGGACCGCAGGCGCTGCTGACCTTCAGCGAGGAAAATGGCGGCACCGACGGCCTGGACGTCTTGCCCGGCCGGGTGGTCTGGTTCGGCGAACTGCGCGACCCCGTCGGCGGCGAGCGGCTCAAGGTGCCGCACATGGGCTGGAACCAGGTTCATCAACTGCGCGATCACCCACTCTGGCAGGGGATTTCCCAGGACAGCCGCTTCTATTTCGTCCATAGTTATTATCTGCAACCCGCGGACGCCGCGCTGGCCGTGGGCCTAACCTGGTACGGTTTCGACTTCGCCTCGGCGATCGCGCGCGACAACATCTTCGCCGTGCAATTCCATCCGGAAAAGAGCGCTCAGGCCGGATTGCGGCTGCTCGCCAATTTCACCGACTGGAACCCGTAAAGAACCTCCCCACCTGAACAGGTCTGCTGTTGGAAGAACCCGGACATGTTGCTGATACCCGCGATCGATTTGAAAGACGGTAAATGCGTGCGGCTGCGCCAGGGACGCATGGAGGACTCGACAGTCTTCTCCGACGACCCGGTAGCCATGGCCGAACGCTGGGTGCGGGCCGGCGCCCGCCGCCTGCATATAGTGGACCTGAACGGCGCCTTCGCCGGGCAACCGGTCAACGCCCAGGTGATCCACCGCATCGCTCAGACCTTTCCCGATCTGCCGATCCAGGTCGGCGGCGGCATCCGCGATGAGCAGGCGATCGATGCCTACCTAGACGCCGGCGTTCAGTTCGTCATCATCGGCACCAAGGCCGTGCAGGAACCGCACTTCATCAACGACCTGTGCCTGGAATATCCCGGCCACATCATCGTCGGCCTGGACGCCAAGGACGGACGGGTAGCAGTCAACGGCTGGTCCAAGCTGTCCAGACACAACGTGATCGATCTGGCGCAGATCTTCGAGCGCTATGGCGTCGAGGCCATCGTCTACACCGACATCAGCCGCGACGGCATGATGCAGGGCGTCAACGTCGAGGCCACCGTCCGCTTGGCCCAGGCCATCGGCATCCCGGTGATCGCCTCCGGCGGGGTCAGCACCCTGGACGACGTGCGGGCGCTATGCGCGGTGGAACAGGAAGGCATCATGGGCGCGATCATCGGCCGGGCCTTATACGAGGGCGACATCGACCTGGCCGCCGCCCAACAACTGGCCGACGCGGCGGAGAACGGCTGATGGCCCTGGCGAAACGCATCATTCCCTGCCTGGACGTGGATCGCGGCCGGGTGGTCAAGGGCGTCAAGTTCGTCGAGATCCGCGACGCCGGCGATCCGGTCGAGATCGCTCGCCGCTATGACGTGGAGGGGGCCGACGAAATCACCTTCCTCGACATCACCGCCAGTTCCGACGACCGCGAAACCATGGTGCATGTGGTCGAGCAGGTGGCTAGCGAGGTGTTTATCCCGCTGACCGTGGGCGGCGGCATCCGCACGCTGGACGACGTGCGGCGGATGCTGAATGCCGGCGCCGACAAGGTGTCCATCAACACCGCCGCCATCGCCCGACCCGAATTCGTGCGCGAGGCCGCCGAACGCTTCGGCAACCAGTGCATCGTGGTGGCCATCGACGCCAAGGCCGTTACCCCCCCTCGCCCTTCGGGAGAGGAGTCGGGGGCGAGGACCGAGCCGCCGCGCTGGGAAATCTTCACTCACGGCGGCCGCCGGCCCACCGGCATCGACGCCGTCGAATGGGCACGACGGATGAACGCCTACGGCGCGGGGGAACTCCTGTTGACCAGCATGGACCGCGACGGCACCAAGCGCGGTTTCGACCTGGAGCTGACCCGCGCCATCAGCGAAGCGGTCAGCATTCCGGTGATCGCCTCCGGTGGAGTCGGCACGCTGGATCACTTGGCCGACGGCATCCTGCTCGGCAAGGCCGACGCGGTGCTGGCCGCCAGCATCTTTCATTTCGCCGAATACACCATCGAACAGGCCAAGCGCCACATGCGGGCGAGCGGCATCGAAGTGAGGCTTTGATAACCCTCTCCCGGCGGGAGGGGTTGGGGTGAGGGAATTCATGACCGAAAACTGGTTGGAACGAATCAAATGGACGGCGGACGGGCTGGCGCCCGCCATCGCCCAAGACGCCGGCACCGGCCGGGTGTTGATGATGGCCTGGATGAACCGGGAGTCGCTGCAACGCACGATGGAATGTGGCGAAGCGGTGTACTGGTCCCGCTCGCGCCAACAGCTCTGGCACAAGGGTGAAACCTCGGGACACACCCAGAAAGTGCGGCGCATCCGGCTGGACTGCGACGCCGACGTGCTGTTGCTGGACATCGAACAAATCGGCGGCATCGCCTGTCATACTGGCCGACAGAGCTGTTTCTTTGCGGAACTGCGCGACGGCGAGTGGGTCACCGTCGATCCGGTGCTGAAGGATCCGCGCGAGATGTACGGCCCATGAGCGAGGACATCCTGCGCGAGCTGGCGGCCACTCTGGAAGCGCGCAAGCAAGCCGATCCCGATAGTTCCTACGTCGCCCGCCTATACGCCAGGGGTCTGGACGCCATCCTAAAAAAAGTCGGTGAGGAAGCGGCCGAAACCCTGCTGGCCGCCAAAAACGGCGACCCCGAACCGCTGGTGCGCGAAACCGCCGACCTGTGGTTTCATACCCTGATCATGCTGGCCCATCAGGGACTCGGCCCGGATGCGGTACTAAACGAATTGCGCCGTCGCTTCGGCACCTCCGGCCTGACCGAAAAAGCTGCCCGCGCCGCCAGCTAGGCGAGCGCCATCCTCCCCATTATCAGAGGCACACCGTCATGCATTTCAGTATTTGGGAACTCCTGCTCATTCTGGTCATCGTTCTGGTGCTATTCGGCGGCAGCCGGCTGCGCAACCTCGGTTCCGACCTCGGCGCGACCATCCGCGGTTTCCGCGACGCCATGAAGGAAGGGGGCAAACCGGAAACAGCCGAGGAAGAAGACCCCAAGAAGCTCGAACAGCCCATCGTCCATGAACATATCAACGGCGCCACCACGGCGGACCTGCACGATCCGCTGGCCAAGAACCGCGACAAGGTTTAACCGCCGGACCGCAACAGTATGTTCGAAATCGGATTCTGGGAATTGGCGTTGATCGGCGTCGTGGCGATGATCGTGGTCGGCCCCGAGCGCCTGCCGGGGCTGGCGCGCACCGCTGGCCTGTGGCTGGGCAAGGCCCGGCGCATGATCGCTGACGTTAAGGCGGAAGTGGACCAGGAACTGCAACTGGGAGAACTCAAACAGTCGCTGCGCCAACAAACCAATTTGAACGGCATCAAGGACCTGGCAAACCGAGTCCAGTCATTGCGCCAGGAAATTCAGGAAGAACTCGAAGACGATCCGGGGCCGCCGCCGGGCTGGCGGCCGGGCGCCGCGCCGGCCCCACCGCCGCCGGGTTGGACGCCACCAGCCCCTCGCCTGGAACCACCCACTGACTCTGGCTCTACGGAGCCAATGCCCGTTCAGCTACAAAAACCGGCCCCAGCCCCGGTTCATTTGCAAAAGCCGGCGCCTCAGCCGGCCGAGCCACCCGCCGGACCGACGACACCACCCAATCCCCCTGCCGCGAACTGACCCTCCGTGTCCGACGCCGATCACGAACAACCCTTCATCAGCCATCTCATCGAACTGCGTACCCGACTGCTGCGCATCGTCAGCGGAGTGCTATTGGTTTTTGTGGCGCTGTCGCCGTTCTCCAATCCGATCTATTCCATGCTGGCCGGCCCCTTGACCCGACACATGCCGGCCCAAAGCAGCATGATCGCGATCGACGTGCTGTCGCCGTTTCTGACGCCGCTCAAATTCACCCTGGTGCTGGCGGTCTTCATCACCATTCCGTGGATTCTCTACCAAGTCTGGGCTTTCGTCGCGCCGGGTCTGTATCAAAAGGAGAAGCGGCTGGCCCTGCCGGTCCTGATCTCCAGCACCCTGCTGTTCTATTGCGGCATGGCCTTCGCCTACTTCGTGATCATGCCGATCTTCTTCGCCTTCATCACCAGCACCGCGCCGGAAGGGGTGGCGGTGATGACCGACATCAACCGCTACCTCGACTTCGTAATGACGATCTTTTTCGCCTTCGGGGTCGCGTTCGAGGTGCCGGTCGCCACAGTCATTCTGGTGCTGACCGGGATCATCACGCCCGAAGCCATGGCCGCCAAACGGCCCTACGTCGTCGTCGGCGCGTTCATCGTCGGCATGTTGCTGACCCCGCCGGACGTGATTTCGCAGACTCTGCTCGCGTTGCCCATGTGGCTGCTGTTTGAGGTTGGGATCTTCATCTCGCGCCTGCTGCTGCGGCGGCGGCGCGAAGCGCGGGCAACGGCGGAACCGAGCGGCGAGGGGTAAGCGTTTCAGGCAGCCCCGCGGAACCACAACGATGATTGCCGGTTCCGCTGGCCGGCCGACTGCTCATCTGGCGCCCTGATTTGAGCGTGATCGCGAAACATCGGCGCCGCTCCGTTCAACCGCCAAAAACCGGGCTGGTTTTCGGAGCCGCCGGCAATTCGAACCGTTGCGGATAGCGCACCGCCAGCAGATACAAACCTTCGGCCGGCGCGGTCACCCCGGCCCGAGTGCGATCGCGGCCTTCCAACACTTCGGCGGCCCATTCGACCTGCCGGTCGCCGGCCCCAATCGCCAGCAGCACGCCGGCGATATTGCGCACCATATGGTGCAGAAAGGCGTTGGCCTCGATCTCCAGCAACACGCCTTCGCCCTGCTGCCATACCGCCAATTCCAGAACGTCCCGGATTGGGTGACGAGCTTGACACTCGGCGGCGCGGAACGCGTTGAAATCGTGCTCGCCAACCAGCGCCTGACCCGCCGCGTGCATCCGTGCCGCATCCAGCGGCCGGTAGTGCCAGACCGCCCGCCCCCGCCATAAGGCCGAGCGCTGGGGATGGTTGTAGATCAGGTAACGATAGCGGCGGGCCGAGGCCGAGAAGCGGGCATGAAAATCGTCCGGCACCTCGCAAGCCCAGTTCAGGCTGAGATCAGGCGGCAAGTGGGCGTTGCCGCCTCGCACCCAGGCCCGCGTCGATCGGACCGCACGGGTGTCGAAATGAGCGACTTGGCCGACGGCGTGGACGCCGGCGTCGGTGCGCCCGGCGCAGGTCAGGCCGACTGAGTGGTCGGCGACTCGGGCCAGCGCTCGCTCCAGGCTGGCCTGTACGGTTCTTACTCCCGCCGGCTGCGCTTGCCAGCCGCGAAAACCAGCGCCGTCGTATTGAATGCCCAGCGCCACGCGCATCGTCCCAAGATTCTCCCCGACCCAAGAAAAATCCCCCGACCGGCGTGGTCGGGGGATGGCGCTGATTTGTCGAAAGGCGCTCTAGGCGTCACCGCCCTGGCCCTCTCCTTTCTGGTACAGAGCCCGGACCATGGGCTTGTCGCGCTGATAGATATCATCGCGAAAATGGAGCAACCCCTCATCATCGACCCAGGCCGTCCAGTACAGCAGGTACACCGGCACTTCCTCCGGCAACCGGACGACCCGCTGCTTGCCACTGGTGGCGGCGGTCTTGATGGTGTCCTTGTTCCACTTGGGATCGTGTTTGAGCAGGTAATCGGCCAGTTCCACCGGATTGGAAATGCGGATGCAACCGGAGCTGTAAGTCCGCTGGTTGCGGCTGAACAGCTCCCGGGACGGCGTGTCGTGCAGGTAGATGCTGTAGGGGTTCGGGAACATGAACTTGATTCCACCCAGCGCGTTGCGGGGTCCGGCATCCTGACGCAACTGATAGCGGAAGCTGTTGGCGCTGACCGCGCTCCAATTGATCGAACCCGGATCGATTTCCTGACCGCCACTGTTGTAGATTCGAATCTTCTGCCCCTTGAGCGCGTAGGGATTGCGCTTGAGTTGCGGCAGTTTGTCCTTCACCGCGATGGAACGCGGCACGTACCACTTCGGGCTCAACACCAAGTAGGCCATGTTGGCGGTGAAGGTCGGCGTTTGCCGCTCCTGGCGGCCCACCACCACTTTCGATTCCATCACCTGTTTGCCGTCCTCGAACACGCTCATCTTAAAGCTGGGGATGTTGACCAGGATGTAGCGCGGCCCGAAGTCGTCCGGCAACCAGCGCCAGCGCTCCATGTTCAGTTCCACTTGGCGCATCCGCTGCGACATCGGCACGTTCAGGGCAGCCAGCGTGGCGGTATTAACGGTTCCGGTTTCCCGCAACCCGTGCCGTTTCTGGAAACGGCGCAGCGCGTCGGCGAGCGACTTGTCGTAGGTGGCGTTCTTGCCGGGCTGATCCTGCTGCCCCTCGGGCAAGTCGCCGCTGGCCTGCAACCGGGCGCGCAGCCGCCCCACTTGCGAGCCCTGCGCTCCCTTCGCGGAACCGACGACGGGCCAACCGCCCGACTGCTCGATCGTTCGATAGCGTTGCAGCATTTCCCGCAACTGGGCGTAGCCCTTACCCCGCGGCGCCAAGGCCTGCAACGACTCGACCAGAGTGTCGTCGGCCAGCGCTCGCTCCAACACTTCGGCCAAATCGTGGGAACGCGGCTTGATTGCCCAGTCGGGGTCGATCTTCCGGGGTGGCAGCCGACCGGACAGCAGATGAGAACCGTAGGTCAGAAACGTGTCGGTGAACAGCAAATCGAAATCGGCCAACCGGCCGGCGGTCGGCGCGACGGTATCCCGCTGGAGCGCCTCATACAGCTTGCGCAAGTGGGCGTTGGGATAGTCGGCGGACCGCAATCCTTCGCGCTCGGCCTGACTCAGGGTCCGCAACAGGCTATCAGCCGCCGGCAACGGCTTGCCGTCGGCGTCGAGCCAGGCGGCTCGATAGTCACGCCGGACGTAGAAGGGAATCAGGTATTCCAGCGAATGCAGGGTCAGCTTGTCGATTTTCAGGCTGGTCGGCGGTGGTTCGATCCGCACCTGCTGGCAGATGCTGGCGGCGACCTGTTTCCCCAACTCGCCGTCGCCGGCCGGACAGGGCGGCAGCGGTGGCGGCCCAGCCATCGGGTCCGCTGGCAACGTTTGCGCTTCGGCCGGCGGTGGCTCGGCCTCGTCGGCGCTCTCGGAACTCTGGTCGGCTTGCAGGCTGGCCGCCGACGACATCCCGGCCGTCCCAGCCGCGCCACCGTCAACACTCTGGATTTCGGGAGCTTGGCCACCGGCCACCTGCGCCGCCACCGGCCAAGTGTTGAACGCGCAAGCACCCAACAACAGGCAAAGCCATACAGGAAAAACGATTCGCTTGGACATGGAAACGACTGCCCCAATGCATTGAAGTAGCATACTGTGTCGTATCATCATACCAACAAAGTATCAAAGTGGCCACGCCCAGACGATACAAAGCAACAAGTATCGACTGCCTAACTTGCTTTTCATTAGAGAGCGGAACCCCCCAATGATTCCAAATCTACCAGTGCGAAATTTCCCGTAATTCCAGCAGGATTTCGTTCAGGGGCGCATCGGCGCCTTCCACGATGCAAACCAGGTTGCCGACGCCGCAGACCGACAGCACCGCGCCCCGGGCAACCCAGCCATGCGGCGGAGTCCAGCCGCGCATGCCGGTGAACATGGCGAGCTGGTCGGCATTGCCCTGAATCATGCGCCGGTAATCGTGCGCGAACTGTGCCAGACGGGCCATATCGTCGCGTCCCATCAGGCCATAGCCTTCAAGCAGGTAGCCATCGTCGCGGAAATGGCAGACCACGTTGACCCCGTCCAAAGCCAGGATGCGCCGGATCATGCTCATGGAATCGGCTCCCGCTGTTCCAGGATCGCGAACGCCGCCTCATAGTCGGCCTTTTCGTTGCCCATCACCACGCCCATGAACGGCGGCAAACTGGTCTTGCCCTCTTTTTTGAACTGCTCCCGATGGAGACCGCTGACCACGACCGACCAGTCGAAACCGACCAGCGTGAACTCCTGGATCGGATAAAACCCCTTCATGCTGGTCACCTTCTCCCAACCGCGCGCCTGCATGGTGGCAATGCTCATATTGGCCGCGCACATATGGGCCAACAGATCGAGCGTGGTTTCGTTAATACGCTCGGGGTAGGCGATGCGTTGATCCAGCAGCTCACCGCTGCCCCGGAATTCGAAAGCCGCCATCGCCCCCGGCAATCGCATCAGTTCGTCGAGTGTTGCCATCGGTCGCTTCTCCTCTTCCCTCGGTGGATTTGCCGGGCCAGTTCAGATCAGATCAGAAGGCGCCTTGGCCATGGTCTGGCGCATGAATCCGACAATGTCGTTGATCGAACCTCGGGCGTTGTCAAGCATGCAAAATACGTTGGCCATGACGCACACGGTATAGTCGGGACCATGCACCAGCCAGCCACGCGGCGGTTGCAGTCCACTGCGCGGCTGGAAGACTTCGAGCATCTTGCCCTCCATGTTCACGCCCATGGTGGTGGCGCGGCACATGATGGAAGCCATGCGGGCATGTTCTTCAGTGAGGGTGCCGCGGTAGGAAAACCGGTCGCCCCGGTAAGCGTATTCGCCGGCGGCGACGACGCCGGGCTTGGCCAGCAGATCGGTCACAATGCTCATCCGCAAATATCCTCGGGTAGTGGCTGGCGTTATGATGAGGCAGGGGTGGCGCTCGAACGCGCGGCCGATCCAAACCGCAATATTTTGATAAAACGTAACTACCTACGTACTCAGCTCCTTTGAAAACAGATGGTTATGTTGGCAACCTCTGAAAAACGGCCTCACAAAGCCTGTTTTTCTCAGTGTAGATCACAACATATTGTGTATTAATGTTGGTGGCTCATCATGATGTAGTACGTAGGTAGTTACGATAAAACAATAGTCAAGGCAGCGCACAAATGCACGTTAAGGCGATCACGGATAGTGCCGGGACGGCTTCCACCACCCTGGTTGAACCGGTTCGCGCCCGTGTTTTCACCTGACTCCGAACCCACGGCGCTGCCTATCGAGCCGGCGTTGCCGGCAATCCGCGCCGCGCTGCGCGATTCCGCCGCCCTGGTGCTGCAAGCACCGCCGGGCGCCGGCAAGACCACCCGGGTACCGCTGGCGCTGCTCGATGAACCTTGGCTGGAAGACCGCGCCATCCTGCTGCTGGAACCGCGGCGACTGGCGGCGCGGGCGGCGGCGGCGCGCATGGCCGCGCAACTGGGCGAATCGGTCGGTCGCACCGTCGGCTACCGCATCCGCTTCGACCGCCAAGTCTCGCGCCAAACCCGCATCGAGGTGCTGACCGAAGGCATCCTGACCCGCCGCCTGCAACGCGATCCGGCGCTGGACGGGGTGGGTCTGGTGATCTTCGACGAATTCCACGAACGCGGCCTGCACGCCGACCTGGCGCTGGCGCTGTGTCTGGACAGCCAGCACGGGCTGCGCCAGGACCTGCGGCTGCTGGTCATGTCGGCCACCCTGGACGGCGCGGCGGTCGCCCGGCTGCTGGGTGACGCGCCCATCGTGACCAGCGCGGGCCGCGCCCATCCCGTGAGCCGGCATTACCTGCCGCGCGACCCCGACGGCCTGGATTTTAACGCCGTGATCCGGGTGGTCCTGGCCGCG
Organism: uncultured Gammaproteobacteria bacterium; assembly: GCA_963695105.1. Classification (GTDB taxonomy): domain Bacteria; phylum Pseudomonadota; class Gammaproteobacteria; order Competibacterales; family Competibacteraceae; genus Competibacter. The sequence goes on along the minus strand of CAVOGC010000052.1, from coordinate 17,259 downwards.
CTAAACCGGGAACGCGGCGACCTGCTGGTGTTCCTGCCGGGCGGTGGCGAAATCCGGCAAATTCTGAGTCGGCTGCAAGCGGAATCGGCTTGCGCGGGTTTGGCGCTGACGCCGCTGTACGGCGACCTGCCGGGAGAGGCGCAGCAGCGCGCCATCCAGCCCGACCCCGACGGTCGGCGTAAAGTCGTACTCGCCACGCCCATCGCCGAAACCAGCTTGACCATCGAAGGTGTGAGCGTGGTGGTGGATGCCGGCTGGACCCGCATCCCGCGTTTCGATCCACGCAGCGGCCTGACCCGGCTGGAAACGGTGCGGGTGTCGGCCGACGCCGCCGAACAGCGCGCCGGCCGGGCCGGACGGCTGGGGCCAGGGACCTGCCACCGTCTGTGGAGCGAGGCCGCTCAAAGCCGGCTCCGCCCCCAGCGCATCCCGGAGATTTTGGAAGCCGATCTGGCGCCGCTGGCCCTGGAACTGGCGCAATGGGGCGTCACCGAGGTTTCGGCGCTGGCCTGGCTCGATCCGCCGCCGCCGGGTGCATTGGCCCAGGCGCGCGAACTGCTGCGCGAGTTGGAGGCACTGGACCAGCGCGACCGCATCACCTCGGCCGGACAGGCGCTGGCGGAACTGCCGACCCATCCGCGACTGGCGCACCTGCTGCGGCGCGGCTCGGCGCTCGGCCTGGTCGATTTGGCCGCCGATCTGGCCGCCCTGCTGGAGGAACGCGATCCCCTGCGCGGCGAACATCCTTTCGGCGGCGACCTTGCCATCCGCCTGGACGCCCTGCGGGATTTTCGCCGGGCCGGCCGCGAAGGCGCGCGGCGCTGGCAGGCCGATCCGGCGGCCTGCGCCCGCATCGAGCAGGCGGCGCGACGCTGGCGGGAGCTGTTGCGGCGGGCGAATGTTCATGCAAGAACGGACACGAAGATGCGCCCCGCTCTCGATCCAGCGGACGGCGCGACCGTTGGGCTGCTGCTGGCCTTCGCCTACCCCGATCGGGTGGCGCGTCGCCGGGAGGGCGGAGCGGATCGCTACCGGCTGGCCAGCGGGCGCGGAGCACGACTGGCGGCTGGCGACCCGCTGGCGGGCCGCGACTGGCTGGTGGCGGCGCACCTGGACGCCGGCGCCGGGGAGGGCCGGATCTGGCTGGCCGCGCCGGTCGATCCCGCCGACCTGGAAGCGTATCTCGCCGGCCGGCTGCGCACCGTCGCGAAAGTGGGCTGGGACGAGCGACAAGCGGCAGTGGTGGCGCGCCAGGAACGGCGGCTGGGCGCGCTGGCGCTCGCCAGCGCGCCGCTGGCGGATGCCGACCCGGAATTGCTGCGCCAGGGAATGCTGGCCGGCGTCCGGCAACTGGGCCTCGACAGCCTGCCGTGGACTCGCGAACTGCGCGAATGGCAGGCGCGCGTGCTGTCGCTAAGACACTGGTTTCTCAACGAAGGCTGGCCGGACGTGTCCGACAACTGGCTGATGGAGCATCTCGAAGAGTGGCTGCCGCCCTGGCTGGACGGCATGACCCGGCGCGAGCATCTGCGGCGACTGGATCTGGCGGGAGCGCTTCACAATCTGTTGGACGGCCGGTCGCGGGCGCGGCTGGACGAGTTGGCTCCCACGCATCTGCCGGTCCCGAGCGGCTCGCGTATCCGCCTGCGCTACCCGCCGGGCGAACCGCCGGTGCTGGCGGTCAAATTGCAGGAGTTGTTCGGGCTGGCCGACACCCCATGCATCGCCGGGGGACGGATTCCGGTCACCCTGCACCTGCTGTCACCGGCCCAGCGGCCGATTCAGGTCACCCAGGACCTGCGCGGCTTCTGGGAACGAACCTACGCCGAGGTCAGGAAGGAACTGAAAGGCCGCTATCCCAAGCATCCCTGGCCGGACGACCCGTGGAGCGCGGTTCCCACCCGGCGCGTCCGGCCAGCCGGAAAATGACGCGCTTCAGGGTATCATCTCGGTAAATTGCCCCGGCTGGAGCACCGTGATCACCCCCGCCCAAGTACACATCAAGGTGGAGGTGTTGTTGAGCGCCGGCATGTTGCCCAGCAGCACGGTCGGCGACCCCACCACCCACGGCGCCGGCGTGATCGGCACACAGGGCATCGGGGTCAGCACCCCCAGCGCCGCCGCCGTGGCGGCGGCCACCGCCGGATTGGTGGGAGTGATGCACATCCCGAACGGCATAATGTTGACCATCGGTTTGTTGTCCATAATATTCGCCGCCGGCATGTTGCTGGTCAGAGTCCGGTTGAGCGGCAACACCGTCAGAACGCTGGGCGCCACGCCGAAAGAGCACTTCAGCATCGCGCCGTTACAAACATGCATGGGCATATGCACACCTCGCGAGAGTAGTCAGTACAAGCTGCTCGTCAAAATATAGCCTACCCGCCAGTCAGTCGTGGAGGACCAGCACCCTGTATCTCGCCCTCAGGCATCTTCATGTCACCACGGTGATCCTGAGCCTGACGCTGTTCGTGCTGCGCGGGCTTTGGATGCTAACCGATTCCCCGCAACCGAGGCGGCGCTGGGTCCGGATCGTGCCGCACGTCATCGATGCCGTGCTGCTGGCCAGCGCCATCGGGCTGGTGCTGATCCTGCATCAATACCCGTTCGTGCATGGCTGGCTGACCGCCAAGGTGCTCGGGCTGACGATCTACATCATCCTCGGCAGCATCGCCCTCAAGCGCGGCCCGACCAAACCGATCCGCGCCGCGGCCTGGATCGCGGCGCTGGCGACATTCGGCTACATCGCCAGCGTCGCCGTGACTCACGCCCCGCCGGGCTTTCTATTGTGGCTGTTGTAGCTCTTCCGACCGCAAGCGCCGGGATGGTTTATCGATCATCCGCTGCGGCATCGGACCGTTGAATACAACCTTGCCCTACCCGGAAAACCGCGTGGATGCGACGGTTGCGGTTCCCACAACGAAAAAGCGCCGCTTCGAAGCGGCGCTTTGGCAAAGAATCCAACCGTAACCGCGATTAATCCTTGAACAGCACGCTCAACATGTTCTGCCGGGCCAGGCGATTGGCCTGGTTGCAGCAGTCCGTGCCCCATTCCGCCAGCAGGCGGCCATCGTCCACGACGCGGTGACCCACGAAGCTCGCCACCGCGAACTGGCTGTCGGCGAATTCGTGCAGGCTGTGCGGGTCGATCACTTTCATCGCCACCTTGGCCTGGGCGACACCCAGATCGACATAGGCTCTCAGGCTCTCCATCTGGACCCCGACCCACTTTTCCAACTGCCCGACCATGGATTGATTAACCCTGGTCAAGGATGCAACCCAAGGTCTGAACGGCTCGACAAACGCAACAGAACCCTCGTTCATGACATCCTCCCAATCCGGTTTTGCGACATGGCTAAGGTAGAGTATAACAAAAAAATGCTGCAACGCGACAATAAATTCGAGACCTTGCACAAGGGCAGTGCAATCTGCGTTTTATATCCAAGAATCATGCTGTTGCAAGAGCCCTGTCTGTACCGCGACCCAGCGGTGAACCGATGCGGGCTCGACAGCGCCGCACCGGTCGGAGACGAGGTCGCAAGGCGCCCATAAACCATATTGTTTTTATGCCAAATGATATAATCGGCGTGGAGTCTGGCCGGCGTGGACGTCAGGAGTCACCGCGCTGTATCTACTTATCCAACCCAGGAAAACCATCATGCCTATCGGCACCACCATCACCGAATACTTTATCGAGGAACAGCGGCGCATCAAGGGCGTCTCGGGCGATTTCACCGCCCTGATCAACGACATCGTGATCGCCTGCAAAGCCATTTCCAGCGCGGTCCGCTACGGCAGCCTGGTCGGCGTGCTCGGCGCCGCCGATACCGAGAACATCCAGGGCGAGACACAGAAGAAGCTGGATGTGATCTCCAACAATCTGTTCATCAATCGCAATGAATGGGCCGGACACGTAGCCGCCATGGCCTCCGAGGAAATGGCTGGCGTCTACCATCTGCCAACCCAGTATCCACGCGGCAAGTATCTGCTGGTGTTCGATCCGCTGGACGGCTCCACGAACACCGACGTCAACGGCCCGGTCGGCACCATCTTCTCGATCATGCGCCGGCCCGAGGGCGCGGGCGGCGAACCGACAGAGGAAGATTTCCTGCAACCGGGTGTCCGACAGGTCTGCGCCGGTTACGCGCTGTTCGGACCGTCCACCATGATGGTGCTCACCACCGGCCACGGCGTCAACGGCTTTACCCTGGACCAGCGCATCGGCGAGTTCATTCTGACCAATCCCAACATGCAACTGCGGGAAGAAACCCAGGACTTTTCCATCAACGCCGCCTATATGCGGTTTTGGGACCCACCGGTACGGCGTTATGTCGACGAGTGCCTGGCCGGCAGGGAAGGCCCACGGCGCAAGGACTTCAACATGCGCTGGGCCGGCGCGATGATCGCCGATATCCACCGGGTGCTGATCAACGGCGGCGTGTTCCTTTATCCGGCCGACCGCAAACTGCGCGCCAAAAACCAGGAAGGCAAGTTGCGCCTGCTGTACGAGGCCAACCCGATGAGCTTCATCGTCGAGCAAGCCGGCGGGTTGGCGACCACCGGCACGCAACGGATCATGGAACTGCAACCGACCGACCTGCATCAGCGCTGCCCGGTGATCATGGGCTCCAAGAGCGAAGTCGAGCGCATCGTTTCCTATCATCTCGACGCGCAATAACCTCCGCGGCCATCCGCCCGTCTCATGCTCCGGGGTGAGGCGGGCACGGGGCGGCGGGGCAAAGTCTTCGCGGTGGCGGAGGCGGGGCGCGAAAGCCAAGAAAAATCCGGCGTTCCCGCTCAGGCGTCTTACACTATCCCGCTTCATCATCTATAGATATTATGGATGGATAGACCCAAACGTAAGCCACCTAGCACTATCCGCCTCTCGATCTTGCAGAGATGATTGCATGGAACCGACTCCCTCTCGCCCAGAACCGCTCGCCAGCAAGCTCAAGCGCATTGAGGATCTTGCCGAGAAACTCGTCTACATCAAATGGAGCCGGGAATTCTTCGTGCTGCTAATGCGAGCGACGCAGGACATCCTGACCTTGGCCCGCCCGCGGCCCGAATATCACAAGATCGTGGTGCTGGCCGAACGACTCGAGCAACAAATCGGCGAATGTCTGGATAAGGGCGACTTGCCCAAGGGGGCGGAGCGCGAACGCCTGATCGCCGTCGTGGACGCACTCTGCCGCGCCGCGCCGCGCTCCGGCGGCGATACGGGTCCGATCGATCCGGTCACGCAAAAACCGACTCAACCCCGCACCGCCCCCCTGTTTTCCAGGTGGGAAAAAAGCGAGCGGCCTAAACCGACGGCGACCAGTGAAACGCCGACCTTCAAACTGTGGCTGGTGGCGCCCGACTGGGCAAACGACCTGGCGCGCAAGCTGGAACAGCGGGGTGGCTTTAAGGTTCGACGCTGCGCCAATTTGGCCGAGGTCCGCGCGCTGCTGGCTCAATCCAAACAGCCGCTCGCCCTGATCATCGACCTGGACTTCGTCACCGACCAACAACCCCCGCTGGAGCAGATCAAAACGCTCAAGCAATTGCTGACCCCGGAAATTCCCATCCTTTTCCTGGCCGACCGCAGCGACATCGCCGCCCGGCTCGACGCGGTGGAAGCCGGCGGGTCCGGCTACTTCATCAAGCCGGTGGATATCCCCCTGCTGCTGGAGGCCCTGGACGAGCGCGTGCTGAAAACGTCCAACCACCGCATCCTGATCGTCGACGACGCGCTGCTCGCCGCCCGCGAAATCGCCCGCTGGCTGGACGGCCGCGGCATGGTGACGCAGGTGCTCGCCCAACCGCTGCAGATCCTGCAAGCCATCGCCAACTTTCGACCCAACCTGTTGATCCTCAATCTTGATTTAAAGGAAATCGACGGATTGACGCTGGCCCAGACCATCCAGCAGCACGAACTGTTGCGCGAACTTCCGATGATCCTGCTATCGGAGCGCGCCGACAGCGGCGAGCGGCTATCGACCACCAGCCTGAGCGGCGAAGCCCTGCTCGGCAAGTCCCTGAACCCGGAACTGCTGTTCGCGGCCGTTGCCAAACGCCTGCGGCAGCGGCGCGGCCTGTACCGCAAGCTGAGCCAGATCAGCAACCGCGATACCGTCAGCGGTTTGTACAACCGTCCGTACTTTCTCTCCCACCTGGAACGGGCGCTGGTCACCGCCGAGGCCAATACTCAGCCGGTGGCGATTATGCTGATCTCCCTGGACAACCTGCGCGTTATCGAAAGCCATGACGTGGCCGCGGCCGACGAGATCGTCGAACAAGCCGCCAAACGCCTGCAAACCGCTCTGGGCTCCGACCCGATCGCGGCCCGGTTCGGCAACGCCGTTTTCACGGTCCTGCTGAGTTTCACCAGCCAGGAGGCGCTGCTCGCCACGGCGCACGCGGTGCAGGGGACCCTGGAAACCGACGCCTACCCCTTCAACAGCGAGGGCTTCCACCTGCGCACCAGCATCGGCATCAGCGTCGCCACCCCCGCCCTGCGCGAAGCCGCCGTCCTGATCCAGCAAGCCGACATGGCCTGCGGCATGGCCCGGGACAGCAAGGATATGCGGATTCTCGTCCAACATGGTCAGAGCGCCGAACAGGAGGCGGACAACCCGCGACAGCGCCGCTTGCTGGAGGAGATCCGCGAAGCCGTGCAACAACAGCGGATGAACCTGCTGTTCCAGCCGGTGGTCAGCCTGCGCGGCGATACCACTGAGCGCTATGAAGTGCTGCTGCGGATGCGCAACCACGAGGGCTGGGAGCTGCTACCGGAAACCGTGTTCAGTCTGGTCAAGCGCCACCGGATCGGCATGGTGCTCGACCGCTGGGTCATCGCCCATTCGATCCGGATGCTGCGCGAGCGACAGATGCGCGGTCATTCAGCGATTCTGTTCATCAATATTTCGCCCACCATCCTGCAAGACGACGAACTGCCGGACTGGCTGAACAGCGGCCTGCAAAAAACCGGGGTGCCGGCCACCAACCTGGTGTTCGAGATCGCCGAAACCACCGCCGAAGTCAACCGGCAGGCGCTGCTGCCGTTTTTGCGGAAGCTCAAGCAACTGGGCTGCGGCCTCTCGCTCGACCACTTCAGCGGCCACGAACGCGCGCAGGCGCTCGTTCAACTCCTGAAGGCCGATTACGTCAAGCTGGACCCCAAGCTCGCCCAGGACCTGCTGAACGACAAGGCGCGCCAACAGCAACTCGGGCAAATGGCGCGCGAGCTGGCCACGCTGGGCGTGACCACCATCATCACCGGTGTCGAGGACGCGACCAACCTGCCCACGCTCTGGTCTTGCGGTATCGATTTCGTCCAGGGTTATTTCCTGCAACGGCCGCACACCGACATGAGCTACGATTTTGATCAAACGGTGCTGTGACCGGCGATGCGGGTCGATCTGGCGACGGGACTGCTGGACGCAGCGCGTCAGGCGCCCTCGCCCAACTGCGATGACCGACCGGCCGGATCACCGATCGATCTGATCGTGATCCACGGGATCAGCCTGCCGCCCGGCGAGTTCGGTGGGTCGTGGATCGACGACCCTGTTCGCCAACACGCTCGACCCCACCGCGCATCCCTATTTTCAAACCATCGCCGGGCTGCGAGTGTCGGCGCACCTGCTGATTCGGCGGGATGGCGAAATCGTGCAGTACGTGCCGTTCCAGCGCCGGGCCTGGCACGCCGGCGAGTCGGCTTACCACCACCGCCGCCGCTGCAACGACTTCAGTATCGGCATCGAACTGGAAGGCGCCGACCACCTGCCCTACGACGAGCGCCAGTACCCAGTGCTGGCGGCCCTCATCATCGCCTTGCGCGCGGCCTACCCCACCATCGCGCCGGAGCGGCTGGCCGGTCATGCCGACATCGCGCCGGGCCGCAAGACCGATCCGGGACCGGCGTTCGACTGGTCTAGGCTGCGCCGGTTGCTGGAAGAGACCAGCGCCGCTAAATGAAGCAGGCCGGATCGGGACTCTCGTCCGCCGGAGATTCCCGGTCGACGGGTTTCGCCGCCGCCGCCGGCTCCGGCGGCGACGCTTCGCCCCCCAGCAGCGCCGCCGCCTGTTCCGCCCAGGCCGCGATCAGTTCGGCCGCCGGACGGTTCTCGCTCAAATGGCAGCCCTGACCGGCCCACAAGGCCATGAAATCGGTCAAATCCTGCTCGGCGGCGGCTTGACGCAGCTCCTCGGTCAGGAACAATTGCAGCGGAAAACCGGGCAGATCGGCTTCGTGCGGATGCAGTTCGTTGACCAAGCGGTTGCGCAATACCCGGCCGGGGCGGCCGGTGAAAACGCGACTCAGGGTGGTGGCGATTTCGCTGCCTTCGCTCAGCAGGGCCTTGTAGGCGGGAGACGCGCCGCTTTCCGGGCAAGCCAGGAAGGCGGTACCCATCTGGATGCCCGCCGCGCCCAACATCCGGGCGGCGGCGATGCCGCGCCCGTCCATGATGCCGCCGGCGGCGACAATGGGCACCCTGACGTGCTTGGCCAGCAGCGGCACCAGGGTCAGGATGCCGACCAGGCCCTGCTCCGGGTGACCGATGAAGGTGCCGCGATGGCCGCCGGCCTCGGCGCCCTGGGCGACGATGAAATCCACCCCGCTTTCTTCCAGCACGATGGCTTCCAGCAGGTGGGTGGCGGTGCCGAGAGTGACGATTCCGGTATCCCGCAACAGCTCCAGATACACGGTATCCGGCGCGCCGAAAATGAAGCTGACCACCGGCACCCGTTCTTCCATCACTATATCCAGCAGTTGCTCGAATTCCGGTGGTTCCGGCAGCGCGGGCGGTTCCGGCGACAGTCCCAGTTCGGCCCGGTAGGGCGCCAGCAATTCGTGGGCACGGGCAAGACGGACGGGGTCGCCATGGGTCGCGCCGCCCAAGGCCAGATTGACGGCAAACGGCCGGTCGGTGAGCGCGCGCATCTCGGCAATGGCTTGCCGCAAGGATTCGGGTTGCGGGTAGCCGCCCGCCAGCGACCCCAAACCGCCAGCGTTGCTAACCGCCGCCGCCAGTTGCGGGGTGCCGGGACCACCGGCCATGGGCGCCTGGATAATCGGATAACGAATGTCGAGTCGTTCGGTGAGCGCGGTGTGGGACCAATTCATGGATGGCAACTCGCAACTGAGGCATTGGCGTGAATGGGTAACCCGGCGACAACCGGGGTTGGGTCATCTTAACGTCTTCAACCGCCGCGCTCATCCTTCATCGAGCAAACGGCGAACGATGAACCCCGCCAGCATGAAGCCGAACAGCGCCGGCAGGTAGGAAATCGTCCCGTTCACCGCGCGGGGGCGGCCCGGCGTATCGCCGCCGACCGGCTGATGCGGTAGCGGTGGGCGGCGCGGCTCGTCGCTGTAGATCACGGGATAGTTCAGCGGCGCACTCAGTTCCCGCAACCGGCGGCGCAGTTCGCGGGCCAGCGGACACATCTGAGTCTGGTTCAATTGCGCCACCCGCACCCGAGTCACGTCCAGACAGTTGCCCGCGCCTAGCGCCGAAATCACCGGCACCTCGTGGCGGTGACAGGCCGCGACCAGCGCCGCCTTGCAGGCGATGCTGTCGATGCAGTCGGCCACGTAGTCATAGGGTTTTCCGCTCGCCTCGCCCCTAAAAGGAGAGAGGTTGGGGGTGAGGGGGGAATGAGCAGCCACCAGCGTCTCGGCCGCCTCCGGCTGGAGAAACTCGCCGAGCAGGGTCAGTTCGAGGGTGGGATCGATGTCGCGCAGCCGCTCAGCCATCAGTTCGACCTTGGGCCGACCGAGAGTGGATTGCAGCGCCAGCAACTGGCGGTTCAGATTGGACGGAGACACCACATCATGATCCAGCAGGGTCAGGCGGCCGACGCCGGCCCGGCCCAGCGCCTCGGCGGCATAACCGCCGACCCCGCCCAGCCCCGCCACCAGCACATGCGCCACCCGCAACCGGGTCAACCCGGCGGCGCCGATCAGGATCTCAGTGCGGGCCTGAGGGTACGGCATCGGGAATTCCGAACAGCCGACGGGCGTTGGCGCTGGTGACGGCGGCGATCTCGGTCGGATCGACACCGCGCAGCTCGGCGACGCAGGCCAGCACCTCCGGCAGGAAGGCCGGTTCGTTGCGCCGGCCCGAATGCGCGCTCGCCGGCTGATCGGGCGCATCGGTCTCCAGCATGAAACCGTCCAGCGGCAGATAACGGATCAGGCCGCGCAGGCGGGTGGCGCGCGGATAGGTCAACGGTCCGCCGAAGCCGAGCAGGAAATCCAGATCGAGCAGCCGCCGAGCCTGATCCTCGCTGCCGGAAAAGCTGTGCACCACCCCGCGCACGCCGGAAAACCGCCGCAGGTACTTGATGACCTGATCCACCGCATGGCGGGCGTGCACGATCACCGGCAGGTCGTGGCGGCGGGCCAGTCGCAGTTGTCCGGCGAAGTAGTCAGCCTGCGCGCCGGCATCGAGATCGGGCAGGTAATAATCCAGCCCGATCTCGCCGATGGCGACGGGCTTTTCCCGAATCAGCCAGTCCGCCAGGGCATCCAGATGCTCGGGCCGGTGCTCGGCCAGATAGGCCGGGTGCAAACCGTAGCTGGGATACAGACCCGGATAGCGCGCCGCGACCGCCCGGAGCTTCGGCCACAGCCGGGCGCTGACCGCCGCCAGCACTTGCGCCTCCACCCCGGCGGCCCGCGCTCGCTGGTAGGCGGCGTCGCGGTCGCCGTCGAAGCTGGCGTCGTCGAAATGGGTATGGCTGTCGATCAGGATCGGCATGGGCGCGGGGCTCAGGCGATCACGATCTGTACGTTGGCGGCGCGCCCGAACACCGAGGAAGGGGTAATGCCGAACATGTTGCGGAAGGCCCGGCTGAAGTGCGAGGAGTCGGCGAAGCCCGCGCCCAGCGCCGCATCGGTCAGCGTACTGCCCTCGGCGATCAGCGCCGCCACCACCCGCATCCGGTGCCACTGCCGGAAGCGGCGGATCGGCACGCCGACTTCCTCCTTGAACAGATGCACCAGCCGGGTCGGCGACAGGTTCACATGCTCGGCCAGCTCGTTCATCGAATAGCTGCGGGTGAGATCTTCCTTCATCAGCCGGATCACCCGCTGGATGCGGCCGTCCAGCGGCTGCGGGCGGTCCTCGGGTCGCGGCGGCGGGATCAGGCGGTCCAGCAAATCGTGAATGGTGGCGGCGTTCGGTTGAAGTTCCCAGACCTCGCGCAGGGCCGCCAGCACCTCGTCCTCGTGGGCCAGGCCGTACAGGCATTGCCATTCGCCGTCGAGCATGGCGTTCTGGATCGCCGGGTAATCCGGGCTCTCCGGCTCGATGAACAGGATCGCCATGAGGGCGCCGCCGACCTGGATTTCGTGCAGGCAGCCGGGCGGCACCAACACGCCGCGGCCTTCCCGCCAACTGTTGCTTTCGCTTTCCAGCACCCGAAACGGCCGGTCGATGCCCACGCACAGCGCCGCCGAACCCAGCCGGTGCTCGGAGATGTCCGGCAGATGGCCCATGAATAAACCGCGGTTATGCCAAATGTACAGCTTGCTCAAGAGATTGCCTTCCCGGTAACAAGAATGAAGGGCGCGGGCCGATCCATCGCTCCATCGCCGGTTGCCACGGGAGGCCGGCTGATCGCGCCGATAAACTCCCCACGCCCGCCAACGGAGTTTCCACCCGTCTTGCGAAGTGTAGTGTTCCGGCGCGGGGCTAGCCAGTTCCGACAAATCGCTGCCATTTTCGACAAGCCCCGTTCCCGGCAAAACCCTTAGTCTTTCGAAATCCGCCACTTCCCTCACCCGACGGACAACCGCCCGGCCAGAAATCGGGCAGAGGACCCCAGATTATGTACGACACCATCATCGTGGGCGCGGGTTCGGCCGGCTGCGTGCTGGCCAACCGGCTGTCCGCCGACCCCAAGCGGCAGGTCTGCCTGCTGGAAGCGGGTCCCGAGGATACCAGCCCGTGGATTCATATTCCGGTGGGCATCTTCTTCATGATGCGCAGCAGAACGCTGAACTGGCGCTACCGGACCGAGCCGCAGCCTCAGCTTCACGACCGTCGGCTGTTCTGGCCGCGTGGCAAAACCTTGGGCGGCAGCAGCTCCAGCAACGCCATGGTCTACACTCGCGGCCACCGTTGGGACTACGACCACTGGGCGGAACTCGGCAACCGCGGCTGGAGCCATGCCGAGCTGCTGCCGCTGTTCAAGCGCAACCAGCATCAGGAACGCGGCCCGTCGGCGTATCACGGCGTTGGAGGACCGCTCAACGTCGCCGACCTGCGCCAGCAAAGCGAGATCAGCCAGGTGTTCGTTCGCGCCGCCGGCGAGGCCGGATACCCGCTCAGCGACGACTTCAACGGCACCGAGCAGGAAGGCGTCGGTTTCTATCAGGTGACGCAGAAGGACGGCCGGCGTTGCAGCAGCGCCCGCGCCTACCTGCATCCCATCCGCCAGCGTCCGAATCTGACGGTGATCACCCGCGCCCTGGCAAGCCGGGTGTTGTTCGAGGGGAAGCGGGCGGTCGGAGTGGCTTATCTCGACCACCGTGGCCGGACGGTCGAACTGGCGGCGCGGCGGGAGGTGGTGCTGTCCGGTGGGGCAATCAACTCGCCGCAACTGCTGCTGCTGTCCGGGGTCGGGCCACGCGCCGAACTGGAAAAGCACGGCATCCCGCTGGTGCACGAACTGCCGGGGGTCGGTCGCAACTTGCAGGATCATCTGGACGTGATCGTCGCCCATCGCGAACGGCGGCGAGCCTCCTATGGCTTCGCGCCGTCGTTTCTGCCGCAACTGCTACAAAGCATCGGCGAATACCGCCGCCACGGGCGCGGCTTCCTGACCAGCAATCTGGCCGAGGCCGGCGGCTTCGTCAAATCCGATTCCGCCCTGCCGCGGCCCGACCTGCAATACCACCTGACCTCGACCATTCTCGACGACCACGGCCGGCGCGTCTGGCTCGGCTACGGCTATTCGCTGCACGTTTGCGACCTGCGGCCGAAAAGTCGCGGCTTTCTGGCCCTGAACAGCGCCGATCCGCGCGACCCGCCACTGATCCAGCCCAACTACCTCAGCCATCCCGATGATCTGGAAACCCTGCTGGCCGGGGTAAAGACCTGCCGCAAGATTCTGGCGGCGCGCGCCTTCGACGGCTATCGCGGCGTGGAGATTTTTCCCGGCGCGGCAACGCAAAGCGACGAGGATCTGCGGGAGTTCATTCGTCGTCGGGCCGAAACCATCTACCATCCGGCCGGCACCTGCAAAATGGGTCACGATCCCCTGGCGGTGGTGGACGATCAGCTCCGGGTGCATGGCCTGAGCGGGCTGCGGGTGGCGGACGCCTCGATCATGCCGACCCTGATCGGCGGCAACACCAACGCCCCCACCATGGTCATCGGCGAGAAGGCGGCGGAGTCGATCCTGGCCGGGCGGGAAGAGCCCGCCGGCCGCCATCACGACCCCGCCGAACCCCGGCCAAGGTCCTTTTTGCGCGCGTCCTAAAAGGGTCTAAACTATCGACTTGAAACGAAAGAACCGCGAAAGCAGCCGCCTGCTTTTCCCCAAAATCACCGACGAGCGCGTCCAATGAGCGACCAGAACTACGATGTCATCGTGATCGGCACCGGCCCGGGAGGAGAAGGCGCCGCGATGAAAGCCGCCAAAGAGGGAAAATCGGTGGCGGTGATCGAGAAACACCACCTGGTCGGCGGCGGCTGCACGCACTGGGGCACCATTCCGTCCAAGGCGCTGCGCCACTCCATCAACCGGATGCTGGAATTCAACACCAGCCCAGCGTTCCGCAACGCGCTCGGCTCCGCCCTCAAGCTGTCCTACCCCGACCTGTTGCGCTCCGCCGAGTCGGTGATCGCCCGCCAGACCGCCATGCGCCGGGATTTCTACGAACGCAACCGAGTCCGGCTATGGCACGGCCACGCCTGCTTTCTCGACGCCCACACGCTGCAAGTGCGGACCGGCGGCGCCACCGAGCCGGTCGTTCTCACCACTGACGCCTTCATCATCGCCTCGGGCTCGCATCCGTTCCGACCGCGCGACATCGATTTCAACCACCCGCGCATCTTCGACAGCGATACCATCCTCAGCATGTCCGCCACCCCGCGTTCGATCCTGATCTACGGCGCGGGCGTAATCGGCTGCGAGTACGCCAGCATCTTCCGTAACATGGGTTGCAAGGTCGATCTGGTGGACACCCGCTCGCAACTGCTGTCTTTCCTCGACGACGAAATCGCCCACGCGCTGAGCTACCACCTGCGCGATCAGGGCGTCATGATCCGCCACAACGAGGAATACGAAGTAGCGGAAGGACTGGCGGACGGCGTGTTGACGCATTTCAAATCCGGCAAGAAGATCAAGGCCGACGTGCTGCTGTGGGCCAACGGCCGCACCGGCAACACCCAGAACATGGGTCTGGAGGATCTGGGCATCACCCCGAACAGCCGCGGCCAGCTCAAGGTGGACGACAATTACCGCACCACCCTGCCCCACATCTACGCGGTGGGCGATGTGATCGGTTATCCCAGCCTGGCCAGCGCCGCCTACGACCAGGGCCGCTTCGCCGCCACTCATCTGATTCATGGCAGTTGCGACCATCACTTGATTGATTACATTCCCACCGGCATTTACACTTCCCCGGAGATCAGCTCGGTCGGCCGCACCGAGCGCGAGCTGACCGAGGCCCGGGTGCCCTACGAGGTTGGCCACGCCTATTTCAAGAGCTTGGCGCGCGCCCAGATCACCGGCCGCACCGTGGGGATGCTCAAGCTGCTGTTTCACCGGGATACCCTGGAAATTCTCGGCATTCATTGCTTCGGCGACCAGGCCGCCGAGATCGTCCACATCGGGCAGGCGATCATGTCCCAGCAGGGTACGGCCAATAACATCCAATACTTTGTCAACACCACATTCAACTATCCGACCATGGCCGAAGCTTACCGAGTGGCGGCGCTGAACGGTCTGAATCGGCTGGCCTGAGGGGGATTACCCGTGGATATCACTCCGTATCTGAAATTGATGGTCGATAAAGACGCCTCCGACCTGTTCTTTCACGTCGGCGCGCCGGTGAACGTCAAAATTGGCGGGGTGGTGCGCCCGATCGGCAACAAGGTGCTCGGACCGGGCCAGGTGCGCGAGATCGCCTACTCGGTCATGAAGGACGATCAAATCAAGGAGTTCGAGCACGAATGGGAGCTGAACTTCGCCATCCCGCTGCACGGGGTCGGCCGCTTCCGCTCCAACGTGTTCAAGCAGCGCGGCGAAGTGTCCATGGTGATCCGCTACATCAAGGGCGACATCCCCCAGGTCGAGGAACTGGGCCTGCCGCCGCTGCTGCGGCAGTTGGTGATGGAAAAACGCGGCCTGATCCTGCTGGTCGGCGCCACCGGCTCCGGTAAATCCACCACCCTGGCGGCGATGATCGACCACCGCAACTCCAGCTCGCCGGGCCACATCATCACCGTGGAAGATCCGATCGAATTTACCCACCAGCACAAGAAATCGGTGGTCGCCCAGCGCGAAATCGGCATCGACACCCACAGCTACGAACACGCCCTGCGCAGCGCCATGCGCGAGGCGCCAGACGTGATTCTGGTCGGCGAGGTGCGCGAACGCGAAGTGATGAAATACGTGCTGACCTTCTCCGAAACCGGCCATCTGGTGTTGTCCACCCTGCACGCCAACAACGCCAATGGCGCCCTGGAGCGCGTGGTCAATTTCTTTCCCGAGGATGTCCGGCCGCAATTGCTGATGGATCTGTCGCTGAACCTGCGCGCCATCGTCTCGCAGCGGCTGATCCGCTCGCTGACCGGCGGGCTGGTGCCGGCGGTGGAAGTGCTGCTGAACACGCCCTACATCGCCGACCTGATCCAGAAAGGCAAGATCGATTACGTCAAGGACGCCATGGAGCAATCCACCGAATCGGGCACGCAGACCTTCGATCAATCGCTGTTCAAGCTGTACAAGGAAGGCAAGATTTCCAAGGACGAAGCCATCAAGAACGCCGACTCCAAGAACAACGTCGGCCTGCAGATCCGCCTTTCCGAAGGTGCGAGTCCCGGCAGTGGCAAGTCGTCCAATACGGCCGATCTGGCCATCCACGACGAGGAAGAAAACCGGGGTCGGGCGTTTTGAAAGCCCGAACGGCCGCGCCCGCCCGTCGCATGGCGGACATCGCGCCGTTTCACGTCATGGCGCTGCTGGCGCGCGCCAGGGAGTTGGAAGCCGCCGGCCGCTCGATCGTCCACATGGAAATCGGCGAGCCGGATTTCCCCACCGCCGAACCGATCGTCGCCGCCGGCCAGCGGGCGCTGGCGGAAGGCCGCACCCGCTACACCGCCGCCGCCGGCCTGCCGGAACTGCGCCAGGCCATCGGCGACCATTACCGGGAACGATATGGAGTCGAGGTTCCCGCCCGGCGCATCCTGATCACCCCCGGCGCGTCCGGCGCGCTGCAACTGGCGACGGCGGTTCTGATCAACCCCGGCGACCGGGTGTTGCTGGCCGATCCCGGCTATCCCTGCAACCGGCATTTCGTGCGGCTGGTGGAAGGCGAAGCCATCGGCGTTCCGGTCGGGCCGGAGACCGGCTACCAACTGACCGCCGACCTGGTCGAGAGCCACTGGGACGAGCGGACGACGGCGGTGCTGCTGGCCTCGCCGGCCAACCCGACCGGCACCGTGATCGCGCCCGACGAGCTGGCGGCGATTGTCGCCACGGTCGAGGCGCGCGGCGGGCGAGTGATCATGGACGAGATCTATCACGGCTTGATCTACGGCGCACCGGTTCAAACCGCGCTGGCGTATTCGGAGCAGGTCTTTGTCGTCAACAGCTTCAGCAAGTATTACGGGATGACCGGCTGGCGGCTGGGTTGGCTGGTCGCGCCGGACGATTGCGTCGGCGACGCGGAAAAGCTGGCGCAAAATCTGTTCCTGGCGGCATCCACCCCGGCGCAATACGCGGCGCTGGCTGCCTTCGGGCCGGAGGCGCAAGCGATTTTCGAGGCGCGCCGGCGGGAGTTTCAGGCCCGGCGCGATTTCCTGCTGCCAGTGCTGCGCGAGCTGGGCTTTCACATCCCCGTCACACCCGACGGCGCGTTCTATCTCTACGCCGACTGCGCCGCTACACCGACGACAGCCATGGGTTCGCCCTGCGCCTGCTGGAAGAAACCGGCGTCGCCATCACGCCGGGCATCGACTTCGGCAGCCATCTGCCGCAACGGCATGTCCGCTTCGCCTATACCAGCGCCATCCCGCAACTGGCCGAGGGAGCGGAACG
>CAVOGC010000051.1:0-20545 GCA_963695105.1 uncultured Gammaproteobacteria bacterium | reverse complement strand
ATAGCCGCCCAGTTGCTGTAAGCATGAGGCACATGCGACAATAATTGATTCGCTTATATGGGAAATTGGGTGGTGCTCCTGACCTGGATGTGTTGATCCGTAACCAATTGAATATAAAGCAGTTAATGAGCTAAATATCCACATCTGAAGCGCTACCGGGAAATTGGATGAAGTGGTTTGCCGGTTAGATTTCAATCCATTGATTTTCAACTGGAATTTATTGTCAAAACTAGATTCTTTATCTGTTTGCCAACATGAGCCAATTGATTATAGACTTCCTAATTCTGATCCGGACATGCCATATTAAGTAAGTTTTTTATTTTTCAGGTTATCAAAAATATTTTTTACATAATTTAAGCAAAATCAATAAGATGCTTAATATCCTGAGTCCAGATTACTATTGGCAAGACTATATATGATTTCGGTGTAACTCTCCCCGAAAATTAAGTTATATGGCAGGCTATTATTTACTTCATCACTCGGCATGAAGCATGCGGAACAAAAAGGAAACTGGTTAGCATAACGATATTTACACTTACCAACCTCTATCCGCGCAGAGGAGTGACTTAACCCTCATAAACTCTAAAAAAATCCAAATTAATTGAGATCTTGCACAACATCTTAATTCTCAAATAAGAAAAGTACCGTTGCTTTTTACACGAACCGTAGCTTCTCACGCCAGCCGAGTTCTAATGGGCAATAGAAAGTCGTTTCTCCATTATCCCACATCGCGGGTACCACAAATTCCATGCTCTCTTTTGATCTCCAACGCCGGAGCAGTGCCTCGGCCCAGCTCTGAATATCCCTCGGAATGCGCTTTTCAATCAGACTGAATGATTCAACTTGCGTGGCTCCATCCTTATCTAGAGCACCAATAAGCATCGAAGCAATTTCGCCCAAGGGATCGTGAAATCCACGAAAGCGCCGCGTTGCATCACTCGGGTGTGTGTCGATCTCCCCATCGACAGTGTGGTCAGTTTTGAATTGCTGCGGGGCGATGCGAAGAAAAAGCAAGCGAGTGCTATGGAAAGTGATAATGCGAGCACCGAAGGCCCGTTTGTAATGACGGGCTAAGAAATCGTGTTTGAAGTTGCACGCTCGGAAATGGATCGCGGTCTCCTTTTTTCGGAGTTTCAGAAGCTTTTGTACGATTCGAGACACAATTGCCTGAGATACTTTGGCGTCATTCATTACCTTAGCAGTAAAGAGCTTGGTATCGGGGTCATTTGAATTCAACGGTCCCTTTTCGGCCTTATCTGCCAACTCGGCAAGTGCACCGATAACTAAGCCGGTTTTCCGTAAAGAAGATTCCGGACAAAAAGGCACCAATAGCCCAACACTTTCGTCGCCGTGATTAACAATCACATGCTGAAACCCATTTGCGGCGATCAGCGAGTCAATTAAACCCTCGAATGTTGCATAGCTTTTTGGGCTACCCACGTCGATTTGAGCCGGACCAATCGTTTCCAATCCACAAAGATTATAATAATCAGAAACGATCTTGGACTTTGATCCCAGTGGACCGATATGTCCGACTCCAATACCTGCTAGGGGAGGTTTTGGCGAAGGCAAGGGACTCGGCTTATCGGTTGCCTTCATCTCTTTATCAAGTGCACGAATCGTTTTTTGGCCGACGATATTATCGATCCGGTTTTTATAATTCAAGATATTGCGATCAGTTTTAAATTTTATGACGGTATTGATGGTTACCGTTCCATATTTCAGTCCTCCCACTTCGTCGATTGGAAAGTTTACCTTCATCAATTTTGTCAAAGCTTCCTGGATTTTCTTAACTGCTTCTCCGCTCGATCCAGGCATAATATGATCTGAGTCATTAACAGAGCAGCGTTGCAATTTATCGTTAGTCTTGAAATGTTTTGATATCAACATACCCATGGTCTTACCCTCTCAGGTCGTCCATTGACTTTAGAAGCCAGAAAGTCAGAAAGAAGCGCTATTATTTGCTGATATAGCGCTCCTGTTTGACGGGTGGAATCACAATTTCGAACCACCCCGGCGCTGCGCGCCACCCCGCCTTATCCAAGGCGGGGAGATTCCACAACCGGCATGGGAGCGCTATATGAGCCAAAAACTAATAATTAATGGCATAAGATACAAAAAACTACACCGAATTAAGCTACCCGGTAACGGGGTCGAACGCTCCGGGAGCGATGTCGTCCAGATATCCCAACTTGACGGGAATGAACAGGCCGCTAGCTGTTCCAAATGCAAAGAATGAATTAAATAAAATAGACCCGGTTACGATGCTCGCTTCGGCCGCAAAAGCCGTTGAGCGGATCGAGGCAGACCCCCCAAAGGAAATGTCAACACGCGAGAAGAAGCCAACATCGACCTGTATGCGTTTAGCCGCTTGTGCAAGCTGCTTCACATCGTGATCCGCTTGGCCGTCATGGTAACGGAAGGGCGTGAAGGGTGACCCGGGCACCGAGATTACCTCGATCACCGAGCGAACGCCTCCCCGCACAGCCAAGAACGCCTTCTTGACCTCGAGCGCCATGTCTCGCCCGAGATGCAGCCCCAAAAAGGGCATCGCCTTGTCGATGAGATCATCTGACACCTTGCTCAGAGCTTTTGCGGCGGAGACGATTTTCTTTCCGATATCGGATGTAGTGCCTAATACCTTGGCTACTCTTTCTAACGCCTTCAGGAACCCAATCACCTTTGTGATAAAGCTAATAACATCCATGATGCCGAACTTGTCTTTATGTTCTACGCCATTGAAACGGTAGAGCGCATGGTCTTTCAAACTGTCCTTTATCTCAAAACAATAATCTACAGTTTTTGGAATAGAAAAAGTAACAAGATGTGAGGCAATGGCCCCGATCGAGCCGAGCGCCCGCATAACACTTTTCAACGCCTGACTTATAGCCTGATCAACAACGAATTTGATGACTGGATTATCTAATGCGTCGTCAATTTGTTTCAAAACAGCAGGCATCGATTGCTCTATCTTCTTAAACTTAAAAAAATAGATCTCCCGTATTAAAAATGTTGCTGATTTGTTAGCTTGCGCTGCCCTAAAATTAAAAATAGCACTTCTGAAAATAGCCTGCACTTTCTCGACTTTATTATTCCCTTGTTTTCGGGCACCTTTCAAGAGTGGGTCGTTATTGGCTTCTTCGTCCCCATGATTCAAAAATGCAGGAAGCAACTGGAAAGGTACAAGGGATGGATCTTTTTTCTTATCTTCCTCAAATAACCGGATCACCTCGGCTGAGACGCTTCCTGCTCTTCGTGCGCCGAGTTCAAAATTATGCTCACTTGAACCGGTAGCGCTTGCCGACCCATGAAGCATCAGCTCATATCCTCCTGGACCTAGCCTCTTTACTGCTCTCTCGACGAAGGGCACTAATATCGCTTTAATGAATACCCTATGCTCGGAAACCAATATAGAATGATCGACATCAAAACAGAAGAAAACTGCGTGCGGCAGAACAACGAGATCCTTGCTCCTCTGTTCAGGAATCGACTCACTGTACTGAATTGTTTTTCCCGCCATTACGCCACCTTCACAGCTCGGACCAGACGTCCTCTAAGAAATGACTTAAAAAGGCTTGGGCATATACTTACTTCCCAGACTACATAAAAAAACTAGGTTAGTAAATCTAACTCGAGTGCGACGAGCAGTAGCCATTTTCGCTCTTAATTTTCGTAAAACAGGCTGTAGATAGTAGATTTCAGGGTAAAAGTGAGACATGGGAGCATCAATCCCCATGGAAGAACAGTCCTTAAGCCAAGTTTGCCGTTCTAGAAAAAAACCAACACCTTGGATCCGAACCCAACAAAATTTACCCCAGGTGGCACAATCGACCAGCCACACCTGTTAATAAAGGAAACTAAAATTGCACCCCAGTCTCTTTATATGATTGAAAATTAATTTGATTATATATTTTCTTCCCAAAAAAAATACCTCTATTGAGAGGTAGATTTTTCGATATTGTCACCTATTTTTACGATATTTATACCTGCAAAATTCAACGTGAAGATAACGTGAAAACTTATGACGAACTCAGCGTGGACAATGAAACCGATGGCAACCTTGGCCTACGTCCGCCAACTGTGTTGCCTTGGGTTGGGCGCGCAGCTCGTAATACCAGAGCTATTACGCACATTAGGTATGGTTATTCCCTCTGGTCCCAATGTGTTTGTGGGCACGACTGACAGCAACGAACCCGACTATGTGATCCTGGAAAATTTTATTCCTAGCATCTTGGAACTATTTGCCCAAGAGCTACACGGTGCATTCCGACGTGAGTCCAGCGCCCATGCCGACTGGTGGCGACGTAATCCGGGGAGCATCAACCGACACCCGGAAACGATCTATCGCGACCTTTATCGCAGCGATCTCTACCACAACATCTGGCGCCCCTTGGGCCAGCATCACACGCTGGAGGTTCAGATCAGAGAGCACGGGTGGCTACTTGGTCATCTCATGCTGTTCCGGGCCGCGAAAGAAAAACCGTTCAGCGCGCACGAAGCGGATGAATTGGTGGGTCTCTTACCCTACGTGGCTCATGGTCTGCGCGCCCGGCCCGACCTGGATGGCAGCGGTACGTTTGTCGGCAGTGGCTATAACGGTCATGCCCTTGTGGATGAGACTGGCCGGCTCAGCTATGAATGCCACACCGCCAAGCGGCTGCTCTATCTCGCCACCCACCCACAGATCGGCTTGAGCGCTCCGCAGTCCGACGCTTCCTTGACGCCGTTGTTCAAAAAGCTGGCGAGAGAATTGTCCGCCATCGCTCGCGGCCAAGAGGCGCGCCCTCCTGTTTACCATATGCAAAACCCGTGGGGGCGCTTCATATTCCGCGCTTACCGGCTGGAAAACGCCTCAGAAGGGCAACACGGACTGACGCTTATCACCATCGAACACCAGGAACCGCTGCCCCTCCGACTCCTGCGCGGGTTGAGCACGCTGCCGCTCTCCACCAAGGAGCGAGAAGCCTGCTTCTGGCTCGCACAGGGTCATTCCCACATCGAGGTCGCGGAGCACTTGGGCGTCCAGCCCTGCACCGCCAAGCAATACACCGACGCCGCTTATCACAAGCTCGACGTCCACAATCGTACTGCACTACTTCAGAAAATCATGGTGGAAGCCGAACATGCTCAGAACTCTGGGCCCGCACCTGATTGTGCAAAAGAATGGCCGGCTCGGACTGGGCGCTTATCAGAGTTGGGACAAGGGCGTTGAACAACCTGTGAAATTTGAAGACTTCATGGTGAAAGGCGCAAAGCAGTCAATCTCCGACACGATTTCGCAATGATGCCGGCGGGGTTTTGCACCGTATTTTTTCGTGCAACGATCCGCTACATCCGTCAGGCTACCCTAGCGCGAAACAACCCGCGCGCCCCGCTGAACCCTTGCCTCCGCCCGCTGCCCAATAGCCGAAATTAAAGCTCGGAATCAGTCAAACCCGGAGATCTCATGTCGAGTAGTCGAACCCTCATCGCAGCCCTCTGGCTGTTCGTGGCCCCTGCCGTCTTCGCGGCCGCGCCGGTCCACGAATTCACCCTGGACAACGGTCTGAAAATCCTGGTGCGCGAGGATCACCGCGCGCCGGTGGTGGTTTCGCAGATCTGGTACAAGGTCGGCTCCAGCTACGAGCCCAGCGACCTGACCGGCATCTCCCACCTGTTGGAACACCTGATGTTCAAGGGCACCCCGACCGTGCCGGGCGGCGAATTCTCCCGCCTGATCGCCGCCAACGGCGGCGACGAAAACGCCTTCACCAGCCGCGACTACACCGCCTATTTTCAGACCCTGGAAAAGGAACGGCTGGAACTCAGCTTCCGACTGGAAGCCGACCGGATGCGCCACCTGCTGCTCAAACCGGATGACGTGAGCAAGGAAGCCCAGGTGGTGACCGAGGAACGCCGCTTGCGCACCGAAGACCAGCCCGAGTCGCTGACCAGCGAGCGGTTCTACGCCGCCGCCTTCCTCACCAGCCCCTACCGCAACCCGATCATCGGCTGGATGCAGGATATCCAGGCCCTCTCCCTGGACGATCTCAAGCGCTGGTACCAGCAATGGTACGCACCGAACAACGCCACTCTGGTGGTGGTCGGCGACGTGGACCCAACCCAGGTCCGCGATCTGGCCCAGAAACACTTCGGACCGCTGCCGCCCAGCGAGCTGACCCCGCCCAGGCCGGCGGCGGAAATCCCGCAACTGGGCGAGCGCCGGATCGTGGTCAAAACCCCGGCGGAAGTGCCCTATGTCCTGCTCGGCTACAAGGCGCCGACCCTGAAAACCGCCACCGAGGAATGGGAGCCCTACGCCCTGGACGTGCTGGACGGCATTCTCGACGGCGGCAACAGCGGCCGGATCAGCCGCAATCTGGTGCGCGGCGCCCAAGTCGCCGCCGCCGCCGGCTCCGGCTACAACCCGACCTCGCGGCTTGAAGAGCTGTTTCTGCTGGCCGGAAATCCGGCGCCGGGCCACAGCAGCGCCGAACTGGAACAGGCCCTGCGCGCCGAAATAGCCAAACTGCGCGAGGAACTGGTCAACCCCGAGGAACTGGCGCGGGTGATCGCCCAGGCGACCGCCAGCGACGTGTACCAGCAGGATTCGCTGTTCTACCAGGGGATGCGGCTGGGCATGCTGGAAACCGTCGGCCTGGGCTGGAACCGGCTCGACGACTACGTACAGCGGATTCAGGCGGTCACCCCGGAACAGGTGCGCGAGGTCGCCCGCAAGTACCTGACCGACGACCGGCTGACCGTGGCCACGCTGGAACCGTTGCCGCTGGATGGTCGCCGTCCGGCCACGCCCGGCGCTGGGATGGGTCATCCGGTCCGCTAAAACGCCCTCACCCCCAATCGCTCACTCCCAACCCCGCTCCCGCACGGGAGTGGGGAGCCAAGGATTCCCCCGCCATGCCTCATCCGAAATCGTCGCTATCGGGCCTGCTGGCCGCCGCGCTGCTGCTCGTCTCCAGCCTGGCCCAGGCCATCCCCGAAATCCAGAACTGGCACACCGCCAACGGCGTGCCGGTCTACTTCATCGCCGCCCGGGAGCTGCCGATGGTGGACGCGCAAATCCTGTTCGGGGCCGGTTCGGTCCGCGACGGCGCCAAACCGGGCTTGGCGAAACTGACCAACGGACTGCTGGAGGAAGGCGCCGGCGACTGGTCGGCCGATACCATCGCCGACCGGCTGGATCAGGTGGGCGCCCAACTGAACATCAGTTCGCGGCGCGACTCGGCCTCGGTGGCGCTGCGCAGTCTGATCGACCCGCACTACCTGCAACCCGCCGTCGAAACCGTCGCCCGCCTGCTGAAGGAACCCAGCTTCGCCCCCGACGCGGTGGATCGGGTCCGCCAGCAAATGCTGTCGGCACTCCAGGAACGCGCCCAGTCGCCCGGCGCCATCGCCCAGGACGCTTTTTTCAAGACGCTGTATGGCGATCATCCCTACGGTTCGCCATCCGATGGCACCCCGGCCAGCCTGAACGCCATCGCCCGCGCCGACATTCAGAATTTCCACCGCCGTTATTACAGCGCCGCCAATGCGGTCGTCGCCATCGTCGGCGATCTCGACCGGCCCACCGCCGAGCAACTGGCCAACACCCTGGTCGGCGACTTGCCCAAGGGCGAACCGGTCCCGCCGCCTCCGCCGGTCCCTGCCCTCCCCGCCAGCCAGATCGTCCGCATCCCCCATCCTTCCAGCCAGAGCCATATCCTCATCGGCCAGATCGGAGTCAGCCGCGACGACCCCGACTACTACGCGCTCTATCTGGGCAACCATGTGCTGGGCGGCAACGGCCTGGTCTCGCAACTGTCCCAGGAAATCCGCGAAAAGCGCGGGCTGGCTTATGGCGCCTACAGCGCCTTTTCCCCGATGCAACAGGCCGGCCCCTTCCTGATCAACCTGCAAACCCGTAACGATCAGGCCGACACCGCGCTGCAGGTGGCGCAAAGCACCCTGCGCCAGTTCAGCGCCGACGGACCCGACGCCCAAACGCTGGAGGAAGCCCGCCAGAACATCACCGGTGGCTTCGCGCTCGATCTCGCCGGCAACGGCAAACTGGCCAACTATCTGGGGCTGATCGCGTTTTACGGCCTGCCGCTGGATTACCTGCAAACCTTCATCGGCACCATGAACGGTATCAGCCTGGAGCAGGCCAAGAGCGCCTGGCAACGGCACGTTCAACCCGACCGGCAAATCGTGGTCATCGTCGGTGGCCAGAGCGCGCCGACCCAGCCGGGACCGACCGGCGCACCCGTCCCCCCGACCTCGCCGGGACCGGCCGGCACATGAACCGGCGCGGCGGTCACGCCAACCAGTTGCGCGTCATCGGCGGGCAATGGCGCGGCCGGCGGTTGACCTTTCCGGATCTGCCGGGCCTGCGCCCCACCCCGGACCGGGTGCGGGAAACCCTGTTCAACTGGCTGGCTCCGGTCCTGCCCGGCGCCCGCTGCCTGGATCTGTTCGCCGGCAGCGGCGCGCTCGGCATCGAGGCGCTGTCGCGCGGCGCGGCCGAAGTCGTGTTCGTCGAACGCCATCCGCTTGCGGCCCGCACCCTGCGGGATCACCTCGACCGGCTGCACGCGCACAACGCCCGGGTCGAACAGACCGACGCGCTGACCTGGCTGGGCCAGCCGGGGACGCCGTTCGAGATTGCGCTGCTCGACCCGCCATTCGGCTCGGGTTTGCTGGAACCGGCGTGCGCGGCCCTGGAAGCGCGCGGCTGGCTGGCGGCAGGCGCCTGGATTTATCTGGAAGCCGAGGTGGAAGCGGGAGCGGTCAAGCTGCCGGCGGCCTGGACCTCGTGGCGGGAAAAAACCGCCGGCGCGGTCACTTACCGGCTAGCGCGGCGGGAAGGATCGATCTAAGTCCGGTTGCCTTGCCGCCGGGCTTTCCCGATAATTCGCGCAACCCCCGCACCCAGGAAACGCTCATGTCCGTCGTCGCCATCTATCCGGGCACTTTCGATCCCATCACCAATGGTCACGCCGATCTGATCGATCGTGGCGGGCGCATGTTCGAGCGGCTGATCGTCAGCATCGCCGCCAATCCCAACAAGCAACCGCTGTTCTCGCTGGAGGAGCGGGTGGCGCTGGTGAATGAAGTGGTGTCGCACCTGCCCCATGTCGAGGTGCGTGGTTTCGACATCCTGCTGGTGAATTACGCCAAGAGCGTCGGCGCCAACGTCATCATGCGCGGCCTGCGCGCGGTGTCCGATTTCGAATTCGAATTCCAGTTGGCCAGCATGAACCGCCGCTTGAACTCCCAAATCGAATCCATTTTTTTGACCCCCGCCGAGCAATACGCCTTCGTCTCCTCCAGTCTGGTGCGCGAAGTCGCCAAGCTGGGCGGGAACATCGCGCCGTTCGTCCACCCCAAGGTGGAGGCGGCGCTGGCGGCAAAATTCGCCTTGCGCCATTAATTGAGTAAAATACTCGGGAATTCAGCCTGACCGCTTCCGGCCAGGCTAGTTTGAGTTGCGATAGCCAGCACCGCGAACCGGCCGCGAATTAACATAAAAGAGGAACCAGCCATGGCACTGATGATCACCGATGAATGCATCAACTGCGACGTGTGCGAACCCGAGTGCCCGAACGAAGCGATCTATCAGGGCGAAGAGATCTACGAGATCGATCCGAGCCGTTGCACCCAGTGCGTGGGCCACTTCGACACACCGCAATGCATCGAAGTCTGTCCGGTGGACTGCATCATTCTGGACCCGAACCACGCCGAAACCGACGAGCAACTGCAAAACAAATACGAGAAGCTGACCAGCGTGGCTTGAGAGGCTGTCCCATGAGCGGCCTGACCCGCTCTGGTATGCATAGCGCTCCGGTCTGACTGGCGGAATCATCGTTTCGAACCACCCCGGCGCTACGCGCCGCCCTTCCTTGTCCAGGGCGGGGAAATTCCACAACCAGCATGGGAGCGCTATAGATCCCCCGGCGCGTGGTTCCGGTGGGCGGCGGATTGGAACCGCTCGACCAACCGATGTCAACCGCTCTGACCCGAAGCCGCCAAGCCCCGTCCCAACACGCACCGCGCGCGGAGGGCGAGACGATGTTCCCTTGGTCTTGAATCGCCACCAGTAGCGGTCGCACACCGGCGCCGCCTCGCCCATATCAGTCTGGAATTCGACGCTCTTCGGGTTTTCCGCCGTGGGGTAAACGGTTCGGCGTCGAAGATCCGCGCGTTCGGCACGATCCCGGCCAATGCCTCATCGGCGGCGTGGGGTTGCTCCTCGTTAGCGGTCGCGGACGCTGATCGTTCGCGCGATGTGGGAAAGGCCAAACGACGGCTATGCTTTAACGGATACTCAGCGAACAGTTCGAGATCCGGCCGGCGCCGGACCTGACGTCAACCATTCAGCGACAAAAATCCAGTTGCCAAGATTGGGAGCATCAACATGGGAGAACAACGAAAACCGGTAATCCGCGTCCTGCTGGTGGGAGCGACCGGCTTGGTCGGGGGACATTGTTTGGCCCAATTGCTGGCGGACGACGACATCGGCCAGGTCACGGTCTTCGCTCGCCATCCGCCGGGACCAACACACCCGAAACTCACCATACACCTGATGGATTTCGACCAACTGCACGATCACGCCGGCGTGGTCGACGCCGACGCCGCCCTGTGCTGCCTGGGCACTACTCACCGGGCGGCCGGCTCGCCGGAAGCGTTCGCCAAGGTCGACCACATCTACGTCGTCGAACTGGCCCGGCTGGCGGCGGCGCGCGGCGTATCCCGCTTCGTGCTGGTCTCGGCGGTTGGCGCCGATCCCAGTTCGCCGGTCTTCTATAACCGGGTCAAGGGCCGGGCCGAGGCGGCGGTCAGCGAACTGCCGTTCAAGGCCGTTCACCTGCTGCGCCCTTCACTGTTGTTGGGCGAACACCGTGAAGCCCGACCGGTCGAGGATTGGAGCCAGCGACTGGCGCCGCTCTGGATGCC
Organism: uncultured Gammaproteobacteria bacterium; assembly: GCA_963695105.1. Taxonomy (GTDB): domain Bacteria; phylum Pseudomonadota; class Gammaproteobacteria; order Competibacterales; family Competibacteraceae; genus Competibacter. The sequence continues at coordinate 9,613 of CAVOGC010000051.1, read as the reverse complement.
TTTCCTGTGGGGACCGTTCAGCCGCTACCGGCCGGTGCCGGCGGAAACCGTCGCCGCCAAAATGGTCGAACTGGCCAAAAGTGACCGGGAAGGCGTACACATCCACCATTTCACCCCCTAACCTCCCTCTGAATGATTATCACGCGAAAAAGCCTGACCGCGGCCGCGCTGCTGGCGTTGCTCGCCTTGCTGGAATCGCAACCGGCGCTGACAAAAAAACTCTATAAATATCAAGATTCCAGCGGTGCCTGGGTGTTCACCGACCGGCCACCTGCCACCGATGTGCCGGTCGAGGTCAGTCAATTGGCGGTTCGCGACCTGCCGGCCAGGATCAGCATCCGCAACCGCGGCACCCCGGAAGCGCCGGTGCTGGCGGCGGTCAACGACTATTACGGCCCGGTGGAGGTGGAAATCAGCGCCGAGGCGCTGAAGAACATGCGCGCCGAACCACCGCTACCGGTGCGGGTAGTCGTCCCGGCCCGCACGGAACTAACGGCGGTCGCGCTCAAGCCAGTCGGCGCGCGTTGGAGCTACAGCTACCAGGTGCGGGCGGTGCTGGGCGACCCCGCCGCCGCGCACCGCCCCGAGCAACCCTACGCGCCGCCGTTCGCGCCAGGGCAACAGTTCCGCATCGGCCAGGCGTTCGACGGCGGCTTCAGCCACCAGCACCCGCAGAGCCGTTACGCGGTGGACCTCGGTCTGCCGCTGGGCACCCCGGTGCGCGCCGCTCGGGCCGGGACCATCATGGAAGTGGCCGGCGATTTCTTCGATGGCGGCACCGACCCGAAATATCAGAGCCGGGCCAACGCGGTGCGGGTCCTGCACGACGACGGCACCATGGCGGTGTATGCTCATTTGCATCCCGACTCGATCCAGGTGGCGCCCGGACAGCGGGTGAAGCGCGGCGCCTGGTTGGCCAACTCCGGCAACACCGGCTTTTCCACCGGCCCGCACCTGCACTTCGCGATCCAGCGCAACGCGGGCATGGACCTGGTCTCGATCCCGTTCGAATTCGCCGGGTCCGACGGACAGGGAATTACCCCGGTCGCCGGCATGTCGCTGACGGCGCATTGAACCGCATGTCGCTCGCTTCCGCTTCCCCATCATGACCCCGGCGCGTTCCAGATCGGGTGTGCGCCCGTCCCGCACACCGTTCCCGGCTTTTATTCGCGCGCTCCCCCACGCCGGGCGCGATCCCACCTGAACTCATTTTCAGCGCTCGGCCGGCAACCGGGCCTCCCTGTCCGGCCGGCCGCTTTCGTTTGTTCATACCCAAAGGAGAAATCCCATGCCTTTTCGTTGGCTAGCCATTCTGGTCCTCGGCCTGCTGGTGCAAAGCCTGCACGCCCAGCCGGCCGCCACTCCGTCAGAAACCGCGCCCGCCGCCTCGGCACAGGCGCCGCTCCCCGCCGCTCCATCACAGGAAGCGCAGTTGCGAACGCTCATCGACACCATTCAGGAAGTCGAAACCGAGCGTGCCGCCCTGAACCGGCAATTGAAGCGCGCCTCCGACCCCGCCGAAGCGCAGCAACTCAACGAGCAGGCAGGACAGATCGCCAATCGAGTCAAAGAGTTGCAAACCTCTTTCGAGGAAATCGCCACTGGCGGCGCCAGCAGCGCCGAACTCCAGCAACAAACCGGGACCACGTTCGACTGGCAGCAGGAAATCGAGGACGTGATCCGGCCCTTGCTCGACGAACTGAAGCGATTGACCGAACGGCCGCGGACGATCGAGCGCTTGCGCAGCGAGCGGACCTTGTACGAAAACCGGCTGCAAATCGCCGATACCGCCATCGCCCATATCGAACAAACCCTGGCGGCGGCGGAAGGACCACCCGTAAAAAAGGCTTTGCAGGCGACGCTGGAACGGTGGCAAGACCATCGCGAGGAGGCCGAAGGCCGCTTGCAACGCATCAACGCCCAACTCGAACGGTTGGCGGCGCCAGGCGAACCCACCGGCAAGCGACTGGCCCTCACGCTTCAGGAGTTCGCCAGCGGCCGGGGTCTTAATCTGGTGCTGGCGATCGGCGGTTTCGTGCTGACCTATCTGGCGCTGGGTGGATTCGGCCGGCTGGCCGGCTGGCTCGCGGGCCGGGGCCGCCAACGGAAAGCCCGCCGGCTGGCGCGGGTGACCGCGTTGTCTTTCAAGGCGCTCACCTTGATCCTGGCTTTTTTCGTGGCCACCCTCATTCTGTACGCCCGTGGCGACTGGCTGCTGCTCGGCCTGCTGATCCTGCTGGCGATCGGCGTCCTGTGGGGCCTGCGGCAGTCGCTGCCGCGCTACATGGCCGAAATCCGCATCCTGCTTGGCATGGGCAGCGTGCGGGAGGGCGAACGGATCGTGTACGCCGGCGTACCCTGGCAGATCACTTCGCTGAACGTCTACTCGACCCTGCGCAACCCGCTGCTGCGCGGCGGCACCCTACGCCTGCCGCTCGACCGGCTGGTCGATTTACAGTCGCGCCCCCACGCGCCGGAGGAATCCTGGTTTCCCAGCCGGGAGAACGATATCGTGATCCTGGATGGCGACATCTACGGCAAGGTGCTGGTGCAGACCCCCGAGGTGGTGCAGGTACAGGTCATCGGCGCAATTAAAACCTTTCCGGTCGCCGATTATCTCGGCAAGAACCCGCGCAACCTGTCGCTGGAGGGCTTTGCGGTACCCGTCGTCTTCGGGTTGGATTACCGTCATCAGGGCGAAATCCTGAGCGAAATCGTGCCCCGGCTGCGCGCGTATCTCGAAGAGCAACTGGAACAGCAGCCGTTCCGTCCCCATCTCAAGGACTTGCTGGTGGAATTCAACGAGGCAGCCGCTTCCTCGCTCAACCTGTTGATCGTGGCAGTGTTCATGGGTACCGGGGCTGAATATTACTGGCCGATTCGCCGCTTTTTGCAGCGCACCGCCGTGAGCGCCTGCAACCAATACGACTGGACCATTCCGTTCGACCAGTTGACCGTGCATCTGCCGCCGGCGCAGTCCTGACGCACCGGCACGCACCACCGGCGGCGGCGGCGGCGGCGAACAGCGTTTTGTTACACGGCGTCGATGCTCGTGATGTTTCCGGCCATGGACTACTTGTTGGACTGATCGCCGGAACGAACACCGGCGACGGAACCAAGCTCCCTCACCCCGGTAGCGGTCGCGGCGGCGGCTCGCTGCTCGGGTCCTCGTGAATCAGCACGTCGGCATTGGGAAACACCGCCAGCAGGGTCGCTTCCACCTCGTCGGCCACCTGATGCGCCTCCACCAGCGACAGATGGTCGTCCATCATCAGATGCAACTGGATAAAGTAGGTCTGCCCGGAGCGACGGGTTCGCACCTCGTGCATGCCGCGTACCTGCGGGTGCGCGCGGACGATCTCCTTGATCCGGGCATGCACCTCGGAGGGCAGTTCGTGATCCATCAGCAATTGAATGGACTCGTAGCCGATATGCCCGGCGCTGTAGAGGATGTACAGCGCGATGCCGATCGCGAACACCGGGTCCATGCTTGGCCAACCCAGCATCGCCACCCCCAGGGCCACGATGGTGGCGGCGTTGGTCAGCAGATCGGTGGCGTAGTGCAGGGCATCGGCGCGGATCGCCGTGGACTGGGTGCGGCGGATCACGTAATGCTGGAACAGCAGCAGCGCTCCGGTGGCGACCAGGGCGAACAACAGCACCCAAACGCCAACCAGGGCGTCCTTGATCGGCTGCGGATGCAGCAAACGGTCCACCGCGTGCAGGATCAGGAACACCGCCGAACCGGTGATGAAGGCCGCCTGCACCAGCCCCGCCAGCGGCTCCGCCTTGCCGTGGCCGAACCGGTGGTTGCTATCAGGAGGTTGCAGGGAGTAATGCACCGCCAGCAGGTTGATGATCGACGCCGCCACGTCCATCATCGAATCCATCAGCGACGCCAGTACGCTGACCGAGCCGGTCAGCAGCGCCGCCGCCAGCTTGCCGACAATCAACATCGTGGCGGTAAACACCGAAGCGTAAGTCGCCAGCCGCAGCAGGCGGGCTGAGTGGGCCGGATCGGCGGTCAAATGCGTTGCCTCGCTCATGAGTCTTCATTCCCGGTCATTCAAAAACGATCTATTCTAACGAGCTTCCAGCCGACGCGCGGCGCGAACTCTTGGGGTAATTGGTAACCTCACCCGTGTAAGGTGTGCTCATCGAACCCGGAACCTTCGTGGTCGTGCAGATCATGAAGCCATCAACACATTGAATAAATATGTAATTTTTAGCTGCCTCGCGCTATCGCAATCCCTTGTGGTGGCTCGTGCCTCGAACCTTTTCCAGCCGGAAGGAATCGCGCCACATGCTCGAAACCCTGCGTCGTATCGTTCAGGATGTCAGCGCCGCGCCGGATTTGCCCAGTGCACTGGCGATCACGGTCAACCGGATCCGAGAGGCGATGCACGTCGCCGCCTGCACCCTCTATCTGGCCGACGAAGACAACCGCGAGTACGTCCTGATGGCCACCACCGGCCTGCACCCGCGGGCCGTCGGCCGCGTGCGCTTGAACCGCCAGCAAGGCTTGATCGGCCTGGTGGCCGAACGCCAGGAACCGCTAAACCTGGAAGACGCGGCGCGCCATCCCCGGTTCCATCCGGTTCAGGATGTGGGCGAAGAGGCTTATCACGCTTTTCTTGGGGTGCCGCTGATTCAGTACCGCCGGGTGCTGGGCGTACTGACCATCCAGCATACCGCCACCCGCCAGTTCCATCCCGCCGAGGTCGATTTTCTGGTCACCATCGCCGCCCAACTGGCCAGCACGCTCAATCACGCCATTCTCAGCGGCGCCACCCAGGAACTGCTCAACCCGCTGGCGACCGGCACCCGCGCCCTGCAAGGCATCGCCGGCGCGCCGGGCGTGGCGATGGGCATCGTAACCATCCCGCACCTGCTGGCCGAGCTTGACGACGTTCCCGACCGTCCGGCAACCGATCCCCTCGCCGAGGACGCGGCGTTTCGGGCGGCCATCGCCACCGTCGATGAGGAGTTGCGCGGTGCTTGCGAACGGCTGTCGCCCCTGTTGCCGCTGACCGAACAGGCGCTGTTCACCGTCTACCGGATGATGTTGAACAGCGACAGTCTGATCGGCGACACCCTAGCCGGCATCCAGGCCGGCCGCTGGGCGCCGGCCGCCTGGCGCGACGCGGTGCAGGCCAGGGTCCGGCTGCTGGAACGGGCCGAGGACCCCTACCTCAGCGCCCGCGCCGAGGATATCCGCGATCTGGGCCGGCGGGTGCTGCACCATCTGCGCGCGGACCCTAACCGGCAAACCGAACCCGCCACCGCCGAGCGCTGCGTGCTGGTGGCCGAGGAAATGAGCGTGGCGCATCTGGCGGCGGTGCCGCCGGAGCAACTGGCCGGTCTGGTCTGCCTGCGCGGTTCGGCGCTGTCCCATGTCGCCATTCTGGCCCGGGCGATCGGCATCCCGGCGATCATGGGCCTGGGCGATCGGCCGATCGGCCGCTACGAGGGCTGCGCCATTATCGTGGACGGCTATCAGGGCCGGATTTACATCGAACCGGACCCGGCGGTGTGCGAGGAATACCGGCAACTGATCGCCGCCGAGGCCGAACTGTCGGCCGAGTTGAACGCCTTGCGCGACCAGCCGGCCGTCACCCGCGATGGCCATCCGCTGTCGCTGTACGCCAAGGCCGGGCTGCTGGCCGATATCGCCACCGTCCGCGACAGCGGCGCCGAGGGCATCGGCCTGTACCGAACCGAATTCGCCTTCATGGTGCGCGAGTCGTTCCCCAGCGAGGACGAGCAGTGCCAGATCTACCGGCAAATGCTGGCCGCCCTTACGCCGCGACCGGTGGTCATGCGCACCCTGGATATCGGCGGCGACAAGGCCCTGCCCTATTTCTCGATCGAGGAAAAGAACCCCTTCCTCGGCTGGCGCGGGATGCGCTTCACCCTCGATCACCCGGAGATATTTCTGACGCAGTTGCGCGCCATGCTACGCGCCAACGCCGGACCCAACAATCTGCGAATCCTGTTCCCGATGATCACCACTATCGAAGAGGTGGAGGAGGCGCTGCGGCTGCTGGACCAGGCCCATCGGGAATTGCGGGAAGACGGCTGGCCGACGGCGCGACCCCAGGTCGGAGTGATGATCGAGGTGCCATCCGCCGCCTGGCAGACCGCGCAACTGGCCCGACAGGTGGACTTCCTGTCGGTCGGCACCAACGATCTGACGCAGTATCTGCTGGCGGTGGATCGCGACAATGCTCATGTCGCCGGCTTGTACGACAACCTGCATCCAGCGATGCTGAAAACCATCGCTTATATTATCGTAGAGGGGCACCGAACTGATCGCCTGGTCAATTTATGCGGAGAGATGGCGGCCGACCCCGGCTCGGCGGTGCTGCTGCTGGGGATGGGGGCGGATAGCCTGAGCGCCAGCCCGGTCAGCCTGCCGCGGGTTAAGTGGGCGATTCGCAGCTTCACCCTGGCCGAAGCACGGGAGCTGGCGCGGCAAGCGTTGCAACTCGATACCGTCCGGCAAGTGCGCCGGCTGCTCAACGACGCCCTGCGGCGCGCTGGCCTGGGCGAAATCGTGCATGAGATCCATTGATCGCGTCCGCCGCTCAAAACGACAGCGCGGGCCGAAGCCCGCGCTTGTTCGCATCATCCACCGGAACGCGGCATCCCGCCGCGCCCGGCCTGGATTGGGTCAGCTTTCGATGGCGATCCGTCGCGGCTGCGCCGACTCGCGCTTCGGCACCATCACCTCCAGCACACCGTCCTTACACTTGGCGCTTACCTTGTCGGCATCGGCCACATCCGGCAGCGAGAACCGCCGCAGGAAGGTTCCGCGCACCCGCTCGACCCGGCGATACTGCTCGGTCTCTTCACTCTTCTCGGCGGCCCGCTGGCCTTTCAGGGTCAGCACCCCATTTTCCAGGGTAATATCGATATCCTTGATGTCAACACCCGGCAGATCGGCATGGATGACGAACTGGTTCGGCTCTTCCTTGATATCCACCGCCGGCGCCCAGTCGGCCAGAATATTGCCCGCCTCTTCATCGCCGAAGCGGCCGGTATCCAGCAGGCGGTTGACTTCCCGCTGCAACTGGTTCAACAGATTGAAAGGTTCATAGCGCATCAGAGCCATGGTTACACCTCCTCTACGTTGGGGTTTCGGCGTTTCATCAAACGCCCCTTACTCTTGATCTTAAAATGGGGTCAAACCCGCTCTTTTCAAGCGTTCCTCCGGGTATTTTTGCGCTAACATCCCCCAGTTGATCCGATACCTCCGCGGAGTCGCACGATGGCCACTGCTTCCATCTTTATCTGCCATGCCCACGCCGATGCCGCCTTCGCCCGGGATCTGGGCCTGGCCCTGGAAACCTACCGCCTGAGCGTCTGGCGCGACGCCCGCGGCCTGCGCGGCGGCGAACGACTGGCGCCCGAGATCCGCTGGTCCATCGAACAGGCGCGCCAAGTCATCGTGGTGCTCGGCCTCAACACCGGCGCCCCGGCCTGGCTGCGCCGGGAGATCGAGATTGCGCAGAAAACGGAGCGGCGGCGGGCTAATACCTATCGGGTCATTCCCCTGTTGCTGCCGGGCGTCGACCCCGCCACCCTCAACCATTGGTTTACCCCGCCGCCGCGAACCGCCCCGATTCAATTGTCCACCGAGGGGTTGGGCGTGGTGTTGCCGGGCTTGCTGACGGCACTGGGCGAACCACTGCCCGGCGAAACCGCCACCGATCGCAACCCGCCACCGCTGGCGGAACTGGAACTCAGCTTCAGCCAGGCCGATCCGACGGTTCCCGATGGCTGGCGGCTCGCCGCAAGGCTCATCCGTCACCCCTTGCGCACGCCAGTTACCGCCAGCACGGTCATCGGTTCGCTACCCCGGCCCCCCAATCCGCGCATCCTGCACTGGTATTTGCAGGATCACCTCTGCTGGCCGATCGATACCGTGCGCCAGTTCGCCCGCCGCACCGATGTCTTCCTGGCATCCTGGGGCCGCGCCCTCTACCAGGCCACTCTCGACGCGCCGGACTTGCGGGGTTTGGTGACGGCTTGGCGCGATGATCCGGACGCCCGCGACCGCCGCCTGGTGGTGCGGGCGGATGCCGCCCCGGCAACCGCCGCCGCGGTGTTCGGCCTGCCTTGGGAACTCCTGCACGATGAAACCAGCTTTCTGCTCCAAGGCAAACAGCCGGTCCATTTCCAGCGCCGGCTCTCCGGCGGCGGCGACCTCTTTCCACCGGCTCCCCCGCCGCTGCGCGTTCTGGCGATCAGCCCGCGCCCCGACATTGAGCCGACCGGCCACCGCGATTACCGCTGCCATACCCTGCCGCTACTGGAGGCGTTTGGGAATCTGGGCGGCTTGATGGAACTGCAACTGCTCAACCCACCGACGCTTGCGACGCTGGAAAAGCGGCTGAATGACGCCTGGTCCGCCGGGCGACCTTTCGCCGCCCTGCATCTGAACGGCTATCTCCGCCACGACCGTGATCAGGATGCCGCCGTGTTCGGATTCGAAGCCAGCCATGACCTGCATGCACCGCTCTGCCGCGACGCCCACTTTGTCCCGGCGTCGGCGCTGGCGTCCCTGCTGGCCACCTACCGCATCCGCCTGGTCGTTCTGGCCTGCTCCAGGGACGGCGCCGGCTCCACCGCCGTGTCCGGGCTGGTCTCCACCCTTCTGGCGGCGGGTATCACGGCCACCATCACCGTACATTCCAGCACACCGACCGAAACCCTGCGCCGGTTCTGGGCGGCGTTCTACGAAGAACTGCTCCGGGGCTCCCGTATCAGCCAAGCCATGTTCGCCGGCCATCGTCAACTGGCCAGCGACAGCTATCGCACCGCCGGTTTGGGCGGCGGCGGGGTTTACTTGCAGGACTGGCCAACTTGTACGCTTTACTTGGGCCAGCACGACCCCCGGCTCGCCGTGCGCGTCCCGCTGGACCTCTGGCGCCGGCTGCTCGACCGACCTCGACCCGGCCCGCCGGAATCGTTGCCCGAGCCTTCCCCGGTCGGCTGCATCGGGCGCGGGAGCGATCTATTGATTCTGGAACGGCTGTTTGAAAACCACACCAGCGTCTTCCTGCGTGGGCCTGGCGGCAGCGGCAAGACCGCCGCCGCCGTGGCCTTGGCCGACTGGCAGGCGCGCTGCGGCCGCTATCGCCATGTCGCCTACATCGACGCCAGCAACGCCGACGACACCCGTGTGCTGCTGGAAACCCTGGGCCGGCAATTGCTCCCCGAAGGCAAGCACTGGTCGGTCGCGCTCTACCCAACTCAGTGGCAAGCACTGGAGCACCTCCGGCAAACATTGCGCACGGAGCCGGCGCTGATCGTGCTCGACCAATTGGAGCAGTGGCCCTCGGAGCAGGATCAAGCTCTCGATCAATTCTGGAAGCAGTTGCTGGACGACTGGCCCGACCTTCGCCTGCTGGGGCTTGGTCGAATCGGGCCACCTTCTTTCGCCCAGCCCTGGACGGAAACGATTCTGAGCCCGCTGAGCGAAAGCGACGCCATCACCCTGATCGGCCAGACGTTAATCGCGGCACGGGAAATGCCGCCGAACACCGACAGCGGTGAGAGTTTCCGGCAGTTGCGCGACGTCGCCGCACTAGCTGGAGGGCATCCGGGC
>CAVOGC010000050.1:0-39096 GCA_963695105.1 uncultured Gammaproteobacteria bacterium | reverse complement strand
ACCCAGGCGCCGATTTCCCGCTGGGCCAGCGCCCGGCGAAACGCCCGGTTGCGCAATTGCTCCGGAGAGACGATGAGAATACCCATGTCTCCCAATCGCACCCGGTCCAGGACATCGGCGCGCTCGGACATGGAGAGCAGGCCGTTCAGGGCCGCGCAAGCGGTGATTCCACGCGCTTCCAATCCCGCTACCTGATCGGCCATCAGCGCCACCAGGGGCGAGATCACCACGGCCAGCGCGCCGATCTTGTCGTAACGGGACAGGGCCGGAATCTGATAGCACAGGGATTTGCCGGTGCCGGTAGGCAAGATCCCCAGTACGTGTTCGCCGCTCATGGCTGCTTCGACAATGGCCTGTTGCAGAGGTCGGCCATCGTCACCCACGGGCTCGGGACGGAACTCGGAAAAACCGAACCAGCGGCTGAGTTCCTTGCGGGGGTCGTGCCGCTCCCGGCACCAGGCGCAGGCCGGATCGGCGCAGGCGGTATTTCGCAACCTTCGCACCAGCATGCCCGCTTCCGGAAACTGATGCCGTACCCATGGCGGCATCACCGAATTGCCTTCCGCCACCGAGAGCCAGGCCAAGGCATAGGCCAGCGGCCAACCTTGCTTTTCCGCATCGGCCACAATCTCCCGGCTGTGGGTGGAGCAGGTGCGGTCCCGCAGTAGTCCTTCGATCGCGGCTTGGGCTGTCGTTGCCGTGGGACGGGGTTGACACCGCAGGGTCATGAAAAAGGCACTAAGACCCGCGGTCATTCCGTCCGACATTGTGGTCAGCCAATGCCAGGCGAGCAGCAATTCCGGCGTGGTGTCATTGAGCGACCGGAATGCCTGGTATTGATTGCGGAACACGTCCAGGGTCAATCGGGCATCCAACTCCGGGTCGTTCAGCCGCCCACGTTTGAGTTGTCCGTCCTGGTAGTGCTTGACCAGGTGATGATAGGGATTGCGGGGAAAAGCCAGCGGGTTGAGGCGCAGCGTATCGACCGCCGGCAGTTGGAGCAGGCGCAGATCGGGTTTGGCCGCGGCAAGATGGGGGATATCGAAGGCGAGCAGGTTGTGACCCAGCAGGAAAGCCGTGCCTTTGGCGAAGTCATCGAGCTTGGCAAGCGCCGCCGTTAAATCTCCACTCCCGAACACAAAGGATTGCCCCGTGTTGCCTCGCACGGCGGCGAAACGGTGGATGCGTGCGTCTTGCAAACCTACTTCGAGATCGATGGCCAGGCAACGAGGCGCGAAACTGTTGGCGTCGAGCGATTCCCTGGCTTGCTCATTCATGAGTCCGTGAAGACTCCCGTGGATGGGTTGTTTACCACCAAAGAGTGTTTCCGCCCTGCGCTTGAAAAAACCCCGGCTTGGGCCGGGGTTGTGTTTGAAGCCTACGCCGCCAGCTTCACCTTATCCGCCACCTCGCGATACTCCGGCACCTGATCGAAGTTGAGGTAGCGGTAGATTTCGGCGCCCTTGGCGCCGATCTCGCCCATGTAGCTCATGTACTCCTCGAAGGTCGGAATCTTGCCCAGCAGCGCGCAGACCGCCGCCAATTCCGCCGAACTCAGGTAGACGTTGGCGCCCTTGCCCAGCCGGTTGGGGAAGTTGCGGGTCGAGGTGGACACCACGGTCGCGCCGTCGGCCACTCGCGCCTGATTGCCCATGCACAGCGAGCAGCCCGGCATCTCCATGCGCGCCCCGGCGCTGCCGTAGATAGCGTAATAGCCTTCCTCGCTCAACTGATGGGCGTCCATCTTGGTCGGCGGCGAAATCCACAGCCGGGTCGGAATGCCGGACCGGCCGGTCAGCACTTTGCCGGCGGCGCGATAGTGGCCGATGTTGGTCATGCAGGAACCGATGAACACTTCGTCGATCTTGTCGCCGGCCACGTCGGCCAGGGTCTTGACGTCGTCCGGATCGTTGGGGCAGGCCAGCAACGGCTCCTTGATGTCGGCCAGATCGATGTCGATCACCGCCGCGTATTCGGCGTCGGCGTCCGGTTCCATCAGGGTCGGGTTGGCCAGCCACTCCTCCATGCCCTTGATCCGGCGCTCCAGCGTCTTCGCGTCCTGGTAGCCGTTGGCGATCATCCACTTGAGCAGCGTAATGTTGCTGTTCAGGTACTCGATGATCGGCTCCTTGTTCAGCCGCACCGTGCAGCCGGCGGCGGAGCGCTCGGCGGAGGCGTCGGACAGCTCGAAGGCTTGCTCGATTTTCAGGTCGGGCAGACCCTCGATTTCCAGGATGCGGCCCGAGAAGATGTTCTGCTTGCCTTCCTTCGCCACGGTCAACAGGCCGGACTGGATCGCGGCGTAGGGGATGGCGTTGACCAGGTCGCGCAGGGTGATGCCGGGCTGCATCTGGCCCTTGAAGCGCACCAGCACCGATTCCGGCATATCCAGCGGCATGGAGCCGGTCGCCGCCGCAAAGGCCACCAGGCCGGAGCCTGCCGGGAAGCTGATGCCGATGGGGAAGCGGGTGTGCGAGTCGCCGCCGGTGCCGACGGTGTCGGGCAGCAGCATCCGATTCAGCCAGGAGTGGATAATACCGTCGCCGGGGCGCAGCGCCACGCCGGCGCGGCTGGAGATGAAGTCGGGCAGGGTGTGGTGAGTCTGGACGTCCACCGGTTTGGGATAGGCGGCGGTGTGGCAGAACGACTGCATGACCAGATCGGCGGAAAAGCCCAGACAGGCCAGATCCTTCAACTCGTCGCGGGTCATCGGGCCGGTGGTGTCCTGAGAACCGACCGTGGTCATCTTCGGTTCGCAGTAGGTGCCCGGACGGATACCGGCGACGCCGCAGGCTCTGCCGACCATCTTCTGCGCCAGGGTGAAGCCCTTGCTGGAGCTTTGCGGCACCACTGGGCGGCGGAACACGGCGGACGGTTCCAGTCCCTGCACTTCGCGCGCCCAGTCGGTCAGGCCACGGCCGATGATCAGGTTGATGCGCCCGCCGGCCTGCACTTCGTCCAGCAACACTTCCGACTTGAAGCTGAACCGGCTCAGTTCGGCGCCGCTGTCGTGATTCTTGACCACGCCCTGATAGGGGTAGATGTCGATGACATCGCCCATGTTCATCTTGGTGACGTCGCAGTCGGTGATCGGTAGCGCGCCGGCGTCTTCCTGAGTGTTAAAGAAAATGGGCGCGATCTTGCCGCCCAGGCAGTAACCACCGAAGCGCTTGTTGGGAACGTAGGGGATGTCCTCGCCGGTCCACCACAGCACCGAATTGGTGGCGGACTTACGGCTGGAGCCGGTGCCGACCACATCGCCGACGTAGGCGACGGGATGGCCCTTGGTTTTGAGCGATTCGATCAGTTTAAGCGGGCCGATTTTGCCAACTTCGTCGGGCTGGATGCCCGGACGCTCCATCTTCAGCATCGCCAGCCCGTGCAGCGGGATGTCGGGGCGGCTCCAGGCGTCGGGAGCGGGAGAGAGATCGTCGGTGTTGGTCTCGCCGGGCACCTTGAACACGGTGACGGTGGCTTTTTCCGGCACTTTGGGCCGGCTGGTGAACCATTCGGCCTCGGCCCAGGACTGCAAAACTTGCTTGGCGTGGGCATTGCCGGCGTCCGCCTTTTCCTTGACACCGTGCCGGTAGTCGAACATCAGCAGCGTGTGCGACAGCGCCTTGGCGGCGGCCGGAGCGCACTCGGCGTCGTCCAGCAGGTCGATCAGTGGCTGGATGTTGTAGCCGCCCAGCATGGTGCCCAGCAGTTCGGTGGCGCGGACTCGGGAGATCAGCGGCGACCGGGTTTCTCCCTTGGCGACGGCGGCCAGGAAGGCGGCCTTGACGTAGGCGGCCTGGTCGACGCCGGCTGGCACCCGATAGGTGATCAGTTCGAGCAGGAAATCTTCCTCGCCCTGGGGCGGGTTTTTGAGCAGTTCGACCAGATCGGCGGTTTGCTGCGGGTCCAGCGGCAGCGCCGGAATGCCCAGAGCGGTGCGTTCGGCGGCTTGTTGACGGTAGTTGTCGAGCACGGAAAAACCCCCTTGGTTTATGGTGTTCCGGTGCCCGCGGGTACGGGCGACCGGGCGCGGTTGGGCTCCAGCATGGGATCGGCCGGAACCCGCTCGCCGATGGCATGGCAAGCGGGTTCCGGCGTGAAGAGCGCGGCTATTGTAGCGTTGAAGCGCGGTTTCTGTGAACGTTGCTTTCCGGCACGCTCACTATCCCATGGGTGGCGGTCATTCCTTTTCGGGGAGGGTCAGCGCCAGGAACAGCGCGCCGTTATTGCGCTTGACCAGCACCGGCACGGGGCGTCCGGCCGGCAGTTGCCGGACCAGTTCGGCGAACTGGGCGGGATCGGTCACTTCGGCGTTGTTGACGCGGGCGATGATGTCGCCGGGGCGGATGCCGGCGCTGGCGGCCGGGCCTTCCTTGACATCCTTGACCATGACGCCCGATTCGCCCTGCTGGCGTTGGTCGGCCGGCAGTTCGGTCACGATCAGGCCGAGCCGGTCGCGGGCCGGCGGTTCGGCGATGGCCTGCTGCAGCTTGGTTTCCTCGGGCAGTTCCTGGAGCTGGACCGTCAGGGTCTGCTCCTTGCCGTCGCGGATCACGGTCAGTGGCACGTTGTTGCCGGGCCGGGTACGGCCGACCATCAGCGGCAGTTCGCTGGAATGATGGACCGGCTGACCGTTGAAGGCGACGATGATGTCGCCGGCCTTGATGCCGGCCGCCAGCGCCGGACCCTCGGCCATCACTTGGCCGACCAGGGCGCCGCGCGGTTTGTCGAGGCCGAAGGACTGAGCCAGCTCCGGTGTGACTTCCTGGATCAGTACGCCCAACCAGCCGCGGGCGACCTTGCCACCGGTCTTGAGCTGGTCCACGACTTCCACCGCCACGTCGATCGGGACGGCGAAGGAGAGACCCTGATAGCCGCCGGAGCGGCTGTAGATCTGCGAGTTGACGCCGATGACTTCGCCGTCAAGGTTGAACAGTGGGCCGCCGGAGTTGCCCGGATTGATGGCGGCATCGGTCTGAATGAAGGGCACGTAGTTATCGCTGGGCAGGTTGCGGCCCAGCGCGCTGATAATGCCCTGGGTGGCGCTGCGCTCGAAGCCGAAGGGCGAGCCGATGGCCAGCACCCACTGCCCGACCTTGACCTTGCCGATATCGCCGATCTTGACGGTCGGCAGGGAGGCGTCGGTTTTGACCTTGAGCAGGGCGATGTCGCTACGGCTGTCCTTGCCGACGACTTCGGCGGGCAGTTCGGTCCGGTCGGACAGGCCGACAATGATGCTGTCCATGCCTTCGACGACATGCGCGTTGGTGACCACGTAACCATCCGTCGAGAGAATAAAGCCGGAGCCGACCGAGGAGCGTGGTTGCGGGCTCAGCTCGGGCATCTGGTCGAAGAATTTCTTGAAGTAGTCGAAAAATGGGCTGTTTTCGGGGATCGACGGATGGCCGCGCCACGGCCGATCTTTTTCCTTGGGTTCCGATTTGGTGTTGATGCTAACCACCGCCGGGCTATAGCGTTCGACCAGCGTGACGAAATCGGGATAGTCCGCCGCGCTGGCGACCGCGCTCCACAGCAGGGTGAAAGCGGCGACCAGCCAGAACGGTTGCCTTAAGCGTTGCATGGAATGATTCTCCTGAAATGAGAGGGGTTGGTTTGATGAGTCGTGATGCGGCGGAGGTTGAAAAAACCATTCGATTCGTCGGGATTGACCGTCAGTTGTCTGCTTGGTTCGGGCGCGCGGATCGGTCGGATAGCCGTTGAAACATGCCCGCCGCGCCTTTGAATAGGGCAATGCCTCGAACAGGCCGTGGCGCAACCGATCGACATGGCGAAGAGTCTGATCCAGTGTTTGGGCGCGAGCCGCTGGCCTGCGTCTGTCTAATCGGACCACCGTAGAGGAGATCTAGCATTATGGCGCAAACCGCCTCCACCATGCTGCCCCTGGGCACGCCCGCCCCCGATTTCAGCCTGCCCGAACCGGCGACCGGAAAAACGGTGTCCCTCGGCGATTTTCAGGACGCCCCGGCCCTGCTGGTCATGGTGATCTGCAACCATTGCCCGTTCGTCAAGCACATCCGCCAGGGGTTGATCCAGTTCGCCCGCGACTATCAAGCGAAAGGTTTGGCCATCGTGGCGATCAGCGCCAACGACGCAGCCAATTATCCCGACGACAGCCCGGCGAAAATGGCCGGGGAAGCGAAAGCCTTCGGCTATCCCTTTCCCTACCTCTACGACGAATCCCAAGCCGTGGTTAAGGCGTACCGCGCCGCCTGCACGCCGGATTTCTTCCTGTTCGACGCCAGCCGCAAACTGGTCTATCGCGGCCAGTTCGACGGTAGCCGGCCCGGCAATAACGTCCCGGTGACCGGGAGCGATCTACGGGTGGCGGCGGATGCGTCGCTGGCCGGTCGGCCGGTCCCGTCCACGCAGCAGCCCAGCATCGGCTGCAACATCAAGTGGAAAGCCGGCCACGAACCGGACTATTCGCGCTGATAAATCCCCGTTCGTGGGCGTGGGGCGCGGTTCAGCGTTCGATGCTGTAGATCAGGTCGGCGCCGGAGCCGAGCGCACTGCTGTCGGATTCGAACATCAGGCTTTTGGTCAGCCGGTACTTGATGTAGACGGTGTTGACGGCATTGATCAAACCGACCCCGTACCCGACGTACAGATCCGGGGTCAGATACTTGCCGAGCGTCAGCGACGTGCCTTCCTCGTCGGTCTTCCATTTTTTCCATTTTTTCCATTGGCGCTCGTGTTGAGCTGTACCGTGTCCAGCCCAACCGCGCCGCCCAGCCCCTTGGCGAGCTCATCGCCGCCCAAACCCAGGGCGCTGGCGGCCTTGAACAGCATCGCCGATTCGCCGCCGCTCCCTTGAGTTGACCGGCCTAAAACCAGGTAGGACAGAATGTCGCTTTGGGGCATCGACGGATTGGAAAACAGGGTCAGTCGCGGCTTTTTCAGCGTGCCCTGGATCTGGGCGCCGACCGTGGTGTTGTCACTGAGATTGCTGCTAAACGTGCGCGCCACCCGCATATCCAGCCCCGGGTTGTCGAGCGGGCTGTTGCTGAACAGCACCCGCCCGCGCTGGATATCGATCTCGGTGCCGTAAATTTTGTACGTGCCGGCGACGATCTCGGCGCTGCCGCTGGCTCGTGGCGCCAGTTCCGGCGTCTCCACCACGAGCAGGTTGCCCCGGAGCCTGCCCTGGAAAGCCGGGGTGACCACTTGCACGTCGTCGCCCAGGATCACTCGCACCTGGACATAGAGGGCCGGTCCCCTGGTCTGGGGTTTCGCCTTGCCGTCGCGGTCGTTGACGATCACCACGTCTTCGGAAGACGCGACCGCGCTCGGACCGTCGCCCGCGCCGCCGGGGCTCAAATACGCCTGCGGGATGGTGACCTGCCCCTCGACGCGCACCAACTCACGAGTGATATCCAGATTCAGGTCTGGGCTGAGCCGGATGCGGATATCCGAGGTGTCGTAAGCCTGGAAGTCCTGACCCTTGATATTCAGCCGCAGTTGCGGTTTCAGCGGCTCCACTTCGCCGCTCAGTTGCAGTTGGCCGGGCTTGGAGCGCACCGATCCGCTTAGTTGCAGCGGTCCCTGACCGGTGCTGGTGGCGGCGAACTGCAAATTCTCCAGCTTGATGCCGGCCGCCGGGATCGCCGCGCCGGCGTTTTCCAGGCGAATCGCGCCGCGCAGCACCAGCTTGGGCAGCGCGCCGCTCACATTGACATCGGCCCGCAGTTGGCCGGTGACCTCCTGCGCTTGCGGCGCGAACAGCGAGATGATGCCTAGATCGGTGATGGCGGCGATGATTTTGCCGTCCACGCGGGCGGCGCCGAAGGGATCGCGCACCTGGGCGTCGGCCTGCAATTGACCGGTCTGCGCCAGATCCAGCTTGATCTGGCCGGTCGCGGTGCGTCCGTCGGTCTGGGCGCGCAAGGCGCCGCCCTTGAGGGTGAAGCGGAGTGTGCGGCCGTCCGCCAGCATTTGCAGGGTGCCAGGGGCAATGTCGAGATTGAGCTTGCCTTGCAGGGCGCCGTTGGGATCGCCGCTGGCTTCGGCCTGGACGTCGATGCGGGTCGCCAGGTTCATGCCGGGCGGCAGAAATTGTTTGAAGCGCTCCGGCTGGAGATTTTGGAGCTGCGCGCGGCCGTTGAAACCGCGCGCGCCGTTCCACTGGCCCTGCAGGCAAAGCCGGGTCGGGGTGCTGGCCAGACAGGCGCTGTCGAGACTGGCTTTTTCGGCCGAAGCCTGCACGGCAACCGCTTTTTCCAGATTCCAGGCGCCGGCGAGGGTGTCCTTGGCCGTCAGTTGGGTGATGCGGCCCTGCCAGGCCAGCGTGGGCAGTTGCAGCTTGCCGGCCAGCGCCAGCGCGAAGCGGCCCGGATCGCCGGTTAGTTCGGCCTTGAGTTCGTGCGCGTCCGGCGTGCCGCCACCTTCCAGAGTGACGGATTTCCAGCGCTGGCCACCCAGCACCAGCCCCTCGCCGGCCAGCTTCAGCCGGGAGCGGTCGCCGCCGCTCACATCGACGTCGGCTTCGCCTTGCAGGCGCTGGATTTGGGTATCGCCCTGGCGCAGGTTTCGCACCGTAAAGTTGGCCACCACCCGGGGGCGGTCGCGGGAGCCGCTGAGCGCGCCGGTGCTGGCCACGGCGCCGCTCAGGCCGGGGATCAGCGATTTCAGCTCCGGCGCGTCCAGCGTCCAGCGCAAATCCCAGCGCTTCGCCAGCGTGCCTTCCGCTTCCAGTCGGGCCGGGCCGGCGTTCAGGCGCAGAGTTTTGATCGTCAAATCCTGATCCAGGAGGCTGACGTCGGCGCTGCCGCGCAGCGGCTGGCCGCTCAAGGTGCCGGTCAATTCTTCCAGCAGCACGTTGGCGCGCAGCTTGCCCTCGTCCAGCCCGCCATCGCTTTTGAGCCGCAGATTCAGCTTGCCGGGCACCTCCTTCCACTGCGCGCCGGGGTTCAGGCCGGCGCCGGCCAGCGTCGCTTTCCAACTCACGGTGGGCGCCCAGGTGGCATCGACGGCGCCTTCGAGAGTGCCCTCCAGGGTCTGGCCGCTCCATTGGACCGCGCGCACCGCCTGATCGGAACCCTGACCGTTCAGCGTCCAGCGGCCCTTGGGGATCTCCGGGCCTTGCAGTTCGGCGGCGAGTTGGAAGCGGTAATCCTTGGGCGTACCCTCGGCGGCGAACTCGCCGCTGGCGCTTTCCACTTGCGCGGGGCCGGTCAACGGCCAGACCAGCGACCGCCATTGTCCGCTGGCCTTGAAGCGCAATTCGGCGAATTGCAGCTCGCCCTTGGCGTCCAGTGTCAGCGGCCGGTCGGCGGCGGTCAGCTCCAATTCGTTTAGCCGCACCGCCTGGTCGTCGCCGGCGGCGGTAAAGCGCAGGGTGGCGGGGCCGAGTTCCGGCACGGTGGCCTTGATTTCGCCCTGACCCTCGAAGCGGGCCAGCACGCCTTGCGCCGTGAGCTGAGCGGTCAGCGGCTTGCCGGCCAGGTCGGGGACGAAAGGCTTCAGATCGGCCACGTCCAGCTTGACCGTGGCCGACCAGGCGGGTTCTTTGGTCAGCGCCTGGCGAACCTCGCCGTGCAGTTCCAGCGCCGCCGCGCCGCTGATTTTTTGGGTCAGTTCCAAGCGGTCGCGTAGAGTCGCCGCGCAGTTCGCCTTGCCCTCGAAATCGCCGTACTCCGGGACCGGCACGCGCCAGTCGAGCCGAAGGTGCAGCGGATAGCCGCCGGTGGGCGTAATCCGTCCGTCCAGCCGGACATCGGCCAGCGGCGAGCGCAGGTCCAGTACCTCGACCAGCAGCGATTCGGCTTCGGTGCGCGCCTTCAGAGTCACGGTGTCGATCTGGATGGGTTCGGCGCCGGCCGGCCGGATCTGGATGTTGCGTCCTTGCAGGTCGGCGACGGTGAGCGCCAGCGGCAACTGGATGTCGGGCAATTCCAACGGCTGGTCCGAGGGCGGTGTATCTTCGCCGGGCGGCAGGTCCAGTTCCAGGCCGTCGACATGCAGGCGGGTGACGGTCAGCGCGCCGTCGAACAGAGCGGCCGGCTGCCAGTCGAATTCGCCGCTGGCCAGCGCCACTTGCAGCGGGCCGTCCTGGTAGCGCAAGCGTTCGATCCGCAGCGGCCCCAGCAGTCGGCCGCTGGCTCGTTCGTAGCTGAGCTGGCCGGGCAGCACCCGTTGCGCCAGCGCCAGCAGGCCGTTGAAGCCGGTTTCGGTGGAGACTGCAAAACCGGCGACCAGCAGTCCCAGCAGCAGCAAAATCAGCGGCAGCGACAGCAGCCAGTACAGAGTACGGCGCAGCAGGCGGACGGCGTTCACAGGTCGGGTCCAATGCTGAAGGAAAAACGAAAGGCGCTGCCCGGCGGACGGTCCAGGCCGGAGGCGAAATCGACCCGCAGCGGGCCGACCGGCGAGAGCCAGCGCAGGCCCAGCCCGACGCCGGTTTTCAGGTCGGGCGAGGCTCCGTCGAAGGCGTCGCCGGTGTCGACGAAAGCGGCCATGCCCCAGTCCCCCCAAACCCGGTGCTCGTATTCCAGGCTGGCCACCACCAGGTTCTTGCCGCCGACCACGGTGCCATCGGGATCGGTGGGGCCGATGCTTTCGTAGGCGTAACCGCGCACGCTGGCGTCGCCGCCGGTGAAGAAGCGCAGGGAGGTCGGCAACTTCTCGAAATTATCGACCGCCGTGGCTCCGAGGTTGCCGCGGACGAGCAGCCGGCTGGCATCGTTCAAACCGTAGATCCAGCGCAACTGCAACAGTCCTTGCAGGAAGTTGGTGTCCGACAGCAGCGCCGTCGATGCGCCGCGCAGCCCGAAGCCGAACAGCAGGCCACGGCGGGGGTAGGCGCGGTCGTCGGCGTCTATCCAGGTCCAGTTCAAGCCGGGCATCAGCAACAGAGATTGCTCGGATGAGGGCCGGTTGCCGATGGTGTACTCTTCGTACTGCAAGTTCAAATTGTAGTTTTTCAACCACTTGCCATCCTGCTGCTGATAGCTGCCGCCGATCTTGTAGGTCGTGTAGTCCTTGTCGTCGTAGTCTTGCTGGACGTAGCCGGCGGTGATGGCGTATTCGTCGGTGGTCGGGTCGGCGCCGGGAATGATGTACTTGAATCCGATCAGCGACTTGATTTGCGAATATCCCAGTTCGGCTTCGTAGTGGTGGCCTTGCCGGTTGAGCCAGCGCTGTTCGGCGCGCAGCTTGCCGCGGAAGCCGGTGTCGGTGCCGTAACCCAGGCCGACGCTGTATTTGCGCCTCTTGCCCGGCTCCAGCGTCACATCGACCGGCGCGGTATCGGTGTCGGCGTCGGGCGGTGCGTTGACCTCCACCTGGCTGAAATAATTGCTGTTGCCGAGATCGCCTTGCAGCTTCAGCAACCGGTTGACGTTGTAGGGGTCGCCGGGCTTGAAGCGGGGGTAGCGGGCCAGCAGTTCGGGCGACAGAAAATCCTGCTTGAAGGTGATGTTGCCGAAGCGGTAGCGCCGGCCGGTGTCGTAATACAAACGGATGGTCGCGCTATAGGTTTGCAGGTCAACGCGGACGGTGCGTTCGGTGAAGCGGGCGTTGAAATAGCCGCGCTCGGTCGCCAGCGATTCCATCGCGGACTTGATCTGCTCGTATTTGGGCTGGTCCAGGGTCTGACCCTGGACCAGCGGCAGGTTGTCCAGCAGTTTTTGAAAGACGGGGTCCCGCGCGCCCTCGCCCAGCACTTTGACGTCGATCTCGGCGATGCGCAGCGGCCGGCCGGGCTCGATCCGGTAGCGCGCCGCCCAGCCTTCGGGCGTCCGGGTCAGGGACGTCTCGATGGTGGGGTCGAAATAGCCGAACGGCTCCAGCGCCTGACGGATTTCGCGCTCGGCGTTGTTGTGCAGCCAGCGCAGGCGGGCTTCGTCCGGCGCGGGTTTGTCGGCGAAACGGCTGAGTTCCAGATAGGCCAGTACATTGTCGCGCAACGGGCCGTCCACGCCTTCGACGCTCAGGGTCAGGGGAGGGTTGGCGGCGGGGGGCGACTCGGGTTCCTGAGCGCTCAGCGGGCCGACCGCCAGCGTGAGGCAACAGAGCAGGAACCAGGTCTGGAGGAGGGTCAAACCGAATTGAGACATGATGGACGTTGGTTTGCTTGAGGTCGGTGGAAGGCGCGGGCCGCGGCTGGCTTTGGGCGAAACGGGGTTGGGTTCGCGCGGTCTGCCCGAATGGGTAGCAGGTATAATCCTTTATCACAATTGACGGGACAGGAAAATGTTTGATGACGCCTTTTCCCCAAACGGGATGAAAGAGAAGTCCGGGTTTTGCTATCCCGCGCTCGAATCCACGGTCGGCAATACGCCGCTGGTTCGGCTGCGGCGGCTGCCGGGAAACAGCACCAGTCTCATTCTAGGCAAACTGGAGGGCAACAATCCCGCCGGTTCGGTCAAGGACCGGCCGGCGCTGAGCATGATCCAGCACGCCGAGGCGCGAGGCGAAATCCAGCCCGGCGATGTGCTGATTGAGGCAACCAGCGGCAATACCGGCATCGCGCTGGCGATGATCGCGGCGGTGAAGGGCTACCGGATGAAGCTGATCATGCCGGAAAACCAGAGCGCCGAGCGGCGGGCGGCCATGCGGGCCTACGGCGCCGAACTGATTCTGGTGAGCAAGGAAGAAGGCATGGAGGGCGCCCGCGACCTGGCCGCGCGGCTGGAGCGGGAAGGGCAGGGGCGGGTGCTCGACCAGTTCGGCAACCCCGACAACCCGCTGGCGCACTACGAAACCACCGGTCCCGAAATCTGGCGCGACACCGGCGGTCGGGTGACTCATTTCGTCAGCGCCATGGGCACCACCGGCACCATCATGGGGGTGTCGCGCTATCTCAAGGAACAGAATCCCCAGGTGCGGATCGTCGGCGTGCAGCCGACCGAAGGGGCCTGCATCGCCGGCATCCGCCGCTGGCCGCTGGAGTACCTGCCAAAAGTCTTCGATCCGGCGCGGGTGGATCGCACCCTGGACGTCGGCCAGGCGGAAGCCGAGGAGATCACCCGTCGGCTGGCCCGCGAGGAAGGAATCTGCTGTGGAGTGTCGGCGGGCGGGGCGGTGGCGGCGGCGCTGCGGCTGGCGCGGGAGGTCGAGAACGCGGTGATCGTCACCATCATCTGTGACCGCGGCGACCGTTATCTGTCCACCGGGCTGTTTCCCGGTTAAAGAATCGAACCACCCCGGCGCTGCGCGCCACTCCTCCTTGATCCAAGGCGGGGAAAATCCATTCCATTCCTTCCATTCGAGCACGATGGCTAAAAAACTCAGGATTCCGGCGGAACCGTTCGTTATTGGCATCGATGATCTGACCCACGAAGGTCAGGGTGTCGCGCGGCGGGATGGCAAGATCGTTTTTGTCGAGGGCGCGCTGCCGGGCGAGGAGGTCCGCTGCGTTTATACCGCTCGCCGTGGCCGCCGCGACGAAGCGCGCGCCGTGGAAGTGCTGCAAGCCGCGCCGGAACGGGTCGAACCGCGTTGCGCGCATTTCGAGATCTGCGGCGGCTGCGTCCTGCAACATTTGCAGCCATCCGGGCAACTGGCCATCAAGCAGCGCTGGCTGCTGGATAGCCTGACGCATATCGGCAAGGTCCAGCCGGAACAGGTGCTGGAACCCATGACCGGGCCGCTGTGGGCTTACCGGCGACGGGCACGGCTGGCGGTCAAATATGTCGCCAAGAAGGGGCGCACCCTAGTGGGTTTTCGCGAGCGGCACAGTCCATTTGTGGCCGACCTGCGCCGCTGCGAAGTGCTGGATGAACGGCTGGGCGGCCTGCTGGAGCCACTGGCGCAACTCATCGATAGCCTGTCCATTCGCGACCGTTTGCCCCAGATCGAGGTCGCTGGCGGCGATGAAGCGATGGGCCTGAATTTTCGGGTGCTGGTATCGCCGAGCGATGAGGATCGGGCGCGACTCAAGGCATTCGGCGCGCGGCACGGCTTTGCGCTCTACTTGCAACCCGCTGGGCCAAACAGCGTGCAGGCATTGTGGCCGGAGCAACCGGAGCTTGGTTATCGCTTGCCGGATTTCGATCTCGATCTGGAATTTCAGCCCTGGCACTTCATTCAAGTCAACGCCGCCATCAACCGGCAACTGGTCGAGCGGGCTTGCGAGTTGCTGCAAATCGGTCTGGAGGATCGGGTGCTGGATTTGTTCTGCGGGCTAGGCAATTTCACGTTGGCGCTGGCTCGCCGGGCACGGGAGGCCGTCGGCGTGGAAGGGGACGCCAGCCTGGTGGAGTGGGCACGGCGCAATGCCGCGCGCAACGATGTTGCGAACGCCACTTTTCACGCCGCCGATCTGACCGGCGACTTGAACGATCAGATTTGGGCACGAGGCGGTTACGATCGGATTTTGCTTGATCCGCCCCGTTCCGGCGCGTTGGAGATGATGCCGCGCGTGGCCGCGCTGGGCGCACGGCGGGTGGTGTATGTGTCCTGCCATCCGGCCACGCTGGCGCGGGATGTCGGCGAGTTGGTGCATCGCCATGGCTACCGGCTGGAAAGCGCGGGGGTGCTGGATATGTTCCCGCACACCGCGCATGTCGAGTCGGTGGCGGTTTTGTCCGCGTCCAGAAACCACTCGGTTTATGGTGTTGCGGCACAAACAACACCTTAATCAATAAACAAAAATTTACATGGCGCGAATTGCTTTGGTTTCTTATTTTCAAGTATGGATCAATATATTAGACTGTGCCATTCTTATTAAAATGTATTTTCGTAATATTTAAATGACGCTAGTAAATATTTTAAGCATAATATTGATTTTAAAAAAGAAAAATAGTTTGTGGAGCAGTGCCATGTTGTGCGGGAACGTCCTTGGGACTTCGATGATGCTGGTCATATACGGTTGCGTGGCGACGGTGAGCCAGGGGTGGGCCGCCACGCCCGATCTGACCATTTTCGATATCGAGGATTTGATGCAGATTAAAGTGGTGTCGGCGGCGAAGGTCGAACAGGCCCTGCAAGACACCGCATCGGCGGTTTTCGTGATCACCGCGGACGATATTCGCCGGTCGGGAGTAACCAGTGTGCCGGAGGCGTTGCGGATGGCGCCGGGGGTACAGGTGGCGCGGATTGGCGCCAACAAATGGGCGATTACGATTCGTGGTTTCAACGGACGCTTCGCCAACAAGCTGTTGGTGCTGGTGGATGGCCGCTCCATCTACACCCCGACCTTTTCCGGCGTGTATTGGGAAGTCCAGGACATGCTAATTGAGGACATCGAGCGGATTGAAGTGATCCGGGGTCCAGGGGCCAGCCTGTGGGGTGCGAATGCGGTCAACGGCGTCATCAATATTCTGACCAAGCGCGCCGCCGATACCCGCAACCTGCTCAGCGTGACCGCGGGCAATCAAGAGAAGGCCATAGTCGGGGTGCGCTACAGCAGTCAACTCGGTGACGACGCACACTATCGGATCTACGGCAAGTACCTGAATCAGGACGGCTTGCTGGATGTTGAAGGGCGGGATGCCGAGGATGACTGGTATTTGAGCAGTGGCGGTTTCCGCCTCGACTGGACGCCTACGAGCCAGGACAGCGTTACCCTGGGGGGCAGCGTATACGATGCGACCCTGCACCAGAATCTGCTGGTTCCAACTTTCACTCCGCCCTACGCGCAACGGGTCCGCGACGCCGCCCAGGATTCCGGGGGCAACCTGCAGGGACGCTGGGAGCGCCGCTTTTCCCCGACCTCGAACATGGATCTGAAGCTCTATTACCAGCGGGAACGGCATGACGAAGCCATTCTGGGGGTGATGGTGGATACCTTCGATCTGGATTTTCAGCACACCTTCGCCCTCAATGAACGCCATGCACTGATCTGGGGACTGGGCTACCGTCGTTACCACGATGAGTACCAGCAGACGGCGCTGGGCTCGATCACCCCTTCCAGCCTCGATTACGATTTGTTCAGCGCCTTCGTGCAGGATCAGATCAGCCTGATTCCCCAGGAACTGGAACTGACGCTGGGCGCGCGGCTGGAACACAATGATTTTTCCGGTTGGGAGTTCCAGCCGAACGCGCGATTGTTGTGGAAGCTGCACCCGCGACATCGGGTATGGGCGGCGGTCTCCCGTGCGGTGCGCACTCCGTCACGGGCGGATCAGGGCCTCAATCTTGATGTGTTTACGGTACCACCCAATACTCCTCCGCGAAATCCAACGCCACTGCCTGCCCTGTATTTTTTCCAGGGTAATCCCGCTTTCGGATCGGAAAACCTCACTGCGTATGAGATCGGTTACCGCGCCGTGCCGAGCGAGCAACTGTCCCTGGATGTCACAGCGTTCTACAACGATTACGATGATCTGCGCGCTGTTGATGTTCGGGGAGACTTGGCCATGGTGGCGGGCCGCCTAATAAAAATTCCCGATTTATTCGTCAATGCGGGTCAAGGGCATACGTATGGTTTTGAAGCAGCAGTAAGCTGGCAAGCACAAGACTGGTGGCGATTCCAGCTTGCTTACACTTTCTTGCAGACCGCCTTGGAAAACAAGCCCGGGATTTCTGATTCGCTTTCGCCACCGTTGGTGCGCAATGGCGCCCAGCCGCATCAGCAAATCTCGCTGCGGTCGAGTTTTGATATCCGCCACGATTTGGAATTCGATTTATGGTTGTATTACGTCAGCGAACTTTCCGATTTGGCGATTGCCCGGCCGGAGCTGACCACCTCGGTAGATGCCTATTTCAGCGTGAGCGCCCGGCTCGGTTGGCGGCCCCGCTGGGATCTGGAACTGTCGCTGGTGGGTGCTAATCTGCTGGGGCCGTCACATGTGGAATTTGTGCAGGAAACCTACTCGTACCCGGAGCAAGTGGAACGCAGTATTTATGGCCAGATGAAATGGTCATTTTAACACCCATCGGAATCCATTTTGAGAATTTCAAGTTAATCCAGTGAAATCGCACAGGCTAGGTAGAATCAAGCTATCACTAATGGTGTTAGTGTGTTTGAGTATGGCAACCGCTCCAGTAAGCGCCGCCGCGCCCGATCTGACTCATTTCGATATCGAGGATTTGATGCAGATTAAAGTGGTGTCGGCGGCGAAGATCGAACAAGCCTTGCAAGACACTGCGTCGGCGGTTTTCGTGATCACCGCCGACGATATTCGACGGTCAGGAGTGACCAACGTGATGGAAGCGTTGCGGCTCGCGCCAGGAGTGGAAGTGGCTCGTGTTGATTCCAGCCGTTGGGCGATTACCATTCGTGGCTTCAATGGCCGCTTCGCCAACAAACTGCTGGTCCTGATTGACGGCCGTTCGATCTACAACCCGCAGTATTCCGGTGTGTATTGGGAAATTCAGGATATGTTCCTGCCCGATATCGAACGGATCGAGGTCATTCGCGGCCCTGGCGGCAGTCTGTGGGGCGCCAACGCCGTCAACGGCGTCATCAACATCATCACCAGAAACAGTCAGGACACGCAGGGTGGACTGATGGCGCTAACCGCCGGCAACGAGGAACGAGCCATCGCCGGGGTTCGCTACGGCGGCAAACTGGGCGATAACGCCCAGTATCGGGTTTACGGGCAATTCACCGAGCGCGATGGTCTGGCGACCCTGGACGGTCGCGATGCGGGCGACGACTGGAGCATCGGCAAAGGCGGATTTCGTTTGGATTGGACGCCGTCGGCCAAAGATAAGGTCGCCGTGCAGGGCGACCGCTATAAGGGGATTTTTAATCAGAATTATGTATTTCCCACCATCGTTTCGCCATTTTCCAATCAGTCGTTTTCCAATCAGCAGTTGGTAAAAGTCGATACCACGGGCGGCGGCTTGCAGGCACGCTGGGAACACCAGTATTCCGCGACATCGCAGATGGGCCTACAACTGTATTACCAGTATGCGGATCGTGAAGAGGCGCTTTACATTGCTGACACGGATACGTTTGACCTGGATTTCCAACATAACTTCGCGTTGGGCGATCGACAGGAAATGGTCTGGGGATTGGGCTATCGGCGCAATCGGGACCAGTTTACCGATACCGCATTGACTGTCGTTAATCCCAAGAGCGCGACGACGGAATTGCTGAGCGCTTTCGTTCAGGACCAAGTCGACCTGATTCCAGAGCAATTGCGATTGACGGCCGGCGTCAAACTCGAACGCAACGATTACACGGGTTGGGAATGGCAACCCAGCATCCGGATGTTATGGACGCCACATGTCAATCATCGCCTTTGGGCGGCGATATCGCGAGCTGTCCGTACTCCTTCACGCGGCGAGGAGGACGCGCAAGCGAACTTGTATGTCATGCCGCCGTCACCGTTGACCGGTAATTTGCCAACGCTTTTCACCTTGTTTGGAAACAGCCAACTCGAAGCCGAAAAACTCATCGCTTACGAAATCGGCTATCGCACGCGGGTGGCCGAGCAATTTTCCGTGGATGCTACCGTCTTCTACAACGACTATGACCAAATTGTCGGCATGGTTCCCGGAACGCCATTTCTGGAAACTGAAGTAGTCCCGCCCCATTTGGTGGTGCCGCTACAATTACAGAATGCCCAATCGGGCTATAACACTGGATTTGAATTGGCGGCGGACTGGCGTCCGACGCAAACTTGGCGGCTGCAACTTGCTTACTCGTATTTGCATAGCGATATCAAACAGCCTAATGATCCGAGCGATAGCAGCACTAATCTGAATCAAATTTCATTACTTTCATCCTGGAATTTACCGAATAATTTTGAACTGGATGCATGGGGGCGTTACGTCAACCAGGATGGCTTGATTACCACCCTTTCTCCATTTAACGAGGTCAAGATCGATCCGTATTTCAGTCTGAACCTGCGCTTGGGATGGCGGCCCCGCAAGGATTTGGAATTTTCGCTGGTCGGCGCCAATTTGTTGGATAAAGGCCACTTGGAATTTGTACAGGAAGCCTACACGTTCCCGGTTGAAGTTCAACGCAGCCTCTACGGCCAAATGAAGTGGTCGTTTTAAAGCCTCCACCCGCATTGATCTCGTCGGCCATGAGCGTCACGGGAAGCGAGACTTCGACGGTTGGCCGTGATCGTCGCCTGGCGCTTTCGTGGCGTTATTGGCTGGTGGTCTGGTCCACGGCGTTGCTGGGGGGTTGGCCACTGGGTAGCGACGCCTGGGCCAGCGGGTTCGACGAATACGCCGTCAAAGCCGCTTATCTGTACAACTTCGCCAAATTCGTCGAGTGGCCACCGGGGGCGTTCCCCACCACCGATTCGTCCCTGATGATCTGCATTGCCGGCGATAATCCGTTTGGCGTCGCTCTGGCGGCGCTCCATGGCAAGCTGGTGGAAAGCCGTCCGGTGGAGGTGCGCCATATTCCGGCGGCGACCGGTCTCGATCGGTGTCATGTCGTCTTCATCGGACGGGCGGAACAAGGGCGACTCAAGACCGTGTTGGCAAAGCTTGCGCGCCTGCCCATACTGACCGTCAGCGACATCAGTGACTTTGCCCAAGCCGGCGGCATGATTGGATTGTTTGAGGCCGAGCAACGCATCCGGTTTAACATCAACATCACCGCCGCCCGTCAGGCCAATCTCAAGCTGAGTTCACAGTTGCTCAAGCTGGCCACCATCGTGGACTCAGGCGGCGGAGAAAATTGATGGTCACCTTTGCCAAGCTGTCGATAAAAAATAAATTAATGGTGGTCATGCTGCTGACCAGCGCTCTGGTATTGCTGGCGGTCGGCGTGGCGCTCATCGTCAACGAAACCTTTTCCCAGCGCAGGGCCGCCCAGGCTCAACTCGTGACGCTGGCCAACGTCATCGGCGCCAATACCGCTTCCGCCCTGCTCTTCAACGACCTCAAGGCCGCCGAACAAAATCTCGCGGTGCTACGCACCAAGCCCGATGTGCTCTATACCGTGATCGAAGATCCGCATGAGAAAATACTCGCCGAGTACTGGGCCGCGGGACTGGACGAGCAGCATCGAAACCGAATCCGGCAGTGGCGTAAGGAGCTTGAGGGTGAAAACGAAAAGCGAGAAGCGCAGGGCGAGCAGGCAACGCTGAGCGAAACCGGATTGTTCGGCGCCCAGGGTCGAATGCTGGCGGTCAAATGGCCGATCCAACAGGATGATCAGATCCTCGGCTATATCGAGATTTTTTCGGATTTGCGGGAGTTGAGCGAAAACTTGTATCGCTACTACGGGATTATCGCTGGGTTGTTGGTGGCCTCGCTGGCGCTGGCCGCGCTGCTGGCCTCGCGGTTTCAGGGTTTGATTTCAGGACCGATCCTGCAATTGCGTAACGCCATGCGCGAAATCGCCAAAACCCGCGATTACGCCGTCCGGGTGGCGCGCACCAGCAACGACGAATTGGGCACGCTGGTGGAGGGATTTAACGGCATGCTGGCGCAAATTCAGCGCCGCGATGCTGAATTGGCCCATTACAGCGCTGGCCTGGAAGCGGAAGTCGCGGCGCGCACGCTCGATCTTTCCGCCGCCAACACCGAATTGCGTGACCTGGTTGAAGAACTGAGCATGGCCAAGGAACGGGCCGAGGCCGCGAGTCAGGCGAAATCCCAATTTCTGGCCAATATGAGCCACGAAATCCGCACCCCCATGAACGGCATTCTGGGTATGGTGGATTTGCTGCTGGAAACCCATCTGCAACCCAAGCAGAACCATTTCGTGGACATTATCCATCAATCGGGCGTGAGCCTGCTGAACGTCATCAATGACGTGCTGGACTTTTCCAAGATCGAGTCCGGCAAATTGGAACTGGAGTCCATCGACTTCAATCTGTCGGAACAGGTGGAGGAAACGGTGATCCTGTTCGCGGAACGGGCCCAGCGCAAGGATCTGGAACTCGCCTGCTCGCTCCCGCCAAAACCGATCGCTGTTTCTGGAGACCCCGGTCGGCTGCGCCAAATCCTCGCCAATTTGTTAAGCAACGCTATTAAATTCACCGAGCGCGGCGAAGTGGTCTTGCAAGTGGCCGTGGTCGAACAGAACGCCGCCGCCTACCGCCTGCATTTCGAGATTCGCGATACCGGTATCGGCATTCCCGGAGAAGCGCGGCGGAATATCTTCAACGCCTTCGATCAGGCCGATGGTTCGACGACCCGTAAATACGGTGGCACCGGTTTAGGTTTGGCGATCGCCAAACAATTGGTGGCGATGATGGGCGGTGTAATCGCCGTGGATAGCGTTGTTGGCCAAGGTTCGGTTTTTTGGTTTGACCTGAAGTTCAAGCGCGCTGTCGATGAGGCGGCGGTGCGGGAGGCCGATCCGCCGAGCGATCTCAGCGGCTTGCGTGCGTTGGTGGTGGACGACAACCGGACCAACCGGGAAATCCTGCACCACCTGCTCGGCGCTTTGGACATGCGCAGCGACAGCGCGGTCGATGGCGCCGAAGCCTTGCGCATGCTGCATGACGCGAGCCAGCAGGGCGATCCCTACGCGGTCGCCCTGCTGGATGGAGTCATGCCGGGGATGAGCGGGCCGGATTTGGCGCTGGCCATCTGCAATGAACCACAATTGCGCGATACCAAACTGATTTTACTGACTTCGGTGACGTTTCGAGGCGACCAGTACGAGAAGGCCCGCCAGGCGCGTGCCTTGCACATGCATAAGCCGGTGCGCAAGGCGGTGTTGCACAAATGCTTGCGCAAGCTGCTCAAGGATGTGGATTCCGGCCGTCCGCTGTCGGGGAGGAAAACGAACGTGGTCACACCGCGGCGGTGGCGTTTCCCCGGTGCTCGCGTTCTGTTGGTCGAGGACAACCTCGTCAATCAGGAGGTGGCGAGCACGATGCTGGATCAGATGGACTGTCAGGTGGATATTGCCGGCAACGGCCAGGAAGCGATCGATCAACTCGCCCGGCATTCCTATGATGTCGTGCTGATGGATTGTCAAATGCCGGTCATGGACGGCTTCCAGGCCACGGCGGCCATTCGGGCGCGCGAACGCGCCGCCGCCAGTAGCGGTTCGGCCGCGCCGCACCTGCCCATCGTGGCGGTAACGGCTCATGCGGTCCGTGGCGACCGGGAGCGTTGCCTGGAGATCGGAATGGACGATTATCTGTGCAAACCGTTCGTCAGGGAAGAACTGGCGATGGTGCTAAAGCGCTGGTTGCCGACATTTGCGCAAACCGCGAAGGCGCCGACCAGCGGGCCGGATGCCATCGCGCCGGCATCCGGCGAAACGCCGCCCGCCGCTTTTGTCGCCATGACGGAAAGCAATCAGCCGGCGGTGCTGGATGTGGTGGTGCTGGAAAACATCCGAAGAATGGAGCGAAACGGATCGTCGGGACTGATGGCGCGGCTGATCGATTTGTATCAGCGCAATACCGCGACGTTGTTGGAGCAATTGCGCGGCGCGGCGGATGCCGGAGAGCGCGAAGGCTTGCGAACGGCGGCCCATACGCTGAAATCCAGCAGCGCCAACATGGGGGCGATGCGGATGCAGGGTTTGTGCAAGGAGTTGGAAATGATGGCGCGGGCGGGACCGGTGCCGGACGCGCGCGCTTATGTCGCGGCTATCGAGCAGGAGTTCGCCATGGTCCGGACTGCGTTGCAGGAACAGCTCGCGCAAGGGACATAAGGAAAAATTCGTAATGAAAATAATAACTAGAATTATAGCTGCCAAGCGAAAGTAATGTGGAGAAGTGATGGAACAGACCTGGAAGCCCTTGATTCTGGTTGTGGACGATGACGAAAGCCAACGCTTGCTGGAATGTACCTCGCTCCTGCAAGGTGGATTCTCCACCTTGGAAGCCGCCTGCGGCGAGCAGGCGCTCGAAGTTTTTCAGCGCCACCAACCGGACTTGATATTGCTGGATGTAATGATGCCGGGCATGGACGGATTTGCAACCTGCGCCACCCTGCGGCGCTTGCCCGAAGGCCGAAATGTGCCGATCGTCATGGTTACCGGCCTGGATGATGTCGAATCCATCGAACAGGCTTATCAGGCTGGGGCGACTGATTTCATCGCCAAGCCGATCCAGTGGCTGATCCTGCAACAGCGGGTGCGATATATCTTGCGCGCCAGTCGGGCCCTGCGGGATTTGCAGGACAGCGAAGAACGGTTTCGTACCCTGGTGAACGCGGCGGGTAGCGTCATTATGGTGCTGGATCGCCAAGGTGGAGTGGTCGAGTTCAATCCGGTTGCGGAACGGTTTTTTGCCTTGCGCCGGGGCGAGCCGGTAGCCGCTGACTTCGCGGACGCCTTGCCGCCCGGCGACTGGAGCGCGCTGTTGGAGAAACCGCAAAGCTTTGAGAGCACCATCCGGGCGCTGAACGGCGATGACCACATCCTGCTTTGGAACATCTCCGGCTTCGCCGACGCCGAAGGGGTTATCGCGGGTCTGGTGGTGGTCGGACAGGACGTGACCGCGCGGCGCCAGGCCGAGGAGGGCATGCGCAAGCTCTCCTACGCGATCGAGCAGAATCCGATCTCCGTGCTGATCACCGACATCCACGGCACTATCGAATACGTCAATCCCAAATTCTCCGAAGTCAGCGGTTATCTACTGGAAGAAATTCGAGGAAAAAATCCCTATTTTCTGCAAACCAGCACCTTGAGCGCCGAGGAATATCAGCGCATGCACCAGTTGGTCGCCAACGGTGGTGTCTGGCAGGGGGAATTGTGCAGCCGCCGCAAGGATGGCGAGTTCTTCTGGGAATCGACGCACATCTCCGCGATTCGCAACCCGAGCGGCGTGGCGACCCATTTTGTCTGGTTGCGCGAGGACATCACTGACCGCAAGCATGTCGAGGAACGCATTCGGTTTCTGGCCTATTACGATAATTTGACCCGTTTGCCGAACCGGATGATGCTGCAGGAACGCTTGCGGGAAGCGATAGAAACCTCTCGATTGCACACACGGTCGTTGGCGGTGTTGTTCCTGGATCTGGATCAGTTCAAGCGGATCAACGACTCACTGGGCCACCAGGCTGGCGACGTGCT
The DNA here is from genome assembly GCA_963695105.1 of uncultured Gammaproteobacteria bacterium. GTDB lineage: Bacteria > Pseudomonadota > Gammaproteobacteria > Competibacterales > Competibacteraceae > Competibacter. The sequence goes on along the minus strand of CAVOGC010000050.1, from coordinate 15,236 downwards.
GCTGCAACAGGTGGCCCACCGCCTGCAAGAGTGTCTGCGGTTCAGCGACCAGGTTTATATCGCCCGTTCGGACACCCCCTTGCCCCAGGATTTGCTGGCGCGGCTTGGGGGAGACGAGTTTGTCATCGTGCTGACCGAGATCAATCATCCCGACGCGGTGACCCAGGTGGCGCGACGGGTGCTGGAGGTCATGGCCCAGCCGTTCGTGGTGAATAACAAGGAAGTGTTCACCGGTTGCAGCATTGGCATCGCCCTGTATCCTCGCGACGGCGCCGACATGGACGTTCTGTTAAAACATGCCGACACCGCGCTTTACCATGCGAAGGACCGTGGCCGGAATAACTATCAGATGTTTTCCCATTCAATGAACGTAGCCGCCACCCAGCGCCTGGCTCTGGAAAACCAGTTGCGCAAGGCGCTGCAAAATCAGGAGCTGACCCTGCACTACCAGCCGCAGGTCGTGCTGGACAGCGGTCGGATCACCGGTGTGGAGGCGTTGCTGCGCTGGAACAGCCCCGAATTGGGAATGGTGTCGCCGGTCGACTTTATTCCGGTTGCCGAGGAGACCGGTCTGATCGTGCCGATCGGGGAATGGGTGCTGCGAACCGCTTGTATCCAGGCACGGACTTGGCAGACGGAGGAGGGCCTTTCCAACTTGCGCATGGCGGTCAACCTGTCGCCGCGACAATTCGCCGATCCTCGTTTTCCCGATCGGGTCGCAATGATCTTGCGAGAAACCGGATTGCAACCGGATCTGCTGGAACTGGAAATCACCGAGAGCCTGCTCATGCGGGAGGGGTTGCTGGAATCCTTGCATTCGCTCAAGCAGATCGGAGTCAAGTTGAGCATCGACGATTTCGGAACGGGTTATTCCAACCTGGGTTATTTGCAGCGGTTTCCCATCGATCGGCTGAAAATCGACAAATCCTTTGTGCAGGATATCAACTGCAAATCCGATCAGGACACCATTGCCGCCGCGGTGATCGCGATGGCGCGCAGTTTGCGGTTGGGGGTCATTGCCGAAGGCGTGGAGACAGAGGAACAAATGGTCACTTTGCGCGCGCTGGATTGCGACGAGATGCAGGGCTATTACTTTAGTCGCCCGTGTCCGCCAGAACAACTCATTGAAATATTGAAAAATTGCTTCAAGTCTGATTGCATCGCGCCCAATCCATAGGGCAGGGTTTTACTGGACGCCGACCCATGGACCTTGAAGATATCGGCGCCGGTTTCGCTTCGGAGCGCGCCTAGCCGGCTTGTCCGTCGGCTGCCAGTGGCAGTACCGGTTTCATCCCGGTGCCGAGGGCAGTCGCGGAATCGCCGTCCAACCCCAGCAGATGGCGGTAGACGGCCGCGTATTCCATGACCCGTTGTACATAGCCTCGGGTTTCACGGTAGGGGATGGTTTCCGCCCAGACATCCGCCGGCACCGGCTCGCCGGTCGGCAGCCATTGCGCCACCTTGTTGGGGCCGGCGTTGTAGGCGGCGGTGGCGAGAATGGGGTTGCCCTGCAAGCGTTCCAGCATCCGCCCCAGGTAATGAACGCCGTAGCGGATGTTGGTGTCCGGTTGCAGCAGATCGGGTGCGGCGGCGGTGTCCCGCAGTTCCCGGGCGATCTGTTCCCCGGTGGCGGGCATGATCTGCATCAGGCCCAGCGCCCCAACCGGGGAGCGGGCGTCGGATCGAAAAGCGCTTTCCTGTCGGATGACCGCATAAACCCAGGCCGGGTCCAACGTACCGGCCCGCGCGTTGTTCACCACACCCTCCCGGTATGCCAGCGGAAAACGCAACTCCAAATCGTCCCAGTGTTCGGCCCGGGCGATGGTGACGATGGCCTGGTGGCGCCATTGCCAGCGATGAGCCAACAGCGCGGCCTGTTTGAGCGCCGCTTGATCGAAGTTTCGGATCGCCTGCCGCCACTCGGCGTCGGCCTCCGGCTCCCGGCCCAGAACGTAAAGCTCGCGGGCGCGCCGCAAACCGGGAGAACGGGCCAGCAGCGCGTCCAGTTCGGTCGCCGAAACCGTCAGCGGGTGGCCGGCCATGACGTAGGGAGCGCCGAGCCGGTCGGCGGCCAGAAAACCGTAGAAGTCTCTCTGGCTGGCGGCGGCGCGGTAAGCCTGTTGGGCTGGCTCGGTCTGGCCCAGTGCTTCCAGCGCCCGCCCGCGCCAGTATTGCCAGCGCGGGCTGTCCCGTTCCGCCGCCGGCAACCGGTCCAGCCGGCGCAAGGTCTCCGGCCAGTCGCCTTGCCGCAGGCAGACCCGGATGCGCCATTCCCGCACGTCGCGGTCCACCACCGTTTCCGGCAGAGCGTCGAGCCGCGCCAGCGCGGTCGAGTGATAGTCGCTGGCGATCCACAAGGCCAGCAGTCGCTCCTCGGTGGCCAGTTGCGGCGCCAGCGCCGGGTCGCGCGCCTTGAGCACGTCGAGTGCCGCGGCCGCCGCCAGCGCGTCGCGTCGGGTCCAGCGTTGCAGGCCATCGGCCAGAATCGCCGGGGTGCGTGGATCGCCGGTTTTGAGCCGGGTAGCGTCGAGAATCAGCGTCGGGTCGTCGGCCACCGCCAGCCACGCATCGGCCAGTTCCCGGTCGGCTTCCGGCATATCCGTCCGTAGAAACCGGGCCAGCCCGGCGTTGCCGTTTTCCATCGCCAGCGCGAAGCGTTGCCAGCGCAATTCGGGCGAAGGGTTGTCCTGGGTCTGCCAGACGGCGATCACCGGGTCGCAGGCGTTGGGGAGTGAATCGCCACGCTGCCAGAGTGTGGCGAAGTCCTGCAATGCGGCTTCGGTTTGACCGGTGGCCAACAGCGCTTGCCGCCGCCAGCACTCAAGCGCCGGATCGCGGGTGGGGGCGAAATCGCGCAGGAAGTCGTTCCAGCGGTGGGCGTCGGCGAGCTGACGCAGCCAGGCGGTGCGCAGGCGGCCGGCGAGCGGGGTATCGGGGTAGGTTTGCAGGAAGTCCCGCACTTCGGCGGCGGGCAGGTCCGCCAGGCGACCCGAGAGATCCTGGTAGCGCAGGTAGGGATAAAGCGGATAGGCGCTCAGCGCGGCATGGTCGAGCGAGGTTCCCTCTCGCAGCGACCGTTCGGCCAGTTGGAACGCCTCCCGCTGTGCACGCAGCGATGCCGTCGCGCCAACATCGCCACCGAGGCCGATCACAAGGACAGTGACCAGCAGAAACGGTATGAAAACCCGGTTCCCGCCAGTGGGAGGTAACCGTCTACGCCCCACACTCGCTTGCGGGAGAGAGGTTGGGGGTGAGGGTCGTGGTTTCAAGGCTATCCCCTCACCCTAACCCCTCTCCTCCTTGGCAGGGAGAGAGGGGACTGAATGATGACTGCGGGAAAAGGCAGGGAGTGAGGGTGGTTTTTCAAGCACAGAACTCACAACTTTACGAGGCTTCCTGCCGTACCGGGTTGCCGAACCACTTATTCCGGGCGATCTTGCGCACGAGATCGACCGGAATGATGACGATAGCCATGAGCAGCACGTAAATCCATTCCTGCATCGACAAGCCGACGGTACGCAATATCTCGCCGCCATAAGTGATAAAGATCACCTGGATCACCATGATCGAAGGAATAATGATCGTGAACAAGCGGTTGTCGAGCAGATGCTCCCACAGATTCAATCCCTGGGTGCGGGCGTTGAAGGTATTGAAAACCTGGATGAACACGAAGAAGGCGAAGAAGGCGGTCAGGAATTTGGCTTGCGCCGCCTCGGAGCCGATCTCGTGACCACCGGAGAACAGGGCCTGAATGGCGCCGCTGGTCAGGAACAGGATGCTGATGAAGGCGATGAAGACGCCGTTGATCAGGATTGACGACCACATATCCGTGTTGATCAGTTGTTCGTCGCGCCGCATCGGTTTTTCCAACATGTAGCGTTCCAGCGCGGCTTCGCCGGCGAAGGCCAGTCCGGCCAGGGTGTCCATGATGATGTTCAACCACAGCAACTGGGTCATGGTCAGCGGCAGGTCGAAGCCGAAGAACTGGCCTAGAAATACCACCAGGATGGCGGAGACGTTGACCGTCAACTGGAAGATCAGGAACTTGCGGATCGACTTGAACAGGGTGCGCCCGTACAGCACGGCCTTGGTCAATGAGGAGAAGTTGTCGTCGAGAATGACGATGTCGCCGGATTCCTTGGTCATCTCGGTGCCGCTGCCCATGGCGAAGCCGACATCGGCGTTTTTCACTGCTGGCGCATCGTTGACGCCGTCGCCGGTCATGCCGGCCACCAGATTCAGTTCCTTGGCCAGCTTCACCAGCCGGCTCTTGTCGGTCGGGAAGGCCCGCGCCACCACGTAGAGATGTGGCAGCTTTTGCTTCACGTCCTCGTCGGATAGTTGGGCCAGTTCGGCGGAGGTGAGAATAATCCCCTGCGGATCGTCTTCCAGTAGCCCCACGTCCTTGGCGATGGCTTGAGCGGTTTCCTTGGCGTCGCCGGTGATCATGATGACGTGAATGCCGGCGTTTTTGGCGGTTTTCACCGAGGCATAGGAGGTCTCGCGCAACTCGTCGCGCATCCCGAACACGCCGACCAGAGTCAGATCGGCCGGCAGGGCCTTGCTGTCGTCGATCGGTGTTTCGGTCACCGCCACCGCCAGCAGGCGCATGGCTCGGGAAGACAGCTCGCGCATGGCTGTTTGCAAGGCGTCTTGACTGCCGAGATCAACCGTGTTGCCGTCGGCATCCAGGCAGCGCGTGCAGTTTTGCAAAATCACTTCTGGCGCGCCCTTGACCAAAGTCAACGCCCGGTCGCCGGTGACCTGAGTGGCGGAAAACTTGCGGGTGCTGTTGAAGGGAATGAGATCGACGATGTCCACATTGTCGGTCTGCGCCAGGTACGGCGTGACAAAGCGGAGCAGCGCCTGTTCGGTGCGGTCGGCGCCGACCATTTTAGGATCGTTCGGATCGCTGGTGTCGATCACCGCGCTGGTGTTGTTGCGCAGGGCAAACCCGGCGGTATCGCGCAGGGTCTGGGGAATGTCGTCCAGTTTTTCATGCCGCGTACCCGCGCCGGTGAGGAAGGCGCTGACCGACAATCGACCCTGGGTCAGGGTGCCGGTCTTGTCGGTGAACAGGATGTTCAGGCTGCCGGCGGTCTCGATGCCCAACAGTTTGCGCACCAGCACCTTGACGCTGAGCAGTTTCTTCATGTTGATCGCCAGCACCATGGCGATCATCATCGGCAAGCCTTCCGGCACCGCCACTACGATGACGATGATGGCCAGAATCGCCGCCGTCACGAAATCCTTGACGATGAGCCCGCCGTCCTGCACCCAGTAAGCGTCGAAGCTTTCGGCTTGCAGGAATATGTTGTTGAACATGAAGGCGAGAAAGATGAAGGTCGCGCCGATGTAGCCGAAGGTCGAGATGTGGCCGCCCAGTACCGTCAGCTTGTGTTGCAGGGGCGAGAGGCGATCCTCGGCGGACAGCAGTTCCTTCATGGTTTGGCCGTAGCGGGTTTGATCGCCCACCGCGCTGGCCCGCATCACGCATTCGCCATCGACCAACAGGCCGGCGCGAAACAATTGATGTTCCTCCGCCGCCGGGTCGGCGCCTTCGGGGAGGGCGGTTTTTTTGACCGGCTCCGATTCGCCGGTCAGCGCCGCTTCGTCCACCTCGGCGTGCCCGGCGATCAGCAAGCCATCGGTTGGGACGGTGTCGCCCGGTTGCAGCAGGACATGGTCGCCGACCACCAGGTCGTTGATCGAGATTTCGGTCAGGTGGCCGTTGCGGAACACCTTGACCAGGATCATGGAGGCTTCTTCCAGCAGTTTCTGGAAGGACTGCTCGTTGCTGTGCTCCGACCAGGTGGCGACGAAGGTGGCGATCACCACCGCAAAGGCGATGCCGACGCTTTCGTACCATTCGGCATAGCCGAAAATCGTCAGCAGGACCGTGATCAGCAGGGCGGCGATCAGAATGATGATGATCGGATCTTTTAGATTGCCCAGCAGTTTGTCCCAGAAGGTTTCAACATCCTGGCTGGCCACGGCGTTGGAACCGTGCCGGGCACGGGAGGCTTCGACTTCCTGATCGGTCAACCCCGGATACGTGAATTTCATGGTTGCTCTTCAACTTGGATGATTTTGGAGACGGTGCGAAGCGAGTGGTGGCGTGGAACCCTGGGCTCAAGCCCTGGACGCAGTGGCTTCGCAAGTTCGATTCTCTTGGGTATCCCACGAATTCCGTGACGGGAAACCCTCATTGAGAGGGATTGGCGCGGGCTATCGTGACGGGACGGAATTCAGTGTATCAAAGCCGGGGAGAAATAAGAGCCCGCCCTGCCGGGCGGCTGAGAAATAATCCCGTAAAAGCGCCGCCGGGCTACAGCGCGGTGCTTTTACGGGAACGGCGGGCGGTTGGTTTATCGGTCGTTGCCGGCGAACAGGGAATTGCTGGGTTTAACGGTGGGACGGCGCGTGCCGCTGTTGCCGACGACCACTTGATTGCCGGTGGGGCGCAGGTAGGTGGTTTGCGGGGCACGCACGGTCCGGTTGCTGCGCGGGGTGATGATGGTTACGCCGCCGGATCGGCCTGGGTAGTATCCGCCGGCGTTATTCAGCGCCAGCGAAGCGCCGCTCGCGCCGGTGTAGTAGGGACCGCCCGCCCGGTACTGCTGGTAGAAACTCAAAACGCGGCCGACGTAGGTTTGGGTTTCCTTGTAGGGGGGAATCTGGTTGCCGTATTTTTGCACCGCGCCCTCGCCGGCGTTGTAGGCGGCCACCGCCAGCCGGGTATCGTTGAAATGGTCCAACAGCCAGCGCAGGTAGCGGGCGCCGCCGTGCATGTTGGCGACCGGATCGTAGGCGTTGCTTACCCCGAATCGCTCGGCGGTGCCCGGCATGAGCTGCATCAGTCCCATGGCGCCCTTGGGGGATACCGCCCAGGGGTTGTAGGAGGACTCGGCGCTGATGACGGCGTGCATGAGCGCCGGGTCGAGCCGGTATTGCGCGGCGATGCGATTGACGTCGGGGGTGAAGCGCTGGCGGTTTTTTTCGCCGTTGCGGGACAGCTTGGCGCGGCTGGCTCGCTGGGTATAGTTGCGCGGGGTGATCATGCCACCGGGGCTGTACAGATTGCTGGGGGCGAAGCTGGATGTCTGGGCTGCTTTCTTACTGTAGGCTGGCGTGCGCATCACCAGTTTATAGCGGGGGTCGTTGGGGACGTTGCTCAGATGCCGTACCCCGTTACTGTCCACAAAGGCGTAGATATCCGCCTGGGCGGGTCCGGCAAGCGCCAAGGCTACCGGAACCAAACCGGCCAATAGCAGCCGCTTCATCAGGTTCTCCTTTTATTATCAAAAAGCTTAGTCATTGTAGGTGACGGCCGGGCGGCCGTCCTGACTCAAGCGGGAGAGTCGAGCGTCTGTCGGTTAATGAAACTAAGATTAACATAAACCGCGCGAACCGCACGCTTGCAGGCGTGCCTCACGGACCCGTGCGGGGTCTTATGTTGGTATTCCCAGGATCAACGTACTGAATCATTTAGAGAAAATAAAATGTTCTGGCGGATGCCGTCCGGTAAAGCCGGCTCGTCCGTTGGGTTCCGTCTCCCGTCTGTGAGAGGTCACGATGTTCAGAACCGCCGAACTGCAACGCAAGCTGCCTAAAGGGGATTATCACCAACAGATTCCCCAGTTGCGGCAGGACCTGCTGATGATGCAGATGGAATTGCGGGAGGCCAATTTCCCGGTGATCGTGGTATTTGCCGGAGTGGATGGCGCCGGTAAAAGCGAAACGGTCAACAGGCTGCACGAGTGGATGGATTCGCGCTGGCTGGTTGCCCGTGCCTTCGGTGAACTTTCCGACGAGGAGCGCGACCGGCCGGAATACTGGCGGTTCTGGCGGGAGCTGCCGCCCAAGGGGCGAATCGCGTTGTTTCTCAGCTCCTGGTATTCGGTGCCGATTCTCGACCATGTTTACGGCCACGTTGGCCTGGCCGAGTTCGACGAGCGGCTGGCACGGATCAAGTCTTTCGAGAAAACCCTGGCTGATGACGGTGCGCTGATCCTGAAGTTCTGGATGCATCTGGCCAAGGATGCGCAGAAGGAGCGCTTGCGCAAGCTGGAAAAGAACCCGCTGCTGCATTGGCGGATTTCCAAGCGCGACTGGCGACACTGGGAGCTGTACGATCAATTCATCGCCACCGCCGAGCACACGATCATGAAGACCAGCACCGGCCTGGCGCCCTGGAAGATCGTCGAGGGTTACGACGCCCGCTACCGGAGCATTTCGGTGGCGACCGCCATTCGCGATGCCATCCGCTTCCGACTGGAAGAGGCCAGGACGCAAGCAACCGCCGCCGCCACCGTTCACCTGCCCGAGCCGTTTCCGTCGGAGTCGAGCCTGCCGCCGGTGACCATCCTGTCGCGGCTGGACATGGATAAGAACCTGTCCAAGGAAGATTACGCCGCCGGGTTGAAGCGCTACCAGGGCAAACTGAACCAACTGCAGCGCGCGGCACGGGAGCGCAAGATCTCGACCATTCTGGTATTCGAGGGCTGGGATGCCGCCGGCAAGGGGGGCAGCATCCGCCGCATCACCACCGCGCTCGATGCCCGCGACTATCAGGTGATTCAGATTGCCGCCCCCACCGACGAAGAAGCCGCGCACAATTACCTGTGGCGGTTCTGGCGGCACCTGCCGCGCGCCGGTCGGGTCACCATTTTCGACCGCAGTTGGTACGGGCGGGTGCTGGTGGAGCGGATCGAGGGGTTTGCCGGCACCCGCGAATGGCAGCGCGCCTATGCCGAGATCAACGATTTTGAGGCGCAGTTGGTGGAAAGCGGCATCGTGCTGATGAAATTCTGGCTGCACATTACCCCGGATGAGCAATTGCAGCGGTTCAAGGAACGCGAACAAATCGCCTACAAGGCCTGGAAGTTGACCGATGAGGACTGGCGCAATCGCGAACGCTGGGCCGATTACGAACTGGCGGTCAACGACATAGTCGAGCGGACCAGCACCCGTCAGGCGCCGTGGACGCTGGTCGAGGCGAACGATAAGCGCTATGCGCGCGTCGAAGTGCTACGAACGCTTTGCGAGCGGCTGGAGACAGCGGTCGCCGGCCAACCGAAACAACCGAAACAAAAACCTTGAAGGTGTGTTTGCCATGACCGAATCCACCGAATCCGTCATCAATGACGTCGAAACCGTGGAAAGTAAACCGCGCGGGCGCCGCACCCAGCGCGACGAGCAAATCGTGGTCGAGGCGGTCGAGCCGCCGCCGGTGATCGATCCCAACGCCCCCGAATGGTATTTGAACCGCGAGCTGACCTGGCTGGCCTTCAACCAGCGGGTGCTGCACGAAGCCCAGGACGAGCGCAATCCCCTGCTGGAACGAGTGAAGTTCCTGGCTATCGTCGGTTCCAATCTGAACGAATTTTTCATGAAACGCATCGGCGGCCTCAAGCAGCAGATCGGCGCGCGGGTGCGGGAACTGACGGTGGACGGCCGCAGCCCCGAGCAGCAGTTGGGCGAGTGCCTGACGGTGGTGCGCGACATCGTGGAGCAGCAGCGGCTGCTGGCGTCCGAGCTGCATCGCCTGCTGAAGGAGCAAGGCATCGTTCTGCGCAGCCACCAGCGGCTGACCGAGGAACAGCGCAAGCAGATGCGCGAGTACTACCTGAAAAACATTTTCCCCCTGGTCACGCCGCAGACCATGGACCCGGCGCACCCGTTCCCGTTTATTTCCAACCTTTCGCTCAATCTGCTGGTGACCGTGCGCTATCCCAACGACGACGCCAGCGGGCTGGCGCGGATCAAGGTGCCGGTCGGGTCCGGCATTCCACGCTTTCTCAGGGTCGGCGACGAGGAATTGTACGTACCGCTGGAGGAAGTGGTCGCCAACAATCTCGACCTGCTGTTTCCCGGCATGGTGATCGAAGCCTGCGAACTGTTCCGTGTGACCCGCAACGCCATCACCGAGCGCGACGAGGACTTGGCCGACGATTTGCTGGTGATGATCGAAACCGAATTGCGCGAGCGCAAATTCGCCCCCATCGTCCGGCTGGAGGTGGAAAAAAACATGGACCCCGTGCATCGGGGCATGCTGGCCGCCGAACTGGGTCTGGACGAGGCCAGCGAGGTGTTCGAGGTCGATGGCATGATGGCGCTGCGCGATCTGTTTCAGATTGTCGGCATCAACCGGCCCGACCTGCACGACCCCTCGCACCATCCGCTCGATCATCCCAAGCTGAGCGACAAGCGCAACATTTTTCACATCATCCGCGAGACCGGGCCGATCCTGCTGCAACACCCCTATGAATCGTTCGCGACCTCGGTCGAGCGGTTTTTACTGGAAGCCAGCTTCGACCCGAAGGTGCTGGCGATCAAGATGACCCTGTACCGCACCTCGGAAGATTCCAAGATCATCGAATACCTGGTCGATGCCGCGCGGAACGGCAAGCAGGTGACGGTGGTGGTGGAGTTGAAGGCGCGTTTCGACGAAGCAGCCAATATCCGCTGGGCCAACCGGCTGGAAGAAGCCGGCATCCATGTGACCTACGGGGTGCTGGGGCTGAAGACCCACAGCAAGGTCATCCTGGTGGTGCGGCGCGACTACAACGGCCTGCGCCGCTACGCCCATATCGGCACTGGCAACTATCACGCCGGCACCGCCCGACTGTACAGCGATCTGGGTCTGCTGACCTGCGACCCGGCCATCGGCGAAGACCTGACCGAGCTGTTCAACTACCTGACCACTGGTTATGTCCCCAAGCGTCTGTACCGCAAACTGTTGCCGGCCCCCAAGGTGCTCAAGCCAGCGCTGCTGGCCAAGATCGAGCGGGAGATCGAACACATCAAGGCCGGCCGGCCGGCGCGGATCCAGTTAAAGATGAACGCGCTGGAGGACAGGGACATCACGGCGGCGCTGTATCGGGCGTCGCAGGCCGGCGTCCCGGTGGATTTGATTATTCGCGATACCTGCCGGCTGCGGCCCGGTATTCCGGGGCTGTCGGAGCAGGTGCGGGTGGTGAGCATCGTCGGCCGGTTTTTGGAGCACACCCGGATTTACCACTTTCTGAATGGGGGGGCCGAAGAATACTTCATCGGTTCGGCCGACTGCATGAAGCGCAATCTGGAGAGTCGGGTCGAGGTGGTGGCGCCGGTGGATCTCCCGGAGTTGCAGCGGGAATTGCGGCAAATTCTGGATGTTCAGCTCAACGACCGGCGCGATGCCTGGGACATGCAGTCCGACGGGACCTACATTCAACGCACGCCCGGCGAGGGCGACGACCCGCGCGGTTCCCAACTGATTCTGATCGAGCTGGCCGAGCGGCGGCAAAAAGAGGCCCGGCGCTTGAAGAAGCGCAAACCCAAGGGCATCGCCCGGCGGCTGGCCTTCGAGCGTTGAAAAGCGATTGTGGTCCATGAGCTTGCAAGCCATCACCCACGCCAAGGCCAGCCCGGTCGCCCTGACGGCCGACACCACCAGCGAGGATGCCTTTATCGCCATCGTCCGCGCCTGCCTGCGTCACGCCGAGGCCAACCGGCCGGCGGTGCTGGACGGGCAGGTCGAGGGCGTCCATCAGATGCGGGTGGCGTTCCGTCGGCTGCGCTCCGGCCTCAAAGTCTTCCGACCGCTGGTTCCGCGCGAGGCCAGCGCCGAACTGGTGGCGGGCATCCGCTGGCTGAACGGTTTTCTGGGGCCGGCCCGCGACTGGGATGTGTTTCTGGAAGAGGGGATGCCGCCGGTGTTCGCCCGTTTTCCCCGCAAGCGCGGCCTGCACCTGTTCCGGGCCAGGGCCGAGACTCTCCGTCGGGATCACTATCGAACCTTGCGCGCGGCGCTGAACGAACCGCACTATCCTCTGCTGTTGCGGCAGTTCGCCGATTGGCTGGACCGGCGCGCCTGGCGGGAAAATCTGGCTGACCCGCGGCGGGAGCGGCTGGAAGGGGCGGTGCTGGAGTTCGCCGCCCCGCTGTTGGAAGACGATCACCGGCGGGTGCTGAAGCGGGGCGAGAACTTTGCCCGGCTGACCGCCGAGGAGCGGCACGCGCTGCGGATTCGCATCAAGGAACTGCGCTACGCCCAGGATTTCTTCGCCAGCCTCTACCCGGCGGCGCCGGTCAAACTTTACTTGAGCGCACTGGCCAAGCTGCAAGACGGTCTGGGGGTGATGAACGACATCGCGGTCACGCGGCGGTTGCTGGACGAGGCGCGGCTGACGACGGTGTCCGCCGCCCGGCAAGTGATCGACGGCTGGTACGGCTGCCGGCTGGATGTCCACGAAGGCCTGTTTGCCGAGTCCTGGCGACGCTTCATGGAGTGCGAACGGCCCTGGCAGGAGTGACCGGCCACGTTCCGCACGGTGGTTAAACTGATAGGCAAAGCATGAGCGTGGCTTGCCGCCGGCGCGGTATCCAGCAGCCAATTCGTTTTTCACGGGAGAGTAACCATGTCCGGGCCGACCTTAACCGAACAGTTGACCGAACTGATCACCACCAAATCGATCATGGCCACCGATCTGGAACACGCGGCGCTGCTGACCTTGGATGCGATGGCCAACGCACTGGGAGCGCGGACGAGCGAGCCGGGCACGATTCTGCTGCGTTGGGCCGGTGAAACCGCGATCACCGACGCCGCGCGCCGCGCTTTCCTGTGGGGAGCGCTGACCCACATTCTCGAAACCGACGATCTGCACCGGGCTTCGGTGGTGCATCCGGGCTGCGTGGTGGTGCCGGCGGCCTGGGCGGTGGCGGCGCGGGAAGGCATTCGCGGCCATGCCATGCTCAAGGCGGTGCTGTGGGGGTTCGAGGCGGCGACCCGGGTGGGGATGGCGGTCGGTCCGGCCCATTATCGACTTTGGCACAATACCGCCACCTGCGGCCCCTATGGTTCGGCCATGGCGACGGCGGCGCTGCTGCGGCTGGATGCGCTGGCCACGATGCACGCGCTGGGCAACGCCGGCGCGCAATCCTGCGGGCTTTGGCAGTTTCTGGAAACCGGGACGATGACCAAGCATCTGCACGCCGGACGGGCGGCGGAGGCGGGGGTGCTGGCGGCGGATTTGGCGCGGTTCGGTTTCACCGGCCCGCCCGCGATGTTGGAGGGAGTCAAGGGCTGGTTCGCCGCCACCTGTCCCGACGCCGACCCCGCCGCCGTGACGCGCGACCCGGACGGTCCCTGGCAGTTGCTGCTTACTTCAACCAAACCTTGGCCTTCCTGCCGGCACACTCATCCGGCCATCGACGCGGCCCGTGAATTACGACATCGTTGCCCGGCCGGGGCCATTGAGCGGGTCGAAGTGGAGACCTATCCGGCGGCGCTGGAGATATGTAATCGGCCACTGCCGCGGAGCGATTACGAGGCCAAATTTTCGCTGCAACATTGCGTGGCGGCGGCGCTGGCGCGGGACACCGTGGATTTCGCCGCTTTCGCCGAGCCGGCGCGGGCCGAACTGGCGGAACTGCGCGAGCGGGTGGCCCCGCGGGTGGCCGAGCCTTATGCCGGGGCTTATCCGGCGGCTTGGGGAAGCGCGGTTACAGTGACGCCACGCGGCGGCGAACCGATTACCGTCAGGCGAACCCATGCCAAGGGCGATCCCGAACTACCCCTGACACCGGTCGAATTGATCGCCAAGGCGCGGATGTTGATGACTCACGGCGGGATCCGCGAGCCAGACCGGCTCATCGATGGGATACTGGCGTTGTCCGACGATTCGTCTCTGCCGGAATTGCCTTAAATTTAGGCATCTATTTCGGTAAAGCAACAAAAAATTGAGCATAACTGGTTGTTTTTTCAACTAAAATGTTGTTTTTTGCCGAAAAACAACGAAAAATAGTATGTTTGCTCTAAATTTTTTGCTAGAATGGCTCCCGTGTAGCAGGCATCTTTGCTTCTCCTCAGTCTGCTGCACATCCTCCTTTGGTGGTTTTTGGCCGGGCATCCTTGTCCGGCCCTTTTTTGTTTTAAGGTCTTGAAAGCCGGCCGGAGCCCTGAAACGCATGACCGGGTCCCGTCGCATTCCGCCCAAGCCACCCGGTTGCGAGCTGTGCGGTCGTCTCATTTCCGAGTTGACCCGCCATCATCTGATTCCCCGCACCCGCCATCGCAAGAAGCGCAATCAGCGACTGTTCGAGCGTGAGGAGGTGCGTACCCGCATTCTGTGGATCTGCCGGCCCTGCCACGACCACATTCACGAAGTACTCAGCGAGAAGGACATGGAGGCGGGCTACCACAGCCGCGAGGCGCTGCTGGCGCATCCGGCGATCCGCCGCTTCGTGGCGTGGATCGGCGCCAGACCAGCAGGTTTCAAGCCGGCGGGCCGGGTTCCGAAGCGCTAGCGTGGAGTTTTCGGGCTGCAACAAAAAACCCCGCCGGGGCGGGGTTTGATGCGGGTCGGTGGGACGGTGCGCAATCAGTCGTCGCCGGACACGATGCCCAGGATTTGCAGCAGGCTCAGGAGCAGGTTGAAGATGGTGATGTACAGGCTGACGGTGGCCATGATGTAGTTGGTCTCGCCGCCGTGAATGATTTCGCTGGTCTGCCAGAGGATCATGCCCGACATCAGCAGAATGAACATCCCCGATACCGCCAGCGACAGGGTCGGGATGTTAAACAGCATTGCGCCCAGTCCGGCCAGGAACGCGACCAGGATACCCACCATCAGGAAGGACCCCATGAAGCTGAAGTCCTTGCGGCTGACCACCGCGTAGCCGGACAGCGCCAGGAAGATCGCGCCGGTGCCGCCTAGCGCGGTCATCACCACCTGCGAGCCGTTCGGCAGGCTGAGGTAGAAATTGAGAATCGGCCCCAGCGTGTAACCGAGGAAACCGGTCAGGGCAAACACCGCAGCCAGGCCCCAGACGCTGTCGCGCAGGCGGGTGACCACGAACAGCAGGCCAAAATAGCCGCCCAGCGTGATCAGCCAGTGCAGCGGCGCCGCGTTGGCGGCCATGGCGATACCGGCGGTGACGGCGCTGAACAGCAAAGTCATCGACAGCAGCAGATAGGTATTGCGCAGGACCTTGTTGCCGGCGGACGGCTTGTCCAGCGTTAGCGTGATGGGCGCCCTGGCCAGAACATCGTTTTTCTGCAACATCGTAAATCGAACCTCCCAAGGGTTGATGAGCTAATACTATTGACCGTTCCCCAACGCGAACGGTTCACTCAAAGATCCCTGCATCAGGGGCAATATCTAGCTTTTATACATGAAGAGCGTGGGCTTGTCTTGCCCTCTCAGGGCCGCTCGCCGCGCTTTAGAATCATGGTACTACTGGTTGACTAT